>NZ_MUNP01000043.1 GCF_002001105.1 Rhodanobacter sp. C06 | reverse complement strand
GCCCGGCCACCGCCCGCCGCACCGATTCCCGCGCTGTACCAGTGCGTGCGCGCCACCGACGGCAAGACCTACCTGAGTGCCAACGGCCAGCCGCCCGGCTACTACGCACCGCTGGGCATCGTGGGCGTGCCCACTTCGCTGAACGAGCAGTACAACGCGGGCAACCGCATGGGCCGCGACCAGCCCGACGCGGCCATGGTCTCCGGCTACTACACCTTCGTGCAGGATCGCTGCCGCCCATTGAGTCCGCAAGAGACCTGCGCAGCACTGCGCCAGGACTGGTCCGTGAACGAACACCAGCTTCGCCGCGCCTTCAAGAGCGACCAGCCGCCGCTGCTCAGGCGCGAGACCGAGTTGCGCGCGCAACTGCAAGGCTGCGGCGGCCCCTGAGCACGAATTGGCCGACCCGGCACGCCGCCATCTCTGGCGATGAGAATGCCACGGGGTAGATTCGCCCGACACCTGCAGACCAACGGACGACCACATGGTGATCCCGGCCTTCGACGCAACGGAATACGACGACGTCGCCTTCAAGGATCTCGAACTGGCGGACGCCGCCGTCGACGGCATCCGCTTTCGCGACTGCAGCTTCGTCCGCTGCAATTTCAGCGGCGCCACGCTGGCGCGCTGCCGCTTCAGCGATTGCGAATTCACCGATTGCAACCTCAGCCTGGCCAGGCTTACCGGCAGCGGCTTCTCAGGCACCGCCTTCACCGACTGCAAGCTGGCCGGCATCGACTGGACGGGCGCGCACTGGCCTGCGGTGCAAATGGCCGGCGCGCTGGCCTTCACACGCTGCGCGTTGAACGACTCCTCGTTCTTCGGGCTCGACCTGCGCGAGCTGAAGCTGATCGACTGCCGCGTCATCGATGTCGATTTCACCGAGGCCCGCTGCGAGGATGCGGATTTCGCAGGCTCCGACCTGTGCGACAGCCTGTTCCGCAAGACCCGGCTCGCCCGCGCGAATTTCGCAGGGGCGCGCAACTACCGCATCGACGTCTTCGACAATGACATCAAGCGGGCGAAGTTCGCGCTGCCCGAGGCCGTGACACTGCTCGACAGCCTCGACATCGAGCTCGAGGAATGAGGCTCTGCCGGAGAACCTCGCCCCACCCTCGCGTGTCGAGGCGGGTATCTAGAAGCCGTAGTTGAGGAAACCACCATCCACGCCCAGCACCTGGCCGGTGATGTAGCTGGCCGCGGGCAGGCACAGGAAGGCGATCGCCGCGGCCACTTCCTCCGGCTCGCCGATGCGGCGTAGCGGCGTGCGGTCCAGCACTTCCTCCAGGTAATCCTCGTCGGCCAGCGCGGTGTCGGTGCGCTGGGTGCGGATGTACCACGGCGCCACCGCGTTGACGCGGATGCCGTCCACCGCCCACTCCGCAGCGAGGTTGCGGGTGAGCTGGTGCAGCGCGGCCTTGCTCATGCCGTAGGGCGCGCCGGTGCGCACATGGGTGATGCCGGACACCGAGCCCACGTTGACGATCGCCGCATTCGCATGCTGCACCAGCTGCGGATGCGCCAACCGGCACATCTCGAACGCCGCGAACAGGTTCAGCTCGAAGATCGCGCGCAGGTCGTCGTCGCCACACTCCAGCGCCGGCTTCGGCAGGTTGCCGCCGGCGTTGTTGACCAGCAGCGACAGCGGCAGGCCGAGGTCGGCCACCCAGTCGAACACCGCAAGCCGGTCCTCCGCCTCGGCGAGATCGGCGCCCAGCGCGTAGACGTCGATGCCGTCATGCTCGTCGGCCAGTTCGACCCGCACCTGTTCGAGGTAATCCTCGTCGCGCGCCACCAGCAGCAGATTCGCACCCAGCCCGGCCAACTCGCGCGCCGTGGCGTAGCCGATGCCCTTGCTGGCGCCGGTGATCAAAGCGGTGTGGCCATGCAGCTGCCAGGCGTCGATGCGGCTGTTCATGGGAAGAGCTTACACGATGGCCTTGCCGACAGAGCCGCACGGCGTGACACTCGACGCCAGCTGACCATCGGGGGATTGCGCGATGAAAACCACGCTGATGCTGCCTTGCCTGCTCGCCCTCGCCGCCTGTTCCGGCAAGCCGCCGACGCCGCAGGCCGCCGCGCAACCCGCTGCCGCCGCCAGCAGCCGCGTCGCCACGCCGTGGGATGCGATGAAGGCCGACGAGCAGCGCGCGAAGGACGTGCAGAAGATCGTGAACAAGCAGGCCGAGGAGCAACGCAAGCAGATCGAGGCGCAGACGCAGTAGCGGGCGCAGTGACAGGCTGTCGCCAGACAGCCTGTCATTGCTGCGATCCAGGGAGGATCGCACGCCGATCAATCATGCCAGTGATTGATCGACGGGGCCTGGTTCGGCATGTGCCGAACCAGGCGATTCGTAAAGTGCATGGATGCACTTTCTCGAAAATCCAATATGCGTGCTTTGGCCGTCTCGACGTCCGAACGCCTTGCAGGCCATCGCATTTGCCGGCATCGTGGATGCATGAATTCCGATGCCACTGCCGTCTGTGCACCGCCCCTGCTGGAGATCGACGACGCCACCGTGCTGCGCGGCGGCCGCCCCGCGCTGGACCGTTTCACCCTGCGCGTCGAGGCCGGCCGGCACACCGCGATCCTCGGCGCGAACGGCTCGGGCAAGTCCACCCTGGTGCAGCTGATCGCGCGCCAACTCTATCCGCTGGCGCCGGACAACGGCCGCGGCCCGGTGCGCGTGTTCGGCCGCACGCGTTGGAGCGTGGCCGAGCTGCGCGGGCTGCTCGGCATCGTCTCACCCGCGCTGCAGAACGACTACACCAGCGACGCGCCGCTGGAAGTGTTCGAGACGGTGGTTTCCGGCTTCTTCGCTGCGCGCGGCCTCGGCCTGGATCATCGCGTCAGCGAGGACATGCGCCAACGTGCGCAGACGGCGCTGGAACAGCTCGGCGCCGGGCACCTGATCGGCCGCGCCATGGCCAGCCTGTCCACCGGCGAGGCGCGCCGCGTGCTGATCGCCCGCGCCTTGGTGCACCGCCCGCGTGCGCTGCTGCTGGACGAACCCTGCGCAGGGCTCGACCCCGCCAGCCGCCGCCGCTTCCTGGAAAGCCTGCGTGCGCTGGCGCGCGGCGGCACCACCTTGCTGCTGGTGACCCATCACGTCGAGGAGATCCTCCCCGAGATCGGTCAAGTGCTGCTGCTGAAGAATGGCCGCGTGCTGCGCCAGGGCGACAGGGCCGCCACGCTCACCGACGCCGCGCTGGGCGAGACGTTCGGCCTGCCGGTGCGCGTGACGCGGCATGGCGACTGGTACCACGCCGCGGTGGAGACGCCGTAGGTCGGGATTCATCCCGACCCGATACCTCAGGGTGGCGTTGTCTGGATGAATCCCGACCTACGCCAGCAGCCGCGCAGCCGTCGGTTCCGCAGCCGCACGCCGGTTGCGCGACGCGCCCGCTCAATGCGGCGAGCAGAAGCAGTACGCGTAGACGTTCGGCGTGCCGGCCTTCGCGTCGCGCAGCAGCGACAACTCCGGCGCCAGTGCATGGATCTGCGCGAACCACGGCGGCAGGCGCACACCCCAGGACTGCAGCAGTTCGACGCCGGCGTTCTGGCTGAAGCCGGCCATGAAGCGCTCGAACGCGCCCTGCGGCGCCTGCTGGTAGCGCACCGGGTAATCCTTGCCCAGCTTGGCGAGGTTGGCGGCCTCGGCCACCGCGTCGCCCTGCCCGCCAAGCTGGTCGACCAGGCCGCGGTCCAGCGCCTGGCTGCCCGTCCACACGCGGCCTTGGGCGATCGCGTCGACGGCGTCGAAGCTCTTGCCGCGCGCCTTGGCCACACCGCCCACGAAATCGCGGTAGCCCTTGTCGATGATCGCCTGGATCACCGTGCCCACCTTGGGATCGAGTGGGCGGGTGATATCGAACGCTCCGGCCATCGGCCCGGTAGCCACGCCGTCGCTGGTGATGCCGAACTTGGCCAGCGTGTTCGGCACCGTGTAGTACATGCCGAAGATGCCGATCGAGCCGGTGATGGTGTTCGGCTCGGCGAGGATGCGGTTGGCGTTCATCGAGATCCAGTAGCCGCCGCTGGCCGCCACGTCGCCCATCGACACCACCACCGGGATGCCGGCCTCGCGGGTGAGTTCGACCTCGCGGCGGATCTGTTCGGCGGCGTACACCTCGCCGCCGGGCGAATCGACGCGCAGCACCAGCGCCTTGGTGCGCTTGTCCTCGCGCGCGGCGCGGATCAGCGCGGCGGTGGATTCGCCGCCGATGGAACCCGGCGGACGCTTGCCGCCGGCGATCTCGCCCTCGGCCACCACCACGGTCACGCCGGGCGCGAACAGGTCGCCGCCCTTCGGCAGGTCGGCGGCGTACTGCGCCAGGTCCACGGCGCGGAAGCCGTGGCCGTTCTTCGCGGCGGGCACGCCTTGCGCACGCAGCATCGCGATCAGCTGGGCGCGGGTGGCGGTACCGTCGATCAGGTGCTCGTCCAACGCGAGCTTCGCCAGGTCGCCCTGGGTGCTGGCGATGGTCTGCGGCAGGTTGTCGATGTCGGCGCGCAATGCCGCGGGATCGAGCTTGCGCAGCTTCGCCACCTCGGCGAGGTATTCGTCCCACAGCCCGCCCATCCAGTAGCCGTCGGCCTCCTTGGCGGCCGGCGAGGCGTGATCGAGGATGAAGGGCTCGGCCGCGCTCTTGAACTGGCCCACGCGGAACAAGTGCACGTCCACGCCCAGCTTGTCGAGCAGATCCTTGTAGAACAGCCGGTAATTCGCCAGGCCGGTGAGCATCAGGCTGCCCTGCGGATCGAGCAGCACCTTGTCCGCATGCGCGGCGAGGTAGTACTGGCCCTGGTCCAGGTTCGCCGCCCAGGCGATCACCGGCTTGCCGGTGGCGCGGAAGCGGTCCAGCGCCGCGCCCACCTCGCGCAGCGCGGCGAAGCCGCCCGCGTGCAGTTCACCGGGCAACAGCAGGATGCGGCCGATGCGCTTGTCCTGCGCGGCGGCGTCGATCGCGCCGACCAGATCGCGCAACTGCACCTGCTCGGACTTGTTGCCCGACAAAGTTGCCAGCGCGCGCTGCATGGGGGCGATGCTGTACTGCTCGACCAGCTGGCCATCGAGCTTGAGCACCAGCACGCTGCCGTCCGCCACGGTGCGCGACGCGTGGCTGCCGGCGATGCCGCCGACGACCAGCAACAGCACGATCAGCAGCAGGAAGAAGAACACCGCGTTGATGATCAGCAGCCGCACCACGTTGATGCCGCGGCCGATGCCGCACAGCACCGCCCAGAAGCCATGCCGGCGCGGCGGCGGGGTCGCGGGCGACGACGGCGAACGGGGCGGCATGGGCGGTGGCTGCATTGGCGCGGGTTTCCTCGTGGATTCCTGGAGTCTGTCGGGCTTTGCCGGTCGAGGCGAGAATTCGGCTGTGTGAGGGCAGGTTTTCGACGATTCGCCGCCCCATAGTGGTTCTAAGGGGCAAGAAGCGGCGGAAAGATGCACCACACAGACGGGTTCGCAGGCCGGCCGGTCAAAGCCCGGCGGGCTCCAAGCGTAGCCGCTCGCGCGGCATCACGTCATGCCCGGGGCGACCGGTATCGGCAGCTCCGCCGCACCCGGTGCATGCCGGCGCCAGCGCTCGCGCCAGGCGCTGCGCCAGAAGCGCGTGAACAGCATCGCCGCCGCCACGCTGAGGCCGGCGATCAGGCCCATCCACATGCCGCGCGCACCGAGGCCGTGGTGGAACGCCAGCCACCAGCCGACCGGCATGCCCACGCCCCAGTACGCGAACAGCGTGATCGCCATCGGCGCGCGGGTGTCCTTGAGTCCGCGCAGCGCGCCGTTCGCGGCTACCTGGATGCCGTCGGAGAACTGGAAGAAGCCCGCCAGCACGATCAGCTGCGCCGCCAGCTCGATGACCTTGTCGTCGTGCGTGTACAGCGAGGCGATGAAATGCGGCAGCGCCAGCATCAGCGAGGCCGAGACCAGTTGCGTGAGCAGGGTCAGGCCGATGCCGCAGAAGCCGGCGTAGCGCACGCCGCGCGCATCGCCGCGCCCCACCGCATTGCCCACCCGCACGGTGATCGCCATCGCCAGGCCCAGCGGGATCATGAAGAACAGCGCGGCGACGTTGAGCGCCACCTGGTGGCTGGCGATCACGTCCTCGCCCAGCGTGCTGAGCAGCAGCGCCGCGGCCACGAACAGGCCGCCCTCGGCCAGCAGGGTCACCGCCATCGGCGCGCCGATGTGCAGCAGCGCGCCGATGCGCCGCCAGTGCGGCCACTCGAAACGTTCCAGCAGGTTCAGCCCGCGGTAGTTGCGGTGCTTCAGCACGTAGGTGCCGAAACCCAGCATCTCCAGCCACAGCACGGTGGCGGTGGCGATGCCGCAACCGTGCGCGCCCTGTGGCGGGATGCCCAGCTTGCCGAACATCAGCACGTAGCCCAGCGGCACCAGCACCACGAGGCCGCCGAAGCCGAAGAACATCGACGGCTTGGTCAGCGACAGTCCTTCGGACAGGCCGCGCAACGCGAAATAGCAGGTCAGCGCGGGCGCCCCCCAGCTGATCGCGAACAGGAACCGCTCCACGTCGTGGCGCAGGCTGGGCGCCACCCCGATCAGGTCGATCAACGGCCCCGCATGGCGCACCGCGAACCACAGCAACACGCCCATCGCGAGCGCCAGCCACAACGCCTGGCGGAACACGCTGCCCACTTCGTGGCGGCGGCCGGCGCCATCCAGCTGCGCCACCGAGGGCGGCACGGACATCATCGTGCCGATGCCGCAGACGATCGCCAGCGACCAGAGGCTGGCGCCCACCGCCACCGCGCCCAGCACGTGGGCGCTGACGTGGCCGGACAGCACCGCGTCGATCACGTTGCTGCCGATCGCGGCGAGCTGCGCCAGGATCAGCGGGATGGCGAGGCGTACGGTGGCGCCGATCTCGTGCTGCACGCGGGCACGTTCGGGGCGAAACGGTTTCATCGATGGACTCCAGCGGGCGGTCATTCTACCCGAGCCTTCCGGCAGGGCTGTCGTGCACGGCGGGCTGTGCCAAGATCGCGCGCTGCGACGGAATCGAGGGGTACGCAATGAAGTCACTGGTCAGCCACGAAGGCTTGCACTGCGCCAACTGCGGCACGCCACTGGCGGGCGAGTACTGCCACGAGTGCGGCCAGTCCATGCACAGCGTGCTCAAGCCGATGCATCACATGGCCGAGGAGACCGTGGAAACGGTGCTGCACATCGACAGCCGCATCCTGCACACGCTGCCGCAGCTGTTCCTCAAGCCCGGCTTCCTGACCCTGGAATATTTCGCCGGTCGCCGCGTGCGCTACATCGCGCCGTTCCGGCTGATGTTCGTGCTGAGCTTGCTGTGCTTCTTCGTGCTGCACCTGGCCACTTCGGCGGCGATCAGCCACAACATCGAGCAACGCCAGCAGCACGTGCTGCTCGATCGCGGCTCCGATTTCGCGCAGGCCAACAGCGCGAACGAAGTGCATGACCTGCTTGACGAGAAGGACAACGCCCTGGATGCCGTGCAGACCTTCGGCGACGACGCGATGGCTGCGCAGGCAACTCGCGTGAAGCAGCAGTTGCGCGCGGCCGCCGACCGGCGGCTGGCGGAGTTGCACGCCCCGCCGCTGCCCGCGGCGTACGCCACGACCACCCCGATCACCCGGAGCGAGACCAGCAAGACGGTGCAGATCGCTTGGCTGCCCGATTTCGCCAACCAGCGGTTGAACGCGGTCCGCGAGCACATGCTCGACAACTGGCACGCCTTCCGGCACGGCGACGCGGTGAGCCGCCAGGCCGCCAAGGAGCGTGTGGTCAACGGCGTATTCGGCAACCTGCCCGCTGCCATGCTGGTACTGGTGCCGATCTATGCGCTGCTGCTGAAGCTGTTCTACGTGTTCAAGCGGCGGCTCTACATGGAGCACCTGATCGTGGTGCTGCACAGCCAGGCCTTCCTGTTCCTGTGGCTGCTGCTGTGCACGTTGCTGGCCATGTTCGCCGGCTGGCTGGAGCCGCATGCGCTGTGGACCACGACCCCGCTGAACTGGCTGGAGCGGCTGCTGGTGCTATGGGCGCCGATCTACCTGCTGCTGATGCAAAAGCGCATCTACCGGCAGGGCTGGCCGATGACCCTGCTGAAATACTGGTGCATCGGCTGGTGCTACTTCTGGTTGCTCGGTTTCGTGCTGCTGTTTGCCTTCGTGCTGGGTTTGGCGCACTGAAGGGCATCCGCCGCGGCCCCCTGCCGCAGTGACTTGGCCGCGGTTTTGCACAGCGTCACCCACCTGTCAAGGCGTGTCATGCGGCCCGGCCACTGGATGAATGGCCGCCGACCGTGGATTGCAAGTTACTGATATGAAAAACGTTTTTTACATGACCAAAACGTGTCCAGACTGTCGCGAAGGGCGCCGCCATGCGCTTCGGCGCCCCTCGTCCCCGCGCCATCCACAGACTTGTCCACAGGCCTTGTGGATAAGCGGAAAAACCTGCGCGGCTGAGTGACTTGCGCCCGATTCCTCGACCCGCGGGCAGCATGTGTTCGCAAGCGTTGTTCCGCCTGCCGCTTGTGCGGGGAATGCGGCCTCGGCGAGGCCGGGCGTCCCGTTAAACTTGGCGCCATGATGCCCGCCGTCCTGCGCGTCGCCCTGCCCGTTCCCCTGCCCACCCTGTTCGACTACCTGCCGCCCGCCACCGGCGGCGAGGTGCAGCCGGGCAACCGGGTGCTGGTGCCGTTTGGCCGCAGCCAGGCGGTAGGCGTGGTGGTCGCCACGGGCGTCGAATCCACCGTGGGCGCCGGCAAGCTGAAGCGCGCGCTGCGTCGGCTCGACGACGCCCCCCTGCTCGACGCCGAGCTGATGCAGACCCTGGCCTGGGCCGCCGATTACTGGCTGGCCGCGCCCGGCGAGGCTTATGCGAACGCACTGCCGCTGGCGCTGCGCGAGGCGAAACCGCTGCCACCGCTGGGCGAAGAGTGCTGGTCGCTCACCACGGCCGGGCGCGGCGCGCTGGACGCCGGCAGCCGGCGTGGCGGCAGCCACGCCCTGCTTGCGGAACTGGCTGCGGGCCCGCTGGGCGCCGCCGAGCTGGACGCCTGCCTGCCCGGCTGGCGTGCCGCCGCGCGGCGACTGCTGGCGGCCAACCTCGTCGAACGCGGCGAACGCACGGCCAACGACACCAGCGCCACCCGCGCCGCGCCCGCGCTGAGCGAGGAGCAGCAACGCGCCGTGGCCGTGGTGGCCCGCGATCTCGGCCGCTACCAGCCCTTCCTGCTCGACGGCGTCACCGGCAGCGGCAAGACCGAGGTCTACCTCGCCCTGATCGAACGCGTGCTGGCGCAGGGCAAACAGGCGCTGCTGCTGGTACCGGAGATCGGCCTCGCCCCGCAGACCCTGCGCCGCCTGCGCGATCGCCTGGGCGTGCCGGTGGAAGTGATCCACTCCAACCTCGCCGAAGGCGAGCGCGCCCGCGCCTGGTTGCGTGCCCGTTCGGGCGAGGCGAAGGTGATCCTGGGCACCCGTTCGGCAGTGTTCACCCCGCTGCCGCGGGCCGGCCTGGTCATCGTCGACGAGGAGCACGACGGCGCCTACAAGCAGCAGGAAGGCTTCCGCTACCACGCCCGCGACCTCGCCGTGGTGCGCGCCCGGGCGCTGGGTGTGCCGGTGCTGCTGGGCTCGGGCACGCCCTCGCTGGAATCGCTGGCCAACGTGGAGGCCGGCCGTTACCGCGCCCTGCACCTGCGCGCCCGCCCCGGCGCAGTACGCCCGCCCACGGTGCAGATCGTGGACATGCGTGCGCAGCGCCTCGACCACGGCCTCTCGCCCACCCTGCTCGCCGCGGTGGCCGACACGGTGGCGCGTGGCGAGCAGGCGCTGGTGTTCAAGAACCGCCGCGGTTACGCGCCGGTGCTGCTCTGCCACGCCTGCGGCTGGCACGCCGACTGCCCGCGTTGCGAGCGCCCGCTGACCCTGCACGCCGGCCGCCGCATGCTGGTCTGCCATCACTGCGACCATCACGCGCGCATCCCCGCTGCCTGCCCCGCCTGCGACGCCACCGAGCTGAAGCCGCTGGGCCAAGGCACCGAGCGGCTGGAGGAGGCGCTGGCCGCACGCTTCCCCGAAGTGCCGGTGCTGCGCATCGACCGCGAGACCACGCGCCGCCGCGATGCCTTCGAACACCTGCTCGACGGCCTGCGCGACGAGGCGAAGCCGGCGATCCTGGTAGGCACCCAGATGCTGGCCAAGGGCCACGACCTGCCCCACCTCACCCTGGTTGCCATCGCGGGCGTGGACGAGGGCCTGCTCAGCCTGGACTTCCGCGCCAACGAACGGCTGGCGCAACAGCTGGTGCAAGTGGCCGGACGCGCCGGACGCGCCGCCAAGCCGGGCCGCGTGCTGCTGCAGACCCACCACCCCGACCACCCGCTGCTGCGCCAGCTGCTGGCACAGGGCTATGCCGCCGCCGCGCAGAGCCTGCTCGCCGAACGACGGCAGAGCCTGCTGCCGCCGTATGCGCACCAGGTGCTGCTGCGCGCCGAAGCCGCCCAGCGCGCGGCGGTCGATGCGTTCCTCGCCGAAGCCTGCGCCGCGCTGCCGCCGGAGCACGGCCTGCAGGTCGCCGGCCCGATGCCCGCGCCGATGCCGCTGCGCGCCGGCCGCCAGCGCGGCCAGCTGCTGCTGGAAGCGACGAACCGCCGCGACCTGCACGCCGCGCTGCGCCCCTGGGCCGCGCAACTCGCGCGCCTGCCCGGCGCACGCAAGGTGCGCTGGTCGCTGGACGTGGATCCGATCGATCTTTATTGAACCACCGCAGGAGCACCCAGTGCGCGAGTGCTCTGATGTTGATCGAAGCCAGAGCCATCGCGCACAAGGTGCGCTCCTACAATGGGACAGCGCCTCAAGGAATCGTGTCATGCCCGATGCACTGCCCCACATCGTGATACTCGGCGGCGGTTTCGGCGGACTCGCCGCCACCCGCGCGCTGGCCCGTGCGCGAGCGCGCATTACCCTGGTCGATCGCCACAACCATCACCTGTTCCAGCCGCTGCTGTACCAGGTCGCCACCGCGGGCCTGTCGGCGCCATCGATTGCGGCGCCGCTGCGGCAGATCCTGCGTCACCAGCGCAATGTCACCGTGCTGATGGACGAGGTCGCCGGCATCGACCTCGCGCAGCGTCGCGTGCAGCTGCAACGCGAGTCGCTTGATTACGACTGGCTGATCGTCGCCACCGGTGCCGCGCATGCCTATTTCGGCCACGACGACTGGGCTATCGACGCGCCGGGGCTGAAGTCGCTGGACGACGCGCTGGCGATCCGCCGCCGCGTGCTCACCGCGTTCGAGCGCGCCGAGCAGGAGGACGACCCCGTGCGCCGCCAGGCCTGGCTCAACTTCGTGGTGGTAGGCGGCGGCGCCACCGGGGTGGAACTGGCCGGCACGCTGGCCGAGATCGCGCGGCACACGCTGGCCGGCGAGTTCCGTCGCACGCAGCCAGGTGCGGCGAACATCCTGCTGGTGGAAGCCGGGCCGCGCGTGCTGGCCGCGTTCGATCCCGCGCTGTCGACGAAGGCGCAACGGCAACTCGAACACCTGGGCGTGCAGGTGCGCCTCGGCCAGGCAGTGACGGCGGTGGACGGCGAGGGCGTGACGCTGGGCGAGCAGCGTCTTGCCGCACGCACCGTGCTGTGGGCCGCCGGTGTGGCCGCCTCGCCACTGGGTCGGCTGCTGGATGCGCCGCTGGATCGTGCCGGCCGCGTGCTCGTGCGCGACGACTTGTCCCTGCCCGGGCACCCGGAAGTGTTCGTGCTCGGCGACCTCGCCAGCGTGCAACAGGACGGCCGCCCGGTGCCAGGCGTGGCGCCCGCCGCCAAGCAGATGGGGCTGCACGCAGCCAGGCTGATCGCCGCCCGGCTGCACGGCGACTCGCATGCCATGCCGTTCCGCTACCGCGACGCGGGCGCGCTGGCCACCATCGGCCGCATGGCTGCGGTGGCGCAGTTCGGCAAGCTGCAACTGTCCGGCCTGCTCGCCTGGTGGGTGTGGCTGGGCGCGCACATCTGGTTTCTGATCGGCTTCCGCAACCGGCTGGTGGTGATGCTGGACTGGGCGATGGCGTACTGGACCCAAGCGCGGCACGCGCGAATCATCACCGGCGAGGACGAGCGCGAATCCGGCCGCTGAAAAGCACACGGCCCGCCAAGGCGGGCCGTTGCCGATGACTTGCGAGGCGAGAAACTCATGCCTCCGCGAACAACCCCCGCATCTTCTTCATCGCGTTCGCCTCGACCTGGCGGATGCGCTCGGCGGAGACGCCGTACTCGTCGGCCAACTCCTGCAGCGTGGCCTTCTCCTCGTCCAGCCAGCGGCGCTGGATGATGTGGCGCGAACGCCCGTCCAGCTTGCCCAGCGCACCGGAAAGCGTGCTGAGCAGGTTGTCGCTCTGGTCGGCCTCGGCCACGTTGTCGTAGGGGTCGGCGCCTTCGTCGATCAGGAACGCCTCGGGCGCGGGCTTGGCGTCGTCGTCGGCATCCGCCGGCGCCTCGAAGCCGATGTCGCGGCCGGACAGGCGCGATTCCATCTCGCGCACGGTCGCCTCGGGCACGCCCAGATCCTGCGCCACCGCGCGCACCTCGGCCGCGTTCATCCAGCCCAGGCGCTTCTTGCTCTTGCGCAGGTTGAAGAACAGCTTGCGCTGCGCCTTGGTGGTGGCCACCTTCACGATGCGCCAGTTCTTCAGGATGAACTCGTGCATCTCGGCGCGTATCCAATGCACCGCGAAGCTGACCAGGCGCACGCCCTGATCCGGGTCGAAACGCTTCACCGCCTTCATCAGGCCAATGTTGCCTTCCTGGATCAGGTCGGCGAGCTGCAGGCCGTAGCCGGAATAGCCACGCGCCACGTGCACCACGAAACGCAGGTGCGACATCACCAGCTGCTTGGCCGAAGCCAGGTCTTCTTCCTCGTTGTAGCGACGCGACAACGCCTGCTCCTCGTCCTGGCTCAGCACCGGGATGCGGTGCACGGCCGAGATGTAGGCATCCAGGCTGCCGACCACGCTGGGCAGCGACATGTGGGTGGTCGCCAAGGCTTGGGACATGTGAAACCTCCAGTGCAAGGGCTTCAGGTTAGCACTCCGGTGGTTGGAGTGCTAAAGCCGCAAATGGTTCACGGCTTTTAGTAAACCGCATCGTACAGAAATGTCGGCCGCTTGTCCATCCTGTACCCGGCATCGGCACCGGGCATGGGCCGTTCGGCAGGGCTTGAAAACAACCGCAAACCGGGCCGTTCGCGCGTGTCCTGCAGTGGCCTGTTCACTACAATGCCGGGACAAGCCACGTGGAAGGGGGAGTTCACTTGATCGTCTGTGTACCCGATGTATTGACCGCCCAGGAGCTAGTCGCAATCCGGGCCGAGCTGCAATCCGCCCCCTACGTCGACGGCTCCGCCACGGCCGGCTGGTCGGCACGCACCGTGAAGAAGAACCAGCAGATCGACACCGGCAGCGCGAACTACGCGCGCATCGCCGACATCGTGCGCGCCGCCTTCCAGCGCAACGCGCTGCTGCAGGCGGCGCTGCTGCCGGCAGCGAACACCCAGCCGCTGTTCAACCGCTACGCCGGCGGCATGGAATACGGCGCGCACGTCGATGCCCCGGTGATGGGCAGCCTGGGCAACGCGATACGCACCGACATCGCGATCACCGTGTTTCTGTCCGACCCCAGGAGCTACGACGGCGGCGAGCTGGTGACGCATGCCAACGGCGGCATGGAATACGCCTTCAAGCTGGACGCCGGCGCCGCCATCGCCTACCCGGCCAACACCTTGCACCACGTCAATCCGGTGACGCGCGGCGTGCGCGACGCGGCCATCATCTGGGTGCAAAGCATGGTGCGCGACGCGGCCCGCCGCGAACTGCTGTGGGATCTGGAAAGCGCCAAGCGCGACATCTTCGGCCGCGAGGGCAAGAGCCAGACCTTCGATGCCGTGAGCCGCTCGCATGCCAACCTGTTGCGCATGTGGGCCGAGGTGACGGGCTGAGCAGTCAGCCGGGCAACGCGACGCGCGGCGGCAGCGACCAGTCGACGGGTGCTTGCCCCTGCGCTTCCAGATAACGGTTTGCGGCGGAGAAATGCCCGCAGCCGAGGAAGCCGCGGTGGGCGGACAACGGGGAAGGGTGCACGCTCTTCAGCACGCAGTGCCGGCGCGTGTCGATCAGCTGGCCCTTGCGCTGGGCGTAGCTGCCCCAGAGCAGGAACACGATGCCCTCGCGCTCGCGGTTGAGCGCGTCGATGGCCGCATCGGTGAAGCCTTCCCAGCCCTTGCCCTGGTGCGCGGCAGCCAGCCCGCGCTCCACGGTGAGCACCGCGTTGAGCAGCAGCACGCCGCGATCGGCCCACGGTGTGAGGCAGCCATGGTCGGGCGGCGCGATGCCGAGGTCGCGCTGGATCTCCTTGAAGATGTTCACCAGCGAGGGCGGCGCCGGGACGCCGGGGCGCACCGAGAAACACAGGCCGTGCGCCTGGCCGGGGCCGTGGTAGGGGTCCTGGCCCAAGACCACCACGCGCACCTCCTCGAACGGCGTGTGCTCGAACGCGGCGAAGATCTCCGGTCCGGGCGGATAGATCGCCTTGCCGGCGCGCTTCTCCGCACGCAGGAATTCGGCCAGCGCCTGCATCTCCGGGCGTTCCAGATGCGCGCCGATCCGCGCCTTCCACGTGGCTTCCAGCCGCACCTCGCTCATGCGGCCGCGCCGCGCGAACGCAGATGCCGCGACACGCGCAGCTGGAACAGCAGCTTGGTGACCAGCAGTTTTTCCTCGACCGGCTTCTCCACCAGGTCGTTCGCGCCGGCCTTGATCAGCGCGGCCTGGTTCGCCGGGTTCTCGTCGCCGGTCATCACCAGCACCGGCAGCCGGCCCTTGCCGTAGCCGAAGTCCTTGCGGATGCGCTCGAGCAGGTCGCCGCCGGTGAGCTCGCCCTTCAGGCTGACGTCGGTGAGCACCACGTCGGCACCCACCTCGCCACGCACCTTCGCGGTTTCCAGCAGCGCCAGCGCATCCTCCACGCTGATCACGTGGTGCACGGTGAGGCCGTACTTCTCCAGCATGCGACGGGTGGCCAGCGCCACCACGCGGCTGTCCTCCACGTACAACACCTCGCCCTCGGCGCTGCCCTCGGGGCGCACGTAGCCGCGGATGAACTCGGCCAGCGCCTGGAAGCCCAGCGACTTGTCGAAGTAGTCGGTGACGTCCTCGCCCAGCGTGCGCCGGTGCAGGCGGTCGTCCACGTCGCCGGAGACCACCACGATCGGCACGTAGGCCTGCGGCGCGGATTCGCGCACGAAGCGCGCCAGCTCCAACCCGTCCATGTCGGGCAGGCGCAGCGCGCTGGTGATGAAATCGAACACCCCTTCGCCCAGCAGCTGCTGCGCCTCGCTGCCGCTGCCGCAGCCGACCACTTCCACGCCCGGCAGCTCGGTCTGCAGCACGCGACCGATCAGCTGCCGCACCATCCTGGAACCGTCGACCACCAGCACGCGTGGCGCCGTGCTGACCAGCCGGTTGCTGATGCTTGTACTCATGCCCTGACTATTCTCGCCCCCGACACCTGTTCAGACCGCCTTGCGCAGCTGCCAGGCACTCACCAGCCGTGCACCCAGCCAACCCAGCACCGCTGCAGCCAACGGCACTACGGCCAGCAACCACAGCGGCAAGCCGCCGAGGTGCAGCTTGCCATCATAGGCCTGGCTCAACCGTGCCACCGGTCCGCTGAGCGCGAACTCGATCGCCAGCGCCAGCAGCGCGGCAAGAATGCCGCTGAACAGGCCGTACCAGATGCCGGCATACAGGTAGGGCCGCCGCACGAAGGCGCCGCTGGCGCCCACCAGCAGCAGCACGCCGATCTCCTCGTGGCGGCTGGCGATGTCCACCCGCACCGTGTTGCCCACCACCAGCAGGGCGGCCAGCGCCAGCATCAGCGCCAGCGCGATCACCACGCGGTCGCCCACGCCGAGCAGCGCGTCCAGCCGCTGCCGCCAGGTGCCGCTGTCCTGCACCTGGGCCACGCTGTGCATCTCGCGCAGGTCGCTGACCAATCGTTCCACGGTCGGCGCATCGAGGCCCGGCTTGGGCTGCACCATCAGCACGAAGGGCAAGGGATTCTGCTCCAACGCGTCCAGCGCACCGGAGAAACCCTGCAGCTTCGCCAGTTCGTCCAGGCCCTGCTGCGGCGTCTTGATCGCTACCGACGCCACGTCGGAACGATCGCCCAATTGCTTCGCCAGCAGTTGCGCCTGCGAGGCGGCCTGGTCCGGCTGCAGGAACACGTTGATCGCCTGGTCCTGGCCCAGCGCCTTGCCCAGTTGCTGCACGTTGCCCAGCAGCAGGTAGAACGCCAGCGGCAGGGCCAGCGCCAGCCCCATCACCGCGATGGTGAGCAGGCTCCCCAGTGGACGGGCGGCGAGCCGGCGCAGGCTGGCGCCGGCGCTCCAGCCGTGGTGTTCGCGCCAGCTGGACACGCGACGGGTGTGGCTGGCTTCGTTGCGCGGCGGCGTCTCTGCGTCACGGCGAACATCGGCGGCGGCCATCACAGCACCTCCTCGGCGGCGAGATCCGCCACCAATCGGCCGTGATCGAGCACCACCACGCGCTTGCGCATGCGCTTGATCAGCGGCAGGTCGTGGCTGGCGATCAGCACCGTGGTGCCCACCTGCTGGAATTCGGCGAACAGGCCCATGATCTCCACCGCGAGCTGCGGATCGAGGTTGCCGGTGGGCTCGTCGGCGATCAGCAGCGAGGGGCGCCCCACGATCGCCCGCGCGATGCCCACGCGCTGCTGCTCGCCGGTGGACAGCGTGGCCGGCAGCTGGCGCTCGTACGAGAGCAGGCCCACCTTCTCCAGCGCCGCGCGTACGCGCCGGCCGCGTTCGACGCGGGCGATGCCGGCGATGGCCAGCGGCAGCTCGACGTTGGCGAACACGCTGCGGTCCATCAGCAGGCGATGGTCCTGGAACACCATGCCGATGCGCTGGCGCAGCTTGGGAATGCCGCGCCCGCGCACCTTGGCCAGGTTCTGGCCGTCCATCGTGATCGCGCCGTGGCTGGGCCGCTCGATCACGCCGAGCAGTTTGAGCAAGGTGCTCTTGCCCGCGCCGGAATGGCCGGTGACGAAAGCCATCTCGCCCGTGGGTATGGTGAAGGAAAGCTGCGAAAGCGCCTCGTGGCCGCCGTCGTAGTGCTTGCTCACCTTGTCGAACTGGATCACCGCGCGCCCCCGCCGACTGCCTGCCGTATCCCGGCAAGGATACGGTATGCAGGGTGCAAGGTCGCCCATGTCCCGGATGCGGTGATCGTCGCCGGTTCAGCCCGGCGACGCTGCATTGCGCGACTGGCTCAGCGTCCGGTGAACAGCCGGGTCAGGCGGCGGAACAGGCTGGGCTTGTTCGGGTGCGTGTGCTCGCCGGCGGTGGCGGCCACCTGCCGCGAGGGACGACCGGCCGCCGATGCCACGGCCTCGGCCGGTACGCGCTCGCGCGGCGCGCGACGCTCGCCGCGCGGCGGGCGGCCGCCCTCGGCCGGTGTCGCTTGCGGCTTGCCCTGCACGGCATTCGTCGCCACCGCCTCGCCACCTTCGCGGCGGCGGTTGCGGCCGCCGCGCCGACGGCGGCGCTTGCGTTCGCCCTCGTCGGTCGCGCTGACGCTGGCATCGCTCGCCACGGCCACCGGTGCAACGGCCTCGACGTTCGCCGGCTCGGCGCGCGGCGCACGGGGCGGCCGCGGTTCGTGCGGGCGATCCCCGCGCGGCTTGCGCTCGCCGTCGCGGCTGTCGCGGCGCGCACGGCCGCCCTTCTTGTCGTCGTGCCGCGGCTCGACGTGGTCGCCGAACGCGGCACTGTCGGCGGCGGCGGCGGCGGCGAACTCGGCGTCGATCGCGCGCGGCTTCGGCATCACCAGCAGCTCCGGCTCGATGGCCGCCACCGGGATGCTCTGGCCGATGTAGGTTTCGATGTCGGGCAGGCTCATCGCGTACAGGTCGCAGGCGAAGCTGACCGCGTCGCCCTCGGCACCAAGGCGCGCGGTGCGGCCGATGCGGTGCACGTAGTCCTCCGCATCCTGCGGCAGGTCGTAGTTGAACACGTGGCTGACCGCGGGGATGTGCAGGCCGCGCGCGGCCACATCGGTGGCCACGAGGATGTCGAGCTGGCCGTCCTGGAAGCGCTGCAGCAGCTTCTGGCGCTTCAGCTGGGGCACGTCGCCGGAGATCGCGCCGACGCGGCAGCCGTGCCGCTTCACGCGGTCGGTGACGCGCTCGGCGGCGGCCTTGGTGTTGACGAAGATGATGCTGCGGCTGGGCTGGTGCTGGTCGATCAGGTTCAGCAGCAGCGGCAGCTTCTCTTCCTTGGCCGGGAAGTAGACCACCTGGCGCACCTTGTCGGCGGTGACGTTGTCGCTCTCCACCACCAGCTTCTCGGCCTCGTGCATGTGCTCGTAGGCCAGCTCCAGCACGCGATGGCTCAGCGTGGCGGAGAACAGCAGCACCTGGCGCTGCTCGCGTGCCGGCAGGCGGCGGAAGATGAAGCGCACGTCCTTGATGAAACCGAGGTCGAACATGCGGTCGGCCTCGTCGATCACCATCACCTCGACGCCGTTGAAGCCGAACACCTGCTGCTTGTAGTAGTCGAGCAGGCGGCCGGGCGTGGCGATGATGATGTCGCAGCCGTCGTGCAGCTGCTGGCGCTGCTTGTCGTAGTCCACGCCGCCGTAGATCAGCGCGGTCTTCAGGCCGGTGCGTGCACCGATGGCGCGGGCATCCTTGTCGATCTGGATCGCCAGCTCGCGGGTGGGCGCGATCACCAGCGCGCGCGGGTCGGTGTCCTTGCGCTCGGCCACCGCGGGCGTGGTCAGCAGGCGGTTCATCAGCGCGACCAGGAAGGCGCAGGTCTTGCCGGTGCCGGTCTGCGCCTGGCCGGCGACGTCGCGGCCGGCCAGCGCCACCGGCAGGGTCAGTTCCTGGATCGGCGTGCAGCGGGTGAAGCCGGCGTCAGCCAGGCCTTGCTGCAGCAGCGGATGAAGTTCGAAGTTGGTGAAGAAGGTATCGGTGAGTACGGTTTGCGACATGGAAGGAAAAGCCGGTGGGATGCGGGCACAGGCGTCGAAGCCGGCCCGGCTCCGCCGCCGGAGGCGGACACGGAGCGGTGGGATGAGCGGCGCGCGGCGGTACGCAGCGCACGGCGGCGAGCAGGCTCGCCGGCCGGCGCTCCGAAGCCGCGGAGGGCGCCGAAACGGTTGCAGTGCAACCGGCAGTCCCGCTGGCATAGGCGAAACGACTCGACGGACCCGTATCTGCGCGTTTGCTACGCAAACGCTTGAGCCGCCTCGCCTATGTCAACGGAACCGTCCGTTGCCGCCCTTGAATCGCTTGAATCGCGCCCCGAGTTACGTTGCAATGAGGTTCCGGGCCGCAATGGCCAAAACCCCTCTTTCCCGGTTCGACCCGCGCTTCATGGGCACCCCAGTGTAGCCGATGCTGGCCGCGTGGTCGCCAAACCTTCCTTCCACCCGCCTTTCGGAGACCCCGGTGAGCGACCTGATTACCCATGTGAGCGACGACGCCTTCGAGCAGGAAGTACTGCAATCCGACACCCCCGTGCTGCTGGATTTCTGGGCCGAATGGTGCGGCCCGTGCAAGGCCATCGCGCCGATCCTCGACGAGCTGGCCGGCCAGTACCAGGGCAAGCTGCGCATCGTGAAGATCAACATCGACCACAACCAGAAGACCCCCCGCACCTACGGCGTGCGCGGCATCCCTACCCTGATGGTGTTCAAGAACGGCAAGGTCGAGGCCACCCAGATCGGCGCCGTCAGCAAGGGTCAGCTGGCCCAGATGATCGACAAGGCGCTCTGAGCGCCGTTTTTCACCCGCCGCGCGCTTTACGGCCGTGCGCGGCGGGTGCTAGATTGCTTTCCGCGTCTGCCGGGATCGTCCCGATCCCCCTGCGCCCTCCTTGGCGCGACGCACACCTTCCCTCCTGTTTCCCAACGGCGCCCCGCGAGGTTTGCCCGTGTCCGATACCGATAACACCACCCCGAACGACGCCGGCGGCGCCGAGAACCCGACCGAGTCGCGTCCGCGCGCACCGCGTCGCCAGTCGCGCGGCGCCAAGCCGGCCGCCGGCGAAGCGCAAGCACCGGCAGCGACCACTGCGCCGCTGTTCGAGCAACCCGCACCGGTGCCGCCACCCGCCGCCGCACCGGCCGCGCCCGCCGGCGAAGCCGCCGGCGCACCGGAGGCACGTGCGCCGGGCCAGCCGCAGAACCCGCAGGGGCAAGGCCAGAACAACGGCAACAACCGCAACAACGAGCAGCGCGAGGGCCGCGGCCGGCGCCGCCGCCACGAGCGCAACCAGCAACAGCGCCCGCAAGGCGGCGGCGGTGGCAACAACAACCCGCGCTACAACAACCCGCACGGCCTGCCGATGGACGACGACAACGCCGATCCGGGTGCGGACGACCGCCTGATCAACCTCACCGAGCTGAAGCGCATGAAGGCGCCGCAGCTGATCGCGTTCGCCGAATCGCTGGGCATCCAGGAAGGCGTGGCGCGCGCCCGCCGCCAGGACGTGGTCTTCTCCATCCTCAAGGCGCACGCCCGCTCCGGCGGCGGCATCTGGGCCGAGGGCGTGCTGGAGATCCTGCAGGACGGCTTCGGCTTCATGCGCTCGGCCGACGAATCCTACCTGGCCGGCCCCGACGACATCTACGTCAGCCCCAGCCAGATCCGCCGCTTCAACCTGCGCACCGGCGACTACATCACCGGGCGCGTGCGCCACCCCAAGGAAGGCGAGCGCTACTTCGCGATGCTGCGCGTGGACGATATCAACGGCGATCCGCCGGAAGCGTCCAAGAACAAGATGCTGTTCGAGAACCTCACCCCGCTGTTCCCGCGCAAGGCCTTCAAGCTGGAGCGCGGCAACGGTTCGAGCGAGGACATCACCGGCCGCATCCTCGACCTCATCGCCCCCATCGGCAAGGGCCAGCGCGCGCTGATCGTGTCGCAGCCGAAGTCCGGCAAGACGATGATGCTGCAGAACATCGCGCAGGCGATCCAGTACAACCACCCCGACGCGCACGTCATCATCCTGCTGGTGGACGAGCGCCCGGAGGAAGTCACCGAAATCGCCCGCACCGTGCGCGCCGAGGTGATCAGCTCGACATTCGATGAACCCGCGGTCCGGCACGTGCAGGTGGCCGAGATGGTGATCGAGCGCGCCAAGCGCCTGGTGGAACACAAGCGCGACGTGGTGATCCTGCTCGACTCCATCACCCGCCTCGCCCGCGCCTACAACACCGTGGTGCCCAGCTCCGGCAAGGTGCTCACCGGCGGCGTGGACGCGAACGCGCTGCAGCGCCCCAAGCGCTTCTTCGGCGCCGCGCGCAACGTGGAGGAAGGCGGCAGCCTCACCATCATCGGCACCGCGCTGACCGACACCGGCAGCAAGATGGACGAGGTGATCTACGAGGAGTTCAAGGGCACCGGCAACATGGAAGTGCACCTGAGCCGCCGCATTTCCGAGAAGCGCGTGTACCCGGCGATCGACATCAACCGCTCCGGCACCCGCCGCGAGGACCTGCTGATCGAGCCGGACATGCTGGCCAAGATCTGGATCCTGCGGAAACTGCTGCACCCGATGGACGAGCTGGCCGCGATGGAGTTCATGCTCGACAAGATGAAGAACACCAAGTCCAACGACGAGTTCTTCAATTCGATGAAGCGCTGAACGACTGGCGCAGCCAGCCGGTCAGCGGGTTCCACGGACGGACCGCTCGCGGATCGATCGACCAGCGATCGATCCGCGGAGCCGGGTCCGGCGCCCTTCCGGACTCGGCGGGCCGGGAAAGTCCGGGAAAGCACTTTCCCGACATTCGGCAAGGGTTTTGGCTTCGAAACCGCGACCACCTCGCCCTTCCGCATCACTTGCCAGCCTCAGCATCCCGTTCCAGACTCGTCGCGCGCGGCCGGCCAAAGCCGCCCCACGAGGAAACACGGAATGCTTGCTCGTCTCGCCCTGATCGCTTGCGCGCTCTGCGCGCTGCAATCCGCCATCGCCGCGGAACCGGCGCCCGCCAGCAGCGCCAACCTCTGCCGGCAGGCATTGCCCACGATCCGCGGACTCTGGCAGCACGACCTCTACGATGCCCCGCCCGCCGTGGCGGCGGTGATGGCCGATGCCATCGACGGCAAGCTGCCGCAGGTGCGCCAGGGTCTCGCCGCGTTGCCCGCGGCCGAGCAGGCGCATTGGCGCCAGGCCGCCATGCTCACCGCAGCCAACGCCTACCAGCCGGCCGTGGTCGATGGCCTGCTGGACGACGGCGCCGCGGTGGACGAACCGGTACGGCTGCCGCCTCTCAAAGGCAGCTTCTACCCGCAGACCGTGAGCGCCATGGCACACGACCCGCGCTTCGGTCCCGGCGTGGCGAAAGGGCTCCAGTCGGCCGGCGTCATGAACAACCATGGCAACCTGGTCGGCCCTGCCCTGCCGCTCGCCGTCGTGTGCGGCGACACCGCCACGCTCGACGTGTTGCTCCACCACCACGCCAACGTCATGGCACGCGCGGCGCCGAACGTGGCCGATGCCTTGACCGCAGCCGTGGTCAACGGCGACGCCCCCATCGTGAGCCGCCTGCTCGACCATGGTGCCGACGCCTGCGCGGACGACCGCCGCATCCGCAAACCCGGCACCACGCTGGCCAGCATCGGCCAGCGCAACCACCTGCCCGACGCACTGGTGCTGCGCCTGACCTGCCGCGCACCCGCTACCGCCGCCTTCCACTGACCAGCTGGCGCGACACGGCGGCGACCTCCTGTACCGCCGCGTACAAATATTTTCCGTCAACCCCTTTTCGTGGCCGCGCGGCGGCTCCATAGTCGATGCTCCCCACCGCGAGGTTGCGCCCGTGTCCATACCCAGTGCCGTCAAGAGCACGCCCATCGCCGGGCGCCAGCAACTGGTCGACTACCTCGCCGCCGGCGAGAAGCCGCGCGAGGCTTGGCGCATCGGCACCGAGCACGAGAAGTTCGGCTTCCGCACAGACGACCTGCGCGCTCCGCCGTTCGAGGGCGAGCGCGGCATCCGCGCACTGCTCGAAGGCATCGCCGCGCGTTACGGCTGGGAGATCGCCCGCGAAGGCGATATTCCGGTCGCGCTCACCCGCGACAAGGCCAACATCACGCTGGAGCCGGCCGGCCAGCTGGAACTGTCCGGCGCGCCGCTGGAAACCATCCACCAGACCTGCTGCGAGGTGAACTCGCATCTGGAGGAAGTGCGCTCCGTGGCCGACGGCATGGGCCTGGGTTTCCTCGGCATGGGCTTCCAGCCGAAGTGGCGGCGCGACGAGATGCCGTGGATGCCCAAGGGCCGCTACAAGATCATGCGCGAATACATGCCCAAGGTCGGCTCGCTCGGCCTGGACATGATGACGCGCACCTGCACCGTGCAGGTGAACCTGGATTTCTCGTCCGAAGCGGACATGATCAAGAAATTCCGCACCAGCCTCGCGCTGCAGCCGATCGCCACCGCGCTGTTCGCCGATTCGCCGTTCACGGAAGGACGTCCAAACGGCTATCTGTCCTACCGCTCGCACATCTGGACCGACACCGACGCCGACCGCACCGGCATGCTCGACTTCGTGTTCGCCGACGGCTTCGGCTACGAGCGCTACGTCGACTACATCCTCGACGTACCGATGTACTTCAGCTACCAGGACGGCAGGTACATCGACCTCGCCGGCCAGGACTTCAAGCGCTTCATGGCCGGCGAACTCGCCGCGCTGCCCGGCACCAAGGCGACCATGAAGGACTGGGCCGACCACCTCACCACCGCCTTCCCCGAGGTGCGCCTCAAGCAGTACCTGGAAATGCGCGGCGCCGACGGCGGCCCGTGGAACCGGCTGTGCGCGCTGCCCGCGTTCTGGGTCGGCCTGCTCTACGACGACGAGGCGCTGGACGCGGCGTGGAACCTGGTCAAGGACTTCACCATGGCCGAGCGCCATACGCTCCGCGACGACGTGCCGAAGCAGGCGCTGAAACTGCCGTTCCGCCACGGCACGGTACGCGACCTCGCCGGCGAGGCGCTGAAGATCGCCGCCCACGGCCTGCAACGCCGTGCTCGCCTCAATCGCAACGGCGCCGACGAGCGCATCTACCTCGAACCGCTGCTCGAGATCGTCGAGGCGAACCAGACCCCGGCCGAACGCAAGCTGGAACTGTTCCACGGCGCCTGGGGCGGCAGCGTGAACCCGGTGTTCCGCGAGTTCGCGTACTGACCGAACCCGTCGACAAGAAAGGCCGGCAATGCCGGCCTTTCCTGTTACGAACAACGAACGCCGCTTACTTCTTCGGCGCTTCCTTCAACCCGCGGTCGATCAGCATCGGCTCGATGCTGGGGTCCTGGCCGCGCCAGTCCTTGTACAGCTTGGACAGTTCCTCGCTGTTGCCGCGCGAGAGCACCATGTCGCGGAAGCGCTGGCCGTTGGCGCGGGTCAGTTCGCCGTGTTCCTTGAACCACTCGAAGGCGTCGTCGGCGAGCATCTGCGTCCACAGGTAGGCGTAGTAGCCGGCCGAGTAGCCGTTGCTCCAGATGTGCAGGAAGTAGCTGGAGCGGTAGCGCGGCGGCACGTAGGAAAGATCAACGCCATCCTTCTTCAGCGCGGCGGCCTCGAACTTGTCGGCGTCCTGCTTCGGCGCGTCGGCGCCCAGCATGTGCCAGTTCATGTCGAGCATGGCGGCGGCCACCAGTTCGGTCATGTCGTAGCCCTTGTTGAACATGCCGGCCTTCTTCATCTTGTCGACCAGCGCCTGCGGCATCGGCGCGCCGGTCTGGTAGTTCTTCGCGTAGTTCGCGAACACCTTGGGATTGGTGGCCCAGTGCTCGTTGAACTGCGACGGGAATTCCACGAAGTCGCGCGCGGTCTGCGTGCCGGACAGGCTCGGGTATTCCCCGTCGGCGAAGATGCCGTGCAGGCCGTGGCCGAACTCGTGGAACATGGTGACCACGTCGTCCATCGACAGCAGCGCCGGCTGGCCGGCCGAGGGCTTGGTGAAGTTGGCGACGTTGTAGATCACCGGCTTCGTGCCGAGCAACTTCGACTGCTGGACGAAGTTGTCCATCCAGGCGCCGCCCTGCTTGTTGTCGCGCTTGAAGTAATCGCAGTAGAACAGCGCCAGCGACTTGCCGTCCTTGTCGAATACCTCGAACACGCGCACGTCCGGGTTGTACACCGGGATGTCGTGGCGCTCCTTGAAGGTCAGCCCGTAGAGCTGGTTGGCGGCGTAGAACACGCCATTCTGCAACACGTTGTCGAGCTCGAAGTAGGGCTTGATCTGGCTCTCGTCGAGGTCGTACTTGGCCTTGCGCACCTGCTCGGCGTAGTACTGCCAGTCCCACGGCTCCAGCTTGAAACTGGGCTGGTTGAGTGCCTTCTGGTCCTTGTCGATCTGCGCCTGGATGTCGGCGGCTTCCTGTTTCGCGCGCGCCACGGCGGCGGGCGCCAGCTTGTCCATGAAGCCCATCACCGCTTCGGGCGTCTTCGCCATCTGGTCCTGCAGCGTCCACGCGGCGTAGTTCGGGAAGCCCAGTAGCTTCGCTTCCTGCGCGCGGATCTGCGCCAGCTGCTCGATGATGTCGCGGGTGTCGTCGGCGTTGCCGAGTTCGGCGCGGTTCCACGATGCCTCGTACAGCGCCTTGCGGGTGGCGCGATCCTTGAGGCTCTGCAGCGCCGGCTGCTGGGTGGTGTTCTGCAGCGTGATCACCCACTTGCCGGTGAGCCCGCGATCCTTGGCGGCCTGCGCGGCGGCGGCGATATCCTCGTCGGACAAGCCGTCCAGCCTGGCCTTGTCGTCGACCACCAGCGCACCGTCCTTGGCGGCGGCAAGCAGCTTGTTGTTGAACTGCGCCTCCAGCGTGGATTCCTGCTGGTTGAGCGCCTTCAGCGTGGTCTTGTCGGCGTCGGACAGCTTGGCGCCGTGCTGCACGAACTCGCGGTAGGTCACCTCGACCAGGCGCAGCGATTCGGGATCGAGCTTCAGCGTGGCGCGCTCGTCGTAGACCTTCTGGATGCGCGCGAACAGCTTGCCATCGAGGTACTTGGCGTCGTCGTGCGCAGCCTGCTTCGGCGCCTCCTCTTCCTGCACCTTCTGCAGCGTGTCGTCGGTGTTGGCCGAGGTGACGCCGTTGAACACCGCCATCACCCGGTTGAACAGCGCACCGGATTTCTCCAGTGCCACGAAGGTGTTCTCGAACGTGGGCGGCTCGGGGTTGTCGGCGATCTTCCGCCACTCGGCGAGCTGGGCGGCCATGCCCTTCTCGATCGCCGGCTGGTAGTCGCTGTCCTTGATCTTGTCGAACGGCGGCGCCTGGAACGGCAGCGTGCTGGCGGCGAAGAACGGATTGACGGCATTCGCATCGGCCACCGGCGCGGCGGCACTGGCCGCACTGGCCGGTGCGGTGGAAGCCGAGGCCGGCGCGGATTTGCCGGCCTCATGCGGGCCCTGCGAACAGGCGGCGAGGGCGATGCTGGTGGCGATGACGATCATGCGTGGACGGAACATGCGGTATTCCCGGTCGGTGCGCCCTGCTGCGGGCGGAAAAGTCGGCAGCCGCCGACTCTAACGACACCGGACCGGATTTTGCCAGCCGCAGCGCAGCGAACCGTCGCAGGCCGCCGCGCGATTCATGCCTGGCGCACGTCGCGCAGCTGCCACGCCGCACCGATCAGCCAGTTCAGGCGCTGGCGCAACAGGCTCATCGGCAGACTGGTCAGCACGTCCACCTCGACATGCAGGTCGGCCACCTTGGCATGCACCTGCGCCTGCGCATCGGTGGCGCCCAGCGCGGGGTCCACCTCGTCCGGCTCCGGTTGCTGCGCGCGCCAGTGCTCGAACAGCGCCGGACTGTGCAAGGCCTCCTCCAGCGCGGCGGCGAAGTCGGCGGGGCCCGCGCCGTCCCAGCTCAGCGCGGGATCGCTGCCGCGTGCATGGACGAGATCCGCGATGGAAAGGTAGTAGTGGTTGCGGCTGCTCATGGCGCCCCCTTGTGCATGCCCGCCAGCATGCGCAAGCCGCGGCATGCCGAACGTGAATTCAAGCGAGCAACCGGGCCAGATCGAGCGCGGCGACCGCCTGCGCCGGCGCCACGCCATGCGGCAGCACGCCGAGGCAGGGCGCGGGCAGCAGCTCGCGCAAGGTGGCGAGGTTTTCCTCCAGCGCGTCCATCGCCGGATCGATGCGGTTGCCGATCCAGCCGGCGAGGCGGCAGCCGTCGGCCAGGATGGCTTCGACGCTGAGCAAACTGTGGCTGAGACAGCCCAGCCTGAGCCCCACCACGAAGACCACCGGCAGCTCCCACGCCTTCGCGATGTCGGAGGCGAATAGTCCAGGCGCCAGCGGCACGCGCCAGCCGCCCACGCTCTCCACCACCACCACGTCGTGTTCGGCGCACAGCGCGTCGAACGCGGCGCGCAAGGGTGGCAAGGCGATCGTCACGCCCTCGTGTGCAGCCGCCAGATGCGGCGACAAGGGTTCGCGCAATGCCACCGGATTGCTGCGCGAATAAGGCGGCAGCGGCGCGCTGCTGGCCGCGCGCAGCGCCAGCGCATCCTCGTTCTGCAGGCCGTGCATGGTCTCGATGCAGCCGCTGGCCACCGGCTTCATGCCGGTGCTGCGCAGGCCGGCCGCGCGCAGCGCATGCAGCAACGCGCAACTGGCGTGGGTCTTGCCGATGCCGGTGTCGGTGCCGGCGATGAACAGCGCCGTGCTCATGCGACGGGATGCCGGCGCTTGTACCAAATGATTGCCGGGCCGATCAGGCCCAGCAGGATGTATTCGAGGCCCGCCAGCGACAACAGTCCTTCCGGAACCAGCAGCGCGGTCAGCGCCGAGAGCATTCCGACCACGGCCGGAATGCTCCAGACCAACGCCTGGATGCCGGCCTGCCGGTGTGCTTCGGCGCTGGTGTCCACCAGACGCGCGGCATGCCGAAAGAGCATGACCAAGGTGCCGGCCATGCACGTAAAGGCGAGGCCGTAGCAGGCGAACATGATCCGCCCATCGGCAGGCGATTGCAGCGCGATGTCACTGGAGAGCACGCCGCCGCTGAGGCCGTACAACGCTGCGCCGTACACCATGTGCAATGGATAGACGAAGATCAACGCGAAGAACACCAGCGTCAGCGACAGCAGCAGACCGGTTCGCGAGGTTCGCGTGCACAGGTGGCGCCAGCGCACGTGACCGTGCCACATCCAGGCGATCTGGGCGAAGCAGACCGCCGCCGCCGGTACGCCGGCCAGGATATGCAGCAGCTTCTCCGCCGTGTTCGGGATGGTTTCGCCGCCGATGGCCAGCAAGGTCAGCGTGAACGCGAACGCGCCGTCCACGAACATGTCCAGTCGTCCCGCCTCGATGCCTTCGCGATGTTCGACCAGGCTCATGTCCCACCCTCATCCGTGCGACCCGCGCATAATACGGGTTCCGGCTTCGTTCTTGCCGTTCGACTGGACTGCGTTCGGGCGATCAGCGGCGAAAAGCCATTCCCTCGGCTCACCGCAGCCGGTCGACGCCAGACTCTTGCGAGCGCACCATGTTCGAAGTGAAAACCCAGGCCTACGCGAACAAGCGCGAACACTATGCCGACCTCGCGCAGCAGGCGCGGGGCCTCCTGCACGGCGAACCCAGCCTGATCGCGAACGCGGCGAACTTCTCCGCGCTGGTATTCCACAGCCTGCCCGGGCTCAACTGGTGCGGCTTCTACCTGTACGACGGCAAGGAACTCGTGGTCGGACCGTTCCAGGGCAAGCCGGCCTGCATCCGCATCGCGCTGGGCCGTGGCGTATGCGGCACGGCGGCGCAGACACGGCAGACGCAGCTGGTGCGCGACGTCAACGCGTTCGACGGCCACATCGCCTGCGACGCCGCCTCGCAATCGGAGATCGTGGTGCCGCTGGTGCAGGCCGACGGCAGCCTGCTCGGCGTATGGGACGTGGACAGCCCGCACGTGGCGCGCTTCGACGCGGAGGACCGCGCCGGCATGGAGACGCTGTGCGCGGTGTTCATGGAAGCCCTCGAGGCTTAGATCGCGCCTTTCCCGCAGACTGCGACGATCTGCCGCGCATGCGCGCCGCATGTCGCGCGTAGGAGCGCACCCTGTGCGCGATGGTCTCTGGTTTTGTTCAGCGCCAGAGCCATCGCGCACAGGGTGCGCTCCTACAACCGCGGCGTACTCAGCAGTTCCACCACCCGTTCGCGCGCCTCGTCCACGCCGGTGCCGGCGGGCGCGGAAAACACCTGGGCAGTGGCGTGCAGGCCGTCGGGAAAGCTCTTGCGCATCGCCGCCAGCGCCTGCGCGGCCTGGTTGCGCGAGAGCTTGTCGGCCTTGGTCAGCAACAGGTGGCAAGGCAGGCCGGTGGCGAAGCAGAAATCCAGCATCATCCGGTCGAACTCCTTGAGCGGATGGCGGATGTCTGCGATCAGCACCACGCCGCGCAGGCTCTGGCGCCGATGCAGGTAAGCGTCGATCTCCTGCTTCCAGTGCTCGCGCATCTCCAGCGGCACCTTGGCATAGCCGTAGCCGGGCAGGTCGATCAGGCGAGCCTCCAGCAGCGGCGCGCCCTCGCCCTGCACCAGCGGCGGCAGCGCGAACGCCACCATCTGCTGCGTGCGGCCGGGCGTCTTCGAGGTGCGTGCCAGGCCCTTGTGGTTGGTGAGCGCGTTGAGCGCGCTGGACTTGCCCGCGTTGGAGCGGCCGGCGAACGCCACCTCGGCGCCCGTATCGGCGGGCAGTTGGCTGATGCGGTGGGCGGCGAGCACGAAATGCGCGCCTTGCAGGGGATTGGGCATGGTTTGACCGGAGCGCGAAGGCACGGGGATAATCCGATGGTTTCTGCCCGTGGCGCCGGTACCGGCAAGCGGTGGCAGCCTTCGACAGTTTCTGAGAGGGGAAGTGTATGGGTTTTCGGTTCGCAGGTTCTCGACCCGCCGCGCTGGGTTCCGCCGCGGTCCTGATCTTCGCCCTGGCTGCAGGCACGGCGGTGGCACAGGATGCCGCCAAGTCGACAGCCGCACCGGCCGCGGCCGCCACGACCGACCAACCCGCCGCTGCCGCGCCGGCCGCCGAAGCCGCGACGAAGCCGGGCGACGCCACCGCGGGCCAGGCCAAGGCCGCCGCCTGCGGCGCCTGCCACGGCATGGACGGCAACTCCACCGATCCGCAATACCCCAAGCTGGCCGGACAGAGCGAGCAGTACATCGTCCACCAGCTGCAGAACTTCAAGAGCGGCCGGCGCCAGAACCCGATCATGCTGGGCATGGCCACGCCGCTGTCCGAACAGGACATGCACGACATCGGCGCCTACTTCGCCAGCAAGACCGCGCTGCCCGGCGTGGCCGATCAGGCGCTGGTCGAGCACGGCCAGCAGCTGTTCCGCGAGGGCGACGTCAAGCGCGGCATTCCCGCCTGCATGGCTTGCCACAGCATCGACGGCCGCGGCAATCCCGGCGCGATGTACCCACAGCTGGAGAGCCAGCACGCGCAGTACGTCCAGGCCACGCTGAAGGCTTGGCATGACGGCACCAGCTGGGGCACGGATGCGCACTCGCAAATCATGCCGGCGATTGCCCAGAAACTGAGTACGGACGACATCGCCGCGCTGGCCAGCTACGTCGAAGGCCTGCATCCGGCCACTGCGGAAGACCTGCAGAAGCCGGCCGCAGCCACGCCTTGATCCTCCGCCGGATGCGCCGGCGACAAGTCTGCGCATCCGCGTCCCGCGTACCCGCACCACCGAGGTAACCCATGTTGAAGCGTCTGGCTATCCTGTGCGCCGCCCTGCTGGCGCTGACCGCCTGCGGCCATTCCAGCGACAACGGCACGGCCGCGCCGACCACGCCCGCGGCCACCAGCACCGCCGCGACGGCACCGGCTGCGCCCGCGACCGCCAACGCACCGGCACCGGCAGCCAGTGCCGCGCCGACCACCGCGGCAAGCACGGCCACGCCCGCGGCCGCAGCAACGACGGCAGCCGCGACCCCGCCCGCCGCCGCGCCCTTCGTCGACGACGGCAAGTGGGTCGAGGGCAAGGATTACTTCCGCATCGACCCGGCCCAGCCCAAAGCCGTCGCCACCGACAAGATCGAGGTGGTGGAGGTGTTCTCCTACGCCTGCCCGGCCTGCAACAGCTTCCACATCGCGATGGACCAGATCGAGAAGAGCCTGCCGGCGGATGCCGTGGTGCATTACCTGCCCGCCGCCTTCCGTCCCGACGAGAACTGGCCCCTGTACCAGCGCGCGTTCTACGCCGCCGAGGCGCTGGGTGTGCGCGCCAAGACCCAGGACGCGATGTTCGACGCCACCTGGAAGACCGGCGAGACCGCCACCTACGACCTCAACACCGGCCGCCCCAAGCCCAAGGGCGCGTGGCCCACGATCGAGGACATCGCGAAGTTCTACGCGAAGTACGGCGTGGACCCCAAGGAATTCGTGGCGGTGGCCAACTCCTTCTCGGTCAACACCAAGATGAAGCAGGCCGACGACCTCATCAAGGCCTACGGCGTGCCCGGCACGCCCACCATCGTGGTGGACGGCAAGTACCGCTTCTCGCCCTCAGACGTGCACACCGTGCAACGCGCGATCGAGCTGACCCAGTGGCTGGTGGCCAAGGAAGCCGCCGCCGGTGCCGGCAAGTAGGAGCGGCTTCAGCCGCGACGCCCTCTTCCTGAAACCACTCCCCGAGCATCCTTCGATGAAGCACCTCGCCCGTCTGCGCACCATCACCCTGCTCGTCGGCCTCGCGCTCGCCAGCGCCTGCACCGCTCAATCCGGCACGCCCGCCCCGTACACCGAGGGCGACCAGTACGTGACCCTGCCCGGCCCGCACCAGCGCTACAGCGATGAGGGCAAGGTCGAGGTGGCCGAGGTGTTCTCCTACGGCTGCATCCATTGCGCCGAGTTCGCGCCCATCGCCGAGAAGCTGAAGGAGTCGCTGCCCAAGGGCGTCAAGTTCGAGCTGGTGCCGGCGCCGTTCAGCGCCGAGTGGCTGCCGTTCGCGCGCGCCTACTACGCAGCCAAGCAGCTGGGCGTGGCGGATCGCACCCACCTGCAGCTGTTCGTGGCCAAGTTTGCCCAGCACTATCCGATCAACACGATGGACGAACTGGCCGACTACTACGCCCGCGAAGGCGTGAACCGCGCCGAGTTCATGCGCCTCGCCACCTCCGACGCCGCCACCGCGAAGCTGAAGGCGGACCTGGCGTTGATCCAGAAGTGGGGCGTCGACGGCACGCCATCGATCGTGATCGACGGCAAGTACCGCGTCACCAACGTGCACACCCTGGACGAGCTGTCCGCGGTGGCACAGTGGCTGGCCAAGCGCGAACTGGCCGAGGCGGACAAGGGCGGCAAGTAATCGCCTGAACGCTGGCCGCGCGGGCGTTCACGTTCGCTGCGGCCTTTCGCGTGTACCGTACGCAGCCTGATGAACCGTGCCGCCCCCGTCCCCGCCGCCGCCGAACACCGCCTGCGCCTGCTGAGCTGCAACATCCTCGCCGGCGCCAGCGTGCAGCGCTACAGCGAATACGTCACCCGCAGCCTCAATGCGGTATTGCCGGGGCGCAGCAAGATCGACAACCTCGACCGCCTCGCCGCGCTGCTGCCGCAGTTTGACGTGATCGGGCTGCAGGAAGTCGACGCCGGCAGCCTGCGCTCGGGCTTCCTCAACCAGACGCGCTACCTCGCCGAAACCGCCGGCATGCCGTACTGGAGCCACCAGCCGAACCGCCCGGTGGCGAAGCTGTCGCATACCGCGAACGGGCTGATCAGCCGCATCGAACCCAGCGCGGTGATCGACTATCCGTTGCCCGGCCACGGCCGCGGCGCCTTGCTGGTGCGCTTCGGCGAAGGCGAAGGCGCGCTCGCCGTGATGATCGCCCACCTCTCGCTGCGTGCGCCCACGCGCGCGCGCCAGCTGGGCTTCATCGCCGAGATCCTGCAGGACCATCCGCACGTGGTGCTGATGGGCGACCTCAACACCGAGCTCGGGAGCACCGAGATGCGCCAGCTGTTCGCCCGCACGCGCCTGCAGCCACCCATGCAGCCCACGCCCACCTTTCCCAGCTGGAAGCCGAAACGCGCACTGGACCACATCCTCGTCTCGCCCTCGGTGGCGCTGGAGAAGGTATGGACGCTGCCGCAGGCGTTCTCCGACCATCTCGCGCTGGCGGCGGAGATCCGCCTGCCCACGACCCCACCTGCTCGCGGAGACCGTCGATGAGCGCCCGCTGGCTGCGCACCCTGACACCGTGGCTGCTGCTGGTGCTGGTCGGCTTGGCCGCGGCGGGGCTGCGCTACGGCCTGATCGAGCCACCCGCGATGGCGCAGCTGTGCACGGCGGCGCAGGCACCCGCCTGGTGCGCGCTGCGCCAGGCGCTGGTGCTGGGCTTTCTGCATGACGTCTATGGCGTGATCGCGCTCGTTGCCGCGGTGCTGGCGCTGCTGCGCCGCTCGCGCGCGCTGGCGTGGCTGGCGGCGGCGCTGGGTGCGGTTGCGTTGCAGCTCTACAACTACGAGCCGGGTGCACTGGCGCTGCTGGTCGGCTGCCTGCGCCTGGTGCATTCGCAGGGCACAGGCAGCAACGTCGGGGCAACTACACCCGCCCGGTGACCGGAATCAGCGCGCCGGTGATCGCGCTGGCCGCATCCGACAGCAGGAACACGATCACACCCGCCAACTGCTCCGGCCGTACCCAGCAGCTGAAATCCGCCTTGGGCATGTCGGCACGGTTCGGCGGAGTGTCGATGATGCTGGGCAGCAGCGCATTGACGGTGATGCCGCGCGGCTTCAGCTCCTCGGCCAGAGACTCGGTGAAGCGCATCACACCCGACTTCGACGCGGTATAGGCGCCCACGCCGGCGCCGGCTTTCAACGCCGAGTTCGCGCCAATGTTGACGATGCGCCCGCGCCCGTCGGGCAGGTGCGGCAGCGCGGCCTTGCTCGCCGCCACCGCGGTGCGCAGGTTGATCCGGTAGAGCAGATCCCAGGTTTCCGGATCGCCGTCGGCCAGGGTCTCCCAGCGGAAGGTGCCAGCGATGTTCACCAGCGCGTCGAGCCCGCCCAATGCCTCGGCCGCGGCGTCGATCGCATGCTTCGCCGCGGCGGTGTCGGCCAGGTCCACGCCGCCGAAGCCGTGCGCCGCGCCCAGGTTCGCCGGCACCGGCGCGCGGTCGATCGCCGCCACCGCGGCGCCTGCGTCCAGCGCGGCGCGCACCACTGCTGCGCCCAAGGTGCCGAAGGCACCGGTCACCACGATGCGTTGCTTGTCCAGTTGCATGTTGTCGATCCTCGCCATGGAATCAACCGAGCATATCGCCTGCGCGCGCTCGGGTGGCACGCGCCTGCCATGCGGCCTGCAGCACCGGCACGGCGATGGCGAGGTTGAGCGCCAGCCACAGCCAAGTCGACGGGTTTTCGCCCAGCTCCAGCACCACCACCACGGCGGCCAGCAGTGGAAGCCATGCGGCGAGGAACAACGCCTCGCGCGTGGGCGTTCGCACGCGCTCGTTCAGCCACGCCGTCAGCGCATAACCCGCGCAAGGCAGCGCGAACAAGCCAAGCGGGAAGTCGCGGTAGCGGCCGTCGAACACCAGCAACAGGCCGTACAGCGTCAGCAGGAACAGCCAGACGAAACGCAGCCGCCCCGCCGGCGCCGGCTTGCATGGCGCGCCCGCCACTCGTCCAGCCAGCCAGCTCGCCAGCCGCAGCGCGGTCACCAGCGCGACCACGCAGGCAACGATGGAAACGATCCACTCCCAGTCATCGCGACAGGCATAGCTCATCTGCCGCCATTGCCAGGCCAGCGCGCAGCCGCTGGCGAAACCGGCCAGGCCCAGCGCCGTCCAGCCACGCCGTCGCTCCCAGCGCCGGCGACGCAGGCCGGCCAGCACGAACAGGGCCGCGCCGGCCGCGCCGGCCAGCCAGCCCAGCCACCAGCGCGGGATCTCCACCACCGGCCCCTGCATCGCGAACTTCGGCCGCGCCTGCGCATCGAAGATGCCCCAGTAGCCGCCTACCGTGCCCTCCTGCGCACGCTTCCACGGCTGGTCGAAGGCCTCGATCACGTTGTACGGCATATGCACGCTGGCCGCGTAGCGGAGGAATTCGCGCAGATAACGCGCCTCGTTCACCCGGCTGGCCACGGCATCGCGGCGCGGCCGGCCTGCGCTGGGCCAGCCGGTCTCGCCAATCATCACGCGCTTGCCCGGAAACGCCTGCTCGACCTTCGCGTAGACATCCTCGACGTGCCTGATCGCGCGCTCCGGCGGCACCGGCTGGTCCTCCCAGTACGGCAGGATGTGGATGGTGATGAAGTCCACCGCGCCGGCGAGTTCCGGATGACGCAGCCAGTATTCCCACACGTCGGCATAGCTCACCGGAATGTCCGCCGGCAGCGCCGTGCGCACCTCGCGCAGATAGCCGGCGATTTCCTTGCTCGACAACTCGCCGCGCAGCAGCACCTCGTTGCCGACGATCACCCCGCGCAGCACATCGGGATGCGCACGCGCTGTGGCAATGCCCAGCGCGACCTGTTCGGCGTTCGCCTTGGCATCGCGATCCAGCCAGATGCCCATCAGCACCTGCATGTGATAGCGCGCCGCGATACCCGGCACCGCGGACAGGCCCTGCCCCTGCGAGTACGTGCGCACGCAATCGAAACGCTCGGACAACGCGTGCAGGTCGGCGTCGATGCGCGCGGGGCTGACAAAGGCACGCGGATCCAGCGGCGTTTCGCCCGCTTCGCGGAACGGCGCGTAGGAGACGCAGGCGATGCGCGCCGAAGGCGCATCCGGCAGCTCCACCGGACGGCCCTTGCACCACCACCACGCTGCGCCGGCCAAGGCGAACGACACCAGCGCCAGCCAGGCGACGAGGCGACGGCCGCGGGACGAGGGAGAAAACGACATGCCAAGCCTGCGCGAACGGGAGCGAGGTGCGCCAGCTTATCAGGCGCGCAGCGCGCGCAAGCCGCGGCGCGCGCCGGTGCATTCAGGCGCTTCCACTACAATCGGCACAAGGGATCACCAAGGAGTTTGCATGTTTGCGAAGGCAGCGCCGCGGCGCCATTCCCTCACCCGCCTGTCGGCCCTGCTGTTGAGTTGCGGCGCCCTGCTCGTCGCCGTCGGTGCGCGCGCGGCCACTCCGACCGCAGCACAGCGCGCCGCGTTCAAGCAGGCCTGGGCCGCGGCCCAGCAGGGCGGCGACGGCTGGCGCGCGTACGCCGCGAAGCTGCGCAATTACCCGCTCTATCCCTACCTGCCCGCCGCCGCACTGGAGCACGACATCCGCCAGACCGACTTGGCCACGGTGCAGACGTATCTCGCGAAATATCCGGACCTGATCCCCGCGCAAGACCTGCGCCGCGACTTCCTGCTGGAGCTCGCGCGGCGCCAGGACTGGAGCGGTTACCTCGCGCTGTACCAGCCCGGCATGGGCGACGCGCTCGCCTGCGACGCGCTGCAGGCACGCATGGCGGGCGGCGCCACGCTGGACTTCGACCGCGACCTCGCCGATCTGTGGACCCGGCCCGAACTGCCCGGCGCCTGCGACTCCGTGCTGCAGACCTCGCACGACCAGGGCCTGCTGACCACGCCGCGCCTGTGGGCGCGCATCGACCGTGCCGTCGACGCCGGCAAGGGCGGCACCATCGCCGTGCTGGCCAACTGGCTGCCCGCGCCGCAGAACCAGGAAGCGCAGTGGCTGGCGCAAGCGCTGCGCGATCCCGCTTCCGCCGTGGCCGCTGCCGCGAGCTGGCCCGACACCGCGCGCGCGCGCCAGGCCGCCACGCTGGCGCTGGAGCGCCAGGCGCGCCGCGACACGCCCGCCGCCGACACGGCCTGGCAGCAACTGCAAACGCGCTTCCAGTTCAGCACCACGCAACGCAATGCGGTCCTGCGCGCGCTGGCGCTGTTCCACGCCACCGACTTCGACACGAACGCACTGCAGCGCCTGATCGCCCTGCCCGCCGCTGCGCAGACCGCCGCTACCCGCGAATGGCGCGTGCGCGTCGCGCTGGCCGCGCAGGACTGGCCGGCCGTGCTGGTGGCGATCGCGGCGATGCCGGCGGCGCAGCAGCAGGATGCCGAATGGCGCTGGTTTCGCGCCCGCGCCCTGGCCGCCACCGGCCACACCGAGCAGGCGCAGGCGATCTACGCCGAACTGGCCGATGCGACCACCTTCTTCGGCTTCCTCGCCGCCGACCAGATCAAGCAACCCTACGCGATCTGCCCGCGTACCCATGCCGACGACCCGCAGCAGGAACAGGCGCTGCTCGCGCAGCCCGGCCTGCTGCGTGCGTTCGAGCTGTTCGCGGTGGACCTGCCGAAGCTGGCGCGGCGCGAATGGTCGCGCGCACTGGATGGCGCCGACGAACGCACGCAGGTTCTGGCCGTCGAACTGGCGGACGCCCGCGGCTGGTACGACCGCGCGGCGTTCACCCTCAACCACGACGACGCGATGCGCTACTACACGCTGCGCTTCCCGCTGGCCAGCCAGGACGGCCTGGTGCCGCAGGCCGAGCAGGCCGGCATCGATCCCGCCTGGGCCTACGGCATCCTGCGCGCTGAAAGCGCCTGGATGAGCGATGCACGCTCCGGTGCCGACGCGCGCGGCCTGATGCAGCTGGTGCCCGCCACCGCCGCCCTGGTGGCCAAGCGCAACGGCCTGGCGTGGACCGGCGGCGACAGCCTGTACGACCCCGCGGTGAACATCGCGCTGGGCACGCGCTACTTGGCGCAGGTGGCGGCGCGCTTCAACGGCGCGCCCTGGCTCGCCAGCGCCGCCTACAACGCCGGCCCCAACCGCGTCGACCAGTGGGTGAGCGCGCGCAGTTCGCTACCGCCCGACCTGTTCATCGCCACCATCCCGTACAAGGAAACCCGCGAATACGTGGCGCGCGTGATGGACTACAGCGTGATGTACGACTGGCGCCTGCACGGCAAGGTGCTGCCGATGTCCGACCGGCTCACCCCGATCGGGCAGCCTTACGCGCTGCCGAACGGCATGACGCCGCGCAAGACCGTGGATTGCCCCGCGCCACCACCCGCACCCGCCGGTTCGATGCAGCCCCCGGCGATCGCGACATCAACGGGCGGCAGCTTCCGAGCCACGCCGACGACTGCGGGCAGCAGCCACCATTGATGCGACGATGGATCGATCGTACCCAACATGATAAGGGGGCAGGCGAGCCTTCGCGCTGCGAAGACCCTCCCGATTTCCATCTTCTAAGTTCAGTGCTTGCTGTTGGTCGTGCCTGACCCGGCCGAGGCATTGCCAGCAGCGGTCGGCTGACTAGCTGAACTGGGCATGTTCTGCGAGGTACGGCTCGATGCAAAACTGGACTGGCTGTAGCGCTCTTCGGGCTGCGGGTGCCAATGCGCCATGTTCGTGGTGCCAGAGTCGCTCACCAGCGCCAGCTGATTGCCGTTGCTGCTCCACACCCAGTGTGCCGCCGCGCCATATGGCGATGGCAGACTCGACACATAGGCAAAGTTCGCGTCGTAATCGCCATCCTTGCGCGGCTTCGCTTGCAGAGCCACGTTGATGATCATTTGGCTGGTCACGGGGTGGCCCTTGATGCTGGCGGGACGGGTGATCCAGCCATCCAGCGTCTTGACCAACATGCGCTGAAATTCAGGGTCCAACGGCAGGGATGGCAGCGCCTTGGTGACGTGTCCCTGTGCATCCACCTGGACCAGCACCGCCAAGACCTTGGGCTTGGGTGCGGAGAGCGCACCGGAAGACGCCATCGCCGTGCCTCCCAGCATGGCCAGCGCGCCGGCCAACATCACAACCCCGATCTGCTTCTTCATAGACACCTCCTGTGGATGACGACACAAACCCCATTCGCCGAGTGACAAGCGTAGCAAACGCATCGCATGGACCGTGGTGCACAACCATCGATTGGGTCATGCAACCGACGCCACGCCTGAACCTAGGTCGCCGGGCTTAGGTTTCCCTTATCCGCAACCCCGACGCCGCACATGCCACAATTCCGCCATGCGCATCTATCTCGTCGGCGGGGCGGTCCGCGACAAGCTGCTGGGACGGCCGGAGGGCGACCGCGACTACGTGGTGACCGGCGCGCGCCCTGAAGACCTGCTGGCGCTGGGCTACAAGCCGGTGGGCAAGGATTTCCCGGTGTTCCTGCACCCGCAAACCGGCGAGGAACATGCGCTGGCGCGCACCGAGCGCAAGAGCGGGCGCGGCTACCACGGCTTCGAGTTCCACGCCGATCCCGCGGTGACGCTGGAGCAGGATCTGGCGCGGCGCGACCTCACGATCAACGCGATCGCGCAGGACGAACACGGCGCGCTGATCGACCCCTACGGCGGCGTGCGCGACCTCGCGGCGCGCGTGCTGCGCCATGTCTCGCCGGCCTTCGTGGAAGATCCCGTGCGCCTGCTGCGGGTGGCGCGCTTCGCCGCGCGCTTTGCGCCGCTGGGCTTCACCGTGGCGGACGAGACCATGGTGCTGCTGCGGCAGATGGTGGCCGACGGCGAGGTGGATCACCTGGTGCCCGAACGGGTGTGGGCGGAGACGCGCAAGGCGCTGGCCGAGGAGCAGCCGTCCGCCTTCCTGCGCGTGCTGCGCGAGACGGGTGCGCTGCGCGTGCTGTTTCCGGAAGTCGATGCGCTGTACGGCGTGCCGCAGCGTGCGGAGTTCCACCCCGAGATCGACACCGGCATCCATGTGGAAATGGTGCTGGACGCTGCGGCGATGATCGCGCCAGGCGACGACCTCGTGGGTTTCTGCGCGCTCACCCACGACCTCGGCAAGGCGCTGACGCCGGCCGCCGAACTGCCGCGGCACGTGATGCACGAACAGCGCGGCGTGGCGCCGCTGCGTGCCTTGGCGGCGCGGCTGAAGGTGCCGGCCGAGCATGCGGCGCTGGCCGAACTGGTCTGCCGTGAGCACCTGAACGCGCATCGCGCGCTGGAGCTGAAGGCCGCCACGGTGCTGAAACTGCTGGCCGCGCTGGACGCGCTGCGCCGGCCCGAACGGCTGGAAACCTTTCTCGCCGCCTGCCTCGCGGACAAGCGCGGCCGGCTGGGCCACGAGCGCGACGACTACCCGCAGGCCGACCGGCTGCGCCGCGCCCGTGCGGCCGCGGCCGCGGTGACCGCGGCGCCGTTCGTGGCGCAGGGACTCGCGGGGCCGGCGATCGGCGCGGCGATGGAGCGGGCCCGCATTGCCGCGATCGCCGACCTCCCGAAATGAAACTATGTAACATCTAAGCCCATGCAGGTATAACGCCTGCATGGACGCCGGCCTGCCCCGTGCCGGCACGTCTTCGTTTCCCTCGTCGCCTGGAGCTGCCCGTGTCGCGCGCCCTGTTCAACTCTTCGCCGCTGCGCCAGCGGTTCCGGCCGCTGTGGTGGCTGGGCATCACCTATCTCGCGATCTCGTTCGTCACCCGCGTCGTGCTGCTGGTGATGTCCGGCAGCAACGTGGCGCCGAACCCGCTGCACTGGCTCTACGCGTTCGGCGTGGGGCTGGGCTACGACCTGGTCACCTACCTGTACCTGGCGTGGCCGATGGTGCTGTTCCTGTGGCTGGTACCGACCCGGCGCGCGACGGTGGCGGGGCTGGGGCGCTGGCTGGCCTGGCTCGCCATCCTGGTGCTGCTGTTTGCCGCCTGCTTCGGCGTGCTGCACCTCATGTGGCACGCGCACCTGAAGGACGTGCGGCCGCTGATCCCGGTGTTCCTGTTCTTCCTGCCGCTGCCTGCGCTGGCCTACAGCCGCGCCAGCGGGCAGTGGGGGCTGTACGTCCTGGGCCTTGCCCTGCTGTACGGCCTGCTGTTCGTGGCGGCGTCGGAGCTGGTGTTCTGGAACGAGTTCAGCTCGCGCTTCAACTTCATCGCGGTGGACTATCTCGTCTACACCACCGAGGTGATCGGCAACATCCGCGAGTCCTACCCCGTCGGCACCTGGCTGGCCTTGCTGGTGGTGCTGGCGCTGGTGGTGTTCGTACTCTCCCGGCGTGGCCTGCGTGCGCGCGACGACGGCAGCACGCTGATGCAGCGCGCCCGCGTGCCACTGGTGTGGCTGGTGCTCACCGTGATCTCGGTGGCCGCGGTCAACGGCGAGATGAAGGACCGCAGCGCCAACAACTACGTCAACGAGCTGGCCGGCAACGGCATCTACCAGTTCTTCGCGGCGTTCCGCTCCAGCCATCTCGACTACAAGAAGTTCTACCGCAGCCTGCCCGACGCGGAGGCGTTCAAGCTGATCCGCGAGGATCTCAAGGCCCCGAACGCGAGCTTCGTCAGCAACGACCCGCGCGACCTCACCCGCGAGATCCGCGCCAGCGGCCCGGAGAAGCACCTCAACGTGGTGCTGATCAGCGTGGAAAGCCTGTCCGGCGACTACCTCGGCACCTTCGGCAACACCGAGCACCTCACGCCCTTCCTCGACTCGCTGGTGGACAAGAGCATCTTCTTCGACAACCTCTACGCGAACGGCACGCGCACGGTGCGCGGGCTGGAAGCGCTGTCGCTGTCGGTGCCGCCCACGCCGGGCGATTCGCTGGTGCGCGAGAAGGGCAACGAGAACCTGTTCTCGCTGGCCAGCATCTTCAATGATCGCGGCTACGTGTCGCAGTTCGTGTACGGTGGCTACGGCTACTTCGACAACATGAACTACTTCTTCAGCCACAACGGCTACCAGACGGTGGACCGCGGCGCGATCCCGAAGGACGCGGTGATCCACAGCCAGAACGTGTGGGGTGTGTCCGACGAGGACTTGTACACGCTGGCGCTGAGCCAGATGGACAAGATCCACGACGAGGGCAAGCCGTTCTTCCTGCACATCATGACCACCTCGAACCACCGCCCGTACACCTATCCGGCCGGACGGGTGAAGTGGCAGGCACCGTCGCGACCGGGCGCGGTGGCCTACACCGACTGGTCGATCGAGGATTTCATCAAGCGTGCGCGCGCGAAGCCCTACTTCGCCGACACGGTGTTCGTGATCACCGCCGACCACTGCGCCTCCAGCGCGGGCAAGACCAGCATCCCGATCAACCGCTACCACATCCCGCTGTGGATCTACGCGCCGGAGCAATTCAAGCCGGAACGCGTGAACGCGCTGATGGGCCAACTCGACATCCCGCCCACCTTGCTCGGCCTGCTCGACTTCAGCTATCGCTCGCGCTTCTTCGGCCAGGACGTGTTCCAGCGCACGCCGGACCAAGGCCACGCCTTCCCCGGCACCTACGAGAAGCTGGGCTACGTGCGCGGCGACACGCTAACCATCCTCGAACCGCGCAAGCGGCTGGAACAGCTGAAGCCGGACTTCGCCACCGGCGACGCTACCCCCGTGGTGCCGATCAAGCAGGATCTGGTGGACACCGCGATTGCCTACTACCAGGTGGCCAGCGACCTGTACAAGCACGGCGGGCTGGCACTGCGACCCAGCGACAGCACCAAGGTGGAACCGCTGCCGGCGCCCGCCAGCTCGTCGCCCGCGCCAGCGGCGACGACGGCCGCACCTGCTACCGCGACACCATAGGAACGAGGTGCAGGAACGGCTTCAGCCGCGACGGCAGGACGTCGTGTCGCGGCTGAAGCCGCTCCTGCACAACCCTCACGCGCAAACCGGTGGCGCTCAGCCCGCCGCCTTGCCCGGAAGCAGCCAGCGCACCGCCAGGATGCCCAGCTCGTAGAGCAGGCACATCGGGATCGCCAGCATGATCATCGAGGTGATGTCCGGCGGGGTGATGATCGCGGCCACCGCGAACGCGCCCACGATCGCGTAGCGCCGCGCATTGCGCAGCTTGGCGATGTCGACGATGCCCGTCGCGGCGAGGATCACCACCGCCACCGGCACCTCGAAGCACAGGCCGAAGGCGAAGAACATCAGCATCACGAAATCGAGGTAATGCGTGATGTCGGTCATCATCTCCACGCCCGCGGGTGTCACCGCGGTGAGGAAGCGGAACGCCGCCGGCAGCACCAGGAAATAGGCGAACGCGCAGCCGCAGTAGAACAGCGCCAGCGCGGCACCCAGCAGCGGGCGCGCCAGGCGCTTCTCGTGCTTGTACAGGCCCGGGCTGACGAAGGCCCACAACTGGTAGAGGATCACCGGCATGCTGATGAACAGCGCGGCGTAGAACGCCAGCTTCAACGGCGTGATGAACGGGCTGGCCACCTCGGTGGCGATCAGGTGCGCACCCTGCGGCAGGCGCGCCACCAGCGGCGCGGCCAGTTCCGAATACAGCCGGTTCGCGAACGGCACCAGCGCCACCAGCACGAGCAGCACGCAGGCGGTCGCCTTGAGCAGGCGCGAGCGCAGCTCGATCAGGTGCGAAAACAGGCCTTGCTGCAAGTCGTCGCCGAGTTCGTCGGGGTCAGTGGCCGCCATGCGCGGACTCCTTCACGGCCGGCGCGGCAGCAGGCTCGCTCGGCGGCAGTTGCTGCTGCGTCTCGGACTCGATGTCCGACGCGACCGGCGTGGCCGGCGCCGGCATGACCGGCTCCGGCGTCGTCGCGGTCCTGAGTGTCGAAGCCGCTTCCTCGAGCGGCTGGCGCACCTGCTGCACGCTGTCCTTGAATTCGGCCTGCGCCGACTCGGCACGCGCGGCGGCCTCGCGGGCGGCGCGCTTGATCTCTTCCACTTCCAGCTCGCGCTCCACCTCGGCGCGCACGCTGTCCCAGCCGTTGCGCACGCGGCGCAGCAACGCGCCCGCGGTGCGCGCCGCGCCGGGCAGTTTCTCGGGGCCGAGCACGATCAGCGCGATGAGCGCGAGCAGCACCAGCTTGCCGAAGCTGATCTCGATCATCGCCGCAAGGCCCGACCGCGCTTACTTCGACTCGTGCGAGTCGCGCGGCTGTTCCTGCGTGCCGGCGTTCGCCGACGAGGCCGGCGGCGGATCGGCGCGCAGCTGTTCCTTCGTCTGCTGCGACTCCTTCGCCTTCTCGTCCTCGTCACCGTGCATGGCCTTCTTGAAGCCGCGCACGGCATTGCCGAGGTCCGAGCCGATGTTGCCGATCTTCTTGGTGCCGAAGATCAGCAGCACGATGACCAGGAGCAGGAGCCAATGCCAGATGCTGTCAAAACCCATGATGTTCCTCGAGGCGATCCCGGGCGGAAACGGCTCCGCCCGCGAACCACCGATCTTCGCACAAGGCGGTTACTTGGAAGTGTACTCTTCCAGCGTATCGCGGAACTTCACCACCGCCGGCGGCACGTTGCTCACGCCGCCCTCGAAGATCCGCCGCGGAGTGATGCCGGGGCCGTACACCGCCGCGTTGGCGTCCTGGTCGATCTTCAGCACCGAGCCATCCAGCGCCACGCCGGCGAACAGGCCGCGCGCGCGCGAGTAGGAATAGATCTCCGCCTTCAACTGCTGGTCGGTAGCGGCCGAGGCGGTGCGGCCGACCGGGCCGGCTGCGGCCGAGGCGTCGGCACCGATGGTGAACTTGCCGTTGACGATCGAATCCACGCCGCGCTGGGTGCGGAACACCAGGATCACGTCGGTGGACGACACGCCGATCTGGAAGCCCACACTGCCGCCGCCGAAGGAAATGAAGCTGGGGTTGGACCAGGTGCCGTCCGGGCTCTTCACCGAGATCAGCCCCTCGCCGCGGCGGCCGCCGAACACGAAGCCGACCTTCAGCACGTCGGGAATCACCGCGATCGCCCGCGCGTCCCTCAGCAGGTCGCTGGGGATCGCCTTGTCCGGCGCCTGCTCGATCTCGTTGAGCACGCGCACCGCGTTTTGCGCACGCTGCGACGGCGTAACGTCGTCGGCATGCACGGCCATCGTCGGCAACAGCAGGGCCGCGCCAACCAGCAGCATGCGATACAGGGATGTCATGAACATGGGCAGCTCCGTAGACGAAGTGGCGGGGATGCACGTCGCGCTTGTGGCAGACTCACGGCAGTTTCACCGCCACTGCCACGATGCCTGACCTCGCCAACTATACCGGCCTCGCCGGCCATTCCGTCCCTGACGCAGCGGCATCCGTTCAGACTGCCGTGTTGCTGGTCAACCTGGGCACGCCCACGGCGCCCACCGCCAAGGCGCTGCGACCGTACCTGGCCGAATTCCTGTCCGACCGCCGGGTGATCGACTACCCGCGCTGGAAGTGGTGGCCGATCCTGCACGGGGTGATCCTGCGCCTGCGTCCGCGACGCTCCGCGCATGCCTATGGCCGCATCTGGGACGCGCAAGGTTCCCCGCTGCGCTGGCGCAGCGAGGCGCTGGCCCGCGCGCTGCAGGCGGAGCTGGGCACCGGTGTGCGGGTCGCGCTGGCGATGCGCTACGGCGCGCCGGCGGTGGCGTCGACCATCGCGCAGCTGCAAGGCGAAGGCGTGCGCCGCCTGCTGGTGCTGCCGCTGTACCCGCAGTACTCGGCCACCTCCACCGGCTCGGTGATCGACGCGGTGGCCGACGCGATGCAGGCGCTGCGCTGGCCACCGGAGCTGCGCTTCGTCAACGACTACCACGACGATCCCGGCCACATCGAGGCGCTGGCAGCGAGCATCGAGCGCTGGTGGAGCGAACACGGTCGCGGCGACAAGCTGCTGCTCTCCTTCCACGGCATCCCCGAGCGCTACGTGCGCCTCGGCGATCCCTACGCTGCGCAGTGCCGCGCCACCGCACGCCTGCTGCGCGAACGGCTGAAGCTCGACGCATCGCAGCTGCTCGTGAGCTTCCAGTCGCGGGTGGGCCGCGAGGCCTGGCTGTCGCCGTACACCGACGCCACCGTGCGCCAGCTCGCCGGCGAGGGCGTGCGGAAACTCGACGTGGCCTGCCCCGGTTTCGCGGTGGATTGCCTGGAGACGCTGGAGGAGATCGCGCTGCAGAACCGCGACTTCTTCCTCGCCGCCGGTGGCGAGTCGCTGCGCTACATCCCTGCGCTCAACGACGGCGCGGGGCAGGTGCACAGCCTCGCCGCGCTGGTGCGCCGCCACCTGCAAGGCTGGCCGGTGTGAACACGCCGCGCGAACGGCGCATCGCACTGCCCCATCTCGCGCTGGCCGCGCAGGAATGGGGCGATCCCGCCGCGCCACCGCTGCTCGCCCTGCACGGCTGGCTGGACAATGCCGGCAGTTTCGCCGCGCTGGCACCGCTGCTCGCGCCACGCTGCCGCGTGATCGCGCTGGAACTGCCAGGCCACGGCCACTCGGACCACCTGCCGGCGGGCGCCGCTTACCACTTCCTCGACTACGTGCGCGCCGTGCTGGCCGCGCTCGACGCACTGGAACTGCCGCGTTGCAGCCTGCTCGGCCATTCGCTGGGCGCCGGCATCGCTGCGCTGGTGGCCGCCGCCGCGCCGGAACGGATCGATCGGCTGCACGTGATCGAGGGCCTGGGCCCGCTCGGCGACGACGGTGGCCACACGCTGCGGCGCTACCGCGACGCGCTGGCCGCGCCGCCGGCCGACGGCAAGGCGTTGCGCGTGTTCCGTGACCTGGACCAGGCGATCAGCGCTCGCGCCATCGCCAGCGGCCTGCGTGCGGAATTCGCGCGCCCCATCGTGGAACGCGGCCTGCGCGTAGCCGAGGGCGGCTGGCAATGGCGCAGCGATCCGCGCCTCGTCCGGCCCAGCGCGGCGCGGCTGGCCGAAACGCAGATCCACGCCCTGCTCGCCGGCATCGAGGCACCCACCGCCCTGCTGCTGTCGCAGCCGGCCACGCCCTACCTGCCTGCGGCGACGATGCAGGCACGCGCCGCCTGCGTGCCGCGCATCGCCGTCGAGCACATGGAAGGCGGCCACCACCTGCAGCTGGAGCACCCGCAGGCGGTGGCGCAATGGGTGTTGCGTCACGCCGCAGGTTCAGGCCAACACCCAACCTGATGGTTGTAGGAGCGCGCCCTGTGCGCGATGGCCTCGTCGCTGATCGAGGCCAAAGCCATCGCGCACAGGGTGCGCTCCTGCATGCCTCTGAAGATCAGCCTGAGATCGCCAGCTTCTCCGAGCGGTACAGCTGCGCGGTGATACCCATCGCGACCAGCGCCGCTGCCAGCGTGCCGGCAAGGCACAGGAGCAACTGTTCGCCACTGACGCCGTCGCCGCGCAGCTGCTGCATGATGCCGAGGTTCTGGCCCAGCAGCGGTACCGCGTACATCCACGCCTGCGCCTTGATCGGCAGGAAGGCCAGCAGTGCGCTGGGGATCAGCGGCACCATCAGCAGCAGCGAGAGATAGGTCTGCGCCTCGCGGTAGCTCTTCGCGAACGCGGCCACCAGCGTCTGCAGCGCAGCCAGCAGCAGCACCAGCGGCAGCATCAGCAGCAGCACGGTACCGGCGAAATGCCAGCCGAGATCCAGCTCCATGCCCAGCTTCTCGGCGGGGATGAAGCGGCCCACCACCGCGAACGCGAGCAAGGTGATCGCGAGGCTGGCCAGCGAGAACGCGCAGATCGCCGCGAGCTTGCCGACGAGGATCTTCCAGCGCGCCACCGGGTTCGCGAACAGCGGTTCCAGCGACTGCCGCTCGCGCTCGCCCGCGGTGAGGTCGATCGCGAGGTACATGCCGCCCATGAACAAGGTGATCACGAAGAAGTACGGCAGCATCGCGAACATCAGCACCGCGCGCGACTGCGGCGTGGCCTGGTCGCGCCGGGCCACTTGCACCGGCCAGGCCGTGCCCGGCGACAGGCCGCGCGCCACCAGTCGCATCGCGCCCTGCTGGCGGGCGTAGGTTTCCACCAGCCTGCTCACCCGCTCCACCGCGCCGCCGGTGTCGCGCCGCGAGGAGTCGTAGAACAGCTCCACCTGCACCGGCTCGCCCTTGCGCCAGGCCTTGCCGTAGTCGGCGGCGATGCGCAGCACGACGTCGGCATCCTGCTGGTGCACGGCCTTGCCCGGATCAGCCACCGGCGCATCCGGCACGATGCCGCCCTCCTTCAGCGCATCGACCAGGTTCGGCGCGTACTGCGCGCCGACCACCGGCACGTGCAGCGGCTGGTCGGCCTTGTTGAGCTCGCGGTTGACCTGCATGCTGACCAGCATCACGAAGATCAGCGGGCCCAGCAGCGGGCCGGTGAGGAAGGCGCTGGTCAGCGTGCGACGGTCGCGCAGGTTCTCGCGCACCTCCTTCAGGAACACGGTGAGCATGGCGCCGGGGCGGCGCACTTTCGATGGGATGGCACTCATGCGGCGAGGCCCTCCTCGCTGCCGATGATCTTCACGAAGGCATCCTCCAGGTTGGTTTCGCCGGTCTGTGCCCTGAGGGCATCGGGCGTCTCGTCGGCCACCACGCGGCCACGCGCGATCACCACGATGCGATCGCACAGCGCCGCCACCTCCTGCATGATGTGGCTGGAGAACAGCACGCAGCGGCCTTCGTCCTTCAGCTGCTGCATGAAGCGGCGCAGGCCGCGCGTGGCCATCACGTCGAGGCCGTTGGTGGGCTCGTCCAGGATCACGTTGCGCGGGTCGTGGATCAGCGCGCGGGCGATCGCGGTCTTCACCCGCTGGCCCTGCGAGAAGCCCTCGGTGCGGCGGTCGAGGATGTCGCGCATCTCCAGCGCGTCGACCAGCGCCTCGTGGCGCGTGCGCAGCGTGGCCCCGTCGATGCCCTGCAGGCGCGCGAAATACTCGATGTTCTCGCGTGCGGTGAGCCGCTTGTACAGGCCGCGCGCGTCGGGCAGCACGCCGAGCGTGCGGCGCACTGCCAGCGGATCGACCGCGGCGTCGATGCCGTCCACCAGCACCTGGCCGCTATCGGGTTCCATCAGCGTATAGAGCATGCGCAACGTGGTGGTCTTGCCGGCGCCGTTGGGGCCGAGCAGGCCGGTGATCTCGCCGTCGCGGGCGGTGAAGCCGACGCCGTCCACGGCTTTCACTGCGCCGAAGGCCTTGTGCAGATCCCTGACTTCGATCACGGCTGTTCTCCCCGCTTGAAGCAGGCACCGCGCCGGGTGCCCAGCACGGAAAACGCGACGAGCAAGGGCAGCAGAACCTGTGTGATGACATGCGGTGCATCCAGCACGGCGGCGGCGACGAAAGCCGCGGCCAGCAGCATGGCCGTGGCCGGCACTTGGGGCTTGCTCATGGCGTGGCTCCGTTGAAGTCGATGAAAAACGGCGTGGCTTGCAGGCGATCGAGGCAGCTCGCGTCCAGCGTCTTCGGATCGAGCTGCTCGACGAAGTGCTGCACCAGCTGCGGTCCGCACCCCGCAGCCAGCACGCTGTGGCCCTGGCCCTTGAACAGCAGCACGCGGGCGTTCGACAGGTGCTTCGCCACCTCCTCGGCATAGCGCGGCGGCGTCACCGGGTCGTACTGGCCGGCCAGCAGCAACGCCGGCTTGGCGGTCGCGAGCGGCTGGTGGAAATCCGCCGGCCGCGTGCCCTTCGGCCAGACCGAACAGATCGCCTTGTAGGCGTCGACCATGTGGTTGCCGAGCAGGGTGTCCGCGTCCTGCGGGCGCGCGGTGAGCAGGTCGGCATCCTCGCTGCAGATCACCGAGTACGACATGCCGCTGCCGGCGAGGTCGGCCATGTCCACGGTCAGCAGCTTGGCCTGCCCCAGCAGCGGACCCACGTCGCCGTGCGCGGCGGCGTCGATCGACAGCGGCAGCAACGCGGCGGTCGCCGGCGTGTAGGCGAACATGCGCACCACGCTGACCAGCGCGTCCTCGCTCAGCACGCGCTGCACCGTCTGGTAGGTTTGCGGATCGCGGAAGCTGACCGGGTGCGGATTCGCGCGCAAGGCATCGCGCAGCTGGACCAGGGTCTGGTACGGATGGCCGAAACGCTGCTTGCAGGCGGCATCGTCCTCGCAGCGCGCGAACTGCGCCTTCAGCGCATCGTCGAGGTTCTGCGCGAAGTCCTCGCCCAGCACCACGCTGTTCGGCACCGTGCTGTCCAGCACGATGCTGCGTACCGCGTCGGGATGGCGACCGGCGTACTGCTGCGCCACCCGCGTGCCGTAGGAGACGCCGACCAGGTCGAACTCCGGCACGCCCAGCGCGCTGCGCACGTCCTCCAGGTCCTGCACCGCGTCGGTGGTGGTGTAGTAGCGCGGATCGGCGTGCGTCTCCACCTGCTTCAGGCAGGCCGCCGCTTCGGCGCGCAGCTTGGCGGGATCGAAGCCGGTGTCGTCGCCCGCCGTGCTCTTGTCGTCGCTCTTGCAGTCCAGCGCATTCGAGCCGCCGGTGCCGCGCTGGTCCAGCAGCAGGATGTCGCGGTGTGCGCGCAACGGCTCCAGCATCGCGGCGATCGGCCCGGCGTAATCGGTGGCCGCCTGCCCGGGGCCGCCGGCGAGGAAGGCCAGCATGTCCGGCTTCGCGACCTGCGCGTTCGAGCGCAGCACCGCCAGCTTCAGGTCTATCCTGCGGCCCTGCGGCTCGGCGCGGTTCTCCGGCACCGCCAGCGTGCCGCACCAGGCCGCGGTGCTCAGGCCACTGTTCGGCTGGCCCAGGCTGCAGGCCGTCAGCGTGAGCGAACCGAGCTTCCAAGTGCGCGGCGGTGCCGGCTTCACTTCCGTTTGCGCGGCAGTCTTGCCCTGCGCTGGTGCCGTTGCCTCATGCCCCGCCGAGTGCCGCCTGGCGTGGTTGGCCGCGAAGATCGCGGTGGCCACGGCCACGATGACGGCCATGCGCTTCCTGGGGTTCATGCTCATGCATCGCTTCCTGGTTCGAAAATGGATTCGATCGGGCGTCCAAACAGCTTCGCGATCTTGAACGCCAGCGGCAGGCTGGGATCGTACTTGCCGGTCTCGATCGCGTTAACCGTCTGCCGCGACACCTCCAGCCGCTCGGCGAGATCCGCCTGCGACCAGCCCTGCTCGCCGCGCAATTCGCGCACCTGGTTGTTCATCGGTAGCGGCGCGCCAGCAGGAGGCGGACCATGCCGTACACGCCGATCATCAGCGGCAGCACCCACAACATCGCCCACGTCGGCGAAGGCAGCACGCGCACGTTCTGCAGGAAGCCGAGGCTGAAGCTGGCCAGGCCGATCACCGCGCAGGTGATCGCCACCGCCTGCAGCTCGATGCGCTGCTGCAGCTCGTCCTGGCGCAGCATGTGCCGCAGCATCGCGCGCACCACGAAGGCCATCGGCAGCACCGGCAGCAAGGCGACCACCACCTTCCACCCGGTCGGCAGGTCGACACGCAGCAGCAGGATGATCGAGATCGGCAGCACGAACACGTAGCCGAGCATGGCCGGCAGGAACTCGCGCAGGTAGCGTCGCTGCAGCATGCGGTTCGGGTCGCGGCCGCTCATCGCACGTGCCCCGCATCCCGGGCGCCGGGCGGCGCATGGCGTTTCCGCCAGTGCCGCCATCCCTGCCACGCCAGCACCAGCACCAGCGCCGAACCCATGCCGGCCAGCATGCCGACATCGAAATCGTCATGCCGCCAGTACGCGGCCAGCGCCACCGCCGCCATCAGCGCGAGGATCAGCAGCAAGCGGTAACGGAACGGAAAACCGCCCTCGCCGCAGACGCCGTCGTGGCCGTAGCGCCGGTTCAGAATCCAGCGCGTGGCGCCATAAGCGAACAGCTGCAGCGGGAACACCCAGATCAGCACGGTGCCGTCCAGCTGCACCAGCTTCGCCGCAGCAAGGAAGCCGCCGACCAGGCTCGCCGCACCCACCACCGCGGTGGCCACGCCCAGGGCGGCCAAGTGCGTGCGCTGCTCCAGCTCGTCGCTGTGCAGGATGCGCCGCGCCATCAGGCCGATCACGTAGAGCATCAGCGCCGCCGGCAGCAGGGCCAACGCCAGTTTCAGCGGCACGCTGCCGGTGGTCTTCGCCGACGGCCACGCCAGCAGCATGACGCCGACGTACAGCACCATCGCGATCATCAGCTGGCGCTGGTACTGCTTTTCCGTGAAACGTCGCATCGGCGCCCCCTCAGAGCGATTTCAGGAAATCGTCCAGCACCTGCTGGAACTTCGCCGGCTGGTCCAGCATCGCGAAGTGCCGCGCGGGCGCGATCGACGCCACTTTCGCGTTTGGCGCACCCGCCAGCAGGCCCTGGTAGTACGCGGCCTTCTGCGCCTCGCTGAGCTTGAGCGGCGGCTGGGCGAAATCCGGCGCGTAATACGGCGAGATCTCCAGGATCGGCACGTCCGCCTGCTTCAGCAGCGGGCGATAGTCGGCCGCCATGTCCTCCGCCGCGTACCCGGCGGTGGCGGCGATGTCGCTGCGCGCGTTCAGCGGGGCGTACTGCTCCGCCAGCTTCGGATCGATCACGCCGACGTGCTGCATGTAGCCCAGCGCCGCCGCCTGGAACTGCGCCGGCGTCATCGCACTCATCTGCGTGCGCGTGCGCTCGGCGATCACCTGACGCTGCTCGGCGCTCACCCGGTCCATGCCGGGAAAGATCGGCAGGCCGTCCACCGCCACCACACCGGAAATCAGCTTCGCGTGCTCGCCCGCGAAGCGCAGCGCCAGCGTGCCGCCGAGGCTGTGGCCCACCAGCACCGGCTTGTCGATGTGCTGCTGCTCGATCAGCGCCAGCAGCGAGGCGTCGGCCTGATCGATCAGCCCGGTCTTGCGCATCGGTGCCGGCATGCCGTCGAAGCCGGCCAGCGTCACCGCGTAGACCACATGGTTCTTTTCCAGCCGGGCGATGGTGTCCTTCCACACCCACGGACCACCCTCCAGTCCCGGGATCAGGATCACCGGCCGCCCGTGCGTACCGTGCACCTCGAACTTCAGCGTGCCGACCTGGCCGACCGCGGCCGCCGCTTGCGCCGGCGCCGCCCAGGCGCTGCCGGCAACGAGCAGCGAAGACGCCAGCAGGATGTGGAGCACCGTCTTGACCGTATTGCGAACCGTGCGCATGCGACCCCTCCCAAATATGTCAAGCAGCCTTGACATGGGCAGCCTAGGTCGAGATATCTCGCATGTCAAGCGTGCTTTACATTCGCCTGACTTTTGACCGAATCGGCCACGCATACACGACGCCGTTGGCAGAATTGACCAGTTAAAATGTGACGCAATCGGCATTTTGCTGACCGCGCCAGTCGGCGCGAGATTGGCGATTTCCTGTGCTGCCCACCCCGGCTTTTCCCCCGAAAAGCGCGGCGCCACAAGGCTCTGCGCGCAAGTGCAGTGTTTGGCATGCCGGTTGCTTATTGACTCAGCGAAACCTAAACCCACCCTCCAAGGGAGTCATCCAAATGCTGCTCAAGAAGTCCCTGCTCGTCGCCGCCCTGCTGGCTGCCAGCGCCATCGGCACCAGTGCGACCGCCACCGTTGCCACCGGCACCTTCACGGTTTCGCTGAAGGTCAACTCGACCTGCGCGGTGAACACTACTGCTGCCTCCAACATCACCCTGGCTGCCGTGAATGCCGGCACCACGACCGCGACCCTGCCGGGCACCTTCACGGTCAACTGCTCGAACAAGACCCCGTTCAACGTCGGCTTGGCTCCGAGCAATGGCGCCACGACCGGCATCGGCGCCCTCGCGGGCACAGCGGGCAACCCGGCCACCATCGCCTACGCGCTCTATCAGGATGCCGGTGGTGCCACGCCTTGGGGCAATACCGCTACCTCGAGCGCCAAGGGCAACGGCGAGTCGGGCGCGGGTGCCGGCATGGCCAGTGCCAAGGCCCAGTCTTTCACCGTCTACGCGAATGCCACCGGCACCACCGACGTGCAGCCGGACACCTATTCCGATACCGTCACGATCAACGTGAACTACTAACCGACCACCGATGACCCGAGCACTGCCGCGACGTAACTGGCGATTCGCTCTGCTCGCCTGCCTCATGGCAGCGAGCAGTTGGGCGGCGGCCACCGGACTCCAGGTGTCGCCCACCAGCCTGAGCCTGAAGGCAGTGCAGAACGCCGACGGCCTGTGGCTCAGCAACACCGGTGACGGCGTGGTGCATGCGCAGGTGCGCGTGTACCACTGGACGCAGGATGCATCCGGCGACCAGCGCACGCCGTCGCAGGGCCTGGTCATCAGCCCGCCGATGCTGGAGATCCCGGCCGGCGGTCAACAGTTGATCCGGGTGATCCGGGTCGGGGCGCCGCCCAGCGGAACCGGTGCGGTGGAGGATGCCTACCGGTTGGCCATCGACGAGTTGCCGGTCGATGCGCCAAACACCCCCGGACTGCACTTCGTGGTGCATTACTCGGTGCCGGTGTTCGTCGAACCGGCCGGCCTGGCCAGCGTGGCGCCACAGCTGCAATGGACCCTGCAGCGCACGGGCCAGCAGGCCATGCTGGTGGTGAGCAACCACGGCAACGGCCACGCCCAGGTGGCGGAGTTGTCCTTCGTCGATGCCGCCGGCCACCGCACCACGATCGATCCCGGTCTGCTCGGCTATGTGCTGCCCGGATCGACCATGCATTGGGCATTGAAGCCGCCCGCCGCCGTGTTCACCCAGGGCGGTACTCTCGAGGTCTTGATCAATGGTCAGAAGACAACGCAAAACCTGTCGCTGGCCAGCGGATCTCCTTAAGGGGCTGTTGCTGCAGGGACTGCTCATCCCCGCGAGCCATGCCGCGATGAACCCGGATGCCGCGACCCCGGCCCTGCTCGCCGATGGCAATGGCCAGACCATCCCGGGCGCCAGCGACCTCTACCTCGACGTGACCCTCAACGGCACCCATGTCGGTCTCGCCCATTTCGGTTACCGCGACGGCCAGCTGTGGGCCAGCCAGGCGACCCTGCACGAGCTCGGCTTCGCCTTGCCCGCAGGCAGCGCCGATCCGGTGCGGCTGGACAGCCTGCAAGGCCTGAAGGTGAGCTACGACGCCAGCCAGCAAACCCTGAACCTCGCCGCACCGCTGCAGCTGCTGAAGCTGGGCACCACGATGCTTTCCACCGCCGCCAACCAGCGGCCGACGCCCAGCGTCTCGCCCGGCGCACTGCTGAATTACAACCTCTACGGCACCTACGGCACGCACGGCACCAGCAACCTCAACGCCTTCGCCGAACTGCGCGCATTCAACGCCGCCGGCGTGTTCAGCACCACCTCGCTCACGCAGGACAACCACGCCGACGACGGCAGTTCGCAGAACCGCTCGGTGCGCCTGGATACCAGCTGGAGCATGTCGTTTCCCGAGCACCTGCTGACCCTGCGTTTCGGCGACACCCTCACCGACGCCCTCAGCTGGTCGCGCTCCACGCGCATCGGCGGCGTGCAGTTCGGCACCAATTTCGCGTTGCAGCCCTATCTGGTCACCGCACCGCTGCCCGCCTTCCTCGGCTCGGCGACGATGCCCTCGTCCATCGAGCTCTACGTGAACGGCCTGCGCCAGTACAGCGGACAGGTGCCCACCGGCCCGTTCCAGCTCAGCACCATTCCCAACATCAATGGTGCGGGCAACGCCCAGGTGGTGCTGACCAACGCATTGGGCCAGACCACCACGCTCAACTTCTCGCTGTACGGCGAGAACCAGTTGCTGCGCCAAGGCCTGTCCGACTGGTCCGTCGAAGTCGGCAAGGTGCGCGAGAACTACGGCGTGGATTCGTTCGACTACGGCAACGACGCGGTAGGCAGCGGTACCTGGCGCTACGGCGTCAGCAACCATTTCACCGCCGAAGCGCACGCCGAGCTCACCGCCGGGCTGGGCGACGCCGGCGTGGGCGGCAGCTGGCTGCTCGGCGAGCGTGGTGGCGTGCTGTCCGCCTCGCTGGCACACAGCGAATACCACGGCCAGAGCGGCGAGCAGTACAGCCTGGGCTACAACTGGAGCAACGAGCGCTTCAATGCCGGCTTCAACAGCACCCGCACCCGCGGCGATTACCGCGACCTGGGCACGCTGTACGGCTCGGTCATGCCGCGCGTCAGCACGCAGGGCTACTTCAGCTACAACTTCAATCGCATCGGCAATTTCGGCATCAGCTACATCAAGCTGGCCATCCCGCAACAGGCCGCGCAGCGTTATGGCAGCGCCTACTGGTACAAGTCGCTGGGCCGCTGGGCCATGCTGAACCTCAGCGTCAACCAGGACCTGGACAACTCGCGCAACCGCACCGCCTTCGCCATCATCACGCTGGCGCTGGACCACAACATCTCGGTCAGCGGCAGCCTGCAACGCGAGAACGGTCGCACCGGCCTGGCGCTGAACGCCACGCAGTCGCTGCCGAGCCAGGGCGGCCTGGGCTGGCGTGCATCGCTGAGCCAGGGCGACGGGCAGAATGGTGGCCAGGGCGAGCTGGATTATCTGGGCCGCTACGGCCAGGTGCAGGCCGGCGCCTATGACCTCGGCGGCACCCGTTACGGCTATGCGGGCGCGATGGGTGCGCTGGTGCTGATGGGCGGCGACGTATTCGCGGCACGGCAGATCAACACCGGTTTCGCCGTGGTGTCCGCCGAAGGCGTGGCCGGGGTGCCGGTGAGCCTGCAGAACAATCCGGTGGGTGTCACCGACAGCAAGGGCATGCTGCTGGTGACCCCGCTCAACGCCTATCAGAACAACAAGCTCAGCATCGATCCGATGAGCCTGCCGGCCGACATGCGCATCGAACGCGTGAACGCGGACGCCACGCCCACCGATCGCGCCGGCACCTTGGTGAAGTTCGGCATCGTGCCCGTGCGCGCCGCCTCCGTCATCCTGATGGACGAGGCCGGCAAGCCGCTGCCGGTGGGCAGCGCGGTAAGGTTGCATGGGCATGCCGGCGAACCGGCCTTGGTCGGCTTCGACGGCGCGGTCTATCTGGATACGCTGGACACGCGCAACGTGCTGGACGTGACGACGCCGACCGGCGTATGCCACGCGAGTTTCGACTACCGCAAGCAAGGCGGCGGCATCCCGCAGATCGGGCCGCTGACCTGCCGCAAGGTGATGCCATGAACCAGTCGCTGCTGCGTTTTCTTGCCGTCCTGCTGCTGGCCGTCGGCGGCCTGCTCCACGTTGCGCCTGCACATGCCGCCGGCATCACCTGCACTTCGGCCAGCATGACTGCGGTGAGCTTCGGCACGGTGAACCCGTTGTCGAGCCAGACCACCACCACGGCCACCCTGACCTATTCGTGCACCAACACCGACAACAAGACCCATTCGGCCACGATCTGCTTCAGCATCGGCGAGCCCGGTGGCGCACAGACCAATCCGCGCCAGATGAGCAGCGGCAGCAACAAGCTGAACTTCCAGCTTTACCAGGATCCCGGGTATACCCAAGTCTGGGGCAGCTCGTATTTCGGTTCCTCCCTTACACCCCTCATGGTGAATCTCACGCTCGCCAAGGGCGCATCCACAAACAATGCGCAGGCCACGCTGTACGCCAAGGTGCTCAACGGACAGACCACGGCGGCTGCGGGCAGCTACAACGACAACTACCAGAACGGCGACACGGCGGTCACGGTCAACGATGCCCAGGGCAACACGGCCCCCGGCAGCTGCGGCGGCCCCCAAATCAACGTGTTTTTCCCGTTCCTGGTCTCCGCCACGGTGCAGAAGAACTGCACGGTCGCGGCCAACGACCTCACCTTCAGCGCCGTCGCCGCCGGCACGGCCACCGCACCGGGCAGCACCACGCTGAGCGTCACCTGCACCGTCGGCACGCCTTATACGGTCGGCCTGGCGCCACTGAACGTGACCAGCACAACCGGGCTTGGCACCATGAAAGGTACCGGCAGCAACACGAACACCGTGCAGTATCAGCTCTACTCGAATCCAGGCCTGACCCAGGTCTGGGGCAACACTGCGGTCGTGGGCGGCACGGGCAATGGCGTGGCCGGCAGCGGCACCGGTTCGCCGCTGACCCTGAACGTCTACGCCAAGACCACCAGCAGCACCGACGTCACGCCCGACACGTATTCGGACACGGTCCAGGTCAACGTGAACTACTGAGTTGCCGGCATGAGCCCTTTCCGACTGCCGCTGATGCTGTTGCTGCTGCTCGCTGGCACCCTGCTGATGCCCGGAAGGGTGCATGCGCAGGTGAGTTGCACCGCCACCCACCCCACCCTCAATTTCGGCACCATCAAGGTCAGCACCGGTTCCGGTGCATCCGACAACGGCTCCATCGGCTACAACTGCAAGAATGCCGGTGCCGCCACAGTTGCATTCACCCTGTGCGTGGCGATTGGCACGCCGAGCATGCCGGGCATGCCCAATCAACCCGCGTTATTGGGGCCACGCGCCAGCACCCTCGACTTCAACCTCTCCGCCGATCCACTGTCCAGCGACACCTGGGATGCGACCCACCCGCTATCAGTACCGCTATCGATAGCGGCACGTGCCACGCTGACCGGCACCATCCCCTACTACGGCCACATTCCCGGTAATCAGACCAGCGCGGTAGCGGGTACCTATAAATCGAGCTTCGGTACAACCAAGCTCGGCTACCTCGCTGGATCCAGTTGCGGCGCCGAGCCGGGTTATCGGTTCGCCAGTTTCGCGCTCAACGTCCAAGCCACAGTGGGCAATGCCTGCGTGGTCAGCGCGGGACCCAATCTGATCTTCGGCAGCGCGGGCGGTGTGGCGGCCGGCGCCGCCGCCGTCACCGGCAGCGACAACATCACCGTGACCTGCCCGAACAAGAAGCCCTACAACGTGGGCCTGCTGCCTTTCGATGGCAATACCGCCGGCGCTGGCATCATGAAAGGAACCGGGGGCAACACGGATACCGTGCAGTATCAGCTCTACTCGAATTCCGCCCTGACCCAGGTCTGGGGCAACACCGCCACGCGCGCCGCTGCCGGCAATGGCGTGCATGGCACGGGCACCGGCACGGCGCAATCGCTGACCGTCCATGCCCAAACCACCAGCAGTACCGACGTCACGCCCGACAGGTACACGGACATCGTCCAGATCGACGTGAACTACTGAACAACGCTCAGTAGACGACGCGCACCACGGCCGCGTCGGCATACTCGCCCGGCGTCACGTTCTGACCCGCGGGCACGTTGCCGGACAGCTGCAGGCGAATCGGCTGCGCCCCTTGGCCCAGCACCGCAATCGATGCACCGGCCGGCCACGCCTGCCCGTTCGCTTGCACGGTATACGCCACCCGTGCGCCTGCCGGCCCAGCCAGCGTGCGGTCACCGTCGAGATAGACGGCCGCCGGGATACCGCGGGTGCAACTCACGTCAATGGCGCCCGGCGTGGCGGTGCCCGTGGCCGAGCCACCGGCCGTGTACGTGGCGAAAGTCAGCGGCTGGGTTCGCACGCTGCATGAGGCCACTACGGTCAAGGATATCCGCAAGGTGCCGGTGGCTTCGTTGGCGCCGGCCAGCGTGGGCACAAGGACCAGAGCAAATGCAATGGATGAAGAAGACAGGCGCCTCATCAGGATTTGTGCTCCCGACTTGCCAGCCTGCCCGTCGCAACCATATCCGCGACGGATGGCTCCCCAGCAACGGCGGCACCCCGCCAACAAACCGACTGACCATTTCACACCGCTCACCTCTCGAGGTGCCCCCGGCCATTACGGGGTTCCTTGAGTGGCTGTCGGCGCGCTCCGCCTGGGCTTTACCGGTTTGAAGCAGCCCATGTCGCGAAACGTGATGTGCGTCACACTAAATGGCACATGTGAGCCGGACTTCGCCGCAGCCACCAGTCCAGTCCGCTGCTTTACCCTTACTGCCGTGAGCTGCGCGTGCAGGAATAACACCGCCTTGGCTACCTCATATAACGCGGTGCCGAGCCCGACGTCATATCGGCGTGAAAGCGGCCATCTTCATCAACGCGACGAGATGTACTTCTCCCGCCGGATCTGCGGCACCGGCAGGCCGCATTCCTTGAGCGCCGCGAAGGCAGCGTCGACCATATTGGGGTTGCCGCAGAGGTAGGCGATGTCGCGGCCTTCGTGCGGCGCCAGTTCGGCCAGCACGCCTTGCACGTGGCCGCTGCGGTCGGAGGCGCGCGGCACGGCGCGCGGCTGGCGGCTGAGGCAGCCGTGGAAGGTGAAGCCGGGATGTGTCTGGGCGAAGGCCTCGAATTCCTCGCCGTAGAGCAGCTCGGTCTCGTTGCGCGCGCCGTACAGCAGCACCACTTCGCGGCCGCCCTTGGCCAGCAGCTGCTCGATCTGCGGCAGCATCGCGCGGTACGGGGTGACGCCGGTGCCGGTGGCGAGCAGCAGGTAGCGCGGATGCACGTCGCCGGCCTGCAGGCAGAAGCGGCCGTAGGGGCCGCTGGCGTCGATCACGCCGCCGATCGGCAGCTCGCCCAGCAGCTTGGTGGCCGCGCCGCCGTCCACGTAGCTCACCGCGATCTCGACCCGTTGCACGGGCGAGGAACCGTCGCCCACCGTGCCCACCGAGTAGCTGCGCTTGGTCGGCGTGCCGTCGTCGTAGTGGAAATGGACCTGCAGGAACTGCCCCGGCACGAAGGCCAGCGGCTGGCCGTCCACGCGCTCGAACGCGAGGTGGCGCACGGTGGGCGCCAGCATGCGGCTGTCGACGAGGCGTAGCTGGAAATGGTCGGCCATGAACGGGTTCCGGGAAACGGTGTGTGCACCCGGCGGCACCGGGCGGCGAAAGATGGCCCGCTATAATAAGAGGCTGACCCCCTCCGGTGCAGCCCATGAGCTCCGTCCCCGCGCTTGTCGTCGACAACCTGCGCAAGACCTACGGCAACGGCGTGGAGGCCCTCAAGGGCATCTCGCTGACCGTGCAACCCGGCGACTTCTTCGCCCTGCTCGGCCCCAACGGCGCCGGCAAGTCCACCTTGATCGGCATCCTCTCCTCGCTGGTGAACTCCAGCGGGGGCGACGCGCAGGTGTTCGGCGTCTCCGTCAACAAGCAGCGCAACGAGGCGATGAAGTTGATCGGCCTGGTGCCGCAGGAGATCAACTTCAACCAGTTCGAGAAGCCGTTCGACATCTGCGTGAACGAGGCGGGCTTCTACGGCATTCCGCGCAGGATCGCCGCCGAGCGCGCGGAGAAGTACCTGAAGGAACTGCGCCTGTGGGACAAGGCCCAGCACCAGGCGCGCATGCTGTCCGGCGGCATGAAGCGGCGCCTGATGATCGCCCGCGCGATGATGAACGAGCCGAAGCTGCTGATCCTCGACGAACCCACCGCGGGCGTGGACATCGAGATCCGCCGTTCGATGTGGCAGTTCGTCAGCGGCATCAACGCGGCCGGCACCACGGTCATCCTCACCACGCATTACCTGGAGGAAGCCGAGCAGCTGTGCCGCAACATCGCGATCATCGACCACGGCACGATCGTGGAGAACACCACGATGAAGCGCCTGCTCGCCACGCTGGACGTGGAAACCTTCGTGCTCGACGCCGCGCAAGTGCCCGACGGCCTGCCCGCGCTGCCCGGCGTCACGCTGCGCCGCATGGACGAGCACACGCTGGAAGCGGAGATGGCCCGCACCCACGACCTCAACTCGCTGTTCGCCGCGCTCAGCGCGCGCGGCATCACGGTGACCTCGATGCGCAACAAGACGAACCGGCTGGAGGAGCTGTTCGTGCGGCTGGTGGAACAGGGCCGCAACGGGCAGGTGCGAGCCGCGTGACGCGAATACCCCCTCTCCCCCAGCGCGTTGGGGGAGAGGAAGCCAAGGGCACAAGCATGAGCAACGCCGCCGCCAACCTGGTCGCCCTCCACACCATCGTGCGCCGCGAGATCGTGCGCATCCTGCGCATCTGGACGCAGACACTGATCCCGCCCGCGATCACGATGACGCTGTACTTCGTGATCTTCGGCAAGCTGATCGGCAGCCGCATCGGCACGATCCAGGGCGGCTACACCTACATGCAGTACATCGTGCCGGGCCTGGTGATGATGAGCATCATCACGAACAGCTACGGCAACATCTCCAGCTCCTTCTTCGGCGCCAAGTTCAGCCGCGCGGTGGAGGAAATGCTGGTGTCGCCGATGCCGAACTGGGTGATCCTCACCGGCTACGTCACCGGCGCGGTGACACGCGGCCTCGCGGTGGGCGTGCTGGTGCTGGGCATCGCGCTGTTCTTCACCTCGCTGCACATCGCGCACCCGCTGATCACCTTCGCCTCGGTGCTGCTTGGCTCTGTGATCTTCTCGCTGGCCGGCTTCGTCAACGCGGTGTATGCGAAGAAGTTCGACGACATCGCGCTGGTCCCCACCTTCATCCTCACCCCGCTCACCTATCTCGGCGGCGTGTTCTACTCGATCCAGATGCTGGGCGAGCCATGGCAGGCGATCTCGCGGATCAACCCGATCCTGTACATGGTCAACGCGTTCCGCTACGGCGTGCTCGGCATCAGCGACGTGCACGTGGGCGTGGCGTTCGTGGTGATGCTGGGTTTCGTGGTGGCGCTCGCGGCGTTCGGGCTGCAGCTGCTGAAGCGCGGCGTGGGGCTGCGGTCGTAATCGCATTTGCGTAGGAGCGCACCCTGTGCGCGATTGCTCTTGATCCACGCCTCGCGGAAAGCCATCGCGCACAGGGTGCGCTCCTACAGGAAAGGCCTGCTTTCATGCGCGTCAACAAATACATCAGCGAAGCCGGCCTGTGCTCGCGCCGTGAAGCGGACGAATGGCTGGTGGCCGGCCGCGTCACCATCAACGGCGAGGTCGTCGGCACCGGCGCCAAGGCGCTGGAAGGCGACGAGGTGCGCGTGGACGGCGAGATCGTCAAGGCGCGCATCCTGGCCGCCACGCCGGCCGCGAAGAAGGCGGTCTACATCGCGCTGAACAAGCCGGTGGGCATCACCTGCACCACCGACCAGAGCATAGCCGGCAACATCGTGGACTTCGTCGACCACTCGCAGCGCATCTTTCCGATCGGGAGACTCGACAAGGACTCCGAGGGATTGATCCTGCTCACCAGCAACGGCGACATCGTCAACGAGATCCTGCGCGCGGAGAACCACCACGAGAAGGAATACCTGGTGGCGGTGAACAAGCCGGTCACCGAGGAATTCCTCGCCGGCATGGCCAAGGGTGTGCGCATCCACGGCCAGATGACCAAGCCCTGCCGCACGCGCAGGATCGCGAAGTTCGGCTTCGCCATCGTGCTCACCCAGGGTCTGAACCGGCAAATCCGCCTGATGGCGGCCGCGTTCGGCTACCGCGTCACGCAACTGCGCCGGGTGCGCATCGTCAACGTGAAGCTCGGCCACCTGAAGCCCGGCCAGTGGCGCAACCTCACCGACGCGGAGCTGAAGGGCCTGCTGCCCGGCCGCACGCAGTGGTGAGGTTGCTGCCTTTGTAGGAGCGGCTTCAGTCGCGATGCTTTCGAGGTCGGCGGGAAGACATCGCGGCTGAAGGCGCTCCTACAGAATCCTGCTATGCCGCTGGCAGGCTCTGCAGGTCCCAGCGCGGATGGACCTGCACCGACTCATCCTGATGCTGGCCCGCGGCCAGCCGGATCGCTCCGGCCAGCGCGATCATCGCGCCATTGTCGGTGCAGAACGCGAGGCGCGGAAAATAGGTGCGGAAGCCGTCCTTCTCGCCCGCCGCGGCCAGTTCCGCGCGCAGGCGGCGGTTGGCGCCCACGCCGCCGGCGATCACCAGGCTATGGGTGCCGGTGGCCTGCAGCGCGCGGCGGCACTTGATCAGCAAGGTGTCGACAATCGCCTCCTCGAAGCCGCGGGCGACGTCGGCGCGGGTCTGCTCGCTCTGGTCCGAATGCTGCCAGGCCAGCAACACCTGGGTCTTGAGCCCGGAGAAGCTGAAATCCAGCCCGGGCCGGTCGGTCATCGGTCGCGAGAAGCGGAACGCGCCGGGCCGGCCCTGCTCGGCCAGCTTGGCCAGCGCCGGGCCGCCGGGGTACGGCAAGCCCATCAGCTTGGCGGTCTTGTCGAAGGCCTCGCCGGCGGCGTCGTCCAGGGTGTCGCCCAGGATGCGGTACTCACCGATCGCCTTCACCTCGACCAGCATGGAATGCCCGCCGGAGACCAGCAGGGCCACGAACGGCGGCTTCGGCGGGTCGTCCTCCAGCAGCGGAGCCAGCAGGTGGCCCTCCATGTGGTGTACCCCGATGGCCGGCACGCCCAGCGCCCAAGCCAGCGCCCGCCCGGCCGCCGCCCCCACCAGCAGGGCACCGACCAGGCCGGGACCCGCGGTATAGGCCACCCCGCCCAGATCGGCCGGGGTCAGCCCGGCCTGCTTCAGTGCCTCGCGCGCCAGCGGCAGCAGCTTGCGCACGTGGTCGCGGCTGGCCAGTTCCGGCACCACGCCGCCATAGTCGGCATGCAGCTTCACCTGGCTGTACAGGGCGTGGGCCAGCAGGCCTTGGCCCGGCGCCTCCGGCTGCCAGCGCAGGATCGCCACGCCGGTCTCGTCGCAGGAGGATTCGATGCCCAGCACCGGCTTGCCGATTACGGGCAGGCGGGGGGTGGGGGTCGGCTTTGAAAATTGCTCGTCAGGCACGGTATACTTCGCGGCTCGCCGTATTCAACAGTCCCGGAAGCGGGACAGATTACCACCCGGAGTATCCATGCCCAACGTCAAAGTCCGCGAGAACGAGCCGTTCGAAATCGCGCTGCGTCGTTTCAAGCGTACCTGCGAGAAGGCCGGTGTCCTGGCCGAAACGCGCAAGCGCGAGTTCTACGAAAAGCCGACCCAGGAGCGCAAGCGCAAGCGTGCCGCTGCGGTGAAGCGCCACCTGCGCCGCCTGTCGCGCGACGTCTCGCGCAAGACCCGGCTGTACTGAGTTCCCGGTTCCGCCGGTTCCCGGCGGACAGCGGCGTGCTCGCGCCGCATGCTCAGCAACACGGTTGGCGCGGTCCCTCGCAGCCACCGACCGCATCCGGATACGAAGGCCGGTGTTGCCGCAAGGCAACGCCGGCTTCGCCGTTTCCGTAAAATCGACCCCCACCCACCGGAACGCCTGCCATGACGCTCAAGCAGCAGCTCACCGACGACATGAAGGCCGCCATGCGCGGCGGCGACAAGCAACGCCTCGGCGTGATCCGGCTGGTGCTGGCGGCGATCAAGCAGCGCGAGGTGGACGAGCGCATCGAGCTGGATGACGCCCAGACCCTGGCCGTGCTGGAGAAGATGCTCAAGCAGCGCCGCGATTCGGTGAGCCAGTATGCCGCTGCCGGCCGCGAGGACCTGGCCGACGTGGAGCGCGCCGAGATGACGGTGATCGAGACCTACCTGCCCGCCCAGCTCGATTCGGCCGAACTGGATGCGCTGGTCGCCGCGGCCATTGCCGCCACCGGCGCCAGCTCGCCGCGCGACATGGGCAAGGTGATGGCCGCCGTGAAGGAACAGGCCGCCGGTAGAGCCGACATGGCCCAGGTCTCGGCACGCATCAAGGCGAAGCTGGCGGGGTAACCCTTGGGTTGAGAAAGTGCTTTCCTGCACTTTCTCAACTCGCCGAGCCCGGCGCGTGTCCGGCCTCGGCTCCGCCAATCAAGCGCTGGCGTGCTTGATTGGCGTGCGATCCATCCATGGATCGCGCCGCCAGGCTGTTTCTCGACAACCTGTCAGCGCCAGCTCATCGAGTACGCGAACAGCAGCACCAGCAGCAGGCCGGCCACCACCGCCAGCGCGCAGCGGCGCCGGCACAGGCGCTGCCAATTGGGCCGATCCAGGAACCAGCGCCCCGAGGCGGGGCTGCGCAGCACGGCGAGGCTGGCCAGCTGCTGCCAGGCGAAGTCCACGCGCGTGCCCAGTTCCTCCGCCCTGCGCGCGCTGTCCGCCGCGAGCGCACCGGCCTGCTCGAACGCGCGTACGATGGTGCGCTGCCTGCGCATCCGCATTGCCGTCAACAGCATCGCCGCCCCTCGAATCGATCGCCGCCGCAGCTTGCCGGGGGCGGTGGCCACGCGCAAGCCGGATGCATCGCGTTCACGAACGCACCGCTACAACCAAAGAGCCGCGCACATCCCCGCCCGCGGCCACTTCCCCTTGCACGCGGCGGATCGTCAGCCGCAGGAGTAGCGCATGCTCAAGTGGGCCATCATCTTCGCCATCATCTCGCTGGTCACCGGCCTGCTCGGTTTCCGCGGCATTGCCGGCGTGACCGGCACCATCGCCCGGTTCCTGTTCGCGGTCTTCCTGATCCTGTTCCTGGTCGCCGTGCTGGCCGTGATCGGGGTGTTCCATATCCTGTGACGCCCGGAGACATCGCCGGCGCCACATTCGCCGCGACGCCGGCAGTTTGAACCCGCCCGGTGCATTCACCCTTTCCCTCTTCCGGAAAGACGCGGGGAGATGCCATGGATGGCATCGGCTTCGAGGGGCGGGGAAGACCGGGGTGCGCGGCGGGTGCTCGTGACATCCCCGAGCAAAGCGCGGACCGGCGAGCGGCCTTCGCCAGTCCTGCCCTCGTCCGGCAGGCAGAAGGGACAAGCCTCAAGCAGGCATCCGCTCCATCCGCCGGTGATCCGGCACCGCGCCCTGCGCATTGGCCAGTGCGGAGCGTCGCTCGCCCGTCACCGCAAAGCCCAGCCGCTCGTACAGCGCCTGCGCCCGCGGATTGCTCGCGGCCACGTCCAGCACCATGCGTCGACGACCCGCCTGCATGCCGCGCTGGATCAGTTCCTCGATCAGTGCTTGCCCGATGCCCTGCCCACGCAGGACCGGCGATACGCCAAGGTGGGCGAGGTAGTGCATGCCGCGCGCAGGCGGCGGGATCACCCGCTCCACGCGTAGCCCGCGCGCGATCACCCCCGCCGCGTGGCGCAGACCATAATGCGCGAGGATCTGCCGCGCCGTCGCCAGCGTGAATTTGAGCGCCGTCTCGCCGCCGAATCCTGCGCCCACCGCCACCACCACGCCCTCCAGCTCGCCCACCACGTGGTTGCGCCAACCGAACTCGCCGGCACCATCGACGAAGGCGCGCTGCAGGAAGGCCTGGGCGCCGCCGCGCCCCGGCAGCGCGAACACGTAGTCGAACGCGGCGGGGCCGGAGCTGTGGATCAACGGCACCGCGGCCGCCGCGTCCTGCGCCGTGGCCGCGCGAAAACACATTGCCGAACCATCCGTCATCGTTGTCACCTCCGCCGTAACCCCATTGCATGCTAACCAGCGGCTCGGCCGCCACCGGCCTTCGGCCGGCGGATTGGCCGGCCTGCCACCCCTGCTGGCCGATTCGCCCCCGGGAAGGATCGACCCTCTAAACTACGGGAACCATGCGCGGCCTGATTCCCGACAGCTTCATCGACGAACTGCTTGCCCGCGTCGACATCGTCGACGTGATCGAGCGGCGCGTGCCGCTGAAGAAGGCCGGGCGCGAGTGGACTGCGTGCTGCCCGTTCCACGACGAACGCACACCTTCGTTCTACGTCAGCCCCGCCAAGCAGTTCTTCCACTGCTTCGGCTGCGGCGCGCACGGCAGCGCGATCAAGTTCCTGATGGATTACGAGCGGCTGGAGTTTCCCGACGCGGTGGAGGAACTGGCGCAGTCGGTGGGCCTCACCGTGCCGCGCGAGGGCGCCCGCGACGAGCGCCCGCGCGAGGACAAGACCGACCTCTACGCCCTGCTCGACGCCAGCGCCAGCTGGTACCAGGAGCAGTTGCCGAAGAACGCCGAGGCGCAGGCGTATTGCAAGAAGCGGGGGCTCGACGCCGACACCATCGCGCGCTTCCGCCTCGGCTGGGCGCCGGCCGGCTACGACGGCGTCACCAAGGCGCTGGGCAACACGCCGCGGCGAATGGAGCTGCTCGGCGAAGCCGGCATGGTTTCCACCGGCGAGCGCGGCAGCAAGTACGACCGCTTCCGCGAACGGCTGATGTTCCCCATCCTCGACCGTCGCGGGCGGGTGATCGCGTTCGGCGGAAGGATTATTCAAAAGTCCGGCGAGGGATTGCCGGCTCTCGATCCCGCGCAGGACGCGCGCAAAAGTGACGGCCCCAAATACCTCAACTCCCCCGAGACCCCGCTGTTCCACAAGGGCCGCGAGCTGTTCGCGCTGTGGCAGGTGAAGCAGGCGAACGCGAACCTGCAACGCATCGTGGTGGTGGAGGGCTACATGGACGTGATCGCGCTGCACCAGGCCGGCCTGCCGATCGCGGTGGCCACGCTGGGCACCGCCACCACGCCCGAGCACACCGAACTGCTGTTCCGCGCCGCGCCCGACGTGGTGTTCTGCTTCGACGGCGACCGCGCCGGCCGCGCCGCCGCGTGGAAGGCGCTGGATGCCGCACTGCCGCGGCTGCGCGACGGTCGCCAGGCGTATTTCCTGTTCCTGCCCGACGGCGAGGACCCGGACACGCTGGTCCGCAAGGAAGGCAAGGCCGGCTTCGAGCAGCGCCTGAAAAACGCCACGCCGCTGTCCGACTATTTCTTCGATGAACTGGCGCGCGACGTGGACATGGCCAGCCTCGATGGCCGTGCCCGCCTCGCCGAGCGCGCACGCCCGCTGATCGCCCGCCTGCCCGACGGTGCGTTCCGCGACCTGATGGCGCAGGAGTTGGAAAAGCGCAGCGGCGCCAGCGCCCGCCTGCAAGCCGACCCCGCCGCACGTCGCGCGGTGCAGCGACCGACGACGGCCCAGCGCTCGCTGGTACGCAGTGCGATCGCCCTGCTGCTGGCCCAGCCCGGCGTGGCCGACCAAGTGGAGAAACCCTACCGCTTCCTCAACCTGGACAAGCCCGGCGTGGGCCTGCTTGCGGAACTGCTGGACCTGGTGCGCAGCCGCCCCGGCATCAATCCGGCGACGCTGGTGGAACACTTCGCCGAACGCCCGGAATACCCTTCGCTGCAGAAGCTGATGGCCGCCGCCGTGGTAGGCGAGCCGGAGGCGCAACGCATCGAGTTCATGGACGCCCTGCGACGCATGGACGAGCAGGCCGTGGCGCTGCGCCGCGAGACGCTGCACGCGAAGATGCGCAGCGGCCCGCTGGCCGACGCCGAGAAAGCCGAACTGCGCGAACTGCTGGCCGCGCGCGTGCGGCCCGTCGACGCGCCGGACTGAGCGGATGCCGTCCGCTCCGTCGAATGTGGGATCATCCGCGCACATGCGCCGCAGGGACGCCGATGGATCTGCTTGAACGACTGATCACGATCTTCGCCGAGAACGGCTACGTCGCGGTGTGGATCGCGCTGACGATCTGCGGCCTCGGCCTGCCGTTGCCGGAAGACGTCACCTTGGTCGCCGGCGGCGTGATCGCCGGCCTGGGCTACGCCAACGTGCACGCGATGTTCGCGCTGTGCATGGTCGGCGTGCTGCTGGGCGACGCCACCGTGTTCATGCTCGGCCATCATTACGGTGCGCGCATGCTCAAGTGGCGTTGGGTCGCCCGCGTGCTCACGCCGGAGCGCTACCAGGTGGTGCAGCACAAGTTCGCGCGCTATGGCAACCGCGTGCTGTTCGCTGCCCGCTTCCTGCCCGGCATGCGCACCACCATCTACCTCACCGCCGGCACCACGCGCCAGGTGTCGCTGCTGCGCTTCCTGCTGATCGACGGCATCGCCGCGCTGGTCAGCGTGCCGGTGTGGGTGTACCTGGGCTATTTCGGCGCCGACAACCACGTCTGGCTGATGAAGTGGATGCAGCGCGGACAGAACAGCATGTGGTTCCTGCTGGCGCTGGCGCTGCTGTGCGTGGCCTGGCTGTGGTGGCGCCATCGCCGCCGGTGCATCGGCAGCGACGACTGAACTCCCGGCTGGCCGTGCCGGATGCCGGCAGCGGCGCATGGCCCGGTGACTTCCCGCACTGGTGCCGGTGCCGCCGGCGCCATGAACTGTCGACTCCCCATGCAGGAGTACTGACCGTGTCCGGAAAGATTCTGCTTGCCCTCGCCGCACTTGCCGCCCTGCTGCCGATCACGCCAGTCCGCGCCGCGGACAGCGCGCCAAGGTTCGCCGCGACGGTGCCGTTCCACGATTGCGCCGGCCTGATCTGCTTCCAGGCCGGCATCGACGGCGGACCGCCACGCACGCTGGCACTGGACACCGGCGATGTCGACTCGCAGATGCTGGCCAGCGCCGCCAAGACCATGAGGTGGCAGCCCAAGCCGGTATTGACCCACGGCAAACCCGTTCCCGGCTTCGAGGACGGCGGACGACACGTGCTCACGCTGGGCACGACACAGCTCCCGGTCCATTTCGCCGTGGTCGGCCCCGCGAGCTTCGGCCCCGCCCGCCTGCCCGCCGACGGCACGCTGGCCTATACCGCGCTGAAGGACCGCGTCCTGCAGATCGACTACCCGCATCATCTGCTGCGGATTTCCGCGCCCGTCGCCGCCGGCGCCCCGGCCGCGCACGCTCCCGGCACGCTGCAGCTGATCCACTTCGGGCACTACGGCCCACCCATCGTGGTGGGCGGGCCGTTCGACGTGGACGGCCACCCGGTCCACGCACAGATCGACACCATGTATACCGGCACGATGGTGGTCTACGACACCGCGCTGGCCAAACTGGGCCTGCACAAGCAAGGCACGCCCAAGCTGTTCGACTTCACCGACAACGGCGTCGAGATGCTGGCCTCGACGGCCCGCAGCCTGGGCTTCGATGGCCATCGCCTGCTGGGCGCCGACCCCACGATCTACTTCGCGGGGCACGGCAAGAACCCGGTGCACCAGCCCGACGGCCTGTTCGAGGCCACCGTGGGAAACCCGATCTTCGCGCACAGCGTGGTGACGATGGACTTCCATGCGATGACGCTGGACGTGCGTCCCGCGGGCTGAGGGTTTGCGGATTTTTCAAACTCTCGGGCCGGCCACGGATGGCCGGTCGCGGAGCAGTCGTGCAAGTGACTGATTCGCGGAGGCGCGTACGGACAAATCTGCCAGGAGCGGATTTGGACAGCCGAAGGCTGGCCCAAAGGGGCATGCCATGAATGGCGTGCACACACGCGCCGGACGCGCCGATGAAAAATTCCGCACGACGTGGAATTTTTCACAAGCTCCGAGCGCTCAGCCCGTCCCATCGCCTGCGCCGGTCTGCGCAGGCGCACGCAGCCGGTCCTGCAGCAGGCCGGCACGCTCCAGCACCGGATAGGCCAGCGCAGCCAGGTGCGAGTGGATGCGCTTCAGGTCGCGCAGGATGCGCAAGTAGACATCGCCCGCGCCGCCGTCGTCGCGGCGCTCGCGCAACGCGCGGATGTGCCGTTCGGAGATCTCGTTTTCCAGCCGCCACAGCACTTCCTTGCGCGCCACCAGCTGCTGCGCCGCGCGCCGGTCGCTGCGCAGGAACACCGCCCAGGCCAGCTGCAGGCTTTCCATCACCTGCGCGTGCATGCGCGCCAGGTCCTGGATGTCGTCGGCGCTGAAATCCTGGCCACGCGCGGCCTTCTTCGCGGCGAACTCCATCAGGTTGTTCGCGGTGATGTCGCCGACGTGCTCGACGTTGATCACGAAGCCGAGGATCTCCTGGCTGCGCTCGCCATCCTCGGCGTTCAGCGCCTCGTTGCCCAACTCGGCGAGGTATTCGCGGATCGCCACGCCGAGCCGGTCGAGGATCGCGTCCATCCGGCCGATCGCGGCGGCGCGCACGCGGTCGTCCTTGCCGAACACCTCGACCAGGCCTTTCAGCATGTTCTCGACCATGTCGGCCATGCGCATGGATTCGCGCGCGGCGTTCGCCAGCGCCACGTTGGCGGCGTCCAGCGCGCCCGCGTCCAGGTATTGCGGCACGCCGGCGTCGGCCGGCTGCGGCGGCTCGGGCAGCAGCCGCACCAGGAGCCGCGCCAGCTTCTGCACCGGCAGAATGAACAGCAGCGCCAGCGCGAGATTGAAGCCGGTGTGGAAATTCACCGCCATGCGCGCCGGCGAGTCGCCCAGATGCGCCAGCAGCGCGGCCAGCGGGCGCAGCAGGGGCAGACAGACCAGGCAGCCGAAGCCGCGCACCAGCAGGTTCCCCAGCGGCAGCCGGCGCGCCACCGGGGTTTTGGCGTCGAACAGCGCCGGCAGCGTGCCACCGAGGTTCGCGCCCAGCACCAGCGCCAGCGCGCCCTGCGCATCGACCACGTGGGCGGTGGCGAGCGAGGCGATCAACAGGACCACCGCCACGCTGGAATGGCAGGCCCAGGTGAGCAGCGCCGCCACCAGCAGGGCCAGCACCGGCTCGCCGGCGAGGCTGTGCAGCGCCGTGCGCAGCAGGGCAGTGCCTTCCACCGGCCCCATCGACACCACCAGCATGTGCAGCGCCAGCAGCATCAGGCCCAGGCCGATCGCGCAGCGGCCCAGGTTCTCGAAGCGCGCGTCGTCGCTGCGCCGGTACACCACGAAGCCCAGCAGCACCAGCGCCGGCGCCACCAGCGCGATGTCGAACGACAGCAGCTGCACCACCAGCGTGCTGCCCACGTTCGCGCCCAGCATCACCACCAGCCCCGGTACCAGGCCGAGGAAGCCGTTTGCCGCGAACGAAGTGGCCATCATGCCGGTGGCGGTACTGCTCTGCAGCAGCGCGGTCATGCCCAGGCCGAAACAGAACGCGGCGGCACGATGGCTGAGGTAGCGACCCAGCCAGCGGCGCAGCGCGCTGCCATAGCCGCGCAGCACGCCGCTGGTGACCATGTGGGTGCCCCACAGCAACAGCGCCACGTAGCCTGCGATATCCAGCAGGACCAGGGTTCCATTCATGATGTGCTCCGGGCTGGATCAGGCATGCGGCAGGGCCGCCCCTCGCTGCACCCCTCTCCCCGGATGGGAGAGGGAGTCAAGCCAAAGCTACAGCCAGCGCCCGTAGCCACGGATGTAGAACACCTTCACCAGTTGGGTCAGCGCGCAGTAGGCCACCACGGTGGCCGCCAGCCACGCGTAGTACACCGGCGGCATCTCCAGCATGCCGAGCTTGTGGCCCAACACGGTGTACGGGATCAGCATGCCGATGATGATGATCGCGGTGGTCAGGCCCAGCACCGGCGCAGCCGCGCTGCTCTGCAGGAACGGGATGCGCCGCGTGCGGATCATGTGCACCACCAGCGTTTGTGTGAGCAGGCTCTCGATGAACCAGCCGGACTGGAACATCGACTGGTGCGCCGGCCCGTTCGCGCCGAACACGAACCACAGCAGCAGAAAAGTGGTGATGTCGAACACCGAGCTCGACGGCCCCACCCACAGCATGAAGCGGCCGATGTCGCTGGCGTCCCACTTGCGCGGCAGGCGCAGGTACTCCTCGTCCATGCGGTCGAACGGAATCGACAGCTGCGAGATGTCGTACAGCAGGTTCAGCACCAGGATCTGCAACGGCAGCAGCGGCACGAACGGCAGGAACACGCTCGCGATCAGCATGCTCAGCACATTGCCGAAGTTCGAGCTGGCGGTCATCTTGATGTACTTGATGATGTTGCCGAAGGTAATGCGCCCTTCCAGCACGCCCTCCTCCAGCACCATCAGGTTCTTTTCCAGCAGGATGATGTCGGCCGACTCCTTGGCGATGTCGGTGGCGGTGTCCACCGAGATGCCCACGTCGGCGTCGTGCAGCGCCGGCGCGTCGTTGATGCCGTCGCCAAGGAAGCCCACCGTGTGGCCCTGGCGCTGCAGCGAGCGCACCACGCTGGCCTTCTGCAACGGCGACATCTTGGCGAACACCGTGGTGCGCTTGACCAGCTCGTCCAGCGCGGTCTCGTCCAGCGACTCGATGTCGCGGCCCTGCACCGAATGGCTGACGTCCAGCCCTACTTCGCGGCAGATCTTGCGCGTCACCGCCTCGTTGTCGCCGGTGATCACCTTCACCTCGACGCCGTGCTGGTGCAACGCGGCGATCGCGGTGGCGGCCGAATCCTTGGGCGGATCGAGGAAGGCCAGGCAACCCACCGCGGTGAGTCCGCTCTCGTCGGCCACGCTCCAGGCGCGTTCGGCGGCCGGTTCGCGACGGATCGCCACCACCAACACGCGCAGGCCGTCCTCGTTGAGCTTGTGCGTCATCGCCTTGATCTCGCGGCGGCGCTCGTCGGTCATGGGCTCGACCGTGCCGCCCACCTGCGCCCAGGCACAGGTGGACAGCATCTCCTCCACCGCGCCCTTGCAGATCAAGAGGTGCTCGGCGCCGCCGTTGGCCACCACCACCGACATGCGCCGGCGCTGGAAGTCGAACGGGATCTCGTCCACCACGCGGTAGCGCGCCGCGGTCGGCTCCAGGTCGCGGTGCTCCAGCACCGCCTTGTCCATCAGGTTCTTCAGTCCGGTCTGGAAGCGGCTGTTGAGGTAGCCGTATTCCAGCGCCTCGTCGGACTCCTCGCCGTCGAGGTCGAGGTGGCGCTCCAGCACGATCTTGTCCAACGTCAGCGTGCCGGTCTTGTCGGTGCACAGCACGTCCATCGCGCCGAAGTTCTGGATCGCGTTGAGCCGCTTCACCACCACCTTGCGCTTCGACATCGCGATCGCGCCCTTGGCGAGGTTCGCGGTGACGATCAGCGGCAGCATCTCCGGCGTGAGGCCCACCGCCACCGACAGTGCGAACAGGAAGGCCTCCCAGAAGCCCTGCTTGTACCACTGGATGCCCAGCACCACCGGCACCATCACCGCCATGAAGCGGATCAAGAGCCAGCTCACCGAGTTCACGCCGCGGTCGAAGCTGGTCTGCACGCGCTGGCCGGTCATGCTGTGCGCCAGCGAACCGAGGTAGCTGCGCGTGCCGGTGGCCACCACCACTGCGCTGGCGGTGCCGGAGATCACATTCGTGCCCATGTAGCAGACCGTGGGCAGATCCAGCGGATTGCCGGTCGCACCCTCGCCGTGCGCATGCGCGGGTGCGACCTTCTCCACCGGCAGCGACTCGCCGGTGAGGATCGCCTGGCTGATGAACAGATCCTTCGCTGACAGCAGGCGCAGGTCGGCGGGCACCATGTCGCCCGCGCCCAGATGCACGATGTCGCCCACCACCAGCTCGCCCACCGGCACCTCGATCTGCTCGCTGTGGCCGTCGGAGGCCTGCCGCGTCACCGTGGCGGTGTTGCGCACCATCGCCTTCAGCTCCTCGGCCGCGCGCGAGGAGCGGTATTCCTGGGTGAAGGTCAGCACCACGCTGATGCCCACCATCGCCGCGATGATGATCGGCCCGGTAAGGTCGCTGTCGTCGGCGAACAGTTGCACGCCGGCCAGCACCAGCAACACGATGATGAAGGGGTTCTTGAACGCGCGCAGCAGCTGCAGCGACCAGTGCGGCGGCTTCTCGTGCGAGACCTCGTTGGCGCCGTCGCGGTGCAGGCGCTCGGTGATGTGCTCCTCGTCCAGTCCACGGACGGACGTCTCGAGCGCGGCCAGCAACGCGTCGTTGTCGCGGAACGCTTCCTGTGCCGCAAGCACCTGCGCCGGGGCGGGGGCAGCGACCTTGACGGTCGGGCGGGAGAAGGACTTGCTCATGGGTCGCTACCGTTGATCGAAAAGCTCCGCGCCGAGGCAGCGTGTCGGCGTCGGCCGGCTACCTGGGTGGAACGTCCGCTGTGGAGCCGACGGCGGCCACACGGACCGCCGGACACAAACCGCGCCTCCGCCACACTGGCGGAGGCCAGCACCTGCGGGGCGCACACGCGTGCATCAGTGACTGGATGCCAGTTGCAGATGACGCGGCGACGACAACGGCACGACGGCACGCGCCTCGGCGTGCCGCGGCGGCTCGACGGACAGGGCAGCCAGCGGTGCCGGCACGGTCACGACGTAGACACGCCGCCGCGCATCGCGGCGTACGGCGAACAGGCTGCGGCGGGGAGTCCGCAGGCGGAGAAAATCGCGAAGGAGCTTCATGGGCCCATCTCCTCGGTTACGGCGTGCGACGCCGTCGAGGATGGGCCGGCGTTTCCTAGTCGAGGAAAGTACCGGCCGACCGCTGGCGGTTGCCGCAGGCGTTCAGCTTGTTATGCATTGCCGGCACCCGATGCGAGCGGATGTCGACGTTGCGACTAGGGTAAACGTCCATATGCCTTGGTTAGTCAGGACAGGATGCCGGCGAGAGTGACACATCGCGCGACCCGCGTATTTTGCGGTGCGATAGCGATCGAGTCAACGCATGAAACGTGAATCGGCGGAGAAATATCGGGCTAGCCCAGCCGCTGGAACGCCAGGCCCTGGTGCAGCAGCGGCTCGGCCAGCCAGTGATCGGCCAGCAGGAACGCGAACAGCGCCATCAGGTAGATGATCGAATACTTGAACACGCGCATCGCGAAAAACTCGTCCGGCGGATTCAACAGGCGGATCGCGTAGTACAGGAAGCCCGCGCCCAGCACCACCGCGCCGCCGAGGTAGAGCCAACCGCTGTAGCCGGTGATCGCCGGCAGCAGGGTCACCAGCACCAGCAGCACGGTGTAGAACAGCACCTGCCAGCGCGTGTAGGCCACGCCGTGGGTCACCGGCAGCATCGGCACGCCGGCGCGCGCGTAGTCCTCGCGGCGGAAGATCGCCAGCGCCCAGAAGTGCGGTGGCGTCCACACGAAGATGATCAGGCACAACTGCAGCGCGAACGGATGCAGCGATCCGGTCACCGCGGTCCAGCCCAGCACCGGCGGGACCGCGCCGGCCAAGCCGCCGATCACGATGTTCTGCGGCGTGGCGCGCTTGAGGTAGGCGGTGTACACCAGCGCGTAGCCGATCAGGCCCGCGAAGGTGAGCCACGCGGTGAGCCCGTTCACCAGCAGCGCCAGCACCAGCATCGAGACGATGCCGATCGCGATCGCGAACACCAGCACCTGCCACGGCTTGAGATGGCCGGTGGCCAGCGGGCGGCGGGCGGTGCGCGCCATCAGCTTGTCGATGCGCTGGTCGATCAAGTGGTTGAACGCAGCGGCCGAACCCGAGGCCAGCCAGATGCCCAGCGTGCCGAACACCAGCGCGCGCCACGGCGGGATGCCGGGTACGGCGAGGAACATGCCGATCACCGCGCAGAACACCAGCAGCGCCACCACGCGCGGCTTGGTCAACTGCAGGTATTCAGAGAAAACAGAAGGCACGGCGACACTCGGCAATGGATGCGGTCTTCATTCGTGCCCGGCACGCTCAGCAGAACCACGCTCGTCCGGCACGACATCGGTGTAGTTGGCGAATTCCGAATACGACAGGCGATGATCGTGGTCCGTGTCGTACTTGTCGAACTGCGAGCGCAGGATAACCATCTCCGGCGGCAATTCGGAACGGCTCAAAAAGCCATCGCGGTTGCGATCCAGCGCCAGGAAAGCGTCCGTCGACTCCTGCGGAGTCATCAAGGGTTGCTTCCGCGCGCGCCGCAACGACTCGGCGGCCTTCGTCTCGAACGAAGCGCGGTTTTCATTCTGTACCTGCTGCCGCATTTCCAGCCTTCCGGCGTCCCGCCCCGCCTGCGGTCGTTCCTGGGCGTTCGTCGTTCCGCTCCATGCGGCGGAAAGCGACGACAAGCCGGTCAGTATCGCGAGGACCCTCGTACCGTTGCCCACAGCCACCCCCGTGTTCGCTGCCGCCATGTTCGCATGCCGGGCCGGCTGCAAGCGTCCGACAGGCCTCACGGCTCACAGCCTTGCCTGCGCTGGGTGCGCGCCAGCGTCGCCACGAGGGCGAACAGCAGCAGCGCCGCCATGCCGTTGTGTGCGGTTGCCACCGGCAGCGGCAAGCCGAAGTGCACGTTGCTGATGCCCAGCAGCACCTGGCAGACCAGCGCTGCACCGATGGCGATGCCGCACCAGCGCAACCCACGCCGGGCCAGCCGATGCGACAGCCAGCCGAGGTAGCAGAACACCACCAGTGCGCCGATCCGGTGCACCATCTGGATCGCGGTGCGCGCGCCCTGGTCGAGGATGCCGCCTTCGTAATCCACGCCGATGCCACGCCACACGATGAAGCCCTGGTGATAGTCGCCCGGCGGCCACCACTGGCCGAGGCACTTCGGGAACGCCGCGTCGCCGAAACCGCAGGCCAGCGCCGCGTAGTTCGACGAGGTCCAGCCGCCCAGCGCGATCTGGCAGGCCAGCAGCACGATGCCGAGGATCACCAGCTTGCGCAGCCCTGCCAGCGCATCGTCCGCCGCACCCACGCCGCCGAAGCGCACCGCCGCGTAGCCCAGCAGCGCGAACGTGGTCATGCCGCCCAGCAGGTGCCCGGTCACCACGACGGGTTTCAGCAGCAGGGTCACCGTCCACATGCCGAGCATCGCCTGGAAGATGATCACGCCCAGCGCCACCAGGCAGATGCGCCACGCCGCCGGCCGTTGCAGCGCCAGCGCGGCGGCCAGCGGCAGCGCGATCGCGCACACCGCCAGCAGCGACGACCAGTGATGCTCGCCGCGCATGTACATCACCACACCCACCGCGGCGAGCGCCGCACTGCCTACCAGCGTCAGCACGGTCCAGCGCCGTCGCCATGCGGCCAGCAACGCCAGCGCCAGCACCAGCACGCCCAGCGTGCCGGCCAGCATGCGGTGTACCTGTTCGCGCCAGGCCTTGTGCGCCTCATACGGGCGATCCGGGAATGCGGCATCGGCCTTGGCCACCGCCTGTGCGTGGCTGGGCCAGGTGGCCTCGCCGTAGCAGGTGGGCCAGTCCGGGCAGGACAGGCCTGCATTGGACAGGCGCACGAAGGCGCCGAACATCACCAGCCCGAACGCGAACACGGCCGCCAGCAACGACAGCCAGCGCAGGATTTGCACGACACGCGACGACATTACTTGATGACCTTGCGCAGATCCCGGAACAGGCCGGAGGGATCGAAACCGGCAGGATAGCGCGCCAGCGCCGTGCCGTCGGACTCCACCAGCACGGCGCTCACCGTGTCCGGTTGCTGCGGTCGCCATTGCGCCAGCTTGCCGTCCACGTCCTGGCCAAGCTGCCAGAAGTTGGCCATGCCGTCGTGCTGTTCGTCGACAGGCGGCGTGCCCACGTAGAGCAGGCGCAGCCGCGACTGGTTGCGGTTGAGCATCACGCGGCTCTTGGCCATCGCGGTCAACGTCGCATAGCAGCGCGCGGCGCAATCCGGCCCGGGCAGCGCCACCAGGGTCAGCCGCGGCTCGCTGTCGCGCCACGCCCAGTCCTTGCCGTCGGCGAGGCGCACCGGCAGCTGTTCCTGGGCGAAGTTGCGTTGCGGCAGGATCGGCAAGCCGTTGCCCTGCGCACCGGGTTGCCAGCCGCTCAACGTGAGCACCAGCGCCAGCACGAACGGCGCGGCGAAGATCGAGGCGACCAGCAGCAGCTTCAGGCGACTCTTGCGGAGCGCGGCGGGATCAAGGGCATTCATCGGGAGTCCGTCGGTCGGGATTTGCGCGAACCGCGCTTGCGATTCAGCACCAGCAGGATCACCACTACGGCGATCGCGAAGGAGAACCACTGGAACGCGTAGGCGCGATGCCGCGCCGGCGGCATGTCGCCGAAGTCCAGCGTGTGCACGCGCACGTAGATCGAGGCCGGGTCCGCATCCAGGCTCAGCACGCGCGGATACAGCTTCGCGCCGAGGTCGGCGGCGATCTGCCGCAGGTCGAAGTAGATCGTCTTCTTCGGCCAGCGTGTCTGTCGCATGAGCGCGTTGCCGCCCATCTCGAAGCCACGGCCCGGCGGCGGCACATAGAGCCCGTGCAAGTCCTGCACGCCTTCCGGCAGGGCCGGCAGCTGCGGCGTCTGGTCGGTGCCGTTGCCGGGCAGGAAACCCAGGTCCGCCAGCAGCAGGCGGTCGGCACCCGGCACGCGCAGCGGCACGTAGACTTCCACACCGCCGCGATCATCGTGCTTCGGATTGTCCAACAGGTAGACGCGGTCGGCCAGGTAGCGGCCCTGCACCCGCACCCGCGGATAGGCATCCGGCGGCGGTCGCGCGGCCACCGCGGCGAAGTCCTGCGGCGACGCGACAGCCGCCGCGGCATAGCGTCGCAGCAACTCGTCCTTGTAGTCGGCACGGTGCAGTTGCCAGAAGCCCAGCCGCACGAAAAGCACGGCTGCGGCAGCGGTCAGCAGGATCGCCCACCATGGCGGGCGGCGGAAACCACCTAGCACGATGCGCTACCTGCCGTGGCTATACTCCCTGCACCCCATTCGACCGGATCAATCACGTGGGCCCCATCTACAAATACGCGGTGGTGGTGTTGCTGCTGGTGGTGATCTTCAGCCTCGCCCAGGCGCTGTACTACATGATGACCGACAAGGACAACGACAAGCGCATGGCCTGGGCGCTGACCCGCCGCATCGCGCTGTCGCTGCTGCTGATCGGCATGGTCGTGTTCGGCATCTGGATGGGCTGGCTGCAGCCGCACGACGTCGGCCAGTGATTGTAGCTGCTGGCATGGCAGCCGGTTCGCTACGACGATGAAAACCGGTCGTCAGCGCGCACGTTGTCATCGCGACGCGGGAGCCGCGTGCGTGCTGGCGCAAGTCTGGCGCGGCACACTATTTTGCGGGCGGCGCACCCGCTGAGGAGGTCGCTGCCGGCGCGCCCGCCGAAAGCAGGCCGTACCTGGCGACCTGTGCATCGATGGTCTTGTCGAGCGCGCGTGCGACGGCAATTTCGGCTTCGCCGGCGCCGGCCTTTCCGCTGTGCGCCTCCGCCAACCCCAGGCCATAGTGCGTCCATGCCGATTTGGGCAAATGGACCAGCGCCAGCTGGTAGGCCTGGATAGCCTCGGCGTCGTTGCCCATGCGCAGGTACACGAGCCCGAGGCTGTCCAGATACGCCGGACGATCACCGTCGCGTTTGATCGCCTCACGGCAATCGTGCAGCGCGCCCTTCAACGACTGATTGGCCAATGCACGCCCCCAGCAGCGTGCGTTGAGTGCGTTGCCGAGCGTCGCATCGTCGCGATGCATGCGAATCCAGTCGTCCAGCAACGGCAGCGCCTCGGCCGGCTGTCCGATGGCAACGTAGAGTTGGGCGATGGCAAAGGACTGCATCGAACCGGACGGCGCGAGCGGACGCGCCGCCGCGACGTCCGCCGCAGCGCCTGCCAAATCCTTTTTCGCATGCCGCATGCGGGCGCGCATCAGCAAGGCGTCGAAGTTCTTCGGATCGAGCTGGATCGCCTTGTCCAGGTCGGCCAAGGCCGCATCGGGCTGCTTGCTCGCGGCCAGGTCGCGGGCGCGGATCAGGTAATCGTTGGCGTTGTTCGGGTCGAGCCGGATGGCCGCATCCAGGTCGGAGCGCGCATTGGCTAGTTCGCCGCGCGCCAGGCGCGCCTGGCCGCGCAACGCGTAATCGGCCGCCGCCCTGGGTTCGTCGCCGGCGTCCTTCGCCGCGGCGGCGGCCGGCTCGTTGGTTCCGATCGACGCGGTATCCAACGAAAACACGCGGCCGCCGTTGTAGGTGAAGTACATCTTCTTCTGACTGTTGGCGATGTAGATGTGATGGGCCAACATGAAATCGACGCCCAGCAGGATGTCGGTCGAGCCGTCGCCGATCCTGCCGTCCATCACCAGCATCTGGCTGTGCTGGATCGTTTCGGTTCCCACCGAAAACTTGTCGACCGGCACGATCCAGGTTTGATCGCTCTTGTCGCCGATGCCGTGAATGCGGGGGCCCGCCTTGACCCCGGACTCGTCGAGATCGATGCCCGCACGTTCAGCGGCGCGGCGGTCGATCAACGTGGCTGTGGCGCCGCTGTCCAGCAAGGCACGGAAATTCCTGCCGTTGATCGTGACGTCGACAAAACTGCGCCGATCGCTCCCGTTGCCGTAGCCGGCATGCAGATCGGCGACTTGGTAATTGCGGCCCGTCGACCAGTAGGCCAGCGCCGATTTTTGGCAACCATCGGGCTGGAACAGCGTTACCTTGCCATGCGCCAGATCAAGCTCCAAGTCCGCGGAGTCGAGCATGTTGGCGCCCAGCGCCCCGCGTCCCGCATCCGAGCCACCCGCCAGAAACAGGACGTTGTGGAACACCGTGTCGAGCATGCCGAAGTCGTTGACCCGGGCGACCTTCACGTCGCTCGAGCCGCCAATGCCGCGCATACGCATGTCGTAGGGCGGGGGTGAAAGCGGAAGCTTCAATGCCCCGGCTTCGGCGCGCGACATGAAGTTGAAGAACGCGCCTGTGTCGAGAATGAACGACGTGTCGACACCGTTCACCTTGACCTGCGTGGTGGCCCGTTCGCCGACCATCTGCACGGGCAAGGTGCCGTACTTGGCCAGCTTGCACCCGTCGGCATGCACCACGCCGACGCAGGCGAACCACGCGCAGGCGCCGAGCCACATCCATCGCGACGAACGGCTTTCCATCGCACTCTCCATGCCGTCGACAAGCGCGCCTGACCCGGCGCAAGGTTCAGCCGTGCTGACTCGTGGGAATCAGAACCGCCGTTCTCGCGATTACAGGATGTAGACGAACAGGAACAGGCACAGCCAGACCACGTCGACGAAGTGCCAGTACCACGCCACCGCCTCGAAGCCGAAGTGGTGATCCTTGCTGAAGTGCCCCTTCAGCACGCGCAGCCAGATCACCGCCAGCATGATCGTGCCCAGGGTCACGTGCAGGCCGTGGAAGCCGGTGAGCATGAAGAAGGTGGAACCGTAGACGCCGCTGTGCAGCGTGAGGTTCAGCTCCTTGTACGCCTCCATGTACTCGTGCGCCTGGAAGAACAGGAAGCTTGCGCCCAGCAGCACGGTAAGGCCGAGGAACAGCAGGATCCGGCCGCGGTGGCCGCCACGCAGCGCATGGTGCGCGATCGTCACGGTGACGCTGGAGGTGAGCAGGATCAGGGTGTTCAGCAGCGGCAGCCCCCACGGCGGCACGGTGCTGAAGGCGCCGCCGATGTGCAGCGGGCCGTTGCCGCCGGCCGCGCCCCACGCACCGCTGTAGGTGTCGTAGAGAAACTGGTGGGTAAGCACGCCGTGGCCGTGACCGCCCAGCCACGGCACCGAGAACGCGCGGATGTAGAACAGCGCGCCGAAGAACGCGCCGAAGAACATCACCTCGGAGAAGATGAACCACATCATGCCCATGCGGAACGAGGTGTCCACCTGGGGGTTGTACATGCCGGCCAGCGATTCCTTGATCACCGAATGGAACCAGCCGAAGAACATGCCGAGGACGCCGATCGCGCCGATCGTGATCACCGTCTTGCCGAAGCCGGCCTCACCGGGCTCCGCATTCAGCCAGTGCGCGGCGCCGAACACGGTGAGGAACATGACCACCGCGGCGACGATCGGCCACTGGCTCTTGCTCGGTACGTAGTAGATGTCGTGCTGCTGACCCATGGTTTGACCCCGTGGCGTTGCTCTGGTGACCCGGCCCGGTGATGCCGTGGCCGGATATCTGCCGGACGACCTGCCTTCGCCGTCCGTGGAATCCGGTATGGCGCTGCGCCTATTTCATCAGCAGGATCTGCGCGAACGACAGCAGATAGAACGCGCCGACCACGATCGCCAGCACCGTCACGGTGCGGCGCACGCCGCGGCGACGCCCCTGCTCGAAGCGGTCCTTCCCGAACCGGTTGTCGACGATGCCGGATGTCATGCGGCCTGATGTCATGCGACTCGATGTCATGCGCTGCTGTCCCCGCTGGCGCCGTCGCGGCCCTGCGGCCGCGGCGGCGGGATGATGGTCAGTCGTTCACGTGGCCGTGCGCCAGTTCCTCGTCGTGCACCACCGGCGGCACCGTGAAGCTGTGGTGCGGCGGCGGCGAGGACAGCGTCCACTCCAGGCCGCGCGCACCTTCCCACACGCGGTCGGTGGCCTTCTTCTTCGAGAAGAACGCGCAGTGCACGATCACGCCCAGGAAGATCAGCTGCGAGGCGCCGAACAGGAAGCCGCCGATCGAGCTGATCATGTTGAAGTCGGCGAACGCCACGTTGTAGTCGGGGATGCGGCGCGGCATGCCGGCCAGTCCCAGGAAGTGCTGCGGGAAGAACAGCACGTTCACGAACACCACCGAGCACCAGAAGTGCACCTTGCCCCAGAACTCGTTGTACATGTGGCCGGTCCACTTCGGCATCCAGTAGTAAGTGGCCGACATGATCGCGAACGCTGCGCCGGTCACCAGCACGTAATGGAAGTGCGCCACCACGAAGTAGGTGTCGTGGTACTGGAAGTCGGCCGGCACCAGCGCCAGCATCAGGCCGGAGAAGCCGCCGATGGTGAACAGGATCACGAACGCGATCGCGAACAGCATCGGCGTCTCGAACGACAACGAGCCGCCCCACATCGTGGCCACCCAGTTGAACACCTTCACGCCGGTGGGTACCGCAATCAGCATCGTCGCGTACATGAAGAAGATCTCGGCCCCCATCGGCAGGCCGACCGCGAACATGTGGTGCGCCCACACGATGAACGACAGGAAGGCGATCGAGGCAATCGCGAACACCATCGCCTTGTAACCGAAGATCGGCTTGCGCGAGAACGTCGGGATCACTTCCGAGATGATCCCGAACGCCGGCAGGATCATGATGTACACCTCGGGATGCCCGAAGAACCAGAACACGTGCTGGTACAAGACGGGATCGCCACCGCCGTGCGGGTTGAAGAAGCTGGTGCCGAAGTACTTGTCGGTGAGCAGCATGGTCACCGCGCCGGCCAGCACCGGCATTACCGCGATCAGCAGGAACGCGGTGATCAGCCAGCTCCACACGAACACCGGCATTTTCAGGAGATCCATGCCCGGCGCGCGCATGTTGAGGATGGTGGCGATGATGTTGATCGCGCCCATGATCGAGCTGATGCCCATCAGATGGATCGCGAACACGGTGTAAGCCAGCGACGAACTCTGCAGCGACAGCGGCGGATACATCGTCCAGCCGCCGGCCTGGCTGCCGCCGGGGAGGAACAGCGTGGACAGCAGCAGCGCGAACGCGAACGGCAGGATCCAGAACGACAGGTTGTTCATGCGCGGCAGCGCCATGTCCGGCGCGCCGACCATCATCGGGATCATCCAGTTACCGAGGCCCACGAAGGCCGGCATGATCGCGCCGAAGATCATCACCAGCGCATGCATGGTGGTCATCTCGTTGAAGAAGTACGGCTGCACCAGCTGCAGGCCGGGCTTGAACAGCTCGGCGCGGATCACCATCGCGAAGCTGCCGCCGATGAAGAACATCGTCAGCGAGAAGATCAGGTACAGCGTGCCGATGTCCTTGTGGTTGGTGGACATCACCCAGCGCTGGAAGAAACCCTGCGGCGCGTGGTGGTGGTCGTCGTGCTGATCGTGGGTGGCTTCGTGGGCCATGGCCTTGCACCTCTACCTGATGTTCTGTCGTGGGCGCAGCCGCGGGCGGCTGCGATCCGGATCCTCGCGGCCGTGGCGGCCCGCTCGCTGCGTGGCGTCAGCCGTGCCCGCCGGCGTCGGGGGCCACAACCTGCGCAGTGGCCGGCGCGGCGGCAGTGGCGGCCGCGGCCGGTGCGGCGGGAGCCGGCGCATTCGCCTGCTCCTGCGCGGCCAGCCACTTGGCGAAGTCCTCCTTCGACACGGCCTTCACCACGATCGGCATGAAGCCGTGATCCTGGCCGCACAGTTCGGCGCACTGCCCGCGGTAGGTGCCGGCCGCGTTGATGTTGGTCCACGCCGAATTGATGATTCCCGGAATCGCGTCCATCTTCCAGCCGAACGACGGCATCCACCACGAGTGGATCACGTCCTCGCTGGTGATCACGAAGCGGATCTTGGTGTGGATCGGCAGCACCAACGGCTTGTCCACGTTCAGCAGGTAGGTGTTCTCGTCGCCGGTCTTCACCGCGTACGGATCCAAGCCCGAATCCAGCTGGCGGGTCTTGTCGGAGAGCGCGTCGAGCTTGGACATGTAGCCGACCTTGCTGACCGGCTTGCCGAGGTAGTCGACGTAGTCGTAGCGCCACTTCCACTGGTAGCCGGTGACCTTCACCGTCATCTGCGAGCCGGTGGTGTCGTAGAACGTGCGCATGCCGTCGGTGGCCAGCCATGCCAGCGTCATCAGGATGATCACCGGGATCGTGGTCCAGATGATCTCCACCATGGTGTTGTGCGACCACTTCTCGGCCACCGCGCCGCGCGACTTGCGGAAGCGGAACATGGCGATGAACATCGCGCCGAACACCAGCACGCCGATCACCACGCACACACCGAGCGCGACGTTGTTGAGGAAATACGGCTCGCCCGACCAGGTGGTCGCGCCACGCCCCATGTTGAGCTGCCATGGATGGGGATCGGCCTGCGCGAGCCCGGCGCACAGCGCCAGCACGATGGCCGTCGACGCCACCACGGCGCGCCTGATGCCGGCCATCCCGCCGCGGCTGGATCGGCCGTCACGGATTCGATGTCCGTCCGGCCCGGTCCCGTCAGTCCTGATGCTGCCAGATGTCATGCTCTCGCCCTTTGTTGAACCTATCCGCGCGACTGGTCGTTGACCTCTTCCAGCAGCACCTTGAGTTTCCGCAACAGCTCGACACGTTCCTGTTCGGCCAGGAACCCGCCGATTTCCAGCTCGCGCCCGTGCGAAGACAGCAGCAGGCGGCGACATCCGCTTTCCCCCTCGTCCATCCGCACGCGCATCCAGTAAAGCTGGAAACGCACGCGTTGTCGGCCCGGCAACGATTGCACCTCCAGCGACGTGTCGTCGAGGGTGATGCGCTCGCTGCGGTCGCCGGCCCGCCAGGCCACGCACAAGGCGACAGCCACGGCAGACGACTCGACCAGGGCGAACAGCGGAGCGAACACATTCCCCTGCCACGCACCCAGGACGGCGGTCGTCAGCGCCAGCGCCACCAGAAGCATGATGAGCCGACGCAGGCCGCGCCGACTGAGCGTGCGATTCGGCCTGAGCCATATCGTCACGCGAGGCAAGCCGGCGGCGGCTGGTCGTAGCACGATCATGGAGATCCGGCGTGCCAAGAGCGCTTCGATGATAGGTCGCAAGTGCGCAAGGGGCAAGAATGCCGCAGGGACTTGAGCCGAGTCACTCTGCCGGGCATGCACGACATACCTCCGCGTACCTTGCGCCAGGGCCGCAAGTTGCGGCGGCGCGGCGGCGCTGGGCGTACAATCGCGCGTTCCCGTTTGCCCTCCCCATCACATCGACCCGCCGTGACCCAAGCCATCCTCAGCCCCGAACTCCCCGCCGGCGCCGAGCCTGCCCGCGCGCGCATCACCGCCGCGTGGCTGCGCGACGAGACCGAAGCGGTCAACGACCTGCTTGCCCAGGCCAGCTTGCCGCCCGCCGAGCGCGAGCAGGTGATCGACGTCGCCGCCGGCCTGGTCACTCGAGTGCGTGCGCGCGCGAAAGACCAGAGCGCGGTCGAATCCTTCATGCGCCAGTACGACCTTTCCTCCGAGGAAGGCGTGCTGCTGATGTGCGTGGCGGAAGCGCTGCTGCGCATCCCGGACAAGGCCACTGCCGACAAGCTGATCCGCGACAAGCTGGGCGATGCGGACTGGAAGAAGCACCTGGGCCAGAGCGAGTCGCTGTTCGTCAATGCCTCGACCTGGGGCCTGATGCTCACCGGGCATCTGGTGAACCTGGCCGAGGAAACCCGCCGTGACTTCACCGGCGCGCTGAAGCGCCTGGCCGGTCGCGCCGGCGAGCCGGCGATCCGCCTCGCCGTGCGCCAGGCCATGCGCATCATGGGCCACCAGTTCGTGATGGGGCAGACCATCGACGAGGCACTGGACCGCTGCGCGAAGAAGGAATACGCGGTGTACCGCTATTCCTACGACATGCTGGGCGAGTCCGCGCTCACCGCCGAGACCGCCGAGCGCTACCAGGAAGACTACCGCCGCGCGATCGCCCGCATCGGCGCGCGCGGCCCGTTCGCCAACCACACCGACGCACCCTCGATCTCGGTGAAGCTGTCCGCGCTGCATCCGCGCTACGAGGTGGCCAAGCGCGAGATCGCCCGCCGCGACCTCACTGCCAAGCTGCTGGAGCTCTCCCAGCTGGCGATGAAGCAAGGCATCGCGCTCTCCGTCGACGCCGAGGAAGCCGACCGCCTGGAACTGTCGCTGGACATCATCGGCGACGTGTTCGCCCACCCCTCGCTGGCCGGCTGGAACGGCCTCGGCATCGTGGTGCAGGCCTACTCCAAGCGCACCCCGTTCGTGATCGACTGGCTGATCGAGACCGCACGTGCGGCAAATCGTCGCTGGTACGTGCGCCTGGTGAAGGGCGCCTACTGGGACGCCGAGATCAAGCGCGCCCAGGAACAGGGCCTGGCCGGCTACCCGCTGTACACGCGCAAGCCGAACACCGACGTGTCCTACCTCGCCTGCGCGCGCAAGCTGTTCGACGCCGGCAGCGAGCTGATCTACCCGCAGTTTGCCACCCACAACGCGCACTCGATCGCCGCCGTGCATCACATCGCGCGCGGCCGCCCGTTCGAGTTCCAGCGCCTGCACGGCATGGGCACCGACCTGTACGCCGAAGTGATCGGCGCGGACAAGTTGAACGTGCCCTGCCGCGTCTACGCGCCGGTGGGCACGCACGAAGACCTGCTGCCCTATCTGGTGCGTCGCCTGCTGGAAAACGGCGCCAACACCAGCTTCGTCAACCGCGTGGTGGACGAGACCCTGCCGGTGCGCGAACTGGTGGCCGACCCCTGCGAAACGGTGCGCCGCTTCGCCTCCATCCCCCACCCGCGCATCCCCTTGCCGGTGAATCTATTTGGCGAACTGCGGAAGAATTCCATGGGCATCAACTTCTCCAACGACAACGAACTGAAGGCCGCCGCCGAAGCCGTCAACGCCAAGGCCGGCCCGTGGACGGCCGCGCCGCTGGTGCCGGGCGCCGCAGGAGCGGCTTCAGCCGCGATCGTCACCGTGACCAACCCCGCCGACCGCCGCCAGGTCGTCGGCAGCTACGTCGGCGCCGACGCCGTGCTGGTGGACAAGGCGCTGGCCAACGCCGTGGCCGCCCAGCCCGACTGGGACCGCCTGCCCGCCGCCAGCCGCGCCGCGATCCTCGAACATGCGGCCGACCAGCTCGAAGCGCGCCGCGGCGAGTTCCTCGCGCTGTGCGTGCGCGAGGCCGGCAAGAGCGTGCCCGACGCGATCGCGGAAGTCCGCGAAGCGGCCGACTTCCTGCGCTACTACGCCACCATGGCGCGTCGCCTGTTCGGCCAGCCCGAGCAGTTGCCCGGCCCCACCGGCGAGAGCAACCAGCTGTTCCTCAACGGCCGCGGCGTGTTCGTCTGCATCAGTCCGTGGAACTTCCCGCTGGCGATCTTCCTCGGCCAGGTCAGCGCCGCGCTCGCCGCCGGCAACAGCGTGATCGCCAAGCCCGCCGAGCAGACCAGCCTGATCGGCCATGCCGCGGTGAAGCTGCTGCACGAAGCCGGCGTGCCCGCGGCCGTGCTGCAGTACCTGCCGGGCGACGGCGCCACCGTCGGCGCCGCGCTCACTCGCGATCCGCGCGTCGCCGGCGTGGCCTTCACCGGCTCCACCGAAACCGCCTGGGCGATCAACCGCGCGCTGGCCGCGCGCAACGCGCCGATCGCCGCACTGATCGCCGAGACCGGCGGCCAGAACGCGATGATCGCCGACTCCTCCGCCCTGCCCGAGCAGATCGTCAAGGACGTGATCGCCTCCGCCTTCCAGTCCGCCGGCCAGCGCTGCTCCGCCGCGCGCGTGCTGTTCGTGCAGGAGGACATCGCCGACAAGGTGATCGGCATGCTCGCCGGCGCGATGGCCGAGCTGAAGGTCGGCGACCCCGGCCAGCTCAGCACCGACGTGGGCCCGGTGATCGACGAGGACGCGAAGCAGATCCTGGTCGACCACGCCGCGCGCATGGACAAGGAGGCCAAGAAGATTGCCGAGGCCAAGCTCGACTCGGACGTGGCCGCCCACGGCACCTTCTTCGCGCCGCGCGCCTACGAGATCCCCGCGCTCTCCACGCTCACCCGCGAAGTGTTCGGCCCGGTGCTGCACGTGCTGCGCTGGAAGGGCAGCGAGCTGGCCCAGGTGGTCGAGCAGATCAACGCCACCGGCTACGGCCTCACGCTGGGCGTGCACAGCCGCATCGACGACACCGTGGAATACATCCGCAGCCACGCCCGCGTCGGCAACTGCTACGTCAACCGCAACCAGATCGGCGCCGTGGTCGGCGTGCAGCCGTTCGGCGGCGAGAGCCTCTCCGGCACCGGCCCCAAGGCCGGCGGCCCGCACTACCTGCTGCGCTTCGCCGGCGAGCGCACGCTCACCATCAACACCACCGCGGCCGGCGGCAACGCGTCGCTGCTGACGATCGGCGAGTAAGAACCGGGATTCGGGATTCGGGATTCGGGATTCGGGATTCGGGATTCGGGATTCGGGAAAGCCTCGCACCCTTCTCCCTCTCCCCCAAGCTTCGCTTGGGGGAGAGGGTTGGGGTGAGGGGGAAGCTCTTCGGCATTGCCACGCTACGGATGCTGCGAGTACGTTGCATGCCATTGCACGGAGCGTTGGCATGGCGAGACAAAAAAAAGGGCAGGCTGAATTCACCCGCTGGATGGGGCCCTTGCTTGATTGCCTGCGCGCACTTGGCGGCTCGGCGAAGCCGCAGGAGGTCTCCCGCTGGATCGCGCGCGAGTTGCGTCTCCCGCCCGAGATCACCGACGCCATCATCAAGTCCGGCGCCAATCGCTTCCACAACCAGGTGCAGTGGGCGCGCCAGTACCTGGTATGGCAAGGCTTGCTGGACGACAGCAGGCGCGGCATCTGGACTCTGAGTCCGCTGGGTTGGAAGACCCACCTCGACGAAGACGCCTCACGGATCATCTTCCTCGACCGGGTAAAGGTTCAGCAGACCGAACGCAAGCAGCACGCAAGCGTGGAGCCTCGCGTTGAGCCCGAACTGACCGACACCGAGCCACCCGAGGAGTCACAGGATCTCGGCCTACTCGATGTACTCAAATCCCTGCCGCCCTACGGCTTTGAACTGATCTGCGGCCGCCTGCTTCGCGAACACGGGTTCGAGGAAGTCGAGGTCACCCAGCGCTCGCGTGACGGAGGCATCGACGGCTACGGCCTGCTGCGACTGAGTCCCTTCGTCAGTCTGCGCGTGGCGTTCCAGGCCAAGCGCTACAAGGACGTGGTCGCGCGCAGCGCGGTGGGCGAGTTCCGCAATGCCCTGCTCGGCCGCGCCGAGAAGGGCGTGTTCATCACCACCGGTCGCTTCACTGCGGATGCCGAGGCCGAGGCCACGCGCGATGGCGTGGTGCCGATCGAGCTGATCGACGGCGAGCGATTGGCGGAGCTGTTCCAGGACAAGCTGATCGGCTTGAAACCGAAGACGGTCTACGAGATCGACCACGCCTTTTTCGAAGATTTCCGTCGCGAGAGCTGAGACTCGATTACGCGTCCCGGCATGGCCTGCGGGGACTGGAAGCCGAGCTTCAGCGCCCTTTTGCCTTCTTCCTGACGACAGCCGTCGCCGTCCTGCGGCCCGGCGTACGGGAAGGCAGCGCATCCGCCGCCTGCACGCGGTGCGCGTTGAGAATGGCGGGAATCAGGCCGGGGAAGCGCTGCTCGATCTCCGCGCAACGCGTGGTGTTGTGCATTTCCACGCCGGCACGCTCGCTGCGGACCAGGCCCGCCTCGCGCAGGACGCGGAAGTGCTGCGACAACGAGGATTTGGGAATGGTGCGGTCGCCGGCCTGCTGCAACGCGGTGCAGGTCGCGGCGCAGTCCAGCCCCGCCAGCCTGGCGTAGATGGACGCACGCACGGGGTCGGACAGCGCGTGGAGGATGCCCTCCACGGTGACGTCGTCGATCGAGGGATGGAACAGTGGGCGCATGACGGCATTCTAGTCGCCCCTTGACGATTGTTCCATAGTTCGTATATCTTGAACTACGGCATCAACGAACCCGTCACCCACCCCGCACCCGCAGGAATCCACTCATGAACAAGCTGCAAGGCAAGACCGCCCTCGTCACGGGCGCATCCAAGGGCATCGGCGCGGCCATCGCCAAGGCGCTCGCCGCCGAAGGCGCCGCCGTCGCGGTGAACTACGCGTCCAGCAAGGCCGGCGCCGACGCCGTGGTGGCCGAGATCACCGAGGCCGGCGGCAAGGCGTTCGCCGTGCAGGGCAGCGTCGCCGACGCCGCCGAGGCGCAGTCCATCGTCGCCCGGACGGTCGAACATTTCGGCGGCCTCGACATCCTGGTCAACAACTCGGGCGTCTACGAGTTCGCGCCGATCGAGGCGATCACCGAAGAGCATTACCGCAAGCAGTTCGACGTCAACGTGCTGGGCCTGCTGCTGACCACGCAGGCCGCGGCGAAGCACCTCGGCCAAGGCGGCAGCATCATCAACATCGGCTCGCTGGTCAGCCGCATCACGCCGCCGGCCTCGGCGGTATACACCGCCACCAAGTCTGCGGTGGAGGGCATCACCGGCGCGCTCGCCCGCGAACTGGGCCCGCGCGGCATCCGCGTCAACGCGCTGAACCCGGGACTGGTGGAAACGGAGGGCACCCACAGCGCCGGCTTCATCGGCTCCGACTTCCACACCCATGCCGCGGCTGAGACGCCGCTGGGCCGCATCGGCCAGCCGCAGGACATCGCGTCCATCGCCGTCTTCCTGGCCTCCGACGATGCCGGCTGGCTGACCGGCGAGAAGCTCTACGCCAGCGGCGGCTTGCGCTGAGCCCTGCGCCTACTGGTGACTGACCGGAAGGCGACGTTTCGGCCGGCTGCTTGCGCAATGCACAAGCAGCCGGCGGCGCAGGCGTGCTAGAAAGTCCGGACTGCAGGCCGCTTTCGGCCTGCCTGCGTCGGAGCATCGGCACCATGGCACGCCCTGCCGGCATGATCGGCTTCCATTCCCACGCACACGCCACGCCGGCGACGGAAGATCCGCGCTATACCGCGGCGGAATTCCCCACCAACAAGCTGCTCTACCTGGTGCAGCTGGCGGATGGCTGCGGCGTGGACAGCCGGTCGTGGTTTGCCGGGCTGGGACTCAACCGCGCGCAGATCGCCGACCCCGCGCTGCGCGTCTCCTATCGTCAGGCCAGCCTGTTCGTGCATCGCGCGCTTGTCGCGCTGGCGGCCGCAGGTGTTGGCGACGCGGGTCTGCGCATCGGCCGCGAAGGCAGCATCGGCGGCTTCGGCCTGCTGGGCCTGGCGATGATGACCTCGCGCACCTTCGGCGAGGCGATGCTGGCCGGCATCGCCCACCACAAGATCTGCGGCTGCCTGCTCGATCTCTCCTTCGAAGCGGTCGACGAGCACGCCGTGGCGATGGTCGCGCTGCCGCTGTTCGACGACGCCAGCCTGCTGCCGTTCTTCTGCGAGGAGTTGTTCGCCAGCTCGACAATGATCGCGCGCGAGCTGGTTGGCGCCGGGTTGCGCCCGCTGCGCGTGGAACTGGCCTACCCGCGTCCGCAGCATGCCGACGAGTATGCACAACTGTTCGGCTGCGAGCTGCGCTTCGACGCGCCGCGTTGCCGCTTGCTGATCGAAACGCGCTGGCTGGCCCATCCGTTGCCAGGCTACAACCCGCTCACCGCGCAGCAGGCGCTGGCGCTGTGCGCGCAGCAGCGCACCGCGGACGGCGGCGAGCCGCACCAGGAAATCGTCGCCGCGGTGGAACGCCTGCTGCGCAGCCGGTTGCGCCAGCAACCCACGCTCACCGACGTGGCACGCACGCTCAACCTCAGCGAGCGTTCGCTGCGCCGGCGACTCACCGAGAGTGGCCGCGTGTTCCGCGAGATCCACGACCGCGTGCGCGCCGAGCGCGCGCTGCAGCTGCTGCAGGCCGGTGCGCTGAGCGTGGCCGAGATCGGTGGCGAGGTCGGCTACAGCGACCCGCGCGAGTTCCGCCGCGCGTTCAAGCGCTGGACCGGCATGGCGCCGCAGGAGGCGCGGCGCGCCGCAGCTTGAGGCGCCGCAGGAGCGCACCCTGTGCGCGAATGCTTCGTACCTTGATCGAAGCAAAAGCATTCGCGCACGGGGTGCGCTCCTACGGAAATCTTCGCACACTGGCCGCTTTGCCCCCCGCCAGTTGACCGTTTTGCCCTCCCCCGCGGCGTCACCTTGGGCGACAGTGGTGCCATCCGCACCGCCGTTCGAATGGGGAGTTCAACGATCATGCGCAAGACGCTCATTGCCGTGGCCTTCGCCGCCGCGCTCGCCGGCTGCAACAGCCAGCAGGCCCCCGCGCCGCAGAACCAGACCGACGCTGGCTTCGAGGCGAAGCTGCAGGAACAGTTGCTGGACGCCAAGCCCGGCAGCGTGATCGAGATTCCCGCCGGCCACTATCACCTCAGACGCGGGCTCAGCCTGCGCACCGACGGCGTCACCATCAAGGGTGCCGGCATGGACCAGACCGTGCTCTCGTTCAAGGGCCAGGTGGTCGGCCCCGAGGGCCTGCTGGTTAACGCGAACGACTTCACCATCGAGAACCTCACGATCGAGGACACCAAGGGCGATGCGCTGAAGATCAACCACGGCAAGAACATCACCATCCACGGCGTACGCACGCAGTGGACCGACGGTTCGAAGACCAGCAACGGCCCCTACGGCATCTACCCGGTGAAGACGCAGAACACGCTGATCGAGGATTCCGAGGCGATCGGCGCCTCCGACTCCGGCATCTACGTCGGCCAGTCCACCAACGTGATCGTGCGCAACAACAAGGTGCACGGCAACGTGGCCGGCATCGAGATCGAGAACACGGTGGACGCCGACGTCTACGGCAACACCGCCACCGACAACTCCGGCGGCATCCTGATCTTCAACATGCCCGACCTGCTGATGGACGGCCATTCCACCCGCGTGTTCAAGAACACGGTGACCGCCAACAACCACGACAACTTCGCGGCGAACGGCTCGGCGGTGGCCAGCGTGCCGGCCGGCTCGGGCATCGTGGTGAACTCCAACCCGAAGGTGGAGATCTTCGACAACGACATCGCCGACAACAAGACGGCGAACATCATCATCTCCAGCTTCTATTCCACCAACTACGCCAGCAAGACCGGCGTGGCACCCAACTACGACCCGTATCCGAAGGGCATCTTCGTCTACGGCAATCGTTTGAAGGGCGGCGGCGACTCGCCCAGCGGGCTGGAATTCAAGGCGCTGAAGACCGCGCTGTTCGGCCTCTCCGGCCACTTTCCCGACGTGCTGTGGGACGGCTACAGCGATCCCAAGTTCAAGGGCAAGGAACTGCCACCGGAGGACCGCATCTGCATCCAGGACGTCAGCGGCGTGGTGAATGCCGACGGCCCGAACGGCTACAAGCATCCCGACACCGACATGAAGCCGTTCCAGTGCACGCTGCCGAAGTTGCCGGCGGTGGTGCTGAACCCCGAGCCGAAGGTCTGAGCGCATGCCGGTGAAGTTCTTCCGCTACCTGTTGCCGGCCGCGCTGTTGCTGCTGGCCGGCTGCCACCGCGCGATGCCGGCGGTGGCGTTCCACGCCGACGGCCGCCCGGCCATGCTCAGCGACTGGCACGTGGTCGAGGCGCGCGACGGCAAGCTCGAGCTCAACGCCGGCGTGGTGCCGTACAGCCTCAACTCGCACCTGTTCACCGACTACGTGCACAAGCTGCGCACGATCTGGATGCCGAAAGGCGAATCGGCGAAATACACGGCGAAAGGACCGCTCGATTTCCCGGTCGGCACCATCATCAGCAAGACCTTCTATTACCCGCGCGCTGCCGACGGCAAGTTCAGCGACGTGGCGCGCACGCTGGACTACGCCGGCGACTTCGCCGGCCAGGGCCTGGACCTTGCCAGCGTGCACATGGTCGAGACGCGCCTGCTGGTGCGCCGCAAGGAAGGCTGGACGCCGTTCACCTACGTGTGGAACGAGGCGCAGACCGAAGCCAGCCTGGCGCGCACCGGCGACGTGCAGGCGCTGACCCTGGTCGACGCCCAGGGCGGACGCGAGGACTTCAACTACGTGGTGCCGGACGAGGGCCAGTGCGTCACCTGCCACGAGGCCGACATGCTCAGCCGGCACATCCAGCCGATCGGCCCGAAGGCGCGCCACCTCAACCGCGACTACGACTACGGCAGCGGCCGGCAGAACCAGCTTGAGCACTTGGTCGCGATGGGCTACCTGATGGGCCTGCCCGCACTGAAGGACGTGCCACGCGACGCCAATTGGCGCGACCCTTCCGCCTCGCTCGACGCGCGCGCACGGGCTTACCTCGATATCAACTGCGCGATGTGCCACAACCCGAACGGCGTGGCCAGCGTCACCGGTTTCTCGCTCGGCCCCGATACGCCGGAAGACCACCGCCTCGGCCTGTGCAAGTCGCCCGAGGCGGCCGGCCCCGCCACCGGCGGCCGCCTGTTCGACATCGTGCCCGGCAAGCCCGACGAATCGATCCTGATGTACCGCATGGCCTCCACCCGGCCCGGCGTGATGATGCCGGAGATCGGTCGCAGCACGGTGGACCGCGAGGGCGAGGCGCTGATCCGCGCCTGGATCCTTTCGCTGAAGGGCAACTGCGACATCGTGCATTGAACACCGCCACACCACGACACGAATGTTGACTCCGGCGCGGCTGCGCGCCACGCGTGACGATGCAAGGGGAGAACCGGGATGACGATGCGCCAACGACCACTGTCCGCCTGCCTGCGCCAAGTGCTGCACGGCGGCGCCCTGCTGCTGCTGTGCGCGCCGCTGCCCGCGCTGGCCGCGCAGGACACCACGCCGTCGAGCGCGCCGGCCAAGCCGGTCGCGAAAACCGACGAGGCCAAGGCCAAGCAGCTCGGCGCCGTCACCGTCACCGCGCAGAGCCGCACCCAGGAAGTGCAGGACGTGCCGATCGCGCTGCAGATCGTCTCGGCGAAGCAGGTCGACACGCTGGCCGCCACCGACATCAGCAAGATCGACATCTTCGTGCCCGGCCTGGTGGTGGGCTCCACCCAGCCCACCCAACCCTCGTTCGAATTGCGCGGCGTGCAGTCCTCCGGCAATTTCGGCATGGGCGTGGACCAACCGGTAGGCATATATATCGACGGCGTCTACGCCGGAAGCACCGGCGGCGCACTGCTCGCCTTCAACGACATCAAGCGCATCGAAGTGCTGAAGGGCCCGCAGGGCACTTTGTTCGGCCGCAACGCGGCGGGTGGCGCCATTTCCGTTGTCACCAACGAGCCCAGCGACCATTTCGAGGCCAAGGGCAAGCTGCGCTTCGGCAACTACGGCGAGCGCTACGGCAACGCGCTGGTCAACATCCCGCTCAGCCAGGACGCGGCGGTGCGCGTCAGCGTGATGGACAACCAGAGCGACGGCTGGGTGAAGGACGCCGCCACCGGCAAGCACTACGGCGTCAACGACGACTGGGGCACGCGCGTGGTCTACCGCTGGAACCTCACGCCGGACACCCGCGTGCTGCTGTCCTGGGACCACGAGCAGCTCAAGCAGCCGCCGCATCCCGCGTTCGGCCTGATTCCGCTGACCAGCGACACCAACCAGCGCGCACCCTTTCCGGCCGATCCGGCCACGTACCTGAATCCGCTGCATGCGCCGCTGTACAACGATACGGTGAACGCCATCGAGAAGCGGCGTTTCGACGGCAGCACGCTCACCATCGACCACAGCTTCGGCTGGGGCAGCCTCACCTCCACCACCGCGTGGCGCAACTTCGACACGACGAACCTGGGCGACTATGACGGCACCAACCACGTCGTCGACTACCTCGAAACCGGCAATTACGAGCACAACAACAGCTGGTACCAGGAGTTCAAGCTGAGCGGCAACACCAGCCTGATCGACTGGGTGGCCGGCACCAGCTGGTACAGCGAGCAGGGGCGCCAGACCAGCGAGGCCGGCGTCACTACCGACAGCCTCGACACCCTGGCGCAAAACGTGCTGGGCGCCGGCACCCCGCTCACCGACATCAGCAACGGGCTTGCCGCGATGGGCGTGCCCTACACCTTGCTCGGCGACATGTGGCGCGAGCACATCCTGAACGTCGAGAACTACAAGTCGTGGGCAGTGTACGGCGACGTGATCTGGCACCTCACCGACCGCCTCAACCTCACCACCGGCGTGCGCTTCACCCACGACCAGAAGAGTTTCAGCTGGTACAACCCGCCGCGCGAGGCGCCGCAGTTCGACGACACCGTGCTGGCGCTGAACAACGCCGGCATTACCGCGATGCTGCCGCCCCAGGCGCAATACGCGCTGGCCATGTTCGGCCAGAACGTCATCTTCACCCAGGGCAGCGGCTCGCCGGTGGGCGTGCTGGTGAACGCCGATCGCAGCTGGACCGACGTCAGCCCGCGCGCGGTGATCGACTACAAGTTCACGCCCAACATCATGGGCTATGTCTCCGTGGCCAAGGGCTACCAGGCCGGCGGCTTCGGCTTCCAGCAGTTCAATTCGACCTATGCGCCCGAAACGGTGTGGAACTACGAGGCGGGGGTGAAGACGCTGTTCCCGGAAGCGAACCTGCTGCTCAACGGCTCGGTCTACCACTACCGGTATCTCAACCAGCAGAGCCTGATCCTGCTGACCGACACCACCATCCCGCACTACGGCATCAGCAGCAGCAACGAGCAGGCCACCGGCGCGGAGCTGGAACTGCAATGGCAACCGATCGATGCACTGCAGATCGGTTTCAACGCCGCCTACATCGACCAGACCTATCTCAACACCGTGCAGAACGGCATCGACGTCAGCGGCCAGCCCACCGGCGTGCCGAAATATTCCTTCGCCGCCCACGCCAGCTATACTTGGCACGACGTGGCCAACGGCGACGTGAGCTTCAACTGGACCTACGGCTACCGCTCGAAGACGCGCTGCAACGCCGGGTCGCAATCGCAGGGCACCTGCCAGATGAGCCCCAACTTCTCCTTGGGAACCGCGCAGAACCGTACCGACGTGCGGCTGGGCTGGGACGCGGCGCATGACCGCTGGGGCGTGGCGGTGTTCGCCAGCAACCTGTTCAACCATCGCTACGTGTCCGGCGTGGACAATACCGCCGGGCAGGTGTTCGGCACGCCCTACGCCAACATCCTGCCGCCGCGCACCTGGGGCGTGGAACTGCACGCAAAGTTCTGACCGATGGATACCCCCGCCGCCACGAGCCTCCCCACCGGCCTGCAACGGATGCGCGACGCCCATGCGCGCGATCCGCTGCCGGACTGGGCCGTCCGCGCGACCCGCCTGCACGCGCTGGGACAGCTGCTGCAGGCGCACCGCGTGGAGATCGCCGCGGCGATCCACGCGGACTTCGGCAACCGCCCCACCGAGGAAACCGAGCTGCTGGAGATCTTTCCCAGCCTGTCGGCGGTGCGCCACGCCTTGCGCCACGGCCGGCGCTGGATGCGGCCGAAGCGGCGCCGCGCCGACCTGCTGTTCCTGCCCGCGCGCACGGAACTGCGCCCGCAGCCGCTGGGCGTGGTCGGCATCATCGTGCCGTGGAACTACCCGCTCTACCTCGCGGTGGGGCCGCTGGTCGACGCGCTCGCCGCCGGCAACCGCGTGATGCTGAAGATGAGCGAGTACACGCCGCACTTCTCCACACTGTTCGCCGCACTGGTCGCCAGGCACTTCGAGCCGGAGGAAGTGGTGGTGGCGAACGGCGACGCCGCCGTGGGCCAAGCCTTCGCCGCACTGCCGTTCGACCACCTGCTGTTCACCGGCTCCACCGCGGTAGGCCACCACGTGATGCGTGCGGCCGCGGCCAACCTCACCCCGGTCACGCTGGAGCTGGGCGGCAAGTCGCCCGCCATCGTCGGCCCCGGCGCGCGGCTGGAACACGCGGCCGAACGCATCATGTTCGGCAAGCTGGTCAACGCGGGGCAGACCTGCATCGCCCCCGACTACGTGCTGCTGCCGCGCGCGCGCATGGGCGAATTCATCGACGCGGCGCGTGCGGCGACGGCGCGGCTGTATCCCGACCTCGCGCGCAACCCGCAATACGCCAGCATCGCCACCGACCGCCACTACGCGCGACTGTCGGTGCTGCGCGACGAGGCGCATGCAGCCGGCGCCACGGTCGAAGCGCTCAGTGACGCCGCGCCCGATCCCACCCGCCGCCTGCTGCCGCCTGTGCTGCTGACGAACGTGCACGATGACATGGCGGTGATGCGCGAGGAAATCTTCGGCCCGCTGCTGCCGGTCGTGCCCTACGACACGCTGGACGAGGCGATCGCCTACGTCGCCGCCCGCGCGCATCCGCTGGCGCTGTACCTGTTCGAGACCGACTCCGCGCTGATCGAGCGCGTGCTGGCGCACACGCACGCCGGCGGCGTCAGCGTCAACGACACGCTGTACCACATCGCCCAGCACGGGCTGCCGTTCGGCGGCGTGGGTGCCTCCGGCATGGGCGGCTACCACGGCGAGGCGGGCTTCCGCACCTTCTCGCACCTGAAGCCGGTGTTCCGCCAGGCGCGCTGGAACGGCGCCGGCCTGCTCAACCCGCCCTACGGAGCGCGTTTCCGGCGCATGCTGGACGTGTTGCTCAAGCGCGGCTGAAGCCTGCGGACCTGTGAAAAAGGCCTCCCCGCGAACGGGGAGGCCTTTCCAGATCTGATGTCCAAGCGCTTGACTGATGCCGGGAAAGTGCTGTGGTGCGCTTTCCCGACTCGCCAAGTCCGGACTGCGCCCGGCCCTGGCTCCGCGAGTCGATCACTGACGCGATCGGCCCGCGAGCGATCCATCCATGGATCGCGCTTTCAGGCCGTCTTCCGCCGGCCTGAAAGCAATCAGAATTTGTACTGCGCCGACACGCTCAGCAGGTTGCCGTAGTCGTCGAAGCTGCCGGTGAGCACGTCGCCGGTGGCGCTGGTGGCGCCGTTCACGCCCGCATGGCTCACGAAGATGTGCGCGTACGAGGCGTTGATCTCGAAGTGCTCGCTGGCCTTGTAGCCGATGCCGAAGGTGGCCATCCGGCGCGCCGCGTCAGGCACGCGCGGGTCGCGGTTGGAAGCGCTCATCGGCGCCTGGTCGATCGCCACGCCAGCGCGCAAGGTCAGCTTGTCGGTGACGTAGTAGTCGCCGCCCACCGAGGCATACCAGGTGTTGCGCCAGTTGAACGGCAGCACCGTGGTCGGCTGCTGCGGGTTCGCGTAGTTCAGCGTGAGCTGGCGCATCACGCTCCACTGCGTCCAGGCCAGGTCGAAGCCCAAGCCGAACTTCTCTTCCTGGTGCCAGTAGCTCAGGGTGGCGACGGCCGGATTGGTCAGGCGGGCCTTGCCTTCGGTGCGCTGGAATGGCGGGATGCTGGAGGCCAGAGCCGGGTTGGCCAGCAGCAGGTCGTAGCCCGGCGTGGTGGTGAAGTTCGCGGTGCCATCGAAGTTGTGGCTGATGCGCGAACGGTAGTCCAGCGCCACGCGATCGTTCGCGGTGGGCTTCCAGTACGCGCCGACCTGCCAGCCCCAAGCCCAGCTGTTGCCCTTGACCTGGGCATAACCGTCAGAACCCGGCGGGGTGGCGGCAGACACACCAGCCTTCGCGGCAGCGGCAGTGGCCGCACCCTGCTGGGCTTGCTGCAAGATCTGCTGGATCATCGCCGCGCCCTGGGCCGGCGGGATCTGCCCGGCCGCCATGCCGGCCTGGATCTGCGCGATCCCAGCCGCCGCCTGGGCGGCGCCGGCAGCGAGCTGGCCATTGATGCCGTTGATGATGCCGTTGCCCACGCCGTTGAAGTTGATCGCGTTGGTCAGGTCGACGTTGGTGCGCTCGGCGATCGCGCTGGCGCCCACGCTCCACTGGTCGTTGATCTTGAACGAGGCCGACAGCGTGCTGTCGAACGACTGCAGCTTGGTCTTGATTGCGTCGTAGCGGCCCATCCAATTGCGGTCGTATTCGGTCTGGAAGCCGAACGGCACGTCGAGCGCGAGGCCGAGGTTGACCCGGTCGCTGACCTTGGTGGAGATCGCCAGCGCGGGCACCGGCAGCGTCGTGCCGGCGTCACCGCCGTTACCGCCGCTGATCGGGTTGCCCAATGCGTCGTGCGCGCTGCCATTGAACTTCGCGCTGAAATTGATCGCGGTGATGTCGGCCTGCACGTAGGTGCCGTCGAGGTCGCTCATCGCGGCCGGGTTGTTCGCCACCACCGACACATCGCCGCCGGCCGTGGCCGAGCCCGCGTAGGCGCGACCCATGGCCTTGGCGCTGTTTTCCTTCAGCTGGAAGGCGCTGGCATGTGCCATGCCCGGCGCGACCAGGGCGCCCGCGACGGCCACGCTCAGCGCGGCAAGCGCCAGCGGACGGGTGGCATTCGAGAGGGGACGGAAGGACTTGTGCATCGCGTGCTCCTGCGGATCGGGATGGATGGCTTACGCGCCCGACGATATCCACACGGAATTCATACGGGCGTTTAACATTCGTTCGCGGCACTGTGCCCGCTCACACCGGGTGTTGCAAGTGCTGGCGCAACAATCGACGCATCACCGCGATAATGTCCGGTTCCTGCACCCGTGCATCGAGGGCAAGCCCATGCAGTGTTTCGTCTACGCCAGCCGCCGCAAACCCGATACCTACCTGTGGCTGGCCGAGCGCGACGGCTTCGGCGGTCTGCCCGAACCGCTGCGCGACATGCTGGGCGTACTGCGCTTCGCGCTGGAGCTGCAGCTGGACGAAACCCGTCGACTGCCGCGCGAGGATGCCCGGCAGGTGCTGGCGCATCTGCGCGAACGCGGCTGGCATCTGCAATTGCCGCCGGAGAGCGCGTTGACCGGCGTCAACCATCCCGCTTACGGCGCCACGCTGCACGACGCGAAGCGGGACTGAGCGGCTGTACCGCGTTGGTGCCGCGCGTCGGTCGCCGCGTTAACGCGAGGTTACCGTCTGTGTCCATCACGGTTCCTATACTGTGACGATGACCCAGACCAAATCGCGCCGCCGCCCTCCGTTCCTGCAGGCCCTCGCCTGGTTCGTTCCCGGACTGCTCGCCGTGGCGCTGGCCGGCCTGGTCGCCCACCCGCTGACCCTGATCCCGCTGCTGCTGGCGAACGCGCTGACCATGGCCGCGGTCTGCCATGCGGTCGGTTTCGAACCCGAGCCCAGCTTCATGCGCACCGTGCTGCGCCGAGGTGCGGCGCACCTGGTGATGTTCACCGGCTATGCGATGATCGTGTTCGCGCTGGTGGCTTGGCCGATGCTGTCGCTGTCGCAATCGCACAGCTTGTCCGCCACGCTGGCGCTGGTCGCCACCCTGGTGTTGGCGCTGGCCGTGCTGTGGCGGCCGTGGCCCGCGTTCGGCCTGGTGTTCGTATGGGACGACGCCTACCCCGCGCGGCACGAAGGCTCGTGGATCTTCACCGCCACCTTGCGCAGCCTGATGTTCGGCCGCCATCTGGCGCGCGAGGAACGTTTCTTCAGCCACTTCCTGCCAGCGGCGCTGGCCTTGCTGGTGCTGACCTGGGGCGCGATCGCGCTGAGCGGCCTGTACGGCATGCTGCCTTCGGAAATCCGTATCGCCGCGCTGGCGCTGTACGGCGTGCTGCTGCTGCCGCTGGGCTGCCTGGTCGTGGCCAACCGCACGCTGCGTACCCTGCTGTGCGTCCAGCATGATCGCCATCGCCGGCGCGCCGCCAGCGCCGACGCGCCGGCAGGCACCAAGCTCGCGGCACCAGTCCCGGTGCCGCCACTGAGCGAACAGGAGCGCACCGCCGGCACGCCGGAACAGGCCGCCGCCCTGCTCGCCGCCACCCGCGACGGCGACATCGAGCGCGCGCTGGCCCTGGTCGGGGCCGGCGCCGATCCGGCCACCGCGCCACTGACCGCGGACCGCGACCAGCGCCCGGTGCTGATGCTCGCCGCGCTGCTGCCCGACACCCGGCTGCTGCGCGCGCTGATCGCCAAGGGCGCCGACGTCAACCGCGCCAGCGGCGGGCTCACCCCGCTGCTCGCCGCTACCCGCGACAGCTGGCACGGCCGTTCCGAGGCGGTGATGACCCTGCTCGCGAACGGTGCCGATCCGCTCGCCGCCGACACCGAGGGCCGCACCGCCCTGCACGGCGCGGTGCTCAGCGAGGAACCGATGGTGGCGGCGATGCTGCTGGACGCCGGCGCGCCGATCAATGCGCTGGACCAGGCCGGTGCCAGCCCGCTCGCGGTGGCCTGCCGCGCCGCGAACTGGCCGCTGGCGAAATTCCTCCTCGAACGCGGTGCGAAGCCCGCACCGGCGAACGGCGAGCCCGCCCTGGTCGCCGCCGCCGGCATCGCCGACGACGATCCCGCCGGCGTGAAGCTGCTGCTCAAGCACCGCGCCGCGGTGAACGCGGTGGACGCGCGCCGCCGCAGCGCGCTGGTCGCCGCCGCCGCCGAGGGCCACGAGCAGATCGCCCGCGCGCTGTGCGCCGCCGGTGCCGACGTTGCACTGGCTGATCGCCACGGCAGCACCGCACTGATGGAAGCCGCACGCGCCGGTGCGGTGGGCATCGTGCAGCGGCTGGCCGAAGCGCAGCCCGACGCCCGCGCGCGCGACAGCCATGGCCGCGACGCACTCACGCTCGCCTGCCAGTCGCCGCGCGCCCATGCGGACACCGTGCGTGCGCTGCTCGCGCTGGGCGCCGAGCCGAAGACGCCGGGCAGCGACGGCCGCAGCGCGCTCGACCACGCCGCCGCCACCGGCCGCTGGGATCTGGTCGCCCTGCTCGATCCGGAAACCCCGCTGCCGGCCAATCTCGGCGACGCGGCGCTCTCCTCCGGCGCCGACACCCCGGCGCACCTGCTCGACGCGCTGCGCTTCGGCCACTGGGCGATCGTCTCCGGCTTCGCCACGCGCGTGCGCGACTGGCCGCAGGCGCAGCTGGCTCAGCTCTATCTCGACCTCGCCCAACCCGGCCAGAGTCAGGCCCGGCGCTGGCTGCTGGACCACGGCCTGGCCGCCGAGGCGCGCCTCGCCGCGCAGCAGCCGGATGATGAGCACGGCGACGAAGCCATCGTCGCCAACGATGAGCGCACCGCGCTGCCGCCGCTCGGGCGCCGCCTGTTCGACGCCCTGCTGCTGCAACTGCCCGCTTCGACCGAAGCCATCGATGACCTGCTGCAGGCCGGCGCCACTCCGGCCGGTGCCGGCCTGCTCGCCCAGGCACTGCAGCGGCTCGGCGGCTCGGCACAGGGCGCGGCGCTGCCGCTTGCCTTGCTCGAACGCGGCGCCGATCCGTTCGGCCCCGATGCGCGCGAGCGCACGCCGCTGCAACTGGCCGCAGCGAACGGCCAGAGCGAACTGCTGCAGGACCTGCTCGTGCGCGGCAGCAATCCGAACAGCCGCGACCGCGACGGCCGCACGCCGCTGTTCGCCGCGCTGGAACATGGCGAAGCCGCATTGCCGCTGGTGCGCGCGCTGATCGCCCACGGCGCCGACGCCGAGGCTGCCGACGCCAACGGCGAGACACCGCTGGGTCTCGCGCTGGAACATCCGGCGATCGAACGCTGGCTGGACTGGGGCGGCTGGGCGCGGCCGCGCCGCCCGCTGCGCGCCGACGACCTGCCTGCCGCGGCGCAGGCCGGCGCGCTGGTCGCGGTGCAACGCCTGCTGGAACTGGGCTTCGCGGTCGACACCGTCGACGCGCACGGCGCCAGCGCGCTGCTGCACGCCTGCGGCGCCGGCCATCGCGAACTCGCCGCCTGCCTGCTCTACGCCGGCGCCGATCCCGCGCTGGCCACGGCGAACGGCATCACCCCGCTGGCCGCCGCCGTGGCCGGTGGCCGCGAGAGCACCGTGGCGCTACTGCTGGAACGCAAGGCCGAGGTCGACCAGCGCCTGCCGAACCAGAGCACCGCACTGATGGTGGCCGCCGCGATGGGCCGCGCCGAACTGGCCGAAGCCCTGCTTGCCGCCGGTGCCGACGTCAACGCCGTCGACGCGCGCGGCCACAGCGCGCTGCACGCCGCCGCGCAATACGGTTTCGAGCACAACGACAGCCTGCGCGCGCGGCGCCTGCTCGACGTGCTGCTCAAGCACGGCGCCGGCATCAACCACGCCGACGGCGAAGGCAAGACCGCGCTGCTGCTGCTGCTCGGCGCCCAGCTGCGCCCCGGCAGCGACTGCGACGCCACCCATCTCGGCGCACTGGTGCCGGTGCTGCTGGAAGCCGGCGCCGACGTGGCGCATGCCGACCAGCGCGGCGTCACCGCGCTGCACGCCTGCGCGATGCACGCGCTGCTGCCACCCGCCCGCGTGCTGCTGTCGCGCGGCGCCGAACGCGCCGCCGCCGACGCGTTCGGCCGCACCGCCGCCGACGTGGCGCGCCAGCTCGGCTACGTGGACATCGCCCACGAACTGGCGGTGCGCAGCAGCGCGATCCCCAGCGTGCGCCAGACCCTGCGCCAGCCGGCCCAGCCGGCGGAGTGAGCGGGATCGAACAGGAACGCGTCGGTCAGCGCCGGCGCATCCTCAGGCCACCGCACGCCAACGCACCTGACGCGGCGGCAGGCCGCGCCAGGCATCGGCGACCTGCGCCACCGTGAGGGCATCCACCCGCGCGTGGCATGACGCCCCGCCCAGCACCGTCACCGTGCTGCCCGGCGCGGCGCGCGGCGCCCAGTGCGTGGGCGCGGCGGCGCCGAACATCACCACCAGCGGACTTCCCAGCGCAGCGGCGAGGTGTGCCGGTCCCGTATCCACCGACACCATGCTGTGCGCGCAACCCAGCAAGGCTTTCAGCCGCGTCAGCGGCAACTCGTCCGCCGTCGAGATCACCGCCTCGCTGGCCGCGATGGCGCGGATACCTTCCAGGTAATCGGCCTCCTGCGGGCTGCCGCACAGCAGCACCCGGGCCGAGGGCAGCGTCTCCAGGATCGTCCAGGCCAGCGCCGCCCAGTGCTGCACCGGCCACGCCTTGTCGTCGTCCGCAATCGCGCGCACGCCGTTCCAGCGCAGGGTGCGCTTGTTGGCCGGCTGCAACAGCACCAGCGGATGGCCGTGCAGGCCGCGGGCGCGCAGCCAGCGTTCGCAATCGATCCGGGCCGACGCGTCGACCTGCAGTTGCGGGGCGGCGCCGGGGTCGACCGCCAGCGCATCGCAGCGGCCCTGGAACGCCGTCGGCGTGCCGTCGCCGAAACGCAGCAGGTGATCGACCCAGTGCTCGCGTTCGCGCAGCGGCAGATCGATCAGATACGCGCGATGCGCCGCCGGCACGCCCGCCAGCCGGAGCATGCGCTGGATCCGCAGCAGCGCCCGCGGCTGCGGCTCGCACACGTAGACCGGTGCCTCGCGCCGCTCGTGCAGCCAGGCTATCGCGCGCCAGCGTTCGCGGCTGAGCAGCAGCGGCCGGCGTGGCGCGCGCAAGGCGAGCACCTCGGCCACCTCGGGCTGGCTCGCGTACAGCTCGGCCGGCCAAGCACCGATCGCGAGCAGGTCACAGGGCTGGCCGTAGCGCTGCTGCAGCTTGTGCAGCAGCGGCTGCAGCAACACGGTGTCGCCGAGGCGACCGAAGCGGATGACGAGCGGATGCGCGGGCTTGGGCATGCCCGTCGAAACGCTGCTTGACGAGCCGCGTTGACGGCAGGTTTTTGCGTACGCAGGAACCCGTAAGACACCGCAAAATAAGGCGAAAACATCTTGCGAACGGCTCAGTCCGGACTGGTCAACGGCGTGTCCGGATTGCGCTCGCGCGCCTGGCGCGCCTGCGGCTCGTCGTCGGCCTCGAACAGCTTGTCGAGTTCGGCCAGCGCCTCTTTCGTGGTCTGCACCAGCTTGGCCTCGTCGTCGTAGACGAGGTACTGCGTCTTGATCAACTCGGCGTCCTGGCGGCGGAAACGTTCCACGCGATCCATCGCGCGTTCGGGCGTCAGGCCCAGCGCGATCAGCGTCTGCTTGGTCATCTTGAGGCTGGAATAGAGCGTCTCGCGGATCGGTTCGTCGATGCCGAGATCCATCAACCGCCACACGTGCTGGCGGTTGCGCGCGCGCGCCACGATCTTCAGGTGCGGATACATGCGCCGCACCACGCGTGCCACATGCAGGCTGGATTCGGGATTGTCGCTGGCCAGCACGAACACCTCGGCCTTGTCCGCCTGCGCGGCGCGCAGCAACTCGGGGCGCGCGGGATCGCCATAGAAGATGTCGCTGCCGCGACCGAAGCGGCGGATCAGGTCCACCTGCTCGACCGAGTGGTCCAGCGCCACGAACGGGATCCCCTCCGCACGCAGCACGCGCGACACGATCTGCCCCATGCGGCCATAGCCGGCGATGATCACGCGCGGCGAGTGCGCCACGATGGTGTCGAAATCGCGTGCCGGCTTGCGCACCTTGTGCGCACCCAGCAGCTTCGCCAGGCCCGTCACCAGCAGCGGCGTCAACGCCATCGACAGCGTGATCGCCAGCACCAGCAGGTTGTGCTGGCGCGCGCTGATCAGGCCCTGCTCGCCGGCCAGCTTCAGCACCACGAAGGCGAACTCGCCGCCGCAAGCCAGCAGCACCGCGAGGCGCAGCGCATCGCCGCGCTCCAGGCCGCCCACGATGCGCCCCAGCGGCCACAGCAGCGCGCCCTTCAGCAGCAGCAGCGCGGCGACCAGGCCCAGCACCAGCACCGGCGCGCGCAGCAGCAGCGAGATGTCCATCGACATGCCCACGCTGATGAAGAACAACCCCAACAGCAGGCCCTTGAATGGCTCGATGTTGGATTCCAGCTCGTGGCGGTATTCCGAATCGGCCAGCAGCACGCCGGCGAGGAAGGCGCCCAGCGTCACCGACACGCCAGCCACCTCCATCAGCAGCGCCACGCCCATCACCACCAGCAGCGCGGTGGCGGTGGACACCTCCACCGCGTCCGCCTTCGCCACGAAGCGGAACACCGGCCGCAGCAGGTAGCGGCCCCCCACCACCACCGCCACGATCACGCCCACCGTGCGCAGCGTGCCCGCGAGATCGAAGCCGTGGCTGGTCGTGCTGCTGGCCAACAGCGGCACTGCCGCGATCAGCGGGATCGCCGCGAGATCCTGGAACAGCAGGATCGCGAACGCCTGCCGGCCGTAGGAGGTGCCGGCCTCCTTGCGCTCGCCGAGGATCTGCAGGCCGAACGCGGTGGAGGACAGCGCCAGGCTGCCGCCCACGATGAACGCCGCCCCCGGCGTGAGGCCGAGCAGGCGCCAGGCGATCACGCCGATCACCGTGCTGGTGGCCAGCACCTGCAGCAGGCCGGTGCCGAAGACCGAGCGGCGCATCACCCACAACCGTTGCGGCGACAGCTCCAGGCCGATCACGAACAGCATCAGCACCACGCCGAACTCGGAAATCGCGGCGACGCCCTCGGTGTCGCCCACCAGGCCCAGCGCCTGCGGCCCTATCGCCATGCCTGCCAGCAGATAGCCCAGCACCGAGCCCAGCCGGAAGCGCTTGGTCAGCGGCACCGCGATCACCGTGGCCAGCAGGAACACCACGGCAACCTGCAGGAAATGATGGCTGTCCACGTGCACTCCGTTCCGTTCGCGGGTCCCGATTATTCCACGCGCCCGCATTCACCGGCTGTGCTGCCACGCAAGGCCGCAGCATGGGATCATCCAAGACCATGAAAATCCTCGCCGCCATCGCCGCCGCAGCATTCGCCCTGACTTGCATCGCCCCGGCGCGCGCGCACGACAACATTCCCGTCTACGGCTACCGCGTGGTGCACGGCTACCCGCACGATCCGCAGGCCTATACCGAGGGCTTGCTGTATCTGGACGGCCATCTCTACGAGAGCACCGGCCAGGTGGGCAGCTCCGGCGTGCGCAAGGTGGAACTGGCGACCGGCAAGGTGCTGCAGCAGTCGCCCACGCCATGGCCGGACTATGGCGAAGGCATCGCGGTGTGGAAGGACAAGCTGATCCAGCTCACCTGGCAGAGCCACGAGGGTTTCGTCTACGACCTCGCCACGCTGAAGCCGCAGGCGCGTTTCGACTATCCGGGCGAAGGCTGGGCGCTGACCAGCGATGGCAAGCGCCTGTACATGAGCGACGGCACGCCTACCATCCGCATCCTCGATCCCGACACGCTCAAGCAGGTGGGCAGCATCCAGGTCACCGCCGACGGCCATCCGCTGCAGAACATCAACGAACTGGAATGGGTGAAGGGCCAGATCTACGCCAACGTGTGGCTGACCACGCGCATCGCACGCATCGACCCGAAGAGCGGCAAGGTGGTGGGCTGGATCGAACTGGCTGGTCTGGTGCCGCCGGCCGGCACGCTGGCCGATCCCGTCAACGACGTACTGAACGGCATCGCCTACGACGCGCAGCACGACCGCCTGTTCGTCACCGGCAAGTGCTGGCCGAAGCTGTACGAGATCAGGCTGACCGCGCCGAAGCGCGGGCATTGAAAACGCCGTAGTAGCGCAATCACCCTGCCGCCAGCGTGCGCTGGATGATGCCGGCCAACTGGGCCACCGCTGGCGCCGGTTCCGCGTCGGCGCGATGCAGCGCCAGCCCCAGCATCGGCAGTGCGGGCAGTCCGGCCTCCTTGGCGGTGAGCGCCCGCACGTTGGCCGGCAGGCCCAACGGCGTGCGCACGCTCACGCCCAGCCCCGCGCTCACCGCGGCCCATGTGCCGGCGAGGCTGGCGCTGCTGAAGGCGACGCGCCACGCGATACCCGCGCGGTCCAGCGCCTCGATCGCCGCGTTGCGGAGCAGGCAAGGCGATTCCAGCACCGCCAGCGGCAGCGGTTCGCCGCGTCGACGCAGTTTCGCGGCCGGCGCACCGGCCGCAGCTATCCAGCGCATCGGCCAGCGCCCCACGCGCTCGGCGTGCGGGCTGTCCGTGCCGGCTTCCCAAGCCAGCGCGAGATCCAGCCGGCCGCGATTCACGCCATCGAGCAGCTCTGCGTTGCGCGCGATGCGCGCCTCGATGCGCAGCCGCGGGTGCGCCCGCGCGAAGCGGCCCAGCACCGCCGGCAGCAGGCTTTCGCCGAAGTCCTCTTGCAGGCCCAGTCGCACGCGGCCTTCCAGTTCCGCGCCGCGGATCGCCGCGGCGGCCTCGTCGTTCAATTCCAGCAGGCGCCGCGCGTAACCCAGCATCACCTCGCCCGCCTCGGTGAGCGCCATGCCGCGGCCGACCTTGCGCAGCAGCGGCGTGCCGGCCTGCTGCTCCAGCTTCTTCAGCTGCGCGCTCACCGCCGAGGTGGAGCGGCTCAGCCGTTCCGCCGCCTGCGCAAAGCTGCCCAGCTCGATGCCGGTGGCGAAGCTGCGCAGATTATCGATGTCGAAGTTGACGCGAGGCATGGTAACAATCCTGTTTTCCGGGACAATAAATTCCAAATTTCCCGATTTTCAGGATCATCATGGAGCGCTATGGTGGCTGCCGTCAAATCCCCCGGAGACTGCCGAGATGGCCCACGATCCGCATTACGCCCGCAAGAGCATCGGCGACTTCGCGCCGAAGCTGGCCGAACTCACCGACGAGGTGCTGTTCGCCGACATCTGGGCGCGCAGCGGACTCGCTCCTCGCGAGCGCAGCATCGCCACGCTGGCGGCGCTGGTCGCGCTCAACCGCACGGAGCAGTTGCCGTTCCACTTCGCTCGCGCCCGCGACAACGGCCTGATCGAGGCGGAACTGGTCGAGCTGATCACCCACCTCGCGTTCTACGCGGGCTGGCCCTGTGCGTTCTCGGCGATCGGCGTGCTGCGCAAGGAACTGGCGCCATGATCGCGATGCAGTACGCCATCACGCTGCCTGCCGATTACGACATGGCGATCATCCGCCGCCGCATCGCGGACAAGGGTCATCTGCTCGACGACTTCCCCGGTCTCGCGTTCAAGGCCTGGTTGCACGCCTCGCGCAACGACGATGCGCTGCCTAGCCGCGACAATCTCTACGCGCCGTTCTACCTGTGGCACGACAGCGAGGGCATGAACGCCTTCCTCGGCGGCGCCGGCTTCGCCACGCTGGCGCGCGACTTCGGCCGCCCCGCGGTGCGCACGTGGATACCGTGGCGGGCGGAACTGGCCGCCGACCTGCACGACGCCGTTTGCGCCACGCGTGAGCTCGTCGTGATTCCCGCGCATGCCGACCTTGCTGAACTGCGTGCTGCGGAGATCGCCGCGGCGCGGCAGGACCGCGCCGCCGGCGCGCTGGCCGCGATCAGCGCCTGCGACCCGGCCGGCTGGACCCTGCTGCGCCTGCGCCTGTGGCCGACGCTGCGCCCCGATCTTGCCCACGCGGATCGCCAGCTCTACCGCGTAGGCCATGTCTCGCAACCGCACTGAACCCCACACCCACGGAGCTACCCATGCCTCTCGTCCGCATCTCCCTGCGCCGCGGCAAGTCCGCCGCCCAGCTCGCCGCACTGCGCAACGGCATCTACGAAGCCATGCGCGAGACCTTCAACGTGCCCGAGGATGATCGTTTCATCCTGATCCACCAGCATGAGGCCGATGAGTTCGACTACGACCCGCACTACCTCGGCATCGCGCGCAGCGACGATCTGGTGATCGTGCAGATCGCCTGCAACAACACGCGCACGGTGGCGCAGAAGCAGGCGTTCTACCGCAGCGTGGCCGAGAAGCTCGCCGCCGATCCCGGCCTGCGCCCCGAGGACGTCTTCATCAACCTGCTGGAGACAGCCAAAGAGAACTGGTCGTTCGGCAAGGGCATCGCGCAGTATGCGTGAACAGCCTCAGGGTGGAAGCACGCCTATCGTGCGCATCCACGCATCCGCCAGATCGGTCCAGTGGGTGATCGGCAGGTTCGTGCGCCGCACGCCGAAGGCATGGCCGCCTTGCGCGTACAGATGCACCTCCGTCGGCACGTCGGCGGCTTTCAGCGCGGCGAAATAAGTCAGCGCCTGCTGCACGCCATCCACGTCGTCGTTCTCGGCCTGCACGATGAAGGTGGGCGGCGTGTCGCGGGTAACGGGCACGTTCCTGTTCAAACTGCCATCGTCATGCGCGAGGTGTCCGGGGTAGATCGCCATCGCGAAATCCGGGCGCGCACTTTCCTTGTCGGCCGTATCCACCGGCTTGTACAAACGCTTGTTGAAGTGCGTGCTGATTTCCGCCACCAGGAAACCGCCGGCGGAGAAACCGACCACGCCGACCTTGTGGGGATCGATGTGCCATGCCTTCGCATGCAGGCGCACCAGACCCATCGTGCGCTGCACGTCCTCCAGCGCCATCGTCGGCACCTGGTAATTGTGCGGCCGACAATCGCAGTGCCAGTCGTAGGGCGCGCCCGGAACGCGGTATTTCAGCAGCACGCAGGTGATGCCGCGCGCGGTAAGCCAGTCGCAGATCTCGGTGCCTTCCAGATCGATGGCCAGTATCTCGAAGCCGCCACCGGGGATCACCACCACCGCGGCGCCGGTGTTGTTTCCTTGCGGGGCATAGACCGTCATGGTGGGCCGCGACACGTTGCTCACCGCGGTCACGGTCTTGCCGGCGAGCAGCGTGGTGCCGGTTTTCGCGTACTCCGGCCCCGGCATGGCCATCATGTCGGGCGGCGTGCCCGGCCACAGCGGTATCTGCACGTGCCCGGCAGCCGGCTGCCACACCTCGGCTTTCGCCTGCAGGCTCGCGCATGCAAGCAACAACGTCAGCGACACGATCCACGGCTTCATGGCACTCCCTCGCCCCGGCGCTTGGCCAAGGCTGCACGATCAAGATGGGAAATCAGGTGGAACTCCTCGGCACCATCCTGCGCTGTGCGCCGGACTCGCCGCGGTCGCTGCCGTGTTTTTTTTCGGGCAAGCGATTCGACTATTCCCCGCGCAACCAGCGCGCCGCATCCACCGCGTAGTAAGTGAGGATCGCGTCCGCCCCTGCGCGCTTGAAGGCCGTGAGGGTTTCCAGCACCACGGGCTTCTCGTCCAGCCAGCCGTTCTGCGCGGCGGCCTTGAGCATCGCGTACTCGCCACTCACCTGGTAGACGAGGGTGGGCATGCCGAAGGCGTCCTTCACCCGGCGCAGCACGTCGAGATAGGGCAGGCCGGGCTTCACCATCACCATGTCGGCGCCCTCGGCGATGTCGAGCTCCACCTCGCGCAACGCTTCGTCGCTGTTGGCCACGTCCATCTGGTAGGTGTGCTTGTTGCCCTTGCCGAGGTTGGCGGACGAGCCCACCGCGTCGCGGAACGGGCCGTAGAAGCTCGACGCGTACTTGGCCGAGTAGGCGAGGATGCGGGTGTGGATGTGGTCGGCCTGCTCCAGCGCCTCGCGGATCGCGCCGATGCGACCGTCCATCATGTCCGAGGGCGCCACCACGTCCATGCCGGCGTCGGCCTGGGCCAGCGACATCTTCACCAGCGCCGCGACGGTGGGCTCGTTCATCACGTAGCCGCTTTCGTCGATCAGACCGTCCTGGCCGTGGGTGGTATAGGGGTCGAGCGCCACGTCGCCGATCAGGCCCAGCTCGGGGTAGGCCTTCTTCAGCGCACGCGTGGCGCGGTGCATCAGGTTGTCGGGGTTCCACGCCTCGCGCGCGTCCTCGCTCTTCACGCCCTGCCCCGGCGACGGAAACAGCGCCAGCGCGGGAATGCCGAGGCGCACGCACTCGCCGGCGAGCTTCACCAGCTCGTCGATGGAAAGCCGGTCCACGCCCGGCATCGACGGTACGGCCTCGCGCCGGCCTTCGCCATCGATCACGAAGGCAACCATGATGAGATCGGAAGGCAGCAGACTGTGCTCGCGCATCAGCGCGCGGGAGAAGGCGTCGTGGCGCATGCGGCGCAGACGGATGGCGGGAAAGCTCATGGGGCGGTCTCGCGGAGGAATCCGTGCATTTTAGCGCCGCGCCACGCAGCCACGACCGCCGCGGACGCTTTGCCGCAGCCGCGCCGCACGAAGCGCCAACATCTGGCCCACGCCCTGCATACACGGTTCGGCGCAGGCTCGCCTCGACCATCACGGGAGGCACCCTCATGAACACTTCCGCGCACCGCGTTGCCCATGCCGGCCACCCCTTTCCCGCCGGGACGCGTTACCTCGGCCCGCACCGCAGCCACACGCCGCTCGGGGTCACCGTGGTGTTGCGGCGCATGGGGCGGGCGCCGGCTCCCGCCGCGTGGCCGCAATCACCACGCTGGCCGCGCGGCGAGTTTGGCGCGCACTGCGGTGCTGATCCGGCCGACATTGAGCGCGTGCGCGCCCACGCCCGCACGCACGGCCTCGTGGAAACCGGCTGCGATTCGCACCGGCGCGTGCTGCACTTCAAGGGCTCGGTGGACGCGCTGCAACACGCGTTCGGCGTGCAACTGGGGCGCTACCGGACGCCCGGCGCGCGGCGCTATGTCGTCGGCCACACGCAGGCGCCCGTGTTGCCGCCCGGACTGGCTCCCTCGGTGATCGCCGTGCTGGGCCTGGACCGCCGCCCGGTGGCGAAGCCGCACTTCCGCAAGGCGCTGGCGACGCCGAACCAGACCTACACGCCGCCCCAGATGGGACAGCTCTACAACTTCCCCGCGAACACCGACGGCAGCGGCCAGTGCGTGGCGCTGATCGAGCTGGGCGGCGGCTTCCGCAAGACCGACCTCACCACCTATTTCGCCGCACTGGGCATCGCCACGCCCACGGTGACGGCGGTATCCGTGGCCGGCGGCAAGAACCGCCCCGGCGGCGCGGCCGACGCCGAGGTGATGCTGGACATCGAAATGGTGGGTGCGCTGGCGCCGGGCGCGACGATCGCGGTGTACTTCGCGCCGAACACCGACCAGGGTTTCTACGAGGCGATCTCGCAGGCGGCGCACGACGCCACGCGCAAGCCCTCGGTGATCTCGATCAGCTGGGGCGGCCCTGAGGACAGCTGGAGCGCGCCCTCGCTCGCCGCGATGCAGAGCGCGCTGGAGGACGCCGCCGCGCTCGGCGTCACGGTGACCGCCGCCGCGGGCGACGGCGGTTCCGGCGATGGCGAGAGCGACGGCCAGCCGCACGTGGACTTCCCCGCCTCCAGCCCGTATGCGCTGGCCTGCGGCGGCACCACGCTCACCGCCAGCGCCAGCGCGATCACCGGCGAAACGGTGTGGAACGAGACTGCCGGCAATGAAGGCGCCACCGGCGGCGGCGTCAGCGTGGACTATGCGCTGCCCGCATGGCAGCAGGGCGCCGGCGTGCCGCAGGCGCCGAACGGCTTCGCCGGCCGCGGCGTACCCGACGTGGCGGGCGACGCCGACCCGCTCACCGGCTACCAGGTGAGCGTGGACGGCCAGGTCGAAGTGATCGGCGGCACCAGCGCGGTGGCGCCGCTGTGGGCCGCGCTGCTGGCGCGCTGCAACCAGTCGCTGGGCCGTGCCGCGGGCGACGTGCACGCCGCGCTCTACCAGATCGGCGAGTCGGCCTTCAACGACATCACCCAGGGCAACAACGGCAGCTACGCGGCCGGGCCGGGCTGGGACGCCTGTACCGGGCTGGGCAGTCCGAACGGCCAGGCATTGCTCGCCGCGCTGGCGGCGCAGAATCCACCCGCCGCAGGTGCGCCGCCCGCCGGATCGGGCAAGCACCACCACAAGCACAAGCATGCCTGAGCGTGGGTTACGAGCCTCCCGTGGCCTGCGTTGTCCTGACGCGGGCCACGGGGGGGATCTGGACGGGTTCCAAGCCCCGTTTGCGCACCATACGTATGCACACAGTAGACGCGCACCGGCCTGACAAGGCAGGCTTGTCCTTTGTGCACCGCCGCAGGCTGTCCCCCGATGCCCCACGCAACCCCCTCCACCCTGCTTGCCGACCTGGGCGGCACCAACGTGCGCTTCGCGCTGGCCGGCGACGACACCGCCACGCCGCTGGTCATGGACAGCGTGCGCCGCTACCGGGTCAAGGATTTCGCCTCGCTCGCCGCCGCCGCGCGGCAGTACTTCGCCGACACCGGCTGCCACCCCGCGCAGGCGGTGATCGCCGCGGCGGGGCGCATCGCCGGCGGCGAGACGGTGAAGGTCACCAACAATCCCTGGGCGATCGCCGCGCATGCGCTGCAGGCCGAACTGGGCATGCAATCGGTGCGGCTGGTCAACGATTTCGCCGCGCAGAGCATGGCGGTGCCGCTGCTGGCCACCGACGCGCTGGCGCCGGTGGGTCCGCTGGGCGCGCCAACGCTGGGCCTGCCGCAGCCGCAGACCTTCGTGGTGATGGGGCCGGGCACCGGCCTCGGCGTGGCCGGCCTGCTGTGGCGCGACGAACAGTGGATCGTGCTGGAAAGCGAGGGTGGCCACGCCGGCTTCGCCGCGCACACCGCCGAGGATGTGGAGATCCTGCACCGGCTCAACGCGCGCTTCGGCCGCGTCTCCAACGAGCGCATGATCTGCGGCAACGGCCTGGTGAACCTCTATCTCGCGCTGGCCGACATCGCCGGCCAGCCGGCCGAGGAATACACGCCCGAGGACATCACCGCGCACGCCGAGGACGGCAGCGACCCGCTGTGCGTGCGCACGGTGGAGACGCTGGCCGGCATCTTCGGCAGCGTGGCCGGCGACCTGGTGCTGAGCCTGGGCGGCTGGGACGGCGTCTACCTCACCGGCGGCGTGTTGCCGTTCCTGCTGCCGTGGCTGCATCGCGGCGGCTTCCGCGAACGCTTCGAAGCCAAGGGTCGCTTCCGCGAGACGATGGAACGGGTGCCCACGCTGGCCATCGTGCATCCGGAACCCGGCCTGCTGGGCGCCGCGGCGATCGCGCTGCGTGCCGCGGGCCACAGCCTTGTTCGTTGCGATCGTGCCTGATCGCGAGAAAATCGCCCCGAGCGATTTTTGACGTCGGGGCGGCGATGGCCCGCAGGGAGACCACCGCCATGGATGGTGGTCGCAAAATCAAGCCGGCGGCGATGCGTGGCCGCACTTTTCAATGTTCCTGCAATCGTCCCTGATTGCGAAGATCAAACGGGCGGCCATCCTCGGCCGCACTTTTCAAATGAGCCACGGACCCGCCATGCCACGCCGCGACAGCGCCTTCCTGTTCGACCTCGACGGCACCCTCGTCGACAGCGTCTACCAGCATGTGCTGGCGTGGAAGGAAGCGCTGGACAGCGAAGGCATCGACCTCTCGGTATGGCGCATCCACCGCCGCATCGGCATGAGTGGCGGCCTGTTCACCCGCATGCTGCTGCGCGAGACCGGGCAGGAAATCAGCGAGGAACGCCGCACCCGCCTGTATGACGCCCACGCCGCCGCGTTCAACCGCCAGCATGCGCAGGGCGCGGTCAAGCCGCTGCCCGGCGCGCGCGAACTGCTGGCCTACCTCAGCGCCGCGGAAATCCCCTGGGCGATCGCCACCAGCGGCCAGCTGCGCACCGCTCGCCACAACCTCGAAGCACTCGGCGTCGATCCCGCGAAGGTGCCAGTAGTGACCCGCGACCAGGTGCGCCACGCCAAGCCCGACCCCGACCTGTTCCTCGCCGCCGCCGAACGGCTGGGCGTGGACATCACCCGCGCCATGGTGGTGGGCGACAGCGTGTGGGACATGCTCGCCGCGCAGCGCGCCCGCGCGCTGGGCATCGGCCTGCTCTCCGGCGGCTACGGCGAAGAAGAACTCGCCCGCTCCGGCGCGTTCCGCGTGTACGAGGATCCGGCGGACATGCTGAAGCGCATTGACGAGGTGGCGGCGCGGGCCTGAAGGCCTGTCCACGGTCTCCGTGCGATCCGCACCGGGAGCCGTTTGCGCACGAGCCGGGGAAGAACGAAGGCTGGCTGCCGCCCGGCGGTTGCGGCCCGGCGGCGCGGGCCAGTTGGAGACACTCGCCGGACAAGCTCTAATATCCGGGCCATCGCACGCCACCGGGCAGCGGCAGGAGATTCGAAACACCATGCGAGTGCGACTGGAAGATGTGGCGCGCGCAACAGGCGTCTCGCCGAAAACGGTTTCCCGCGTCCTGAACGAGGAGCCGTCGGTCAAGGAGGCAACGCGCCAGAAGGTGCTGGCGGCGATGGAGTCGATGAACTATCGCCCAAGTCCCGCCGCGCGTGGCCTGGCCGGCAGTCGTTCGTTCCTGGTCGCGATGCTGTACGACAACAACGACAATCCCGCATCGACTTATCTGGCCGAAATCCAGGATGGCGTGCTCGATTCCTGCGAGGCGCACCGCTACAGCATGATGGTCTGTCCGCTGCGCATGCGCGGGAAGGATTTCGTCCGGCGCGTCGACGCCCTGGTGACCGACCATCACATCGACGGCGTCGTGTTGACCCCGCCACTCACCGACAACCGCAAGCTGCTGGCGCGGCTGCAGGAACACGGCGTGGCGTACGCCTGCATTTCGCCCGTGCGCCACAAGGACGTCGTCGGCGTCTTCATGGACGAGCAGAAGGCGGCCAGCGACCTGGTCACCCACCTGGTCGGCCTCGGCCATCGATGCATCGCACACGTCGTGGGCATCGCCGACCACGGGGCCAGCCGTTGGCGCCAGGCCGGGTACAAGGCCGCCCTGACCGCGGCCGGCCTCGCCATCGATCCCCAGTACATCGTGCAAGGCGGATTCACCTTCGGCTCGGGCGTCGTCGCGGCGCGCCAGCTGTTCACCCTGAAGCGCCGGCCGACCGCGATCTTCGCGGCAAACGACGACATGGCCGCCGGCGTCATGTGGACGGCCAACGAAATCGGCCTCAAGGTGCCGCGCGATCTCTCCGTATGCGGTTTCGACGACACTCCGATGGCGACCCAGTTGTGGCCGTCGCTGACCACCGTGCGGCAGCCCAGCCGCGAGATGGGCAGGCTCGCCGCGCAACAGCTGCTGTTGCAGTTGCGCGGACGCGGCGACGCACGGCTGGTGCAGATTCCCTACGAGCTGCAGCTGCGCGCATCGACGGCCGCCGTGCCGGACTGACCGCGCGGCGCGCAACGCGCATCCGCCCACCTTCCCGGGCTTGCGCCGGCGGAACCCCCGCCATGTCCCTTCGCATGGACCGGCCCGGACGGGTGTTCGAACAGACCTTTCGCATCGAAATTTGACAGCGCTGTCATTTTTGCTGGACATTACCGCCTCGCCAGCGGCCCATGCCGCCGAGGAGCGCGCGAATGATCGTCCGACACCCGCCACTGCCCCGCACCCTGCTCGCCGCGCTGCTGGCTCTCGCACCCATCGGCATCGCGCTGGGCGATGGCGCCGCGACCGTGCATCCCGCCCTGTGGCCCAAGGCCCATTGGCCGCTGCCGCCGGATGCCGCGCTGGAGCAGCGCGTACACGCGCTGATGGCGAAGATGTCGGTGCGGGACAAGGTGGGACAGCTGATCCAGGCCGACATCGCCAGCATCACGCCGGAGCAGATGCGCGAATACCACCTCGGCTCCATCCTCGCCGGCGGCAACTCCAAGCCGGGCGGCGGACGCTTCGCCACCGTGGCGCAGTGGAAGGCGCTGGCCGACGCGTTCTACCGCGCGGCGATGGACACCGCGGGCGGCCACGCGGCGATCCCGCCGCTGTTCGGCATCGATGCCGTGCACGGCAACAACGGCACCCTCGGCGCCACGCTGTTCCCGCAGAACTCGGCGCTGGGCAACGCCCGCGATCCCGGACTGATACGCGAGATCGGCGCCGCCACCGCGGCCGAGGTGCGCGCCACCGGCTTCAACTGGAGCTTCGCGCCCACGCTGGCGGTGCCGCAGGATCTGCGCTGGGGTCGCGCCTACGAAGGCTATTCGCAGGATCCGCGCGTGGTGGCCAGCTATGCCGGCGCGATCGTGGAAGGCCTGCAGGGCACGCCCGGCACGCGCGACTTCCTCGACGACGCCCACACCATCGCCAGCGCCAAGCACTTCCTCGCCGACGGCGGCACCAAGGACGGCAAGGATCAGGGCGATGCCGAGATCGACGAGCACACGCTGATCGCCGTGCACGCCGCCGGCTACCCGCCCGCGATCGATGCCGGCGTGCAGACCGTGATGGCCTCGTTCTCCAGCTGGAACGGCGTGAAGATGCTGGGCAACAAGGGCCTGCTCACCGACGTGCTGAAGCGGCGCATGGATTTCCAGGGCTTCGTGGTCGGCGACTGGAACGCGCACGGCCAGGTTCCCGGCTGCAGCAACGAGGATTGCCCCGCCGCGTTCAACAACGGCGCCGACATGCTGATGGCGCCGGACAGCTGGCTGGGCCTGTACAAGCACACGCTGGCCGAGGTGGAGTCCGGCGCGATCCCGATGGCGCGCGTCGACGACGCGGTGGCGCGCATTCTTCGCGTGAAATTTCGCATGGGGCTGTTCACCGCCGGCGCGCCGTCCACGCAACCGCTGGCGCGCGACTCCGACCGCATCGTCGGCAACGCAGCACATCGCGCACTGGCGCGCCGCGCCGTGCGCGAATCGCTGGTCCTGCTGAAGAACGACGGCAACCTGCTGCCGCTGAATCCGCACCAGCGCATCCTGGTCGCGGGCGAAGGCGCCGACAGTATCTCGCAGCAAAGCGGCGGCTGGACGCTGACTTGGCAGGGTACTGGACTCAGCAACGCCGATTTTCCAGGCGCGCAATCGATCGGCACCGGCATCGCCGAGCAGGTGAAGGCCGCCAGCGGTGAGGCGGAGATCGCGCCGGATGGCCGCTACACGCACAAGCCCGACGTGGCGGTGGTGGTGTTCGGCGAGTCGCCCTACGCGGAGTTCCAGGGCGACATCGCCAACCTGCTGTTCCATCCGGGCGACGATCACGACCTTGAGCTGATCCGCCACCTGCGAGCGCAGGGCATCCCGGTGGTCGCGGTGTATCTGGGCGGCAGGCCGCTGTGGTTGAACCGCGAGATCAATGCGGCCAACGCCTTCGTCGCCGCCTGGCTGCCCGGCAGCGAAGGCGGCGGCGTGGCCGACGTGCTGCTGCGCAAGCGCGACGGCCAGGTCGACTTCGACTTTCGCGGCAAACTGGCGTTCGCCTGGCCCGGCAGCGCCGCGCCCGGCCGCGGCAAGCCGCAGTTTCCGCTGGGTTACGGCCTCACCTATGCAGACCGAGTCGTGTTGCCGAAGCTGCCGGAGCAATCCGGCATCAGCGGCGACACCGTGCGCGTGGACGACTACCTGGAGAAAGGCAAGGCCGTCGGCGGCTACACGCTTTCGCTTGTCGGCGCGGACCACAAGGCCGTCGTGGTGACCGCGACGCCGACTGCCACCGCGGATGGCGGCCTGCGCGTGACGGCGCTTGACTACAAGGCACAGGAGGATGCGCGCCAGCTCGAGTGGATCGACGGCCCGGCTTCCCTCGCGCTCGCCTCCGTCAAGCCGCTCGACCTCAGTCGCCAGGCCAACGGCGACATGATGCTGATCGTCACGCTGCGCATGGACGCGCAAGGCACCCAGCCGGTGTGGATCGGCATGGGTTGCGGCCATGACTGCCGCGGACGCGTCAAGCTGGATGCCGTACTCGCGCAGGGACGCTGGCAGCGTATCGGCGTACCGCTGAAATGCCTGCGCGCCGCCGGCGCCAACATGCGCCACGTCACGGAGCCCTTCGTGCTCGAGGCCGGCAAGGGGGAGCGGTTGTCGATCACCAGCGCGGCCCTGGGCACCAACGCCGACCGCGCGCTCGATTGCGCGCGCTAATCCGGTCCACCGCATCTGCCTGAAGGGGAATCCATGACCGACGCCATCGCCATGAAGGCACGCACACGCAGCGGTTTCGCGGCCATCCTCACCTGCGTGCTGGCTGCCCTCGCCGGCCTGATGTTCGGGCTGGACATCGGCGTGATCGCGGGCGCCACCCGGTTCATCCAAGCCGAATTCGAGGTGTCCAACCGCGCCATCGAGTGGATCGTCAGTTCGATGATGCTGGGTGCGGCGATCGGCGCCGCCGCGGCCGGCTGGTTGTCGGCGACGCTGGGCCGCAAGCGTTCGCTGGTCTTCGGCGCCGTGCTGTTCGTGGGCGGGTCGCTGCTGTGTGGTCTCGCATGGTCGCCGTGGATGCTCGCCGGTGCGCGCCTTGTGCTCGGGCTGGCGATCGGCACGGCGACCTTCACCGCACCGCTTTACCTTGCCGAAGTGGCGCCCGGGCGTATCCGCGGCGCGATGATTTCCACTTACCAGCTGATGATCACCATCGGCATCTTCATGGCCTTCCTGTCCGACACGGCGCTGAGCTACAGCGGCGCGTGGCGCTGGATGCTCGGGATCGTCGCGCTGCCCGGGGCCCTGTTCCTGCTGGGCGTGCTGGGCCTGCCGGAAAGCCCGCGCTGGCTGCTGCTGCGCGGGCGGCGCGACGAGGCCATCGCGGTACTGGGCAGGTTGCGCGAGGACACGGAAGAGGCCCGCCGCGAGGCAGACGACATCGCGCGGCAGCTGCAATCGCCGCAGCACGGCTGGCAACTGTTTCTGCGCAATGCAAACTTCCGGCGCTCGGTGGGACTGGGCGTGCTGCTGCAGGTCATGCAGCAGCTCACCGGGATCAACGTGGTCATGTATTACGCGCCGCGCATCTTCGCAGGCATGGGCTTCGGCGGCAGCGCGCAGATGTGGGCCACCGCCATCGTCGGCCTCGTCAACATGCTGGCAACCTTCGCCGCGATCGGCCTGGTGGACCGCTGGGGCCGCAGGCCCATCCTCTACCTTGGTTTCGCCGTCATGGCGGCCAGCCTCGGCACGGTGGGCGCGCTGATGCGGACGGGCACGCCGACGCACGGTCTGCAGATCGCGGGGGTCGCCGCGCTGCTCGTATTCATCGCCGGCTTCGCGATGTCCGCCGGCCCGATGGTCTGGACGCTTTGTTCGGAGGTGCAACCGCTCCGGGGGCGTGACTTCGGCATCGCCTGTTCGACGTTCGCCAACTGGGTGATCAACATGGCGGTGGGCGCCAGCTTTCTCAGCCTGCTCGACGGCATCGGCACGGCGCGGACGTTCTGGCTGTATGCGGCGCTCAACCTCGTCTTCGTCGCCTTCACCCGCGCCTGGGTTCCGGAGACGCGCGGCGTGACGCTGGAGCAGATCGAACGGCAGCTGATGTCCGGGCGGCCCCTGCGCATGCTGGGCCGATGAATCCGCCGTACCGAAACGCGGGAACCGTCCGACTGCTTCATATGCAAGCGGGAAACCGGCTGATGAAAACAGGCAATAAGCATGTTTCGCATTGCAACATGATTTGCCTGCAAATCGGCGTTATCATGAATTTGACAGCGCTGTCATTTCTTGCAAGGACAGCGCTGTCATTCAGGGGAGCAGAAACAAGCCGCCACGGCCATGCCGATGGCACACACGTCAGTCAAGAACAAAGCTCGAGGGGATACGAAATGAAGTTGCGCTACTCAGCGTTGCACATCGCCCTGTCGCTCGCCCTCGCCCCATGCCTGGCCCAGGCCGCGGAGCAAGGCGCAGCGCCGCAGGATTCCACCGCCCAAGCCGCACCGGTGAAGACGAACAAGAAGATCCAGCAGCTCGCCACCGTCGAAGTCAGCGCGACCAAGCGCCAAACGCCGCTGGAGAAGACCCCGGTCGCCGTCAGCGCGATCACCGCTGACACGCTCGACAAGCAGCGCGTGATGACGGTGCAGGACCTGACCCCGCTGGTTCCGGGCCTGCAGGCCACCTCCGAAGGTGACCACGGCGTGGTCACCCTGACCATGCGCGGCATCGGCAACGACAGTGCCAAGACCGAATATGCCGACCCCGAAGTCGCCATCTTCGTCGATGGCGTCTATACGGCACGGGCCGAGGCCGCGGCCGGCCTGCTGCTGGACATGGACGGCGTGGAAGTGCTGCGCGGCCCGCAGGGAACCCTGTGGGGACGCAACTCCACCGCCGGCGCGATGAGCTTCCAGACCGCCAAGCCGGACATCGGCGGCGATGCTTCGGGCTATGCCCAGATCGAAGCCGGCAATTACAACCAGTCGGGCGTCCGCGCGGCGGTGAACCTGCCGATCAGCAGCACCTTCGCGATGCGCGTCGCGGTGGTACACGAGCAGCACGACGGCTACGTCGACTATCAGAACCCGGCCACCGAACTGCCCAGCGTGGCGCAGCAGCAGGCGTCCTATCTCGCCTCGGGGGGCACCCTCGCCAACTTCCGCGCGATCGATCCGAACCAGTACGAACAGAACGGCGCGAAGTACAACTCGCAGGACCAGTCCGCCGCCCGCGTGAGCGCGCGCTGGCAACCCAGCGACTCGTTCACCTGGGACCTCTCCTACGAGTACTTCATCGACCGCGGCACGCCCGATCTCAGCCTGATGCAGACGCCGCGCCGCGGCCAGTCGTTCTGGTCGGCGCTGATCGACACGCCGCCCTACCTGCACCGCAACTCGGGCACGCTGCGCAGCCGCATGGACTGGGACATCAACGACAGCATGGAGCTGAGCTACATAGCCGGCGTCAACCGCTTCTCCGGCGAGGGCAACTTCGACCAGGACGTCGGCGTACAGGTGCCCACCAGCTTCACCACGGGCGCGTCCTACCAGGCCGACCGCACCAACTCCTCCAACTACAGCAATTACAGCCACGAGCTCGACCTGAAGTCGCGCGGACAGCAGACGGTCGACTGGATCGTCGGCGCCTATTACGGTCACGAAGACAACAACATCCGCTTCGACATCCCGATCATGAATGGCACGCAGTACGGCTCGGTGTCATGGCAGGGCTCGTTCATACAGCCCAAGGAGCTGGTGAATTCCACCGCCCTGTTCGGGCAGGCCACCTGGAACCTGTCCGACCGTTGGCACCTGACCGGCGGCCTGCGCTGGTCGAACGACGAGAAGCGCAACATCGACGGCCGCGGCTGGGGCTGGGACAACGACCCCAACGTGCTGCCACTGCCGATCGCGCCGAGCACCATCCCTGGCCCGGCGACCGGTTTCGCGGTATCCACCTACAACGACGCCAAGTACAGCAAGGGTCAGTGGACGTGGCTGGGCCGGATCGACACCGACATCGGCGAGCACGGCATGCTGTATGCCAGCGTGTCCACCGGCTACAAATCGGGCGGCACGCAGGACGCCGGCACGCTGTACAAGCCGGAGACGCTGACCAACTACGAGATCGGCGCCAAGTTCACCTTCCTCGACGGCCACCTGACCTGGAACAGCGCGGCCTACTACGAAAACTTCAAGGACTTCCAGCTTTCCGCGCCGATCACCTACCCGAACGGCAACCGCGGCCTGGGCTTCTCGAACGTCGGCGGCAGCACCAAGGTGGCCGGCTTCGAATCGGAGCTGGCGTACCAGCAGCCGAACGACCGCGCGAACCTGGTGCTCTCGTACATTCCCAAGAAGACCTTGGGCACGCTGGTGTACGCCGGCAGCAACGACTACCAGGGCTTGCCGGCATGCGCGCCGCAGTCGGGCATCGCCAGTTGCATGGACATCACCGGCAACGACCTGGCGCACGCGCCAACGGTTTCGCTGTCCGCCATCTACGAGCACGACTTCGTGCTGCCCAGCGGTGGCCGCCTCACCCCGCGCTTCAGTGGCCAGTACCAGAGCATGCAGTGGCTGAGCCCGTTCAACCTTGGCAGCGGCGACCAGCAGAAAGCATACTTCCGCGGCGACCTGTCGCTGCGCTACACGGAGCCGCAGGACCGCTGGTGGATCAGCGTGTATTCGCAGAACGTCACCGACGTGAAGGTGCGCACCAACGCCGGGCGCTTCCAGATGCCCGACGGCAGTTTCGAGTACGTGTCCGAGTACCTCGCGCCGCGCACCTACGGCATCCAGTTCGGCACTTCGTTCTGACACCAGGAATGGGCGGCGCCGTTCGACCGGCGCCGCTGACTGTTTGCCATTCTGTGGCGCCGCCAGCCGAGCGGGCTGGCGCCGCCCTCCCTCCCCGGGATGGCATTGCCGGGCTCCGGACGGGGCCCGGCGTTTCTTCTTCAAAGGAGCGACCATGCAGCGCTTGCGCAAGGTACTCGTGGTGGGCGGCGGTACCGCCGGCTGGCTGACCGCCTGCTACCTGGCCAAGGCGGTGAATGCCGCCGACCCGGCCAGCGTGCAGGTGCACCTGGTGGAATCCGACCGGATCGGCCTGATCGGCTTCGGCGAATCCACCTTTCCGTCGATCCGCGGCACGCTGTCGGCGATCGGGCTCGACGAGCGGCGCTTCCTGGCGGAGACCTCCGCCGCCTACAAGCAGGGCATCCGCTTCCGCCATTGGGTGCGGCCACCCGGCACGCCCGGCAAGGAACATTTCTTCCACCCCTTCAGCGTGCCCAGCCAGCGCCCCGGCGGCCCCGAGTTGCTGCCGTACTGGCTGCTGGGTGCAGCACCCGCCGGCCTGGGTTTCGCCGATGCGGTGACCATGCAAAGCCTGCTGGTCGACCGCTCGCGCGCGCCCAAGCGCGCACGCGATCCCGATTACCAGGGGCCGATGAACCACGCCTACCAGTTCGACGCCGGCCGCTTCGCCATGCTGCTGGCCGAGCACGGCCAGCAGGCGCTGGGCATCCGGCGGCACGTGGCGACCGTGGAGCGCGCTGTGCCGGACGACCACGGCGGCATCGCCAGACTGGTCACCGCCGAACTCGGCGAACTGGAGGCCGACCTCTACGTGGACTGCACCGGCATGCGCGCCAGCCTGATCGGCGAAGCGCTGCATTCTCCGTACCGCAGCTGCGGCGATATGCTGTTCACCGACCGCGCGGTCGCCATGCAAGCGCCCTACCCGCGTCCCGATGCGCCCATCCCCTCGTTCACCCTGTGCACCGCGCAGGAATCGGGCTGGGTCTGGGACATCGGCCTGCAGCAGCGGCGCGGCGTCGGCTACGTGTATTCCTCGCGGCACACCGACGCGACGCGCGCCGAGGAAACCTTCCGCCGCTACCTGGGCAGCGCAGCCGAGGGCCAGGACGCCACGCACATCCGCTTCGACAACGGCTACCGCCCGGAAGCGTGGCGCGGCAACTGCGTGGCGGTGGGGCTGTCCGGAGGCTTCATGGAACCGCTGGAATCCACCGGCATCGCACTGGTCGAGCTGGCCGCCTACCTGGTCACGCACCTGCTACCCGGCGACCGCGACGACATGGGCCGTGCGGCGCGCCACTTCAACGCGATGATGTCCGCGCGCTACGAGCGCATCGTCGATTTCATCAAGCTGCACTACTGCCTGAGCCGGCGGCGCGACTCGGCCTTCTGGGTCGACAACGCCGATCCGGCCGGCATCCCGCAGAGCCTGCAGGACAAGCTGGCGCAGTGGCGGCACCGCCCGCCGCACCGCCTCGATTTCGTCGGCGACCTGGAAATGTTCCCGGTGTCCAGCTGGCAATACATGCTCTACGGCATGGAGTTCGAAACCGACCTCGAGCTTGTGCGCGGCGCTTATCCGCGTGGCGTCGAAGCCAGCCGCGAATTCGCCATGATCCGGCAGGCGGCCACGCAGGCCCTCGACGACCTGCCGGACCACCGCGCCCTGGTCACGCACCTGTGCGAGGAATACCGCAGGCGCCCGCACGCGCCTGTCGCGCATGCGGCCACCGCCTGAACCGCGCGGATTCGCGAAGGGAAAGGGGCGAGGCCGTGGACGGCAAGCGCGCTCCGGATGCGTGGAGAACACGGCCCCACGGCGGCCTTGGCGAGGCGGATGAATCGCACCCACGCCGCGGTAGTCGGCGACAGCGTGTGGGGCATGCTCGCCGCCCGGCGTGCCCGCGCACTCGGTATCGGCCTGCTTTCCGGCGATGGTGGCGAGAGCGAACGCGCCTGCGCCGGCGCGCTCCGCGTGTCCCGGGGCTCGGCCGACATGCTGAAACGCATCGACGGGGTGGCGGCGCGCGCCTAAGTCGGCGCTAAGATCCTTGGACAAACCTAGGAAGGCCGCTCAACGACATGCGTGATACAGCGGCTGGCTCGCCGACCCAGATCCAGCCGCCGCATATGCACCTGCATGCAAGGAGGAGTTGCCATGAAGCAGCGTAGGATTCGTCTGCGCACTATCCCGTACACCATCGCGATGGCCACCTGTCTGCTCACCGCATCGCCAGCCATCGCCGCCTCGCCACCGGCGGCGGCTCCGCCGATGGGAAAAAAGATCTATTACTGCCATGAAGGCCTCGAGCAGTTCATGCCGGGCGATTACTACGCCTGCCGGGCGAAGTACTACTTCCAGCGTGGCCACTACCGCCTGGGGCTCGTGGATCTCGAAGAGTCCGCTCACTGGGCCAACAAGAACGCGCAGTACACGCTTGGCCTGCTCTATTTCAACGGCGATGTGCCCGGCGTTCCGCAGAACCGCTCGTTGGGCTTGGCTTGGCTGGCACTGTCGATCGAACGAAAGAATCAGCCGCCCTACCAGCAGGCCTACAAGCAGGCTTATTTGCGCAGTTCGCCACCGGAAATCGCAGCAGCGGAGCGGCTCTACAAGCAGTTGCGCGCGGAATACGGCGACCAGGTAGCCGGTGCCCGCGCCGTCCACCGTTTCAACCGGGAGATGTGGCCGTTCGAGGTGGCAGCCCACGAGGGCGGCATCCAGTACGTCTCGGATTTCACCGATTACCCGGAGCCGGCGATGCACGTGGTGCAGGCGTTGTACCAGCGCGCCAGCAAGGATTTCGACGGACTGCAGGGCAACGTGACCGTGGGCGCCTTGCAATCGCTAGGTGACACGCCGGCTTCGTCCACGCCCATCGTGACCCATTGATCCAGCACATCGTCTAACGGTTCGTGCGGAACACCAGGTCGGCTTGCTGGCACCGGGTCAGCTAACCAGGCGCCAGCAGCGCGTCCAGGTCGTCCTGGTCGAAGCTGAGCTTCTCGCGGCTGCCGCCGCCTTCGAGCACGGCTTCGGCGAGCTCGGCCTTGCGCGCCTTCAGCTCCTCGATGCGTTCCTCCACCGTGCCGGCGGTGATCAGGCGGAACACGAACACCGGCTTGTCCTGGCCGATGCGGTGGGCGCGGTCGCTGGCCTGCGCCTCGGCGGCGGGGTTCCACCACGGGTCGTAGTGGATCACGGTGTCGGCGGCGGTGAGGTTGAGGCCCACGCCGCCGGCCTTCAGCGAGAGCAGGAACAGCGGCACGTCGCCCTGCTGGAACTGCTGCACCGGGGTGGCGCGGTCACGCGTTTCGCCGGTGAGGGTGACGTAGGGGATGCGGCGGCGATCCAGTTCGTGCGCGATCAGCTTGAGCATGCCAGTGAACTGCGAGAACAGCAGCACCTTGCGACCCTCGTCGAGCAGCGGCACCAGCATGTCCATCAGCAGCTCGAACTTGGCCGAGCCGTGCACGCCGCGCGCGGCCTCCAGCTTCACCAGGCGCGGATCGCAGCAGACCTGGCGCAGCTTGAGCAGCGCGTCCAGCACCACGATGCCGGAGTGCTGGATGCCGCGCTGGGCGATCACCTCGCGCAGCTCCTCGGCCAGCGACAGGCGCAAGCCTTCGTACAGCTCGCGCTGGCGGCCCTCCAGCACCACGCGGCGGGTGATCTCGGTCTTCGGCGGCAGTTCCGACGCGACCTGCGCCTTGGTGCGGCGGAGGATGAAGGGTGCGAGCCGGCGATTGAGTCGGGCCAGGCATTCCTCGTCGCGCTGCTTCTCGATCGGCACGCGGTAGTAGCGGCGGAACGCGCTCTCGTCGCCGAGCAGGCCGGGCACGGCGAGGTCCACCTGCGACCACAGTTCGCCGAGATGGTTTTCCAGCGGCGTGCCGGTGAGGCAGACGTGCCGGCGTGTGCGCAGGCTGAGCAGGGCGCGGCGCGCCTGGGTGCGCGGATTCTTCACCTGCTGCGCCTCGTCGAGCACGGCGAGCGCGAACGGCTGCTTGCGCAGCGGCACCACGTCGCGCGGCAGCAGCGCATAGCTGGTCAGCACGATGTCCTGCGCACCCAGTTGGGCGTGGGCGTCGGCGCGCTGCGGGCCGTGCAGGGTGAGCACCTTGAGCGCGGGCGCGAAGCGGGCGATCTCGGCCTGCCAGTTCGGGATCAGGCTGGTGGGCACCACCACCAGCGCAGGCTGGTTGAGCGCGCCGCGTTCCTTCAGCGCGAGCAGGTGGGTGATCAGCTGCAGGGTCTTGCCCAAGCCCATGTCGTCGGCGAGCACGCCGCCCACGCCGGCCTCGGCCAGCGCATTCAGCCAGCGCAGGCCTTCGCGCTGGTAGGGACGCAGTTCCACCGTGAGTCCGGCGGGCACCGCGTCGCTGGCACGCTCGGCGGCGTCGCGCAGGCGCGCGGTGAAGCCGCGCAGCACCTCGGGCGCCTCCAGCGCGCCGTCGCTGGGCAGCGCCTCGACCAGTTCCTCCAGCCGCCCCGCCTGCACGCGCGGCAGGTGGAGCTTCGTGCGCGGCTTCTCCAGGTATTCGGCCAGCGGCGCCAGCAGGGCACGCAGCACCTTGAGCCGCACCGGCACGCGGCGGCGCTCGTCCACCGGCGCGTACCACACCGCGTCCTCCGGCTCGTTCGGCGCAGGGCTGAGGTTCAACTGGTGCTCGGCCAGCGCCTGCGCCACCGCGGGCAACAGGTTGTGGCGCTTGCCTTCCAACTCGATGCCGATCTCCAGATCGAAGGCGTGGTCGTCCGCATCCTCGGCGGCCTGGCCGTACCAGCGCACCGGGCCTTCCAGCACCTCGAACGGGAAGCTGGGCGCGTACTCCAACACGAAACCTTCCGCTTCCAGCTTCGGTCGCAGCGCCATCCAGCGCGCCGGCGTATTCACTTCCAGCGCACCGGCGTGGCCGGTGCCGGGGAACAGCCAGGCATCGTCGGGCATGGTGTCGGCCATGTCCCAGGGCAAGCCCTCGGTGTCCACCGCGGGCGTGAGGCCGGTGCGTTCGAGCTGCTCCATGGTGGCAAGCTCTTCCGCGCGGCGTCGCACAATCTCCATCAATTGGCCGTTGCGCACGCGGCGCACCAGCGGCTCGCCGCCGCGGCCGGGCAAGCGTTCGCCCGCGTAATCGAAGGACAGCCGCGCCCAGGCCAGCGGCGACGTGCCGGCGGCGAGGCGCGCGTGGCGGGTCAACGCGTGCATGGTCAGCACCGGCTTAGGCGTCAGCTCGGCGCGCTGCAGTTCGTCGAACACCTGCGGCGGCGGGATGCGCGCGGCCAACCGGCTGGCGGGCAGCATCTCGGCGAGGCGGCGCCCGTATTCGTGCTTCAGCGCCGGCAGGTCCATCCATGCCGTTTCCTCGGGCGCGGCCTCCAGATGGCCGAGCGTGGCGTGCTCGGCGTCGAGGTACCACAGGCCGTCGATGCGCAGCAGACGCTGGCTGTGCGGCAGATTCGGCAGCAAGCGCTGGCTGCCGTCCGTCTCCAGTTGCCAGTGCCAGTTGAGCGGGTGCGCCTTGCCGCGCGACAGGCGTAGGCCGGCGAGGCCGCCGAGGAAACATGGCGCCGTGTCCAGCAATTCGACCAGCAGGCTGTCACCGACGTGGCCGCCCAGCCGCGCGTAGCTGCGCCCCTTGCGCTGGGTCTGTGGCAGGCCGAGCACGGCGGCGGCGAGGCGCTGCTCGTGCGGCGGCAGCGGTGCCTGGATCAGCTGCCGGCTGTCCAGCGGCGCCGGCCGCGCATAGCGGCCGTGTTCGGCCACGGCAAGCAGCACCGGCGCCACTTCGAGGTGCGCCCAAGCGGCGCCCTCCTCCGGCATCACTTCCAGGAAGAAGCCCAGCACCACCGACTCGTCGCCGCCCGACGCCCTGGGCAAGTCCAGCAGGCGCTGCCAAGTGGGCGGCAGGCGTTCGTCGCGGCCGCCGGGTGGCGTGACGTGCTGTTTCCCGTCCGGTTGCTGCATGCGCATGCGCCCCGTGGCGACGACCAAAACGTCGAGCTTAGCAGGCAGATCGTGCGTGTAGGAGCGGCTTCAGCCGCGACCTGCAACACCTGATCGCGGCTGAAGCCGCTCCTGCGGCGGTTATCGCTCAGGCGTTGCCGAACAAGCCGTGCGGGTATTCCGGCTTCTGCTCGCGCGCCATCAACGCCTTCAGCCCTTCGGCCGGGGTGACTTCGCCGTGCAGCACGGCGCGCACGCCGGCACTGATCGGCAGATCCAGCGCATGCTGGTCGGCCAGCCGCGCCACCTCGTCGGCGGCGAGCACGCTTTCCACCACCTGGCCGATCTGGCGTACCGCCTCGTCGATCGCCACGCCCTTGCCCAGTGCAAGGCCGAGTCGGCGGTTGCGTGAGAGGTCGCCGGTGCAGGTGAGCACCAGGTCGCCAAGGCCGGACAGGCCGATCAGCGTCTCCGGGCGTGCGCCCAGCGCCACGCCGAGGCGCAGCATCTCGTTCATGCCGCGGGTGATCAGGCCGGCACGGGCGTTGAGGCCCAGGTCCATGCCATCGGCGATGCCGGTGGCCACCGCCAGCACGTTCTTCATCGCGCCACCGAGTTCGGCGCCCAGCATGTCGCCACCGGTGTAGGCACGCAGGTTGGGCGCGTGCAGCAGGTGGGCGACGCGCTGCGCGCAGGCGGCGTCTTCCGAATGCACGGTGACCGCACTGGGCAGGCCGGCCGCCACTTCCTTGGCGAACGAGGGCCCGGTGATCACGGCCGCCGGGCTGTGCGGCAGGCGTCGCCCCACCAGTTCATGCAGGAAGCGGCCGGTGCCCGGCTCGAAGCCCTTGGTGGCCCAGGCCAGCGTGGCGCCGTCGGCGAGCAGCGGCGCGACGTCCTCCAGCATCGCCGCGAAGGCGTGGCTGGGCACCACCAGCAGCACGACGCCGGCGCCGCGCACGGCGGCCGCCAGGTCCGGCTCGTAGACCAGTGCTGCCGGCAACTCGATGCCCGGCAGATAACGCTGGTTGCAGCGCACTGTGGCCATCGCCTTCAGCGTGGCCGGATCGCGGCCCCACAGCCGGGTCGGCACGCCGTTGCGCGCGGTCAGGGCGGCCAGCGCGGTACCCCAGGAACCGGCACCGAGTACCGCCAGGGTCGGATGCTGCGTCATGGACGGGCTCAGCTGTTGAGCTGGACCGGTGCGTCCCCGCCGCCGGTCGTGCGGCGCATCTGCTCGGCGTACAGGGCGTCGAAGTTGATCGGCTGCAGCAGGAACGGCGGGAAGCCGCCTTCGAGCACCATCGAGGAGATCACTTGGCGCGCGTACGGGAACAGCAGGTTCGGGCAGTAGCTGCCGATCACCCCGGCGCGGTCCTCGTCGGCGAAGCCGGAGATGCCGAACAGGCCGGCCTGCTCCACCTCGGCGAGGTAGGCGGTGCGCTCGCCCAGCGTGCAGGTGAGGGTGACGCTGAGCACCACCTCGTACAGGTCATTGCCCAGGTCCATGGCCTTGTGGCCCAGGTTCAGCTGCACCTGTGGCGCGGTCTGATCGCTCTCGCCGGAGAACTCCTGGAAGATCTGCGGCGCGCCCGGCACCTCGAAGGACACGTCCTTCACATAGATCTTCTGCAGCACCAGCTGCGGCGGGTTGCCCTGCGCGCTGGCCTGGCCGTTGGCGATGACTTCTGCCATGGGAATCCCTCTATCGGTCTGGCGTCAAAAGAGGTGGATTGTTTCATACCTGCCGGCCCCGTGCATACGCGACCGGGCGCAAGCCGGCCGGCGGGATTGCGCACAGGCCTGTTTCTGCAGGATAATGCGCGGCTCGTCACTGCCGACCCGACCCGTTCGGGGCGCCCGCCATGCGATGCGGGCCTCGCGGCAAGACCAGCGCAACACCTCCAGCATCGCGTGGCGCGCAGCGCCGCTGGGCCGCCATCGCCCTGGCCAACGGGCGGTCAACAGAACATCACGGAGCTATCATGGCCCGCATTTGCCAAGTCACCGGAAAGGGTGTGCAGACCGGCAACAACGTCTCGCACGCCAACAACAAGACCCGTCGCCGCTGGTTGCCGAACCTGCACGAGCGCCGCTTCTGGGTCGCCAGCGAGAACCGCTGGGTCAAGCTGCGCGTTTCCAACCACGCGCTGCGTACCATCGACAAGAAGGGCATCGAGGCCGTGATCGCCGAGCTGCGTGCCCGCGGCGACAAGGTCTGAGGAGACAATCATGGCCAACAGCAAGCAAGACAAGATCCGCCTGATTTCCTCGGCCGGTACCGGCCACTTCTACACCACGCAGAAGAACAAGAAGAACACGCCGGAAAAGTTCGAGTTCAAGAAGTACGATCCGGTCGTGCGCAAGCACGTGATCTACAAGGAAGGCAAGATCAAGTGAGCAACGATCCAAGCGCCTGACGCTTGGATCATCGTTGCTCACCCCGGCGCAGGCCGGGGTCCAGTGAAGTACTCAAAAACCCGCCGCAAGGCGGGTTTTTTCTTGCCCACGGCCAGCCCCCCGTACACCCCAACGACGCAGCAGCGTTATCGTTGGTATCCGGGCGACATCGTCCTCGCCGGAGGAAACCGCCATGAACCGCCGGATTGCCCCATTTGTCCTGCTCGCCGCCCTGTTCGCCGTCCCGGCACTGGCCGGAACGCCAGCGACTGCCGCGGCCACCGCGCCCACCAACGTCACCGTCACCTACGACCACCCCGAGCAGTTCACCGAGACCCGCAAGGTGCGTTCTTTGGCGCCCCAGCTTGCCGACAACGACTACCTGAAGGTGCTGAAGGCTTACATGGAGAATCGCGCCGGCAAGATGCTGCCGCCGGGCGAACGCCTGGACATCGTGGTGACCGACATCGACCGCGCCGGCAACTTCGAACCTTGGCGCCGCGGCACGCTGCGCGAGGTGCGCATCATCAAAGATATCTACCCGCCGCGCATCGATCTGCGCTTTCGCCTGCTCGACGCCGATGGCAAGACGATCCGCGAAGGCACGCGTAAGCTGCGCGATCCGGGCTTCATGTCCGGCAGCACCAGCGCCTCGAGCAACGACAGCCTGCGCTACGAAAAGGCGCTGATCGACCGCTGGCTGCGCAAGGGGCCGGATCAGCTCTAGCCCGAACGACGCTCAAACAGAAAGGCCCGCCATCGAGGCGGGCCTTTCATTTGCGGCACGGTGACGCGGATCAGGCCGCGACGGCATAACCCTTGAGCCGGGCCGCGAAGTCCTGCAGCGCGCGGATGCCGCTCTGCTCGGCCTCGACGATCCACTGCTGCAGACCTTTGAGCGCCTGCTCGGCACCGCGCTGCTCCATCAACGCCGCCAGGCGGGTGCGGAAATCGCACACGGTCTTCAGGGTCGGGCGCTTGGCCAGCACGGCCTGCAGCTTGCTGCTGCCGTCGCTGTCCAGCCAGCGGCCGCCGTCGGCCAACGCGAGACGCATGCGACGCGGCACCGACTTGAGGCTCTCGCCGGCATGGGCCGCTTCGTCGCGCAGGGTGGGCACGATCACGTTGCGGTAGTAGTCGGTCATCGCCTGGAAGCGATGGGTGAGCACGGCCTTGAGCGTATCGGCGTCGGGCAGCGGCACGTTGGGGCGCACGTCCAGCGTGGGCGCCACGCGCAGCACCTTGGCCAGGCCCACGGCGCGGAAGGCGCAGATCGCCGCCCAGCCGATGTCGAACTCCCACTTGCGCAGCGCGAACTTCGCCGAGCTGGGGAAAGCATGATGGTTGTTGTGCAGCTCCTCGCCGCCGATCCAGAAGCCCCACGGCAGCAGGTTGCGCGAGGTGTCGGCGCTCTCGAAGTTGCGGTAGCCGGCCCAGTGGCCAACCCCGTTGACGAAGCCGGCGGCCCAGAACGGGATCCAGATCATCTGCACGGCCCAGATCGCCGCGCCGATCACGCCGAACAGCGCGAGGTTGATCAGCAGCATCAGCGACGGGCCCCAGTACGGGTGCGCGCCGTAGAGCTTGTGCTCGACCCAGTCGTCCGGCGTGCCGCGACCGTACTGCTGCATGTCTTCCTTGGAATGGCAGGCGTCGCGGTACAGCGACACGCCGTCCCAGAACACCTTCTTGATGCCGTAGATCACCGGGCTGTGCGGATCTTCCTCGGTCTCCACCTTGGCGTGGTGCTTGCGGTGCACCGCCACCCACTCGCGGGTGACCATGCCGGTGCTGATCCAGCCCCAGAAGCGGAAGAAGTGCGCCAGCGCCGGATGGAAGTCCACGCCACGATGGGTCTGGCTGCGGTGCAGGTACAGCGTCACCGTGAAGATGGTGAGCTGGGTCACCACCAGCAAGTAGACCAGCATGGCCACCCAGCCGGCGTGGGCGAGGCCGTTGGACAGGAAATTCAGCACGGTATCGAGCATCGGATCGGGACTCGGAACGGGTTCGTGTTGCAGTCTAGGTGAGGGTTTGCCGTACTCGCCAGCATGTTGACAGGCGATTCGGCCATCGTAAGGCGTAGGCACTTGCGCTTTCGTTAAGCGCCAAGCGTGAACGCCGATGGTTGTGTGAAGATGGGGCCGCATCGACAATCGCGCAATGACCTCCGTCAATGCCTCCGCGCCACCCGTATTGCAGCTCGATCGCCTCGCCCGCCGCCGCGCCGGGCGCACGGCCGTTCAGGATCTGAGCCTGGCGCTGCCGCCCGGCCAAGTGCTGGGCCTGCTGGGCGTCAACGGTGCGGGCAAATCCACCACGCTGGCCATGATCGCCGGCGCCCTGCGGCCGGACAGCGGCGCGATCCACCTGAAGGGCGAGGATTTCCTGGAACGCCCCGAGTTGGCGCGTCGCCTGATCGGCTGGCTGCCCGAGCGGGCGCCGGTGTGGCCGGAGCTCACCGTGACCGAACATCTGGACGCCCACGGTCGCCTGCGCGGCCTTGCCGGCACGGCGTTGCGCGCGGCGCGTGACGCGACGCTGGCGCGGCTGGAACTGCAGCCGCTGGCGCGGCGACTGGCGGGCACGTTGTCGCAGGGCCAACGCCAGCGCCTGGGCCTGGCCTGCGCGCTGCTGCACCGCCCCGCCCTGCTGGTGCTGGACGAACCGGCCAACGCGCTCGATCCGGTGCAGGTCACCGTGCTGCGTGCGCTGATCCGCGAACAGGCCGCCGCGGGCACCGCGGTGATCCTGTCCACCCACGTGCTGGTCGAGGTCACCGCGGTGTGCGACCGCGTGGCGATCCTGCACGAAGGTCGCCTGCGCCACGACGGCCCGGTGCGCGCCGACGACCACGCCGCGCTGGAGCGCCGCTTCTTCGAGATCGCCATGCAGGGCGCCACCCTGGCGGCGCACGCCGCATGAGTTTCCTCGCCATGTTCCGTCTCGAACTGCGCCGCCTGCGCGTGCAGCCGCTGGCCTGGGTGCTGCTGGCGCTGAGCCTGGCCTGGCTGGGCTGGTGCTTCACCCGCCTGCTGGGCGACTTCCTCGCCGGCGAGATCCAGCGCGCCGCGCTGCCGGACGGTCCCGGCTACGTGGACCTGGTGGCCGTGCCGCTGCTGGGCCAGCTCGCGCAGCTCGCCTTCCTGGTGGTGCCGCTGCTCGCCATGTCCACGCTGGCCGGCGAACGCCGCAACGGCACGCTGCCGCTGCTGTTCGCCGCGGGCCTGCCTGCTTCGCGCATCGTGCTGGGCAAGTACGCCGTGCTGCTGCTGTGGCTGCTGGCATGGCTGCTGCTGACCCTGGCGATGCCGTTGTCGCTGGCGCACGCCACCACGCCGGACTGGGGCAAGCTCGCCGCCGCCACGCTGGGCATCGCCCTGATGCTGGCCGCGCTGGCCGCGCTGGCCGTGGCCGCTTCCACCTTCACCGCGCATCCGGCGATCGCCGCTGCGGTGGCGCTACTGCTCGGCCTGGCGTTGTGGACGGTGAACCTCGGCGCGCAGATGGCCGGCATCGACGACGGCGCGATCAACTGGCTGGCGATGAGCACGCACGAGCAGAACCTGCTGCGCGGACTGGTCTCCACCGCCGACATCCTGTGGTTCGTGCTGCTGATCGTGGTCTGCCTCGCGCTGGCCACGCGCCGCCTCGCGGCCGACAAGGAGCGTGGCTGATGCGTCGCTTGTGGAAGCATCTGGACGGCTGGCTGTTCACCCTGTTGCTGTTCGTCGGTGCCGGCGCGATCGGCTACCTCGGCACGCGCTACGCCCATGTGGCCGACTGGACCGCGAACGGACGCGTGAGCCTGTCGCCGCAGAGCCGCGCGGTGCTGGCGAAGCTGGACGGCCCGGTGGAAATCGTCAGCTACGCGAGCCCGCAGGACGATCTGCGCGCACAAGTCGCCGGCTTCCTGCAGCGCTATCGGCAGGCCAGGCCCGACCTCGCGCTGCGCTTCGTCGATCCGCAGCAGGATCCAGCCCGGATGCGCGAGCTGGGCATCGCCGTGGACGGCGAGCTGATCCTGCACTACCGCGGTCACGAGCAGCGGCTGACCGAACTTTCCGAAGCCAGCGTGACGAACGCGCTGGAGCGGCTGATCCGCGGCAACGACCGCATCGTCGCCTTCGTCACCGGCGACGGCGAACGCCTGCCCGGCGGCCAAGGCAAGCCCGACATGGGCACGCTGATGGGTCAGCTCGCGCAGAGCGGCCTGCGCGCGGTGCCGCTGAGCTTCGCGCAGGCGGCCACCGTGCCGCAGGGTACCGACCTCGTGGTGCTGGCCAGCCCCACCGTGGCGCTGCCCGCGGGCGCGGTGCAGGCGCTGGTCGCCTACGTGCAGGACGGCGGCAACCTGCTGTGGCTGCGCGACCCGGCGGACGGCGACCTCGGCCTCGATCCACTGGCCAAGGCGCTGGGCGTCCAGGTGCTGCCCGGCGTGCTGGTGGACGGCAGCGGCGCGGCGCTCGGCCTTGACGATCCGCGCCTGCTGGCAGTCGCGCAGTACCCGCCCAACCCGATCACCCGCGGCTTCCAGCTCGCCACGCGCTTCCCGCAGGTGGCCGCGCTGGCACGCACCGGCGCGGGTGGCTGGACGGCCACGCCGCTGCTGCGCTCCAGCGCGCAGAGCTGGACCGAGTTCCACGCCATCGACAGCGCGCATCCCTCCGAGATCCGCTACGACGCCGCTGCCGGCGAGTTCAAGGGCCCGCTGGATTTCGGCCTCTCGCTGGAGCGGCTCTCGCCCAGCCCCGACAAGCGCGAGCAGCGCGCGGTGGTGGTCGGCGACGGCGATTTCCTCTCCAACGCCTACCTCGGCACCGGCGGCAACCGCGCGCTGGGCGAACGCATCTTCAATTGGCTGCTGGGCGACGACGCCTTGGTCGACCTGCCCCGCCAGGGCGTGCCCGACCGCGTGCTGCGCATCGACCAGGCCGAGCTCAACCTCGCCAGCATCGGCTTCATGCTGGTGCTGCCGCTGCTGCTGCTCATCCTCGGCGGCCTGATCGTGTGGCGCCGGCGCCGCGCATGAAACGGGCCACGCGCTCGCGTTTCCTGATGCTGCTCGGCGTCGCCGTGCTGATCGCGCTGGCACTGTGGCAATGGCAGCGCGACGAACGCACCGCGCCGGGCACCTTGCTCGCGTTCGATCCCGCGGCGATCACCGTAGTGACGCTGCAACTCGGCGACGCGCCCGTCGTGCATTACGCGAAACGCGACGGCCACTGGTGGCGCGCCGACGGCCAGCGCGTCGACGATCATTACCTTGATGGCCTGGCCGCTGCCGCCGCCGCCCCCGTGCTGCAATGGCGGGCCACCGGCGACTTCGACGCCGCCAAGATCGGCCTCGCGCCGCCGCAGGCGGTGCTTAGCCTCGACGGCCAGCGCCTCGCCTTCGGCGCGATGTCGGCCACCGGCCCGCAGTGCTACGTGCAGGTCGGCGCGCGCGTGGCGCTGGTCTCGCTGCGCTACATGCCGCAGGCGCCCAAGGCCGAACACATCGAGCTGTCCGGGACGCACTGATGCCCGAGCTGCCCGAAGTCGAAACCACCCGCCGCGGCATCGAACCGCACGTGGTCGGCCGGCACGTGACTGCTGTGACGCTGCGCCGGCCGGACCTGCGCTGGCCGATTCCGCACGAGCTTGCCGAACTGCTGCCCGGCCAGCGCATCGCGGCGGTGGAGCGCCGCGCGAAATACCTGCTGCTGCACACCGAGGTCGGCAGCGCGCTGCTGCACCTGGGCATGAGCGGCATGCTGCGCGTGCTGCCGCCCGATGCGCCGCTCGGCCCGCACGACCACGTGGACATCGCGCTGGCGCGCGACGCGCACGAAGGCGCGCGCGTGCTGCGCTTCACCGACCCGCGCCGCTTCGGCTGCCTGCTGTGGCAGCCGCCCGGCACCACCCACGAGTTGCTGGCGAAACTCGGGCCGGAGCCGCTCACCGACGCCTTCGACGGCGACCTGCTGTGGCGCACGTCGCGCGGCCGCACCGCCGCCGTGAAGCTGTTCCTGATGGACAACGCCATCGTGGTCGGCGTGGGCAACATCTACGCCAGCGAGGCGCTGTTCGCCGCCGGCATAGCCCCGCGCCGCGAAGCCGGCAGCGTGTCGCGCGCCCGCTACGCGCGGCTCGCCGCCGAAGTGAAGCGCATCCTCGCCTGGGCGATCGAACGCGGCGGCACCACGCTGCGCGACTTCCTCGCCCCCGACGGCGCGCCCGGCTATTTCTTCCGCGAGCTGATGGTCTATGGCCGCGCGGGCGAGCCGTGCAAGGCCTGCGGCACGCCGATCCGGCAGGCGGTGCTGGGGCAGCGGTCGACGTTCTGGTGCCCGCACTGCCAACGCTGAACAGCCAGCGTTTCCTGATGGAAACGGTGTAACCACGGATTGCCGGCTACTCGTGGCAACACGGCGCGCTCAAGATGGGCGCCATACCGAACACATGCAAAAGACTGGAACGCCCCGTCGTTCCGCGGGTTCGGCTTTTCTTTCTGGAGGAACATCCATGAGCTACCCCGTGATCGAACGCCTCAAGAAGCGCCGCACCCAGTATGCGCTGGGCCGCGACGTGGGCATGGACAAGGACGCCCTGAACAGCCTCATCCAGCAGGCCATCAAGCACACGCCGTCGTCGTTCAATTCGCAGAGCTCGCGCGCCGTGATCCTGTTCGGCGAGCAGAGCGTGAAGTTCTGGGCGCTGGCCAAGGAGGCACTCGCCAAGGTCGTGCCGGCCGAGGCCTTTGCGCAGACCGCCGCCAAGCTGGACAGCTTCGCCGCAGGCGCAGGCACCGTGCTGTTCTACGAAGACCAGGACGTGGTGAAGGGCCTGCAGGAGAAGTTCGCGCTGTACGCGGACAATTTCCCGGTGTGGTCCGAGCAGTCGGGCGGCATGGCGCAGTTCGCGGTATGGATGGCGCTGACCGATGCCGGCATCGGCGCCAGCCTGCAGCACTACAACCCGCTGGTGGACGAGGCCGCCCGCGCAAGCTGGAACGTGCCGGCGTCGTGGAAGCTGCGCGCGCAGATGCCGTTCGGCTCGCACGAAGGCGGCTTCGGCGAGAAGGCCTTCATGGACGACAGCCAGCGCTTCATCGTCGCGGGCTGAGTCGGCACACGCGACGGCATGCGACGGGGACGGCCGGTTGGCCGTCCTCGTCGTGTTCACTCGTCCGCGTCGGCCTCGGTCAGGTGCCAGTCCCGCGCCAGCCCGGCCGGGGCCGGGCCATCGCCCAGCCACTTGCCGACCACCGGCTGGCCTTCGCGCAGGACGAAACCGGCACGACGCCAGCCCGCCATCCGCGCCGCCGGAGCCGCGCATTCCAGCGTGACCGAGGCGCAGCCCTCGCGTCGTGCCGCGCGCACCAGCGCCAGCACCAGTCGGTGGTCGATGCCTTCGACGCCGCGCTCCGACCAGTAGTCGCGCACCTGCAGCACGCGATCCCTGCGCTCGCAGGCGAACCATGCCCGCAGCGCGCCGTCGCGCCGGTCGCCGAGGAGCAGGTAACGCACGCTGGTCAGCGGCGACTGGTCGAAACGCCAGCGCGCCAGCGCCGCGTCGTGCACGCCGAGCAGACCATCGCCATGCGGCGAGGCCTGCCACAGCGCATCGATGCGGGGGTCGGCCCGCTCCGTCCAGGTCGCGGTCACGCCCCGGCCTGGCGGCGCGCGCAAGCCATCCAGCAAAGCCTGCTTCGCATCGAGCACGCTTCCCAGCAACGCGGCCAGCCAGTGCGGTAGGCGCCGCCGCAGGTAGTGGGCATGCCGCAGCACCCGCGCATGGCGCGACAGCTCGCCGAGCACCGCATAGTCCAGCCGCCTGACCACCGGCAACGACTTGCGGTTGGGGAAGCCGTAGAGCAGGTCGTAGCGCCCCGCCGCCGCGGCGACCAGCGCCTCCTGCAGCATCAACGCCGGACCCAGCGTGCGATGGCGCGCGTCCACCGCCATGTCCGCGAGCAGGCCCGCGCGGATCTCGCGTCCCTGCCACAGCATGCGCCGCGCGCCCACGCCGCAGGTGCCGACCACGGCATCGCCGTGGCGGAGCAGCTGCAGCAGGGCCGGCCCGAACGGGCCGCCGAGGTAGAACCCGTCGTACTTGCCCGCGTGCCGCGCGGGATCGCCGAGATTGTCGCGCCAGAACGCCAGCACCTCCGCACGATCGCGCGGCAGCTCGGCCAGCGCGGTCCGGTAGGTGGTGGCTTGATCGCCGTCCGTCACGTCGATGACTCCGGCCCCAGCAGCAGCGGCGCCAGATGCAGGTAGCGCGTGCTGCTGCGCTTGCGCTCGATGTCGGTGTAGACCGCCGCCGCCGCGGCTTCGGTGGTGCCCAGCGCGGTCGCCAGTTCGCCGACCGGACGTCGGTGTTCCAGCGCCCACAGCGCGAGGTCCATCTGCGCCCAGGGCAGCGCGAAGTAGAACTCGTCCTGGCCCTGGGCGAGGCTGTAGGTGTCGGTGGTGGGCGCGGCGGTGGCCACGCAGTCGGGCAGGCCCAGATGCTGCGCCAACCCGTAGACCTGGGTCTTGTACAGGTGCGCGATCGGCTTCACGTCGGCCGAGCCGTCGCCGTTCTTCACGAAGAAACCCTGGTCGTATTCCAGCCGGTTCGGCGTGCCGACCACGGCGTAGTTGAGGCGGTCGGCGTGGAAGTATTCCAGCGTCTTGCGCAGGCGCTGCTTGTAGCTGGTGGCGGCGACGATCTGCAGGTATTCGGGCAGCGGCAGCGCGCATTCGCGGCGCACGCCTTGGGGCGACTCGGCGATCAGCATGAAGTGATTGATGGCGCCCGCGCTGCCGCCGGCGATGGCGATCTTCATGCGCCAGGCCTCGGTGTAGTCGGGCAGCAGCCGGCGCACCGCCTCGTCGCGCGCGGCGTAGCAGCCGATCGCGGCCAGCGCCGGGGCGATGTCGACGACCTCCGTGCGCACGCCGAGGTGTGCGGCCAGCACGCGCGCGTTGCGCGCGCTGGAAGAGGCCGAGTCGCGCTCGGGCAGGATCAGGGTGAACACCTTGTCCGGCCCCAGCGCGCGCACTGCGAGCGCGGCGCACACGGCGCTGTCCACGCCGCCGGAGATCGCCACCACCAGGCCGCGCTTGTGCAGCACGCGGGCGGTGGCCTCGCGCAGGCGCGCGGCGATGCGCGCGGTTTCGGCCTCCCAGTCCAGCTCGAAGACCTTGGCGTTCAGTCCATCCATGTGCGTGCTCCTTCGCGTTGACGCTCAGGCGCGACGGGCGAGGATCACCCGCACGTCGCCGCGTGCATCGGCCAACTGGCGCACCGCATCGTAATGCGGGTCGCGCAGCAGTCGTCGTCCCAGCGCCGGTCCCTGGCCCAGCCCGACTTCCAGCGCCAGCCAGCCGCCGCCGCGCAGCAGGCGCGGCGATTCCTCCAGCAGGCGCAGCAGGATGGTCACGCCCAGCGGGCCGCCGTCGAAGGCCAACCGCGGTTCGTGCTCGGCGATCTCCGGCGCCATCTGTTCCACCTTGGCGCTGAGTATGTAGGGCGGCGCGCAGGCAACGAGGTCGATCGTGCTGTCGAACTCGCTACCGAAGGGTTCCAGCAGATCGCCGCGGCGCAGCTCCACCCGTTCCAGCCCCAGGTGCCGGCGGTTGCATTCGGCCAGGGCGAGCGCCTCCGCGCTGATGTCGGCGGCGAAGACCACGGCGTCGGGCACATGGTGGGCGATGGCAAAGGCGAGGTTGCCCGAGCCGGTGCAGACGTCGATCACGCGGGCGGCGGGATGCCGCGGCTCCCCGAGCAGCAGTTCGATGCCGGCTTGCGCGAGTTGCTCGGTTTCCACGCGCGGGATCAGCGCCGCAGGCCCGCTCAGCATGTCCAGTCCCATGAAATGGGCGCGTCCGGTGAGATGGGCCAGCGGTTCGCCGGCGAGGCGCCGTTCGATGAGTTGCTGCAGCCGGCGCCGACCGACGTCGTCGTCCAGCGGCGGCAGCTCGCCCTCGCCGGCCGTCACCACCGAACGCGGCTGGCCGACGGCGGCATACCAGAGCGCCCGCAAGGCGTTGTCGGGATTTTCGCGCGGCTTGTCCGGCAGTGTCTGCAGGGAGCCGGCAAGGTGGTCGTGCAGCGAACGGTAGAACGCGTCCATGGATGCCCTTCAGACGGGTGAATTTTCAAGCAGCGCCTTGCGGCTGACCTTGCCGGTCGCGGTGCGTGGCAGTTCCGCGCAGATCACGATCTGCTGCGGCACCATGAAGTTCTCCAGCCGCTTCATGCATTGCGCGCGGATCTGCCCGGGGCTCAGCGTCGCCCCCGGCTGCAGCACCACCCAGGCGCGGATGGCCTGGCCCAGCAACTCGTCCGGCACGCCCGCCACGGCCGCCTCGCGCACGCCGTCGATGGCGTGCAAGGCGTTCTCCACCTCGACCGGGCTCACCTTCTCGCCACGGGTCTTGATGATGTCGTCGCTGCGGCCCACGAAGTAGAGGAAGCCCTCCGCGTCCATGCGGAACCAGTCGTGCGTGCACAGCACGCGCTCGCCGGGCAGCGGACCGGGCCGCAGCATTTGCGCGCCGAGGTCGGGGCGGTTCCAGTAACCCAGCATCACGTGCGGGCCGCGCACGTGCAGGATGCCCGCCTCGCCCGGCAGCACCGGCTCGCCCGCAGGCGAACGCAGGTACACCTCGGTGCCGGGAATCGCCTTGCCCACCGAGCCGGGCTTCGCTTCCAGCAACTCCGGCTCGAGGTAGCACACGCGTTTGCACTCGGTGAGCCCGTACATCTTGTAGATCAACGCGTGCGGGAAGATCTCGCGCAACCGCAGCGCCTGCTCGTCGGGCAGCGCGGCGGCGGTGTTGGTCACCCGCGTCACGGCGGGAAAGCACAGCGGCTCGCCGCGATGCGCGGACAGCAGCATCGCGAAGATGGTGGGCACGCCGGGGAACACCGTCACCTCGAACTCGCGCATGCGCGCGAACACCTGGGCGGGGAACGCGAAGGAACGTTCCAGCACCAGGGTGGCGCCCAGCTGCACCGTCATCAGCCACTGGTACAGGCCGTAGTCGAACGCCAGCGGCAACGCGCAGAGGATGCGTTCGTCGGGGCCGAGGCGCAGGTATTCGATCAGGCTGCCAGCCGCGAACAGCATGGACTGGTGCGTGTGCATCACGCCCTTGGGCTGCCCGGTGGAACCCGAGGTGTAGATCAGCGCGGCGAGGTCCGGCGCGATGGTGGCGGGTGGCGCGGCCAGCGGCGCGCTCGCGGCGATCACCACGTCGAACGCCTCGATGGCGTGGCCCGCAGGCAGCTTGCCCGAGGCGATGACGCGCAAGGCGGGCCGCGTGGCCAGCAGCGGCAGGAACTCCTGCGCGATATGCCCATCGCTGAGCAGTACGCGCGCACCGCTGTCGTCGAGCATGTAGCCGAGCTTGTCCGATTTGGTCAGCGGGTTGACTACCATGAAGGCGCCACCGGCCAGCAGCACCGCGAAGATCGCCACCACGCAGGGCCAGGTGTTGTCCATGTAGATCGCCACGCGGTCGCCGCGCTGCACGCCGCGTTCCCGCAGCGCGCCCGCGAGGCGCAGGGCGCGGTCGAGCAATTCGGCGTAGCTGTACGCCCTGCCCTCGACCACCACCGCCGTGCGCCGCGCACGCAACGGGTCGGCGCCGTGTTCCAGCAGCGCCTCGTGCAGCAGGCGGCGCGGCGCGATCCGGTCTTTCACGCCACGCTCCGCTGGCGCTCGACGAAACGCACGATGTTGTCCACCGAGTCGAAGTTCTCCGGCAGCATCTCGCTGGCCTTGACCCGGATGCCGAACGCCTCTTCGAGGAACATCACCACCTCCAGCACGCCGGTCGAGTCGATGATGCCGCGGTCCAGCAGCGAGGCGTCGTTCGGCAACTCGCTGCCGTCGTCGCTGAACAGCAGGTTCTCCAGAATGTAGTGGCGGACGCGCGCTTCCACGCTCGCGGCTTCAGTCGACATCACGTGCTCCGGTCAAGGTCATGCGGCGGCCCGCCGCAGGAAAAACTCGTCGATCAGCATGGTCGAGAGGATGCCGACGAAGGCCTGGTTGTCGGCGAAGCCGATCGCGCGTCCATGCCGGCATTTCTCGAACAGGCGCCCCACCGCGGGCGCGTCGAACCAGCCCGCGGCGCGGATGCGTTCGCCGCTCAGCAGGTCGGCCACGTAGTCCAGCGGTTCGCCGTCGACGAAGAAGCTGGACTGGTCGGGCGCGCGGTACGGCTGCTTGGTGCGCGCGAGGATGTCCGCCGGCAGCAGGCCGGCGAGCGCCTTGCGCAACAGGTATTTCTCGGTCATGCCGCGGATCTTCCAGTGCGCGGGCAGCGCGTTCGCGAACTCGACCACGCGATGGTCGAGGAAGGGAAAGCGCCCCTCGATCGAATGCGCCATCGCGGGGCGGTCGCCCTGCGACGGCAGCAGGTAGGCGGCCAGCAGGGTCTTGGCCTCCACGTACTGGTCGCGCGCCAACGGGCTCCAGCGCGCGATCGCCGGCGGCAGGCGCTGCTCGTACCAGGCCAGCGGATCCCAGCCGTCGATGCCGGCGCGCAGCTCGGGCGCGAGGAAGCGCAGCGCATGCCGCGAACTCGTCCAGCGCGGCACGTGCGCGAAAACCGGCCGATCGAGGCCCTCCATGCCGCGGCCGAAGAAGGATTGCGCCAGCGCCGCGTGCCGCACCGGCGAATTCCCCAGGTACCCGTACAGCCGCCCGAGCAGGAGCGGGCGGAAACGCGAATCCGGCTGGCGCGCCCAGAAGCGCCGCACCTTGGCCTCCTTGAACAGGTCGTAGCCGCCAAACACCTCGTCCGCGCCCTCGCCGGTGAGCACCACCGTGTAGCCGGCTTGGCGCACCTGTTGCGCCAGCAGCATCAGGGGCACGCCGGCGGTGCGCAGCACCGGCGACTCGACATGCCGGATCAGCTGGGGGAACGCCTCGCCGATCGCCCGCCGCGTGCACTGCAACGTGGTGTGCTCGCAGCCCAGGTGGCGCACCATCGCCTGCTGGTGCGCGCTCTCGTCGAACTCGGCCTCGTCGAAGGCGATCGAGAACGTGCGCACCGAAGCCGCGCCAGCCTCGCGCATCAGCGCCACCACGGCGGAGGAATCCAGGCCGCCGCTGAGGTAGGCGCCCAGCGGTACGTCGGCTTGCAGGCGCAGGCGCACGGCATCGGAGAGCAGTTCACGCAGTTCGCCGGCGGCCTGCTCCACCGACTGCCAGCGACGCTGCGGCGCGCCTTGCTCCGGAAACGACCAGTCCCAGTAGCGGCTCAGCGTCTCGCGGCCGTCGCGCTCGATCGCCAGCAGATGCCCCGGCGGCAGGCACTCGACGCCGGCGAACACGCTGCCCGGCTCGATCGGCCCCCAGAACGTGAAGGCCTGCGCCAGCCCCTGCGGATCCAGCCGCGCCAGCTCCGGGCGCACGGCGAGCAGCGCCTTGATCTCCGAGGCGAACCAGTGCCGGCCGCCCGCACGCACGTGGTACAGCGGCCGCACGCCGCAGCGGTCGCGCGCCAACAGCAGACGCTGCCGCTCGGCGTCCCACAGTGCGATCGCGAACTGGCCGTTGAGGTGCTCGACGAAGCGGTCGCCGTGCTCCTCGTACAGGTGCACGATCACCTCGGTGTCCGACGCCGTGGCGAAGCGGTGGCCGCGGCGCTGCAGCTCCGCGCGCAGGCTGCGGTAGTTGAAGATCTCGCCGTTGAACACCGTCCACACGTTGCGCCGTTCGTTCGCGATTGGCTGCGCCCCGGTGGCCAGGTCGATTACCGCCAGCCGCGCGTGCGCGAGCCCGGCGCCGCCGTCGACATGGAAGCCGTAGCCGTCCGGCCCGCGGTGGTGCAGGGTGCGAATCATCCGCTGCAGCGTGGCCTGCGCCGCGGCGGGTGCATCGGGGGGACCAAGGAAACCGGCTATGCCGCACATCGCTTCGTTTCCTCAGGGCCGCGCCCGACCGATCGCGGGTGACGGCGGTAGCGCACGCCCGAGTCCGGCCGATGCGGCCACGCGCTCGCCACCCATGGTCGGCGCCAGCCGGCCATGGGGAAGCGATGCGATCGATGACCTGGTCGGCATGGTGGCCCCCTACCCCATGTGCCGCGGCCGGTTGCGCAGGTGCTTCCCCGGACACGTGCTTGTGCTTATAGAATGCATCAAGAAAGCGTGATTTACATCACACTTTGGACAGGGGTAGCCCGCTTGCCGGCAGGCAGGCGGCAGTCGGCCAGGGGGTTCGTCGACGTGTCACACGATGTGATGCAGGAGGCGCTCATCGCCATGTCGGGCCACGGCGCCTCGCCGGCGGGCCGGCGTGCGGGCCCGTGCCGTGCCATCGACCGAAGCTGGCACGTCCGGAACCGGTCGGCGGCGCCCGACCGGGCCGATCGCCCGGCACAGTCGCCGTGCTGAATCACGCCGGGCATGGCGAAACGCCGTTCGGCCTGCGCGGGCGCCTGGGCCGGCTGTGCCACCACGCCGGCTTGCTGCGCTTGCTGCAACAGGCACGCAGTTGCCTGTACCGGGACCTGCGGCTGCTGGCCTATCACCGCGTGCTGACCGTGAACGCGCCGGATCGCTTCGATTTCGACCTTGGCCTGGTCAGTGCGTCGACAGAGTGCTTCCGGCAGCAGATGCAGCTGCTCAAGCGGCGCTTCCGGCCGATGTCGCTGGGACAGGTGGTGGCGGCGATCGACGCCGGCGAGCGGCTGCCACCCGACGCGGTGGTGGTGACCTTCGACGACGGCTACGACGACAACTACCACCAGGCCTTTCCCGTCCTGCGCGAACTGGAGATACCGGCCGCCTTCTTCGTCTCCACCGGGCACATCGACAGCGGCCGCCCCTATGCCTACGACTGGCTGGTGCACATGATCCTGCGCGCGCCGGCCGGCGAGCTGGCGCTGCCCGAACTGGACCTGATGCGGTCCATGCCGGCGGACCGCACGGCGCGCCGGGGCCTGGCGCACGACGTGCTGGATCGGCTGAAGGATCTCGACGACGACCACCAGATGGCGCTGATCGCACGTCTGGAACAGGCCTGGAACTTGCCCTCTGCAGCCGGCCATGCCGACTGCCGCCCGATGAGCTGGGCGCAGCTGCGAGAAATGCACGCGGGCGGTTGCGAGATCGGCTCGCATGGCGTGCATCACCGCATGCTGGCCAAGCTGCCCCAGCCCGCGCTGGACGCGGAACTGCGCGACTCCCGGGCCACGCTGGAACGCGAACTCGGCGCGCCCGTCACGCTGCTCTCCTACCCGGTCGGCGGCGATGCCTCGTTCGACGCGCGGGTGGTCGAGGCAGCCATGGCGGCCGGCTACCGCGCGGCATGCAGCTACATCTGCGGCACCAACCCGGCGCACGCGATCGATCGCTACGCATTGCGCCGCCTGCCGGTCGAACGCGAGATGGACGGCGGCTGGTTCGCGGCCATGCTGACGCTGCCCAAACTGGTGAGCTACCCCACCGTCAGCCGGATTTCCTGAAGCATCCGTTCAGAACGGCCAGCGGAATTCCACGTGCCGGTTGTTGAACTCCGGATCGTCGAGGCGGCCGCCCGGCTGCGCGACCAGCGCCTGCGGCATGCCCTCCACTTCCAGCGCCTGGCCCGCCGCGAAGCGGGTGCCCAGTGCCTGCATCTCCACCAGCTTCTCGCACAGCACGCCGGCGCGATCCAGCTCGTGCGCGGGGATCTGGCGGAAGCTGAGGTCGGGGCGGCCGAACTTGCGCATGCCGCGGGTGTGCACCCAGGAACGGTCGCTGCCCGGCTCGTCGCTGCGCAGGATCAGCACATGGTTGCGCGGCGGCGCGCCGCCCGGCACCAGGTAGCGCTCGCGCCACGCCTCGGCGTCAAACAGGCCGAGAATCTGCGGATCGAGGATCGCGCGGCCGCCGATGTCGAGCAGGGCGGCTAGCACGCCCAAGGTGTCGCGCAGGTAGTCCAGGCTGGCGCGATCGGCCAGTTGCCCGCGCACCACCAGCACCTCGGGCGCGATGCGCGCCTGCTCGAAGGTTTCCGGCGCGTCCTCGCGCAGGATCTCGCCCAGCGAGCCGTTGAGCGGATAACCCTCCCACTTGCGCAGCTCGAGGTTCTGGAAACGCTTGAGCTCCACGCCCGCGGGCAGGCCGGGGCTGCCGTAACGCTGCGCCGGGATCACCAGCTCGCGCTCGAACTTGCCGAACACGTAGAACTGCAGCAGCGCGTCGTCACCGGAACCCGGTTGCCAGTAGGGGCGCGGCCACTCGGGGGGTTGTTGGGCTTCGGTCATCGGGTTGCCTGGAGTTGAGTGGGTGCGGCGGAGTTCGAAGCCACAGCCGTTACTTATTTTGAAAATTTGCGGGGGCGCAAATTTTCTGTTCGGTGATCTTCTTGAACTCGGCGCGGCTCACCGAGACATAGCGGTCGTTGCCGCCGATCTCAACCTGCGGGCCGTCGGTGACCGCGCGGCCCTGCTCGTCCACGCGCACCACCATGGTGGCCTTGCTGCCGGTATGGCAGATCGTCTTGATCTCCTGCAGCTCGTCGGCCCAGGCCAGCAGATAACGGCTGCCTTCGAACAGTTCGCCGCGGAAGTCGGTGCGCAGACCGTAGGCCAGCACCGGGATGCGCAACTTGTCCACCACGTCGCTGAGTTGCCACACCTGCGCGCGGGTGAGGAATTGCGCCTCGTCCACGAACACGCAGTTCAGCGTGCCGTGCGCGGCGATGTCGGCCTCGACCAGGGCGAGCAGGTTCTCCTCGCCCGCGAAGCGCCGCGCGTTCGCCTTGAGGCCGATGCGCGAGGCCACCATCGTGGTATCCGCAGCCGCAGGCTGCGTCTGTTTCCCTTCCCCCGCCTGCGGGGGAAGGTGGCCCACAGGGCCGGATGGGGGTCTGTCATGCTCGCGCGTATCAATATCCGGCTTCAGGATCAGCGTGCGCATGCCGCGCTCGTGGTAGTTGTACGCACTCTGCAGAAGGGTGGTGGTCTTGCCGGCGTTCATCGCCGAGTAATAGAAGTAGAGCTTGGCCATGTCGCTGCGCCGGATGCCGGATTGCGCATGGTAACCCGCCGGGCCACTGCCGATCCCTCTGCTACCATCGGCCGCCGCCTCACATCGCCTTCGCTCCATGCTCAACCCGCAACAACTGGCCGCCGTCGAACACTGCGACACCCCGCTGCTGGTGCTGGCGGGCGCCGGTTCGGGCAAGACCAGCGTGATCACGCAGAAGATCGCCCACCTGATCCAGCGGCGGAAGCTGGCGGCGTCGAAGATCGCCGCGATCACCTTCACCAACAAGGCCGCGCGCGAGATGCGCGAGCGCGTGGGCAAGCTGGTATCGAACGAGGACGCCGCCGCGCTCACCGTGTGCACCTTCCACGCGCTGGGACTGAAATTCCTGCAGATCGAGCACGCACGCGCCGGGCTGCGCCGCGGCTTCTCGGTGCTGGACGCGGACGACAGCGAGGGCATCGTCAAGGAGCTGGCACCGAAGGGTGCCAAGCCCGACGTGCTGTTCGGCCTGCGCAACCTGCTGGGCCGCGCCAAGAACGCCGGCCTCACGCCGGAAGAGGCCTTGGCTGCCGCGCGCAGTCCGCGTGAACTCGAAGCGGCGACGATCTACGAGATGTACCAGGCGCGCCTCGCTGCGTTCAACGCCGTGGACTTCGACGACCTGATACGCCTTCCGCTGCGCATCCTGGAAACGGATGACGAATGCCGCGCCGTCTGGCGCGAGCGCCTGCGCTACCTGCTGGTGGACGAATACCAGGATACCAACGACGCGCAGTACCGCCTTCTGAAGGCGCTGGTCAGCGAGCGCGGCGGCATCACTTGCGTGGGCGACGACGACCAGAGCATCTACGCCTGGCGCGGCGCGAACCCCGAGAACATCGACCAGCTCGGCCGCGACTGGCCGAACCTGCGCGTGATCAAGCTGGAACAGAACTACCGCTGCGGCAAGCGCATCCTTCGCGCCGCGAACGCATTGATCGCGAACAATCCGCACGCCCACGAAAAGAAGCTGTGGAGCGAACATCCGGAAGGCGCACCGATCCGCGTACTGGAATGCAAGGAGGCCGAGCACGAGGCCGAGAAGATCGCCTCGATAGCCGCCACCCTGGCCGAGAAACACAAGACGCGCTGGCACGACATCGCCATCCTCTACCGCGGCAATTTCCAGGCGCGGCCGCTGGAAAAGGCCTTGCGCCTCGCGCGCATCCCCTACCACCTCACTGGCGCACTCTCCTTCCTCGACCGCGCCGAGGTGAAGGACGTGCTGTGCTACCTGCGCCTGCTGACCAACCCCAGCGACGACGCCGCATTCCTGCGCGTGGTCAACGTGCCCAAGCGCGAGATCGGCGCCACCACGCTGGAAAAGCTGGGCCAGTTCGCGCAGACGAAGCATTGCTCGCTGCTCGAAGCCACCCGCAGCGACGCCGTGCTGCGCCAGCTCTCGCCGCGCCCGGCCGCCGCGCTGGCGGGTTTCTCCGAGCTGATGGACGAACTGTGCAGCGCCGCGCTGCACGAAAGCGCGGCCGACCTGGTCGACCGCCTCCTGAAGCGCACCGGCTACGCGGCCCAGCTCGCCGCCGCCACGCCCGATGTCTCCGTGCGCGAGCGCAAGCTCGGCAACCTGCGCGAACTCACCGACTGGTTCCGCGCGATGCAGAAGGGCGACAGCGCCGGCGACCTCGCCGCCCAGCTCGCCCTGCTTTCGCACGCCGACCGCGACGACCCCGGCAACGCGGTGCGCATGATGACCCTGCACGCTGCCAAGGGCCTGGAGTTCCGCTTCGTCTTCATCGTGGGTTGCGAGGACGGCACCCTGCCCCACGACGGCGCGATCGACGAGGGCCGCATCGACGAGGAACGCCGGCTGATGTACGTGGGCATCACCCGAGCCAAGGAGCTGCTCACCCTGTCCTGGTCGGCGAAGACCAAGCGCTACGGCGAGGTGCACGGCAACCAGCCCAGCCGCTTCCTGCACGAGCTGCCGCAGGGCGACCTGCACTGGCAGGGCAAGGACCCGGAAGCGGACAAGGAAACGACCCGCGAGACGGCCGAATCGCACATGGCGCGGATCAAGGCGATGCTCGCGGGCGCCTAGTTGACGATCGGGCGCCTGCCTTTCATTGTGTGGATGGCGTCCGGCCGCCTCTCTGCCCCGGCGCCAGGGGGAATACCGTGATCGACTCGACCCGGGCTTATACCAAGCTCGTCGCCGCCTTCAACCAGAACGACTGGCCGCGGGTGCAGCAGCGCGCCGTGCAGTTGCTGACCATCGCGCCGAACGACGCGCGCGTGCATTTCATGGTCGGCATCGCCTGCTTGCAGACGCAGCAGGTGCAGCAGATGCCGAAGGCCCTGGAGCACCTGCTGAAGGCCACCCACCTGGAACCGCGGCGCGCCGACTACGTCGCGCAATACGCGAAGGCGCTGGCGCAGACGCGCCGGTTCCGCGAGGCGCGGCTGGTCGCGGATCGCGCGATGACCCTGTCACCCAACGACGCGATGACCCTGGACACGCTGGGCATGGTCTACCGGCACGCCAACGCCCTGATGCAGTCGGCCAACGCCTTCCGCCGCGCCGTGGTGCTGTCGCCCGAGCACGCGATCGCCCGCCTCAACCTCGCCTACGCCCTGAATGCGCTGGGCGACACCGAAGGCGCCGAGCAGGAGCTGGAAGCCTGCATCCGGCTCGAACCGCGCCATTGGTACGCGCACCTGCTGCTCGCCCAGCTGCAACGGCAAACCACGGGACACAACCACATCGTGCGGCTGCACGAACTGCTGCAACGCCACGGCGACGATCCCGGCGCGCAGCTACTGCTCAACATCGCGCTGGGCAAGGAATGCGACGACCTTGCCGACTATCCGGCCGCGTTCAAGCACTACACGCACGGCAAGGCAGCCGGCCGGCGCATGCGGCCCTATGCGTTCGCGCGCGACGAGACGATGTTCGATGCGCTGATCCGCGCCTTTCCGGCCGCCGATGCGGAAACCGCCACGGGCGACCCCACGCGCGAGCCGATCTTCATCATCGGACTGCCGCGCACCGGCACCACCTTGCTGGACCGCATCCTCTCCAGCCACCCCGACGTGTGTTCCACCGGCGAGCTGCAGAACTTCCCCACCCTGCTGCAGCGGGCCTCCGGCTGTCCCGCCGCGCTGCTGGGCGAAGCGGACATCGCCGCCCGCACCCGCCATGTCGACTGGCAGCAGCTGGGCGCGGCCTATCTCGCCAGCACGCGACCGGCCACGGGAGAGACGCCGCGCTTCATCGACAAGATGCCGCACAACTTCCTCTACGCCGGCTTCATCGCCCGCGCGCTGCCGAACGCGAAGATCGTCTGCCTGCGCCGCGACCCGCTGGATACCTGCATCGGCAACTTCCGCCACCTGTTCGAGCAGACATCGGGGTTCTACGACTACTCCTTCGGCCTCGACGACATCGGCCGCTACTACATCCAGTTCGACCGCCTGCTGGCGCACTGGCGCAAGGTGCTGCCCGGACGCATCCACGAGGTGCAGTACGAGTCGCTGGTCGAGAATACGGAAGCCGCCGCACGCGAACTGCTGGACTTCTGCGAGCTGCCCTGGAACGACGCCTGCCTGCGCCCGGAAAGCAATGCCGCGCCGGTCAACACGCCCAACGCCTGGCAGGTGCGCACATCGATCTACCGCGACGCGGTGGGTCACTGGCGACACTACGAGAACCAGTTGCGCGATCTGCGCTGGCTGCTGGCCGGGGCCGGCATCGGGAAGGCGGATTGAACCAGGCCCTCAGATCAGACGCTGTGCTTCGAGCTCGCCCTTGAGATAGGCGTAGTAGATCGGCGCGGCGATCACGCCGGGCAGGCCGAAGGCAGCCTCCAGCAGCAGCATGGCGATCAGCAGCTCCCATGCCCGCGCATGGATCTGCGAACCCACGATGCGCGCGTTGAGGAAGTACTCCAGCTTGTGGATCAGTATCAGGAAGCCGAGCGCGGCGATGCCCACGCCCAGCGAGACCGACAGCGCGGCGATCGTGATGGCGGTGTTGGACAGCAGGTTGCCCACCACCGGCAACAGCCCGACGATGAAGGTGATCGCCACCAGCGTCTTCGACAGCGGCACGTGGATGCCCATCAGCGGCAGCACGCCAAGCAGGAAGATCGCGGTGAGCGCGGTGTTGACCAGCGAGATCTTGATCTGGGCGAACACGATGTCGCGGAAGGCCTGGGCCAGCCGATGGCTGCGCTGGCCAAGCGCCGCCGCCAGCGGCCCCACCTGGTGCGCGGGGCGGGTGCGGCTGAGCGCCACGATCGCGCCCAGCACCAGGCCGATCAGGATGTGCACGAACGCGCGCGCCGCCTCCTTGCCCGCCAGCTGCAGCTCGACCGCATGCTTGCGCGCCAGCTCGACCACGCCGTCGCGCAGGTCGTCCACGCTGTCGGGCAGGTGGTCGACCAGCATCGCCGGCAGCTGCTGGCGCGCCTTCTCCACCAGTGGCATCAGCTGCTGCTGCCAGAGCAGTTCGGGATTGCCCAGCTCGCTGCGGAAGAAGCTGATCGCGCCCAGGATCAGCAGCACCAGCAGGCCCACCACCAGCGCGCCCAACACGGCCACCACCACCATCCGGGCACGGTCGCCGGGGATGCGCCGACCCAGCAGCGGCACCGCCGCCTGCACCAGTTCGTACACCAGCAGGCCCGCCAGCAGGGCGGAGAGCAGGTGCAGCTGCAGCACCAGCCACAGCGCCAGCGCCGCCAGCACGTAGCTGGTGACGCGGATGGCGGGCGAGCTGGCGCGGGACGCGGCGGACGTCGGATCGTGCATGCGGGCTCCGGGGATGGGGGATGACGGCCAGTCTGTCAGTCCACAGTGGCGGCAACCAGCCCCCGACACGGCTCTGTCGTAAAATCCTGCCAGACTCGCCGCCCCTTCCGGAGATCCCCCGCCCCATGCGACTTCACCTGCCGCTGGCCCTGGCCGCGTTCACCCTGCTCGCCGGCTGCGCCGCCACACCCCCACACCCCGCGATCGCACCCGCCGCAGCAGCGACATCAGCCAACGCCAACGACAACCTCAACGCGGTGGTGTGGACGCAGACCGCGATCGAACACGACCTGATCTACATCCAGACCTTCCGCGACGCCCAGTCGCGCCTGCTGGCCGCCCTGCACGATCCGCAGTGGGACGCGCTGACGAAGGAGGATCGTGCCACGCCCACCGCCGGCCTGCCGCCTGCGGTGGTGCTGGACATCGACGAGACCGTGCTGGACAACTCGCCTTACCAGGCCCGACTGGTGAAGAGCGGCGGCCAGTACGACGAGGCCAGCTGGGCTGCCTGGTGCAAGGAAGAACGCGCCCGCGCCATACCCGGCGCGCTGGCCTTCACCCGCTACGCCGCCGAACACGGCATCGCGGTGATCTACCTCTCCAACCGCGCGCAGGACCTCGACACGGCCACCCTGGCGAACCTGCGCAAGCTGGGCTTCCCGGTGTCCGGCCCCGAAGCTTTCCTCGGTTTGGGCACGGTGCTGCCGGGCTGCGAGCAGGCGGGCACCGAGAAGGGTTGCCGCCGCCAACTGGTGGGTCGCAAGTACCGCGTGCTGATGCAGTTCGGCGACCAGCTGGGCGATTTCGTCGATGTCGTCGCCAACACCGAGGCCGGCCGCAAGCAGGCCATCGCCGGCTACATGGATTGGGTCGGCACCCGCTGGTTCGTGCTGCCCAACCCCACCTACGGCAGTTGGGAGCCGGCGCTGTTCAACAACGACTGGAGCGCGCCACCGGCGCAGCGGCGTCAGCAGAAGCTCGACACGTTACGATATAATTGAATAAAAACATAAAGTTACAACATAAAACAAAAGTGTTGCCTCAAGTTTAACGGCCCGGTAATATCTGCCTCGCCTACCTGCTGCTGACCGAAACGTTTCCGCAGGCAAGGCCATTTCCCACCGGCTCCGCCGGATTGCCCCGCGAGGCTACGCCCGCGGGGCTTTTCTTTGTTTTTGCGATCATCTTGATCACGAAGATCAAGCAGGCGGCCATTCATGGCCGCACTTTTACATCGCCTTTGCGATCGTCCCTGATCGCGGACGTCACACGGGCGGCCATCCATGGCCGCACTTTTCAATATGGCACTCGCATATTCCTGCGATCGACCCTTGTCCACCTTTACCTCGCCGCTTACCCTGACCCTTCGCCGCGCCGGTCGGCGCGTCCATCTCCCCGCACCACGAGACTTGCCCATGCGCTTCCGCTCCCTCCGCCGCAGCCTGCTGCCCCTCGTCGCCGTGCTGGCGCTGGCTGCCTGCCACCACCAGGACGAAGCCAACCAGGTCGGCGGCAGCACGCCGGAGGCGGCCGTGCAGGGTTCGATCGACCTGCTCAAGGCGGGCGACTTCAACGGCCTGTGGAAGCACGCCCTGCCGCCGGCCGAGTACACCACCCTGCGCGCGGACTGGAGTCGCCACAACGCGAACCAGCCGCCCGTCAGCGCCGCGGACAAGGCGAAGTTCGACGAGGCCGTGCAGAAGCTCACCGACCCGGACGCGGAGAACAAGCTCTACGCCGAACTGCAACCCAAGCTCAAGCAGATGGAGCAGCAGTACAAGGACCAGCTGCCGGTCATGATCAGCGTGGGCGACGCCCTGCTGAAGAACGGCGTGGCGCAGAACAAGAACCTGGACGGCGAGCAGAAGACCCAGGCGAACCAGCTGATCGACGTGCTGGTGCCGTGGGCGAAGCAGGTGCCGTGGTTCGACCAGGCCAAGGCCAAGCAGGCCGTGGGCGTGGTGGTGGCCACCGCGCGCAGGCTCGACCTCAGGAGCCCGGACCAGTTGCGCAGCATGGATTTCGACGCTGCGATGGCGAAATACGCCACCGGTTACGCGGGCCTCAAGCAACTGCTGGCAATCTACGGGCTGTCGGTGGACGACACGCTGAACTCGGTCAAGCTCAGCACGCTCTCCAGCAAGGACGGCCGTGCGGTGGTGAAGATCGACTACACCTTGCTCGGCAAGCCGCTTTCCGCCGAATCCACCCTGGTGCAGCAGGACGGCCGCTGGTACAGCGAGTCGCTGATCAACAACGTGCACGAGGCGCACGAACGCCTGCAGCAGCAACCGGCCGTGGCGGGCAGCACGGCGTTGACCGCGCTCCCGGCTCCCGCGGCCAGCACTGCCGCGAAGAACTGACTCCCCTCCCTCGCTGGCGTGGGAGGGGTTGGGGGGGCGGCTTGCGGACTCCCAATGCGCTCGTCGCCCTCACCGTCTCCCCCGGCACAACCCGGGAGAAAGGGAGGCCGGTCAGCCCACCACACGCGCGAGCATGGTTTTACGAGCCAGCCGGTAGAATAGGCGGATGCAGAACATCTCCATCGCGGATTCCCCTCGTCGCCGCGCCCCCTGGTGGTTCCACCTGGCGGGTCAGCTGCTGCAACCCTGGGTGCGCATCCGCCGCGACCCGGCCGAACCGGCCACCTTGCTCAAGGCCGGCGTGCCGGTCTGCTACGTGATCGAGCGCGACGGCTTCTCCGACGCGCTGATCCTCGACCGCGCCTGCCGCGAGGCCGGCCTGCCCAGCCCGCTGCAGCCGCTGGCCGGCACCCGCCGCCGGCGCTCGGTGTTCGCGCTGATGCGCCGCGACGGCTGGCTGTTCGGGCGCAAGCGCCACCGTTCGCCGAACGAACCGCTGGGCCAACTGGTGCAATCGCTGGAAGGCCTGCCCGAGCGCGACATCCAGATCGTGCCGGTGTCGATCTACGTGGGCCGCGCACCGAACCGCGAATCGGGCTGGTTCAGCGTGCTGTTCTCCGAGAACTGGGTGATGGTGGGCCGCTTCCGCCGCCTGCTGGCACTGCTGCTGAACGGCCGCGACACCACGGTGCATTTCGCCGCGCCGGTGTCGCTGCGCGAGGTGCTGGCCGAATCCGGCGAGCTGCCGCCACCGCGCTTCGCGCGCAAGCTGGCGCGCGTGCTGCGCACCCATTTCCACCGCATCCGCGCCGCGGTGATCGGCCCCGACCTCTCGCACCGGCGCACCGTGGTCGACGACGTGCTGCGCGCCGAGCCGGTGCGCGCGGCGATCGCCGCCAGCGCGGCGAAGGAGAAGATCAGCGAGGCCAAGGCCTGGCGCCGCGCGCAGAAGATGATGCTGGAGATCGCCGCCGACTACTCGCACCCGGTGGTGCGTTCTGTATCGTTCCTGCTGTCGAACTTCTGGAACAAGCTGTACGACGGCATCGCGATGCACCACTTCGACAAGGCACGCGCCGCCGCGCCGGGCTACGAGGTGGTCTACGTGCCCAGCCATCGCAGCCACGCCGACTACCTGCTGCTCAGCTACCAGCTGCACATGTCCGGCGTGGTGCCGCCGCACATCGCCGCGGGCGTCAACCTCAACCTGCCGGTGATCGGACCGATCCTGCGCCGCGGCGGCGCGTTCTTCATGCGCCGCACGTTCAAGGGCAACGCGATGTACTCGGTGATCTTCAACGAGTACATGGCTCAGCTGATCGACCGCGGCGTGCCGATGGAATACTTCATCGAAGGCGGTCGCTCGCGCACCGGTCGCTTGCTGGCACCGCGCGCCGGCCTGCTGTCGATGACCGTGCGCGCGTTCCTGCGCGCGCCGCGCCGGCCGGTGCTGTTCCAGCCGGTCTACATCGGCTACGAGAAGCTGATGGAAGGCAAGAGCTACGCGGGCGAGCTCAGCGGCCAGCCGAAGGAGAAGGAAACCCTGTTCGCCCTGCTGCGCGGCATCGGCGGGCTGTTCAAGCAGCGCTACGGCCACGTCACGATCAACTTCGGCGAGCCGATCGAGCTGAACCCGCTGCTGGATGCGGCAAGCCCCGACTGGCGCAGCGCCAGCGCCGACCCCGACAGCCGCCCCGAATGGCTGGGCGGCGTGATCGACCAGCTCGCCGAGCGGATCCAGGTCAACGTCAACCGCGCCGCCGACGTCAACCCGATCAACCTGCTCGCGCTCACCCTGCTGGCCACGCCCAAGCACGCGATGGCCGAGAACGACCTGCTGGCGCAGCTCGAACTCACCAAGTCGCTGCTGCTGGAGCTGCCCTACTCCGACCGCATCACGCTGACCCCGACGGACCCGGCCGGCATCATCGCCTATGGCGAGCAGATGGGCTGGATCCGCCGCGTCAAGCATCCGCTGGGCGACGTGCTCGACGTCGAGGGCGAGCAGGCGGTGCTGCTCAGCTACTTCCGCAACAACGTGCTGCACCTGCTCGCCGCCGGCGCGTGGGTGGCCTGCTGCTTCCTCAACAACCGGCGCATGTCGCGCGCCTCGGTGCAGCGGCTGGGCCGCATCATCTACCCGTTCCTGCAGGGCGAGCTGTTCCTGGCCTGGGACGAGGAAGGCTTCGGTGCGCAGTTGCAGGTCACCATCGACTTCTTCGTGCGCCGCGGCCTGCTCGAAACCACCGGCGAAGGCCGCATGCTGGAACGCGCGCCCGGCCAGGACGACAGCGCGTTCCAGCTCCGCATCATCGCACGCAGCCTGATCCAGGCCTTCGAGCGCTACTACATCGCGATCGCCGCGCTGGCCAAGCACGGCCCGCACGCGCTCACCGCCACCGAGCTGGAAACCACCTGCACGCTCACCGCGCAGCGGCTGTCCCTGCTCAACGAGCTCAACGCGCCGGAGTTCTTCGACAAGGCGCTGTTCCGCGGCTTCATCCAGAAGCTGCGCGAGCGCCGCGTGGTGTGGACCGACGAGGCCGGCAAGCTCGACTACAACAGCGCGCTCGACGACATGGTGCGCGACGCACGGGTGATCCTGTCGCGCGAGATGCGCCATTCCATCCTCAAGATCACCCCCGGCGGCGACCGCGAGGTCGCGGCCGACGAGCCGGCTCCCGAACCTGCCGCGCCGGTGCCGCTCGTCGTTCCCGCCGACGCCGGTGCGGAACTGCATCAGCGCCACGTGGAAGCCGAGCACGAGGGCCACCGCGCGCATCCTGCCGACGTCCCCACGAACGCCGACGCGGAAGAAGAAGGCACGCAGCGCGACCTGCCGCTGTGACGACCCATCATCGGATTGCATGACGCCATGAACGAGCAGCCCACCACCCATTTCGGTTACCGCGACGTGCCCGTCGCCGACAAGCAGAAGCTGGTCGGCGAAGTGTTCACCTCGGTGGCGAAGAACTACGACCTGATGAACGACCTGATGTCGTTCGGCGTCCACCGCCTGTGGAAGCGCCACTTCGTCGCCGTCAGCGGCGTGCGCAAGGGCGACCGCGTGCTGGATCTGGCCGGCGGCACCGGCGACATCGCCGCCCTGCTCAAGCCGGTGCTGGGTGAGCAGGGCGAAGTCGTCGTCGGCGACATCAACGCCGCGATGCTCGGCGTGGGCCGCGACCGCCTCACCGACCGCGGCCTGGTCGGCGGCCTGCGCTGGGCCCAGCTCAACGCCGAATGCCTGCCCTTCCCCGACAACAGCTTCGACGCGGTGACCATGGCCTTCGGCCTGCGCAACGTCACTGACAAGGACACCGCGCTGGCCGACATCTGCCGCGTGCTCAAGCCCGGCGGCCGCCTGCTGGTGCTGGAGTTCTCGCGCGTGCAGAGCGAGCTGTTCAACAAGCTCTACCACTTCCACTCCTTCAAGGTGCTGCCGAAGCTCGGCCGCCTGTTCGCCGGCGACGCCGACAGCTACCAGTACCTCGCCGAGTCGATCCGCAAGCACCCCGACCAAGCCACCCTGAAGGGCATGATGGAACGCGCCGGCTTCGGCAAGGTCGAGGTGCGCAATCTCTCGAACGGCATCGTGGCGATCCATCGGGCGTACAAGTTCTGAAGGACGACATGTGAGCCAGGGAACGCAGCAACTGGAACGCCTGAAGGCTTTCTCCGACGCCGTATTCGCCATCGCGATCACGCTGCTGGTGATCGAGGTGCACGTGCCGCGGCTGGACACCCTGGACGATGCCGCCTACCTCGCTGCGCTGGCGCACCTGATCCCGAGCTTCATGGGCTTCATGCTGAGCTTTCTCACCATCGGCGCATTGTGGATTGCGCACCACCGGCTGTTCGGCGTGCTGGACGGCTACGAACCCCGCCTGATGTGGCCGAACATGCTGCTGCTGATGGTGGTCGCCTTCATGCCCTTCGCCACCGCGCTGATGAGCTCCAACCCGCTCGCGCGCGTACCGGAGGTGTTCTACTCGGCCACCCTGCTCGCCGCCGGGCTGCTGCAGTTGCTGCTGTTCCAGCTCGCGCTCCGGCCCGGGCGGGTGCGCGCCGGGGTACCGCCTGAGGAAGTCAACGCGCTGCGCTGGCGCGCACTGACCCTGCCCACGGCGGCCATCGCCGCGCTGCTGGCGGCACCGCACATGCCGGGCAACAACAACTTCTTCCTGCTGACGATCCCGCTGCTCGCCCGCGTCTTTCCCGCGATCGGCCGTCGCCGTGCCCTGCGGCGCCTGAGCGCGGTGGCAGCCGACTGACAACGCGGTTGATCCAGGTCAGTGGCGCGCCGCGGCACGCGGCATATGGTTGTGCTCCCTTTCCCGCGAGCACACGCCGATGTCCCCCGACACCGTCTTCGACCAGCACACCCACCTCTTCGACGCCCGCGGCGTGGCGCGGCGTTTCCGCCACTCGGCGATCTACGGCGCGATCGGCGCACTGCGCTCGGGCGAGACGATGCGCTTCGTCAACGACCACGATCCGCTGCCCCTGATCGCCCAGTTGCGCGAACGCCTCGGCGAACACCTCACGGTGACCTACCGCCAGCGCGACGCCGACGCGGTGGTGATCGACTTCGGCATCACCGGCCTGCCGGGGGAATGACGATGCATCCCGCTTTTTTCGACGAGGCGCCGCGCATCCTGGTGCGCGACCCGCTGGCCGACCTGCTCGGCGCGGCCGCGGGCGGCCTGCTCGAATACCACTACCTCGACGCAGTGCGCGTGGCCGGCCACTCCTGCCCCACCGTGGCCGGCGCTTGGCTGATGGCCCGCGCGGCGCTGCGCGCGCTGTATCCGCACGAGTCGGCCGAACGCGGCGGCATCACGGTGCAGATGCCGGCACCGGAGGACGAAGGCGTCACCGGCGTGATCTCGCAGGTGCTCACCCTGGTCACCGGCGCCGCCGCCGGAAACGGCTTCCACGGCATTAGCGGCCGATTCGTGCGGCAGGGATTGCTGGGCTTCGCGGATGCGCCGGACGGCGAGGCGGTCCGCTTCACCCGTCGCGACAATGGCAAGTCGGTGATGGTGGCGCTGGACCTCTCCAGCGTGCCGCCGTCGCCGAAGGCACGCGCCCTGATGGGCGCCGCGATGCAGCCGGACGCCACCGCCGTGCAGCGTGCCGCGTTCGGCGCGGCCTGGCAGGACCGCGTGCGCCGGCTGCTGCTGGAACATGCCGACGATCCGGCCGTGCTGCGGGTCACTCCGCTAGCCTGAGCCGGATCGTGCCGCAGTTCGACTGGCGCCTGAACAGGCGCCGGTCGGCGCGTCATCGGCGTTCCGGACGCCCCGTTCTCCGCTCCAGACCGCCCGTGCAACGGGCGGCACCATGAGAGGAGGAGAACACCATGCAGAACCATACGCAGAAGTGGCTGGTCGTCGGCCTGCTGGGCCTGTGCGGGCTGGGCGGCGTCGCCGCCGTGCAGGCGCAGACCACGCCGACCCAGAACGCGGCCAGCGACACCCAGCGCGACGCCAACCAGCAGCAGCGCATCGACCAGGGCCTGAAGTCCGGCCAGCTCAGCACCCGCCAGGCATCCAACCTGGAACAGCGCCAGGCGAACCTGGACCGCACCGAGCAGCGCGACATGCGCAACGGCCCGATGACCAAGGCCGAGAACGCGCAGATCCAGCACATGCAGAACCGCGACAGCAACGCTATCTACAAGGACAAGCACGACGCGATCACGGGCAACCCGAACTCGGCCTCGTCGCGCCGACTGCAGGCCGACGCGCAGCGCAACGCGAACCAGGAGCAACGTCTGGCCAACGGCGTGAAGTCCGGCCAGCTCACCAACCGCGAGGACGCGCGCATGCAGGGCCGCCAGGCGCATGTCGACCACATGGAACACGTGGCGGGCACCAACAACGGCCGCGTTGGCCCGCGCGAACAGAAGCGCATCCAGCGCGCCGACAACCGCGACAGCAAGCGCATCTACCGCACCAAGCACAACCGCGCGAAGCGTTGATCCACGAGCGCGCCGGCCATCGCGGGGCCACCCCGCGATGACCGGCGTTCCGGTGCTTCAAGCCGTGCGCAGATCCTGCAGCCAGAGGCCCGCCCGCCGCGCCTCGTCCTCGTGCTCCGGGTCGCGCCAGGTTTCGGCCAAGGCCGCGTCGTACCACGCGCGCATCGCGGGCCGGTCGAGCAGGCGCTGCGCGTAAGCCATCGCGGCGTCGCCCAGTCGCAGGCCGTAGCTCTGGATGCGGAACGCCACCGGCGCGTAGAACGCATCGACCGCGGTGAAGGCCTTGCCGGCGAGGAAGGGGCCGCCGAAGCGCGCCAACCCTTCGTTCCACAGCTCCTCGATGCGGCTGAGATCCTTGCGCAAGGCCGCGCTGGTCGCCTCGACGCGCACGCGCACGCCGCAGTTCATCGTGCATACGTTGCGCAGCTCGGGAAAACCGGAGTGCATCTCGGCGGCGGCGCAACGCGCCCACGCGCGCGCCTGCGCATCGGCCGGCCACACGCCGGGATCGCGTTCGGCCACGTATTCGGTGATCGCCAGCGAATCCCACACCACGGTGTCGCCGTCGCGCAGGCAGGGCACCTTGCCGCTGGGCGAGAACGCGCGAAACTCGTCCCAGTTCGCCCCGGCGCCGCCGAGGAACGGCACCAGCTTCTCGTCGAACGCAATGCCACGCTCGCGCAGCAGAATCCACGGCCGCAGCGACCACGAGGAGTAGTTCTTGTTGGCGATGTAGAGCTCGTACACGCGACACTCCTTTTCGATGGTTGGAAGTTCAGGACGGCTTGCAGGCCTCGGCCAGCGTCGCCGCGGGTGCCGCGGAACGACGCCGCGCGTTCGCCAGCACCACGCCGCCGATCACGATCGCGCCGCCGACCAGCACCATCGCACCGGGCACCTCGCCCAGCCATACCCAGCCGATCACGATCGCGATGGGCGGCGACAGGTAGATGAAGCTGGACACCCGCGAGGCGCTGGCGCGATGCACCGCCACGTTCCACGCGAGGTAGCCGAGGAAACTCGGCGCGATGCCCAGCCATAGCAGCGCGGCGACATGCGACCACGGCGCCGCCGCCAGCGCCTGCGGCAAGCCGCTCGCGAACGGCAGGCAGCCCAAGGTGCCCACGAAGAAGGTGAAGGCGGTGACCGCCAGCGTGCTGGAACGCGCGAACAGCGGCTTCTGTCCCACGAAATAGACCGCCGAAGCGAGCACGCAGACCAGCACCAGCAACGCCTTCGGATCGGCTTCCACGCGTTGGCCGCTGGCCAGCACCACCAGCACCGTGCCGGCCAGCGCCACGCCCAGACCGACCCAGGTGCGCAGGCTCAGGCGCTCGCGCAGCCACAGCGCCGACACCGCCGCGGTCGCCGCGGGCACCAGGCAGATCACGATCGACGCGGTGCCGCTGGCGATGCGCGTTTCCGCCCAGTTGAGGCAGACGTGATAGGTGGTGAGGCCGATCAGGCCCAGCAGCACGAGCTGCGGCCAGTCGCGCCGCGCCGGCAGCGGCACGCGTTTCGCCGCCAGCAACGCCGCGAAGCACAGCGAGCCGATCGCGAGGCGTGAGAACGCCACTTCGCCCGGCGTGAACGAGGCCAGCGCATAGGCGATCGCGGCATACGCCGACGACCAGGTGAGCAGGGCGATGGCGATGCAGACGAGAGCCCGCGCATCGAGGCGTTCGGTGGAAACCATGGGGCGGATTCTGTGCCGGGGGAGTGCGCATCCTAGTCTTGCGCGCGATGCCGCGGAATAATGCATCGACAGGCCGGCGGAATGTTTCGCCGTCGGTCGAAACGAAACCGGAGCATACCGCCTTGGAATCGAAACCTGATCTGGACGCCAAGGACTGGCACATCCTCGAAGCCCTGCAGCGCGACGCGCGCCTGGGCTACGCCGAGCTGGGGCGCAAGGTGAAGCTCTCCGCACCGGCCGTGGCCGAGCGCGTGAAGCGGCTGGAGGAAGCCGGCGTGATCACCGGCTATCGCGCGGTGGTGGAGCCGAAGCGGCTGGGCTATCGCATCGAAGCGATGGTGCGGCTGCGCTGCGACGGCGGCATCTGCGCGCGCATCGGCCAGATCGTCGCCGACATCCCCGAGGTGCTGGATTGCCGCCGCCTCGCCGGCGAGGACTCCGCCCTGCTGCGCGTGGTGGCGATGTCCATCGGCCACCTCGAAAGCGTGCTCGACCGCCTGCTGAAGATCCATTCCAGCATCAGCACCACCACCCTGATCGTGCTGCAGGCGCCGCACGCGAACCGCGCGCTCACCCGCGCGATGTGGGACGCCGCGCGCAAGCTGCCGCTGGACTGACGGAGGCGTGCATGCAGGCCCGCGTGCGGTCCGTCGATGAACCATGCCTGTCCCGTCGCGTCGACGCCTGTCGGCGTCATGTGAATGCGACGCTTCCGTCGGAACATCCGCCCACGCGCGGCGTGCATACTCTCCACCTCTCGCTGCTGACGAGTACGCCGCCATGACCGAGAAGCTGCCACCCATTCCGCCCGTCGCCACCGACGATGCACCCAACGATCCCGCGCGCCGCCGACTGCTGGGCGGCATCGCGCTGGCCGGCGCCGCGCTGGCCATGGGCGGCTGCAAGACTGCCACGAGCACCCAGGCCGCGCACATCGCCAGCAGCACCAGCGAAGCACTGGATGCCGCGCTGCGCGAGCACATCCGCCACGTGCTGGTGATCTACGCGGAGAACCGCAGCTTCAACAACCTGTTCGGGGATTTCCCCGGTCTCGCGCAGCCGCTGTCCGCGCTGGCACCCGAGCGCTACCGCCAGCGCGACCGCGACGGTGGACTGCTCGACAACTTGCCGCCGATCTGGCACGGCCTGATGCCGCACAAGCAGGTGCTGGACGGCCGCGAGTACCAGATTGGCGAGGACGCGATCCGCGGCCTCGCCAACGCGCCGTTCGCGCTCGCCACGCCCGACGGCCAGCCACTGCCGCAGGCACTGGTCACCCGCGACCTGATCCACAGCTTCTACACCAACCAGCTGCAGATCAACGGCGGCAGGAACGACGGCTTCGTGGCCTGGGGCGACAGCGGCGCGCTGGTGATGGGCCGCTACGGCGACAGCGCGGACAAGCTCGCGCTGTGGCAGCTGGCGAAGCAGTACACGCTGTGCGACAACTTCTTCATGGGTGCCTTCGGCGGCTCCTTCCTCAACCACCAGTACCTGGTCGCCGCGCAGCCGCCGTTCTTTCCGCATGCGGACCAGGCCCCGGCGAAATTCCAGATCACCGAACTGGACGGCGACGACCCCGCCGGCATCCGTCCGAAGCTGGCCGCGGATTCGCCCACTAGCGCGATGCAGGGCCGGCCGAAGTTCGCCTCGCGCATGGCGCTCACGCCCGACTTCTGGGCGGTGAACACGATGGGGCCGCCTTACGCGCCGGCCTTCACCAGGGACCCGAAGAATTCGCTGCTGGCCGACCCCGCCGACCCCAGCACGCTGCCGCCGCAGGTGCACGCCACCATCGGCGACCGACTCAGTGCCGCGGGCGTGGATTGGGCCTGGTACGCGGGCGGCTGGCAGCTGGCGCTGGACGGCAAGGGCGTGCGCGGCACGCACGACAGCTTTCCCTACGGACCGAATTTCCAGGAACACCACCAGCCGTTCAACTATTTCGCGGCCTTCGCGCCCGGCAGCGCCGCGCGCGCGCGGCACCTGCGCGACGGCGGCACCGGCAGCGGCGCGGCCAGCAACCGCCTCTTCGCCGACATCAAGCACGGCACCCTGCCCGCGGTGGCGTTCTACAAGCCGCAGGGCGACCTCAACATGCATGCGGGCTATTCCGACGTGGCCGCGGGCGATGCGCACATCGTGCAGATCGTCGAAGCACTGCAGCGGAGCCCGCTGTGGCCGCACACCCTGGTGGTGATCACCGTGGACGAGAACGGCGGCTGGTGGGACCACGTGGCGCCGCCCAAGGGCGACCGCTGGGGGCCCGGTACGCGCGTTCCCGCGCTGGTGGTCTCGCCGCACGCGAAGCGCGGCCACGTCGAGCACACCGTCTACGACACCGGCTCGATCCAGCGCTTCCTCAACCGCCGCTTCGGGCTGCAACCGCTGCCTGGCATCGCGATACGCGACCAGGCGATGCGCGACGCGGGCAGCCCGGCGCCGGGGGATCTCACCGAGACGTTGCAGTTCACCTGAATACAGACCGGTAGGAGCGCACCCTGTGAGCGATTGCCTTGTGTCTCGATCAGGGCAAGAGCATTCGCGCACAGGGTGCGCTCCTACATGAGGAGCATCCCATGCGCGAGCTGTACCCCGAGATCGAGCCCTTCCGCACCCGCCGCCTCGCGGTGGATGCGCGCCACGCCCTCCACGTGGAGGAATGCGGCACTCCCGACGCGCTGCCGGTGGTGTTCCTGCACGGCGGCCCCGGCGCAGGCATCGCGCCGTACCATCGCCGCTTCTTCGACCCGGCCCGCTGGCATGTGGTGCTGTTCGACCAGCGCGGCGCGGGCCAGTCCACGCCGTTCGCCGACCTCGTCGACAACACCACCGCGCATCTGGTCGCCGACATCGAGGCGTTGCGCGAGGAACTGGGCATCGAGCGCTGGGTGGTGTTCGGCGGTTCGTGGGGCTCCACGCTGGCGCTGGCGTACGCCGAAGCGCATCCCGAGCGCGTGCTTGGGCTGGTGCTGCGCGGCATCTTCCTCGCTCGCCCCGAGGAACTGCGCTGGTTCAACGAGGCGGACGGCGGCGCGCAGTACATCTTCCCCGAGCGCTGGGCGCGCTTCCGCGACTTCATCCCGGAGGCCGAACGCGGCGCGATGATCGAGGCCTACTGGAAGCGGCTCGACGGCGACGACGAAGCCATGCGCCTCGCCGCCGCGCGGGCCTGGAGCGCCTACGAAGGCGGTAGCACCACCCTGGTCCACGACCCGGACGCCGGCGGCGATTTCGACGATCCCCACAAGGCGGTGAGCCTCGCACGCCTGGAAGCGCACTACTTCCGCCACGGCATGTTCCTCGAACCGGACCAGCTGCTGCGCGACGTGCCGAGGATCCGCCGCATCCCTGCCACCATCGTGCACGGCCGCTACGACATCATCTGCCCGGTGAAGACCGCGCTCGACCTGCATGCGGCGTGGCCCGAGGCCGAGCTGCGCATCGTGTTGGCCGGCCACAGCGCGGCCGATCCGGCCATCGTCGATGCACTGGTGCAAGCGACCGACAAGCTGGCGGATCGCTACGGCTGATCCGCGGTCGGCCAGGCGTAGCGCCCCCTGGGCGCTACGCTCGCTCCAGGGAAAGGGCGCCCAGCCACTGGCGGAAACCGGCATCGTCCAGCGGACGGCAGATCAGGTAGCCCTGCAGGCCGTCGCAACCCATCTGCTCCAGTACGTGACGCTGGGGCTCGGTTTCCACGCCTTCGGCCACCGCGACGATGCCGAGCCGGTGGGCCACGTCGATGATGAAACCCGCCAGCGGCCTGGCGACCTCGGGCGTCAACTCGCTGACGAAGGAGCGGTCGATCTTGAGCATGTCCAGCGGCAGCCGTTGCAGGTAGCTCAACGCGGAGTAGCCCACGCCGAAGTCGTCCAGCGCGAGCTTGAAACCCGCCGCCACGAGTTGCTGCATGGTCGCCAGCGCGCTGTCGAAATCCTGCAGCAACGCGCTCTCGGTCAGCTCCAGCGTGAGCCGCGCGGGCTCGATGCCCGCCGCGCGCACCTGCGCCTCGAACAGCGCGGCGAGCCGCGGCTGCACCAGTTGCCACGCGCTCACGTTCACCGCCAGGCGCCCGCGGAACGGTACGCCGTCGCGATCCCAAGCCATGATGCAGGCGCAGGCCGCACCGACCACCCAGTTGCCGAGCGCGTGGATCAGCCCGGTTTCCTCGGCCATCGGGATGAACTCGGCCGGCGACAGGTCGCCCAGTTGCGGATGGCGCCAGCGCAGCAGCGCTTCGGCACCCAGCAATTCGCCCTGCGGGCTGAGCTGTGGCTGGAAATGCAGGGCGAACTGCGCATCCATGCTGCCCTGCTCCAGCGCCGCGCGCAGACCGCGCTCCAGCGTCAGGCGCGTGTCGGCTTCCTGCTGCATCGGCGGCAGGAACAGACGCACCGTGCCGCGGCCGGCGGCTTTGGCCCGGTACAGCGCGATGTCGGCCCGGCGCAGCAGGTCGGCCACGTCCTGCTCGCCGGCGGGAAATACCGCCACGCCGACGCTGGCACCCACGGCCAGCACGCGACTGCCCACGTTCACCGGCTCCGCCAGGCGCGCGATCATGTCGGTGGCGACCTGCTGCGCCCGCGCCTGCATGTCGTCCGGCGTGCCCCGCAACGGTTCGAGCAGCAGCACGAACTCGTCGCCGCCGAGGCGCGCGAGCACCGCTTCCGGCGGCACCACCGCGAGCAGGCGGTCGGCGATCGCCTGCAGCAGATGGTCGCCGATATGGTGGCCGAGGCCGTCGTTGATGGTCTTGAAGTTGTCCAGGTCGATCAGCAGCAGCGCGCCGTGCTGACCGCGCGCCACCGCATCGGCATGCCACTCGGCGAGGCGGTCCAGCAAGTGGGCGCGGTTGGGCAACCCGGTCAGGCTGTCGTGGTAGGCGATGTGGCGCAGACTCAGCTCGGCCTCGCGGCGCGTATGCGCCTCGGCCTCCAGATCCTGCCTCGCGCGCTCCAGCTGCATCGAGCGCTGGCGCAGCTGGGCCGCCAGCGACAGGCTCATCAGCAGCACGAAGGGCAGGAAGGCGAAGGCATCCAGGTACGGCGAGCGCACGCCGAGCCAGTCGATCGCGATGTCACCCCACAACAAGGCCGCGAACTGCACCAGCAGGCAGATGCCCAGCAGCAGGGCCAGCATCGACTCGCCACGGCGGTACTGCCGCCACGCGCGCCACAGCGCCCAGAGGAACAACGAGTAGCTCGCCAGATGGAACAGCCAGCCCCAGATCGAGACCGTGCCGGCGATGCCGTACAAGTGCTCGCCCCAGGGCAGCACGTCGCCCGGTGTCGCCACCAGTTGCGTGTAGAACAAGGTGGTCGCCGTCACCCCGTTGAGCCAGAGGAACAGCAGCGTCAGTGCGCCCAGCAGCAGCTTCACGCGCCAGGCGATCGTCGTGCCGGTATAGGCGCCGATGAACGCCACGAACGGCAGGAAGGACAAGGTCGACATCCCTATCATCCAGCGCAGCGCGGAAGTCGCCCCGGCCAGGTCGCCGGCGGTGCGCAACAGCAGGTTGCCCAGCGCCAAGCCGGCGAGACAGAGGCACAGCATCGCGTAGGAAAGATGGATGGTTTCGCGCCGGCGCCACAAGCCGATCACCACGAACTGCACGCCGGAAGCGAGCGCGATGCCGGTGGTGGCGATCAGCGCGGCGGTGAAGTAGCCGAACCCCGTCGGATCCGCGTCGACCAGCATGCTTCCCTCTGCAAACCGTAAGCCACCGGGGCGCGACAGGTGGTGGCGTCCATGCCGGAAGCTTGCACCTTTTTGCCGTCGAGAAACAGCCGTCCCGGCGGCCGCGGGTGGGTCGGGCCGACGCCCACCCGGGCTTCCGTCACGGGCGGCCGCCGGCGTGTCGGTGGCATACTCCGCGCTTCCGTTTCCCTGCCGGAGCCGCTGCATGCGCCTGCTTCCCGTCCTCGCCCTCGGCGCCCTCGTGCTGCCGCTGGCCGCCCGTGCCAACGACCCCAACTCCTACGCCCAGCCCGACCAGGTGGTGGTAACCCACCTGGACCTCGATCTCAGGGTCGATTTCCCGCACAAGCAGCTGGACGGCGTGGCCACGCTGAAGCTGGACTGGAAGAATCCCAGGGCGCCCGCGCTGGTGCTGGACACCAGCGCGCTGAAGGTCGCCTCGGTCGAGGCGGTGGACGCGAACGGCAAGACGCACGCGTTGAAGTACGCGCTGGCGCCGGCCGTCAAGGCGATGGGCAGCAAGCTCACCATCGAGGCGCCGAAGCACCCGGCGCAGGTGCGCATCCGCTACGTCACCTCGCCCGGCGCCACCGGCCTGCAGTGGCTGCCGCCCGCGCAAACGGCGGACAAGAAGGCGCCCTTCATGTTCTCGCAGTCCGAGTCCACCCATGCGCGTTCGTGGGTGCCGCTGCAGGATTCGCCGGCGATCCGCTTCACCTACGACGCCCACGTCAGCGCGCCGAAGGACATCCGCGTGGTGATGAGCGCGCTGAACGACGCGAAGCATCCTCTTGACGGATCGTTCGATTTTTCCCAGCCGCATCCGATTCCCTCCTACCTGCTGGCGATCGCCGCCGGCGACATCGCGGTGAAGGAAACCGGCCCGCGCTCGGCGGTGTATGCCGAGCCTTCCGTGGTGGACGGCGCCGCGCGCGAGTTCGCCGACACCGAGAAGATGATCGCCACCGCCGAGTCGCTGTACGGCCCGTATCGCTGGGGCCGCTACGACCTGCTGGTGCTGCCGCCGTCGTTCCCCTACGGCGGCATGGAAAACCCGAACATGACCTTCGCCACGCCCACGATCATCGTGGGCGACAAGAGCCTGGTCAGCGTGATCTCGCATGAACTGGCGCATTCGTGGTCGGGCAACCTGGTCACCGCCGCCACCTGGCGTGACATCTGGTTGAACGAAGGCTTCACCACCTACGTGCAGGGCCGCATCACCGAGGCGCTGTACGGCCAGCGCCAGGCCACCGAGGAAGACCTGCTGGCGATCCGTGCGCTGCAGAAAGACATCGGCGCGATGCCCGCGAACGCGCAGAAGCTCGCGCCCGACCCCAAGGGCCTCGGCGGCGACGACTCGCTCTCCGACGTGGCCTATAGCAAGGGCTCGTGGTTCCTGCGCACGCTGGAGCAGAAGTTCGGCCGCCAGGACTTCGACACCTGGCTCAAGGGCTACTTCGATCGCCACGCCTGGCACAGCATCACCACCGAACAAATGCTGGCCGACCTCAAGCCCAACCTGATCGACAAATACCCGGGCAAGATGAGCTGGAACGAGGTGCAGGACTGGGTCTACGGCACCGGTATCCCGAAGGACGCGACTATCCCCGACTCGCCGCAGTTCGATGCCGTCGACAAGGAACGCACGGCTTTCCTCGCCGGCACGCTGCCGGCCGCGAAGCTCGATGCCAAGGGCTGGAACACGCAGGAGTGGATGTACTTCCTCGACCGCCTGCCCGACATGCCCAAGCTCGCCGACATGCAGGCGATCGACGCCGCCTGGCACCTTACCGGTACGCACAACGCCGAGATCGGCATGCGCTGGTACGTGCACGCCATCGCCGCCGGCGACAAGGCCGTGTGGCCGGCCGCCGCCGAGCACATGACCCGCATCGGCCGGCTCTACCTCACCCTGCCGGTGTACGGCGCGTTCGCGAAGACACCGGCGGGCCTCGCCTATGCCGAGCAGGTCTACGCCAAGGCGAAGGACGGCTACCACCCGCTGACCCAGCAGGCGGTGGAGGCCCTTTTTGCCTCGCCAAAAAGGGCAAATAGGTAAATCGGGCTTTGCTTCCCGCCCGCACTGGCGGGCGCCCCACCGACGAGAGCTCGAAACCATGTCCAACCCCTCCAACCGCCCGCTCTGGCAGCGCATGCTGTTTCGGCGCCTGAAGTTCCTCGCCATCGTGGTGGTGGCGCTGGTCGTGCTGCTGGGCGGCAGCTACCTGTTCGCGCCGCAGTGGCTGTTCCGCGCGAACATCGCGCGCGAAGCGATGGCCGCGCACCTGGAGAAGCATTCGGTGCAGGCCGGTGACACGCGCTGGTCGTACTACGAGGGCGGCGAAGGCCCCACCATCGTGCTGCTGCACGGCTTCGCCGACAGCAAGGAGGTGTGGTTGGAGGTAGCCAAGCAACTCACGCCGCACTTCCACCTGGTCATTCCCGACCTGCCGGGCTGGGGCGAGTCCTCGCGCGATGCGAACGCGAGCTACAACATCGACGCCCAGGCCGCGCGCCTGCAGACCTTCGTGCAGACCCTGGGCCTGGGTCGCTTCCTGCTGGTGGGCCACTCGATGGGCGGCGCGATCGCCGGCGTCTACGCCGCCGAGCATCCCGAGCACGTGGGCGAGCTGGCGCTGGTCGACGCGTTCGGGTTGAAGTTCAAGGAGAACGCGTTCGCACGCGCGACGCTGGCCGGCAAGGACCCGTTCGTGTTCTCCGATCGCGCCGGCTTCTGGCATGCCGCCGACCTGGTGTTCGACCAGCGTCCCGACATCCCCGGCCGCTTCGTCGACGTGCTGGTGGCGCGCAACGTGAAGGACCACGCCTTCATCGCCAAGGTGCTGGGCGAACTGCGCGAACCCTCGCAATACCTCGCCGTGCAGAACCGGCTCGACCAACTGACCATGCCGGTGCTGGGCCTGTGGTGCAAGGACGACAAGGTGATCGACATCTCCGCGCTGGACAGCCTGCGCAACGGCCTGACGCACGCCAGCGCGATCAGCACCAGCACGCTGAACGGTTGCGGCCACATGCCCGAGCTGGAGAAACCCGAGGAAACCGCGCAGATCCTCACCGCGTTCGCGCTGTCGCACTGAACCGCCGGGATTCGGAAGAGCGCGCTGCGCCCGTCTCCCTCTCCCCCAAGCTCCGCTTGGGGGAGAGGGTCGGGGTGAGAGGGCGCTTTTTCGCTTGTGAGGCTGGAGACATCGAACAAGCGTCGCGTGTTCCAATGTCGATCCCTGCACGCGCTCATTTGCCAAACGGCGGCGTCAGTCCGGTGAAGTCGCCGATCTGCTTGGCGTCGTAGGGTCCGTTGAGCTGGTCGTAGCCGCTGCCGGGCGTGTTCAGCGCGCCTTGCGTGAACACGGTCTTGCCCAGCATGTTCACTTCGATCACGCGGTCGTTGAACTGGTCGCTGATCAGCGTGTCGCCGTTGCGCAGGCGCACCGCGCGCGTGGGCAAGGGCGTGGGATTGCTGCCCGCCTCGGTGTTGGTGAAGTACTGCCACACCGGGTTGTCGCTCGCATCCACCTCCACGATGCGGTTGTTGTTGGAATCGGTGATCAGCGTGTCGCCGTTCGGCAAGCGGCTGGCGAACGCCGCGCCGCTCACCGTGCCCAGCGCGGTGAATTGCTTCACCAGTGCGCCGGTCCGGGTGACCTCGATCACGCGGTTGTTGTTCTCGTCGGCGATCAGGACGTGGCCATTGGCCAGCAGCTCGGCGCTGTTCGGGTTGTCGAGCTGGTTCGGCCCGCTGCCGCTGACGCCGGTGGTGCCGTACTGCCACACGACCTGCTTGCGCAGGTTGACCAGGATGATGCGCTGGTTGGCCTGGTCGGCGATCAGCACGTGCGGTCCGTAGTGGCCCGGGAAGCTGACCAGGAACAGCGCCTGCACCGGCGTGTTGAGCTGGTCCGGACCGGCGCCGGCCACGCCCGCCTGGCCGTATTGCCAGACGATGTCGCCGTGCGGATCGACCACGATCACGCGGTTGTCGGGACAGCCGTTCACCGTGTCGCTGCAGCCGGGCAGCCCCGGCGGCGTGCCGGTGCCGGAGATCAGGGTGAGCGAGCCGAAGCGCTCGGCGTCGTTGGTGCCCACGACGCTGTGCGGGCCGGGCAGATCGGAGCCGTTGCCGAATTGCCACACCACCTGGTGCGTCCGGCGGTTGATCTCGACGACGCGGTTGTTGAACTGGTCGGCGACGAGGATGTTGCCGTCGTCGCCGCCGCGGGCGAGCGCCGGCTTCGCCTGCAAGCTGATGGTGGCAACGCCGGCCACGACGAGGGCGGTGGCGAGACGGCGCAGGATCGGCGCGGAAATCGGAATGCGTGACATGGAGGGTTCCTCCGTTCGGGTTGCGTGGCGAGACGAGGTCACGGCGTTGCGCGCAGATCGGTGCGCCAGCAGTCGGCGTGGTCGCTTGCCGCCATGCCGCCGGTTCCGGCCGTCTTCGCTTGCTGTCGTGCATGACCCATCACCGGGATCGCCTGATCCCGACATGTGTTCATGCCCGTTTCGGCCGTTTTGGTTCAATCGGCCCGCGCCGGCGTTGTCTTCCGTACCGGAACTCAGTGCGGACGACGCCCCTGTTGCCGCAAGAATGTGCGCATCGCCGGGTCTTCGCACAGGCCGATCGCGCGCTCGCGGGCCGTATCCGCTTCGCCATGGCGCTGCAGGCGCGCGAGCAGGTGCGTGGCCAGCGCCCAGTAGGGCTGGTAGTCGCGCACGGCCTCGGCCGGAATCGCCTGCAGCAGCGCCCAGCCGTGTTCGGCATCGCGCGCTTCGGCCACCGCGGCGGCCCGGCCCACCAGGGCGCCGATGCCGGGTGCGAGACGCACCAGCCCTTCGTACAACAGCGCCAGCGCTTCCCAGTCGGTGACGCCGCTGACGGCGCGGCGCGCATGCACGGCCTGGATCGCCGCTTCCAGTTGGAAGCGGCCCAGCCGCCCCGCGCGCTGGGCAGCCTGCAGCAGACGATCCGCTTCCGCGATCAGCGGTCGCGACCAGCGCATAGTGTCCTGCCGCGACAGCGGCACGTAGGTGCCACTCTCGTCGCGGCGCGCGGCGCGGCGCAATTCGCAGTACAGCATCAGCGCCAGCAGGCCGCGCGCCTCGGGCTCGGCCGGCAGCAGCTGCAGCAAGGTGCGGCCCAGCGCCACCGCTTCGATGGCCAGGCCCCGACGACGCGGATCGGCGCCTGCCACGTCGTCCCAGCCGCTACCGTAGGCGGCGTAGATCGCTTCCAGCACGGCGCCGAGCCGCGCCGGCAAGTCACCGGCCAGCGGCAGCTCGAACGCGATGCCGGCATCGCGGATCTTCGCCTTGGCGCGGCTCAACCGCTGGCCCATGGTGGCCGGCTTCACCAGGAAGGCCGAGGCGATGCGCGCGGCATCCAGCCCCAGCACGGTCTGCAGCATCAGCGGTGTGTGCACGTCGCGGGCGATCGCCGGGTGCGCGCAGACGAACAGCAGCTTGAGACGTTCGTCGGGAAACGCGAGATCGGGCACGAGTTGTTCCTCCGCTGCATCCGCCGCAACCAGCAGCGCGGGCAACGCGTCGCGACGCACCTGTGCGCGCCGCGACGCATCGATCAGCCGGCGCCGCGCGGCGGTGAGCAGCCAGGCCTCCGGCTGTGCGGGCACGCCATCGCGCGGCCAGTGCTCCAGCGCCGCATGGAAGGCCTCGGCCAGCGCGTCTTCGGCGGCCGCCACGTCGCGCGTGCGCGCGGCGAGGAAGGCGAGCAGGCGGCCGTAGGATTCGCGTGCCGCCTGCTCGACCGCGCGATGCGTCGCGTCGACGCTCATGCGGCCGCCATCATCGTGCAGGGCCGGCGACGAAGGCGCGCGCTTCGCGCGCCAGCGCGAGCCACTCCTCGCCGTGTTCCGGCCCAACCGTGACCCACGCCTTCATCACGCGGCCACCGGAGCGGAAACGTTCGCCCTGCCCCGCCGCCAGCAGCGCCTCCACGCGCGCGACCGGCAGCTTGAGCAAGAGGCGGCCGTGGCTGAGCGCGGCGTAGATGCGGCCATCGACCTTCAGCGCGCCGTCGCCGAAACGCTGCGCAGGCGCGACCGTGCTCGCTTCGCCCAGGCGCGAGGCGAGCGCGCGGAACAGCGCCTCGGCATCGACGGGCACACTGGCGGCGGCGCGTTCCTTCATGGCCGGAGCCGAGCGCTCATGCCTGTACCGCGTGCACGGCCGGTTGCATCTCCTCCGGCCGGCACAAGTTGCCGCGCAACTCGACCGTGCGTCCCGGCAACACCGGACAGCGCCGCGCCCAGGCCAGCGCAGTGGCGCGGTCGGGCACGTCGATCAGGAAGAAGCCGGCCAGCTGTTCCTTGGTGTCGGCATACGGGCCGTCCTGCGCCTGCCAGCTGCTGCCGGCGGCGGACAGCACGGTGGCCGTGGACCGTTCTTCCAGCCCGGCGCCGGCAACGAACACGCCGGCCTCCTTCAGCGCGTCGAGGTAGGCGCCGATCGGCGGATACAGCGCGGCGCGCTGCACCGGATCGTTGCGCATGGCGATGATGTGGGCCTGCTCGTGGACAAAGATCGTGCATTGCATGGCGGTTCTCCGAAGGATGGGCGGGCGCGGTGGGCGTCCGTGACATGGACGCGCGGGCAACGATGGTTTCGACAGAACGCGTCAACCCATAGGTTTCAGGTTGGGCCGCACCTCGCAGACCCGTCCGGGCGAACGCGGCACGCGCGCGGCCCAGGCCAGCGCGGCGTCGAGATCGGGCACGTCGACGATGAAGAAGCCGCCGAGCTGCTCCTTGGTGTCGGCGAACGGGCCGTCCTGCACCAGCTGCTCGTCGCCGCGGAAGCGCAGCGTGGTGGCGGTATCCGGCGGCTCCAGTCCGGCGCCGCCGGCGAACACGCCGGCCTCGCGCAGCGCCTGGGCATACGGTGGCCACGCCGACCAGTAGGCTTCGCGCCGCTCGGGATCGGGGTCGTTGCGCACGGCGAAATCGGCCGCGGTCTCGTAGATCAGGATGCTGTAATTCATGGCAGGGCTCCCGGTGATGGCGACGCGGCATCGCGTCGCCCACGGCCTAGACGCGCCGGCGCCGGCCGTTTCGACAGCTGACGCCGCTAGCCGCGCGACGACTCCGGCAGCACCGCCTGCATCGGGTGGATCTCGAAGCGGAAGCCGAGGCCGGCACGGATCACCGGATCGCCGTCGATCAGTGCGGCAGGTTCCTCGTCGTCCGGCAGCTGCAACACGGCCAGGCCCCACGCGCCCACCGGATCGCGCACCGGCCCGAACACCACCACCTTGCCCTCGCGCATGCGCTCGCGCCAATAGCCCGCATGCTCGTGCATCGCCGCCGCCTCGGCCGGCGTCATGTCACCGGGAAACGTGGCACGCGGCGCCAGCAATCGACAGCAGTAATGCTTCATGTCCGGCATCGCTCCGGTGGCCAGGGAAGAACCGGCCGAGCATGCGCCGCACGCCCTTGCCCGCACAAGTGCGGATGGACGTCCATTCACCTTGGCCGCGATGTCACACGATGCCGGGAATCAGCGCCTTGGTATGCCGCATGTAGTCCACGTAGGCGGCGCCGAAGCGCTCGCGCATCCAGACCTCCTCGTGGCGCAGCTTGAACCAGAAGCCGGCGGCGACCAGCGCCAGCGCGAGCAAGCCGCGCCACTCGCCGATGACCAGCGCCGTGCCGAACAGGCCCAGCAGGATGCCGGTGTAGATCGGATGGCGCACCCAGCGGTACGGGCCGACCACGACCAGCTCGTGACCCTGCTTCAACTGCACCGTGGCGCTCCAGTTGCGCCCCAGCGCCACGCGCGCCCAGCAGGCGAAGCCCACGCCGAGCAGCAGCAGGAGCAGGCCCAGCCAGGCCCAACCCATCGCGGCCGGAAGGAAAGCTCGCCACAACCATTCCAATCCCGCCCAGGGGAGGTTCGAGAACAGCAGGGCGAAACCCAGCAGCAGCGGCACCCGGTACACCAGCATCGTGCCCAGGCTGTCCACCCGCGCCGCCCGCTTGGTGCCAAACGCGCTGACGAACCAGTACAGCAGCCAAGCCGCCCAGATCAGGGAAACGACGGTGCCGAAGGGAAGGGACATGGCGGTGACTTCCGCGGGAGCGATGCCGTCAGCATGCACTTGCGCTGCGCCATGATCGAGTGACGGTTGTCAGGCGACTCGTATACTCGGCTGCCCTCTTTCGACACGGAGCGGGCACTGAAGAAGCCGATTTAGCCTGCACGCCCAAACCCAGGAATAGACGATGCGGCATCGATTTCACTTTGTACTCTTGCTCAGTTTGATGACGTTGGCGTGCCCCTCCAATCGCCTTTTAGCTGCCGATCAAACATTCGCTGAGCAAGAGTTTGTTCTGACGCCTTCGCAAGTTCAGCAACTTTCCCAAGAGGCCCTCGATGGATCGGGGGGCTCAGCTCTTCGCCTTTCGCGTTTCTACTCAAACGTCACCGTCAATCTGGATGAGGCACTGAGATGGGCGATCATCGGAGCGGAAAACGGGAGCGCGAACTGTGCATTCACTGCCTATGCACTACTCCGTACTCGAGTGGCTCCCGACGACAGAAGGCGTGCGAAGTTCTGGCTGAAACGGGCGGCGAGTCAAGGCTATAAGCCCGCCGTAAAAGTGTTGGAGACATCCAGCTAACGCCCGCCTTCGACCCAAAGCGGACATCGCCAGATCATAGGGGCAATTGAAACGCCACAAGTAGAAGCACGGTGCGACAGCGATGAAAGTCGCTATCGTCTCCGCGCCCCCTTAATCCGCCACATCCGCCACCAGCCGATCCAGTTCGGCTTTCAGCGTGGCGCCGTTGCCGCGCAGCCAGTCGCGCTGCTCGCGCCAGTCGGGCAGCAAGCCTTCCACCTGCGCCCAGAAACGCGGCGCGTGGCTGCGCACGCGCAGATGGCAGAGTTCGTGCACCAGCACGTAGCGCAGCGCAGCGGGTGGCGCGAGCGCCAGCGCGAGGTCGAGGTTAATGCGGTCGCGGGTGTCCAGGCTGCCCCACAGGCTCTTCATCGGCCGCACCTTCAGCGCGGTGGGCGCAAGGCCGAGCTGCGGCACGTAGAACGCGAGCCAGCGTGACACGTCGCGGCGGATCAGCGATTCGAAATGCGAGGCCAGCAGGCCACGTGCCACCGGCAGGGCGCGGGTGTGCGGGCGCGGGATCACCAGGGTGAGGCCTTCGGCCTGCGCCTCGATCTTCGGGTAGGCGCCATCGGCCCAGTCCAGCGTGGCCAGCTCGCCGCGCAGCGGCAGCGTAGTGGCGTGGCCCACGCGCAGCGGCGGCAGCGGCTTCACGATCAGGTTCAGCTCGTCGAGCTTCTGCTCCAGCCAGTCGGCGTGATGGCGCAGGAACGCGCTGACCTGGGCCGGATGGGTGCCGTCGGGATAGGTGACGCGCGCGCCCTTGGGTGTCACGGTGAGGCGCAAGCGCCGCGCACGCGGGTGGGCGGCCTTGAGCACGCGGATGGTGTTGCCGCCTGCGGTCGCCAGTTCCAGCCAGTCGCCTTCGAGATGCTGCGCCATGTGCCTGCTGCCTGTACGTCCGGGCGCCGCCGTGGTCGGCGTGCCCGGAGGGACAGTATGTGGGGAGAACCACGTCCCGGCGCAAGGGTCGGCGGTCACGGCTTGCGGAAAGCCCGTTCTGACGCCAATCTCAACCGTCGTTGGGACGCGGCAAGCCGAACCACTCCTCCAGCTTGGCCAGCAGGCGCTCCAGTTCCAGGGTGAGCAGGGCGAAGCTGGCGTCGGCCTCGGCCTGGGCGTCCTCGTGGCCGTCGCCCATCTCGTCCAGCACCACGTCGAGGAACTTCAGCTTGCGCACGATCAGGTCCTCGCCCAGCACGAAGCTCATGCGGTCGTCGAACACCAGGCCGAGCTGGAACACCTGCTTGCCGTTGCGCAGGTGCTCCTTCACTTCTTCCGCATCGAGATCCTGACGACGACACTTGGCGATCGCACCGGTGGCGGTGGCCGGGTCGCGCAGTTCCACCTCGTCGCCGAACGCGAGGCCGGCGGGCAGCGTGCCGTTGGCGAGCCAGTCGGTCATCAGCACCCGCGGGCCTTCCTCCGGCGCCAGCGGGATCGCGGGGAAGCTGCCCAGCGCTTCGCGAATTTGCGTGAGCGCGTTCTCGGCCGACTTGCGGCTGGAGGTGTCGAGCACCAGCCAGCCCTGCTTCGTGTCCACGTAAGCCGACATCCGCGAGCTGCGCACGAAGGCGCGCGGCAGCAGTTCGGTGAGCAGGTCTTCCTTGAGGCGCTTGCGCTCGCGTCCGCCCACCTTGCGACCTTCCTCCTCGGCGATCTTCTGCACTTTGCGATGCAGCTCGTCGTTGATGACCGCGGCGGGCAGCAGCTTGTCCTCGCCGCCCACGGTGACCATGGTGCAGTGCTTCACCACGTGGGTGAGCGGCGCGTCGTCGCCGCGGCCGACCGGCGGCACGAAGCCCTTGGTGAACATTTCCAGCGGGCCGCAGGGGCGCAGACGGTGCTCGCCCAGCGCTTCGTCCAGACGCTTCAAGTCATCCGCGACGGCGGGGGAAAAACGGAACAGGGTGAGGTTGCGGAAGAACATTCGATATCCATGCTAAAGAAGCGAAGGCCGCCTTGCGGCGGCCATGCGCGTGTAAGACGACCCGTAGGAATCAACGGCACACGGCCGCGACGGCCTTGGTCACGTAGTCGATATTGCCGGTGTTGAGCGCGGCCACGCAAATGCGGCCGCTCCCGAGCGCGTAGATCGCGAACTCCTCGCGCAGGCGATCCACTTGCGCCTTGCTCAGGCCCGAGTAGGAGAACATGCCGGCCTGCTTGTTGATGAAGCCGAAGTCCGGCGCGCCCAGCGCGGCGAGCTTGTCCACGAAGGCCGCGCGCATCGTGTGGATGCGGCTGCGCATCGCGCCCAGTTCCTGCTCCCACAGCGCGTGCAGTTCGGCGCTATCCAGCACGCCCGCCACCAGCTTGCCACCGTGCGTGGCCGGGCTGGAGTAATTGGCACGCACGGTGGTCTTGATGCGCGACAGCAGTCGCGCGGCCTCGTCGCGGTCGGCGCCCACGAAGCTGAGTGCGCCCACGCGCTCCCCGTACAGCGAGAACGACTTGGAGTAGGAATTCGCCACCACGAAGGCGGGGATGCCCGAATCGGCCAGCAGGCGCACCGCGGTGGCGTCCGCGGTGGCGTTCTTGTCGAAGCCCTGGTAGGCCATGTCGACGAAGGGCAGCAGGCCGCGATCCTTCAAGAGCGCCACCACCTGCGCCCACTGCGCGGCGTCCAGGTCCACACCGGTGGGGTTGTGGCAGCAGGCATGCAGCAGCACCACGGTGCCGGGCTCCAGCTTGCCCAGGTCCGCCAGCATGCCGGCGAAGTCGAGGCCGTGGCTGGCGTCGTCGTAATAGCGGTAGTCGATCAGCTGGAAGCCGGCGGTGCGGAACACCACATGGTGGTTGCCCCAGCTGGGGTTGCTGATCGCCAGCTTCGCGTTCGCGCCCAGCACCTGCTTCAGGAGGTCCGCACCCACGCGCAGAGCGCCACTGCCGCCGATGGTCTGCGCGGTGGCCACGCGGCCCGCGTCGAGGATGGGCGCGCCTTCGCCGAACAGCAGCTTCTGCGTGGCGCGGTTGTACGCGGGCAGCCCGTCGATCGGCAGATAGCTGCGCGGCAGGTTGTCGCGCGCCAACGCCTGTTCCACCTGGCGCACCGCGTCCAGCACCGGCACCTTGCCCTGCTCGTCCACGTAGATGCCCACGCCCAGGTTCACCTTCTCCTTGCGCGGATCGGCGAGGTAGGTTTCGGTGAGGCCGAGGATGGGATCGCCCGGGGCCATTTCAACGGAAGCAAAGATGGACACGTGATTTCTCGCTTTTCTTCGTATGGAAGTATGGACGTCCAATCGGACGGACACCCGATGATCTCAGATTTCGTCGCCGGCCGCCCGTTCGCCCGCGCCCAGCCCCTCGAAATCGAACAGCCTGCGGTCGGCCAGCTGCGACGGCGCCACGTTGCCCAGCGCGCGGAACATCGTCTCGCTGCGGCCGGGATACTCGCGTTCCCACTCGTCGAGCATGCGCCGCACCTGCTTGCGCTGGAGGTTCTCCTGCGAGCCGCACAGGTTGCAGGGGATGATCGGGAACTCCCGCAGCGCCGCGTATTCGGCGATCTCGCTCTCGCGGCAATAGGCCAGCGGGCGGATCACCACGTGGCGACCGTCGTCCGAGCGCAGCTTGGGCGGCATCGCCTTCAGGCTGGCCTGGTGGAACAGGTTGAGGAAGAAGGTGGCGAGGATGTCGTCACGATGGTGGCCCAGCGCGATCTTCGTGATGCCGTTCGCCGCCGCCCAGGTGTACAGCGCGCCGCGGCGCAAGCGCGAGCACAGGCTGCACATCGTCTTGCCCGCGGGGATCACCCGGGTGACCGTGCTGTAGGTGTCCTGCTCGATGATGTGGAACGGCACGCCGCGCGATTCCAGGTACTCCGGCAGCACGTGCTCGGGAAAGCCCGGCTGCTTCTGATCCAGGTTCACCGCGATCAGCCCGAAACGCACCGGCGCCTTCGCCTGCAGCTGCAGCAGGATGTCCAGCAAGGTGTAGGAATCCTTGCCGCCGGACAGGCACACCATCACCTTGTCGCCGTCCTCGATCATGCGGAAATCCGTGATCGCCTTGCCGACCTGGTGGCGCAGCCGGGTGGCGAGGCGCTCGACCTCGGCGGCAGGCGTGGCAACGGTTTCGAGCAGCGCGGACATGGCGAACTTGCGGGCGACGGGACACCCATTGTACCTGCCCTGCTCCACCCGCTTCCGGCGGCGCTACACTACGGGGCACCGTCCGCAGCGCCGTACACCGCCATGCAGGTACAGGATCACGCCGAAACCGCCCAACTGCTCGCCGAATTGCGGCTGGAGCATCGCGACCTCGACAGCGCGATCAACCAGTTGGCCAGCGCGATCGGCCGCGACGAGTTGCAGCTCACCCGCCTGAAGAAACGCAAGCTGCTGCTGAAGGATCACATCGCGCGGCTGGAAAGCAAGCTGATCCCCGACCTCGACGCCTGACGCGCCCGCCGATGCCTTTCACCGACCCTGTCCTGCTGCGCGACGCGCATGTCGCGCTGGAACCGCTGAGCTTCGATCACGTTCCCGCGCTGGAGGCCGCCGCCGCCGATGGCGAACTGTGGAAGCTGTGGTTCACCAGCGTACCCGCCCCCGGCCAGGTCGCGGCCTACGTGGAGAAGGCGCTGGAAGGCCAGCGCGACGGCACGATGTTGCCGTTCGCGGTGCGCGAACCGGGCAGCGGCGAGATCGTGGGCAGCACCCGCTACTACGACATCACGCCCGAACTGCCGCGGCTGGCGATCGGCTACACCTGGTACGCGAAGCGCTGGCAGCAGAGCCACCTCAACACCGCCTGCAAGCGCCTGCTGCTGGCGCATGCGTTCGACACGCTGGGCTGCGTGGCGGTGCTGCTGCACACCGACCACCGCAATCTCGATTCGCAGCGCGCGATCGAGCGCCTCGGCGCCCATCGTGATGGCGTGCTGCGCGCCGACCGGCGCCGGCCCGATGGCAGCCTGCGCGACACCGTGTGCTATTCCATCCTCGACCGCGAATGGGGGGATGTCAGCCGGTGGCTGGAGCTGCGGCTGGGGCGTTTGATCCAGCGCTGATTCCTGATCGCGAGCGACAAGACGGCTTGGCCAAAGCCCCCACGGCAAGCAGGAAAATCCATCGCGCCCCGCGTCTCACCTCGACCCTCCCCCGATGCAAAGGGGAGAGCGCGCGGGAGCGACTCGACTCAAGCAAGCTCAAATGCCAGCCTGGCGCTGCAGCCAATGCGCCACGCCACGCCCGGCGAGCAAGCCGCTCGCGAAGCAGGCGCTAAGCAGGTAGCCGCCGGTGGGCGCCTCCCAGTCCAGCATCTCGCCGGCACAGAACGTGCCCGGCCGCGCATGCAGCATCAGCTGCTCGTCGAGCGCCTCCAGCCGCACGCCGCCGGCCGTGCTGATCGCCTCGGCCAGCGGGCGCGGCGCGCGCAGCAGCAGTGGCAGCGCCTTGATCCGCGCCGCGAGCGCGACCGGATCGGCGAGCGCAGCCTTGTCCGCGCCTTCGAACACCAGCGCGCACTTGGCGGCATCGAGATGCGCGCGGCGACGCAGCCAGTCGCCCAGGCTGTGCTTGCCGCGCGGGGCGGCGAGCCGCTCGGCCAGCGCTCCTTGCGGCAGGCCCGGGGCCAGATCGAGCCGCAGAAGCGCCTCGCCGTGCGTCGCGATGTGCTCGCGCAACTCCGCGCCGATCGCATAGACCAGGCTGCCCTCGATGCCGTACTCGCTGAGCACGCATTCGCCCTGCCGCACCTGCGCGGCGCCGCGGCGATCGGTCCAGTGCGCCGTCACTGCCTTGAGCGGCACGCCGGCGAAACGCGTGCGCAGGTGTTCGCTCCACGCGATCTCGAAACCGCAGTTCGCGCTCTGCAGCGGCGCGACGTCCACGCCGGCGGCACGCAGCGGCGCCAGCCACGCGCCATCGGAACCGAGCTTCGGCCAGCTGGCGCCACCCAGCGCCAACACCACGGCGTCGGCCGCAACGAGGCGCTCGCCGTCCGGCGTGGCGAAGCGCAACTCGCCGTCGTCCTGCCAGCCCAGCCAGCGATGGTGCATGTGGAAGGCCACGCCGTCGGCGCGCAGCCGGTGCAGCCAGCGGCGCAGCAGCGGCGCCGCCTTCATGTCGGCGGGGAACACCCGGCCCGAGCTGCCGACAAAAGTCTCCACGCCCAGCCCGCGAGCCCAGGCGCGCAACGCCTCGGCATCGAACGCGCGCAGCCAGTGCGCGATCTCGTCGCGGCGTTCGCCGTAGCGCTCGACGAAGCGTGCGAACGGCTCGCCGTGGGTGAGGTTGAGGCCGCCCTTGCCGGCCAGCAGGAATTTCCTGCCCACCGAGCCCATGGCGTCGTACAGGTCGACCCGGATGCCGGCCGCGCAGGCGGTCTCGGCCGCCATCAGGCCGGCGGGGCCGCCGCCGATGATCGCCAAGCGCGGTGTGTTGTTCGTCGTCATCCGTGCATGGTCGCATGCGGGACGAGTACGGAGAAAAACCCGGCCGTCACCGGCCGGGCCTGGTTTGAATATCGGCGGCGCGCCTCCCTGCGCACCGCATCCTTGGTCAGAATTGCAGGCTCCAGCTGTTGAGCGTGCCCGCATCGCCGCTGTAGTACGGATCGTTGTCGATCACTTGCAGCTGCCAGGTGCCGTTCGCCTGATCCGCCGAGGCATTCACCGTGTAAGTGGTGTTGATGTTGCCGTCGTTGTTGTAGTCCGGCGATTGCAGCGTGTACGAGGTGCCGTCCGGCGCGATCAGGTCGAGTTCCAGATCACCCGACCAGTTGTGCGCGATGTTCACGCTCACCTTCAACGTGGCCGGCGCGTTGCCCGACTGGCCGCCCACCGCGATGCCGTCCTGGATCGTGGCGTTGTCGGCTATCGTCACCGGCGTGTCGGTGCTGCTGAAGGTGCCGCCACCACCGCCCGCAGCGGTCACGGTCACCGACGCGGACTTGCTGTTGCTCGCACCGGTGCTGTCGGTCACCGTCTCGGTGACGTTGTAGGTGCCGGCCGCCGCATAGGTGTAGCTGGGGTTGGCCGTGGTCGCCGCCGCACTGCCGTCACCGAAATTCCACGAGTAGGAGCTGATCGTGCCGCCCGTGTCGGTGGAGCTGTCAGTGAAGTTCACCGTGAGGCCGTTCACCGTGTCGGTGAAATTCGCCACCGGCGTGCTGCCACCACCACTGCCGCCGCCCACGATCGGATGCGAGATCGCGCAGGCGTTGGTGTCATTCGACCAGCTGGCCTGCTCGGTGAAGGTGCCGGTGCTCATGCTCACGTTCGCCGCGCCGCCCGGCTGGCCCGCCGCGATCCACGCGCACTCGTCGGAGTTCTCCATGCCGTTGTCGGCCGAACCGCTGACCTGGTTCGTCCAGCCACCCGCCGGATAGGTATCCGACATCATCTCGTGCCACTCGTGGCCCAGCGTCATCGTCCAGCCGTCCAGGTCGCCGCCCGGGCTCGCATTGACGAAATCCACTCCGCAGCCCGAGCCCTGATCCATGTTGTACGGCTGGTTGCTGTAGGCGATGTCGCCGTAGGACGAGGTGGTGTAGTTGTGCCACGCGCAGTAGCCCTGGTTCGGATCCTGATAATTGTCCGGGTCGGTGCCATGCGGCGACATGATGATGTAGTAGGTGTAGCGGTTCGAGCCGGCCGCGGTATTGCCGAAGTGCGCTGCCGCCGCGATCGCCTCGTTCGCGAGGTCAGTCGCGGTCGGCGCGCTGGGTGCCGCCGCGGAGTTGTCGTACCACGAGCCGGCGTACACGCCGCCACTCTGGTACGGCACGAAGCTCGCATTCGACGGACAGCTGGTGGCGCCGCTTGCGACATTCGGGCCGTCGCACCACTGGGTCAGGTCGGCCGACCACAGTTCGCCGCCGGTGCCGATACCCTTGAACATCTCCTCGGCCTGGGCCGCCGCGCCGTAGGAGTCGCCGGAGAACACATCGTCGCCATTCGCGTTCGTGCTCTGCGAGCCCCACTGGTTGCCGTAGTACACGATGTACACCTTCACGTGGCCGTCCATCACGCCGACGCCGTCGATGCCGCCGGCGTAGCTGAGCGTGTTGGCGCCGGTCGCCGCCGTCATCACGGCGGGCGTGTGCGTGTCCTTGTAGTGCTTCATCTTCTCGTGCACTGCCCGCGTGGGAATCACGCCGCGGCGGTAGCTGTGCCCGTGGGCGGGCGAGTAGGGATTGCCCTGCGGGTTCGTGGCCCCGTCGGCCTGGGCGAACGCCGGTCCGGCCATCAGGCCCAGCAGAACGGATGCCGCGAGTGTCTTCAACACGATGCTTTTCATGTGATCTCCCCAATCAGGAAACAGGTGTTCGCAAACATGTGCCCCCGCACATGCATTCGGTTTTTTTCAAGGACGGAATGGACAAATGTCCGGGCATCGCGCCCGCTTTCGCGGGTACGACAACTGCTGTTCGGAGTTCCCTGAGCCGCAGGTCCGGCGGGCCTTCAGCCCGGGAAAAAAGCGGCGCGCATCGCTGCGCGCCGCCATGCATCAGAACGTCATGCTCCAGCTGTTGAGCGTGCCGTAGTCGCCGCTGTAGTACGGATCGTTGTCGATCACGCGCAGCTTCCAGGTGCCGTTGCCCTGCACCGAGGAGGCATCCACGGTGTAGGTGGTGTTGATGTTGCCGTCGTCGTTGTAGTCCGGCGACTGCAGCACCGCGTAGGCACCGTTAGGCGCAACCAGGTCGATCTCCAGATCGCCCGACCAGTTGTGCGTGATGTTGACATGCACCTGCAGCGTCGACGGCGCCGCACCCGGCTCGCCGGTCACCTTGATGCTGCTGGTGATGGTGGCGTTGTCGTTGATCGCCTTCCTGGTGTTGTTGCTGAACGTGCCGCCGCTGGGGGCAGTGACCGTCACCGAGCCGCTCTTGGTGTTGGTCGCGCCGGTGTTGTCGGTCACCTTCAGCGAGACGGTGTAGGTTCCCGCCGCGGTGTAGGTGTGGCTCGGGCTGGCGCTGGTGGAGGTGCCGCCGTCGCCGAACGTCCAGGCGTAGCTGCTGATCGTGCCGCCGGTGTCGGTCGAGGTGTTGGTGAAGCTCGCCGTCAGGCCACTCGTCGTGTCGGTGAAGTTGGCGACCGGCGTGCCGCCGCCTGCCGCATTCACGGTGACGCTCTCGGTGGCCACGTTCGAGGTGCCCGCGCTGTCCTTGGCATCGAAGGTGAACGAGTCGCTGCCCGTGTAGCCGCTGGCCGGCGTGTAGGTGAACGCGCCGGTGGAGGCATTGGTGATCGTCACCGTGCCGTGGGTGGGCTGGGCCACCACCGCGAACGTCATGCTGGCGCCGCCGGCCGAGGCCGACAGCGTGCCGGACACCGCGGTGTTCTGGTTGGTGCTCACCGCGCCGTTGCTGGCGGTGGGCACCGTCACAGTGCTGCTGCCGGCCACGTTCGCCACGAAGTTCGCGATGTTGATCGAGCCGAAGCCGGTGGTGTAGTCCCAGCCCACGGCGGCGGTTTCGCCGCTGTTGTTGCCCGAGGTGACGTCATGGAAGTCGGTCGAATAATGCGACGCGGCATCCGCGTAGATCAGCGGTGCGGCGAAGCCCAGCGAAGGCTTGGCCGCCAGCACGCGCGCCCACACGCCCACGAACAGCGGCGAAGCGAGGCTGGTGCCGCCGATCTGCTGGCTGGCGCCGTCCACGATCACGTTCGCGCCGCTGACCGGGCTGGCGTCGAAGGCCACGTCGGGCAGGCCACGATAGGAACTGCCGGCGTTCTGGCCCACGTTCTTCTGCCAGCTCGGTTGCGCCTCGAAGGTGCTGGGGCTGCCGCCGGTCGCGCCTTCGCTGGAGCTCAGGTTGTTCCACACCGTCTCGTTGGTCCAGGTGGTGCCCGAGGTGTACAGCTCGGTGCCGCCCACCGCCACCACGTACTGCGAATCGGCCGGCCAGCTCGGCACGATGCCGCCGGTGCCGCACTCGTCCGCGCCGCTGTCGCCGGAGGAGATCGAGAAGGTCTGGCCCTGCGCGTCGGCCTGCTCGAAGATGTTGTCGCCCGTGGCCGCGCCGCTCGTCTCCATGCCGGTTTCGCAACCGCCGATCGAGACGTTGATGATGCGCACCGTGTTGTCGGTGACCGCCTTGTTGAAGTCATCCACCAGCGGCTGCGTGTTCAGGCTGGAGGTGGTGTACAGGGTGAGCGACTTCACGCCGCCGGAGATGCCGGCGATGTCCTGGCTGTCCAGGTCCCACTCGCCGTCGCCGCTGGTGTCGCTGCTGCCGCCGTCCACCGTCACCACGTTCATCGGGATGCTGCCGAGACTCGGGTTCTGGCTGAGGAACGAGCTGAAGTCGCTCTGCACGTTCGTCATGCTGCCTTCGGCGATGATGCCCACCGGGATCGTGGCGCCGGTCGCCGTGCTGCCCGCGTTGTAGATCACGGCGAAATCGGCCGGGTTGTGCGCGCCGGCCGAGCCGGTCGCGTTGGTGTGCACCGGACTCAGCACGTGGAAGGTGTGCACGGTCTGCAGGCCCAGCACCTCGTTCACGATGCCCTGCAACGCAACCGGGATCTTCACGTCGCTGGCGGTGGCGTAGGCATTGCGCCCGTCATGCGTGTGCACGCGCACCAGCGAGGTGCGGAACGCGGAAGCGGCCGTGTCGGCGCGACCGCTGGCGGTCACCAGCTGGCGGTTCGGCTCGATGGTGACGTTGCCGAAGCCGGACTGCTTCAGGAAGTCGGCCACCTGCTGCGCCTGCGCCTGGGTCGGCGCGTACAGCGCGTTGAACTGCGCGGACGTGAGGTTGGGATGGTGCGGGTTGGCGATGAACGCATCCAGCTGCGCCTTGTTGCGCAACTTCAGCGATACCGCGACGTGCATCGATTGCGCGACTTCCAGCGGACCGACGACGCGGTCGCCCGTGTGCAGGGTGGTGGCGTGTCGCACGGTGGTGAACAGTGCGCTGCTGGTGGTGTGGGCCGTGCCGGCGCACACCGAAGAGGCCGCGGCCATGGCGATGGCGGCGGCCAGTGCTTTCAAGCGAACGTGATGCATGGATGACTCCCCAATTTCGGGACGAACGGACCTGACGCGGTCGCGTGACCCCGTGGCAATGACATGTCGCACCCGCGTGCGACGCCGTTTTTCTGCTTGCCAGACGATTCCCGAGCGCCCGCTACGGCCACCGTCCCCCTGAGAGATTCCCTCTCGCGGTCGGCCTTGGGGCTTCGCTCGACGACACCCGCCCCCGCAGATGTCATCCGGAACCATTCGCCGATGCTCCCCATGGCGAATCATTCGAAACTAAGCAATCGAATTTGCACTCGTCAATACCAAAAAGCGCAAATGCGTACCGACAGCACACTAATCATTTACGCAAGCTTCATGTTGGGTTTCATCGCATAAAAAAGCGCAGCGAAAACGCAATTACATTCGATTTATCGACGCAATGGTCACGGCACCGTAGCCACAAGAACGCCCATTCCATGCGGCTTACGGGTAATCGCCGCGCCGACGGAACGCAGGCATCCACGCAACAAGAAACGAATTGTCGAAGCCGAAGTCCGTAGTTGTGGCAAATACAAATCGGCAATTATTTTCGATTATCTCGTTCCAATCGGAGTGACACCGCTGCCATTTCGCAAAAGCGCGAGGGAAGCGCCGGGCATGAAGTTGCGATACCGTGGCCGTGATCGAATCGATCAATTGGTCGTACCGGGTATTCCGGGGGCAGGCTTGCTGCAACACACTGGCCGCGGGCCCGCCGAACCGAATCGTTGCCGGGGAGCTGTCGCGATGCGTCGAATCCTGTCCGCGTGGTGCTGGATCGCCCTGTGCGCCAGCTTGTCCGCCCATGCCGCCGAGTTGCCCGCCGTGCCGCGGGAGCATCCCGGATTGCTGGCACTGGGCACGGCGCCCAGCGAAACCGAGTTGCGCGCCACCATCACCGCCCTGGTGGGCTTCGGCACCCGCCACACGCTGTCCGACACGAAATCCGCCACGCGCGGCATCGGCGCCGCGCGGCGCTGGGTGCAGGCGCGCTTCGCGGCGATCTCGCGCGACTGCGGCGGCTGCCTGGAAGTGGTCACGCCCGCGCAGACGTTCACCGGCAAGCGCATCCCGCAGCCCACCGAGGTGATGGACGTGGTAGCGATCAAGCGCGGCAGCACCGATCCGCAGCGCGTGATCGTGATCACCGGGCACCTGGATTCGCGCGTGAGCGACGTGATGAACGCCCGCAGCGATGCGCCCGGCGCCAACGACGACGCCTCCGGTGTGGCCGCGCTGATCGAGGCGGCGCGGCTGCTGTCGAAACAGGACAACCGCGCCACCCTGGTGTTCGCCGCACTGTCCGGCGAGGAGCAGGGCCTGTACGGCGGCAAGGTGCTGGCCGACTACGCCGTCGCACACGGCTGGCAGGTGGAGGCCGAGCTCAACAACGACATCGTGGGCAACAGCCGCGGCCAGAACGGCGTGATCGACAACACCGTGGTGCGGGTGTTCTCCGAAGGCACGAAAACCAATGAGACGCCCGCGCAGGCGGCGTACCGGCGCTACCACGGCGGCGAGGTGGACTCGCCCTCGCGCAACCTCGCGCGCACCATGGCCAGCTTGGCCGACCGCTACCTGCCCGATTTCCGCGTGCGCATGGTTTACCGCACCGACCGCTACGGCCGCGGCGGCGACCAGGTGCCGTTCCTCGAAGCCGGCTATCCCGCGGTGCGCGTCACCGAGGCACACGAGGACTACACGCATCAGCACCAGGACCTGCGCACGGAGAGTGGGGTGCGTTACGGCGACACCATCGACGGCATCGACTTCCGCTACCTGGCGCGGGTGACCGCGCTCAACGCGATCACCATGGCCGCGCTGAGCCGCGCGCCCGCACCGCCCGACGGCGTGGAAATCCACGGCGCGCTGGCCACCGACACCACGCTGGATTGGCGCAAGGTGCCGGGCGCCGCCGGCTACCGCGTGCATTGGCGCGACACCACCGCGCCGCAATGGCAGCACGCACGCGCGGTGGGCGACGTAGCCCACGCCGTGCTCAAGGACGTGGTGATCGACGACTGGTTCTTCGGCGTGTCCGCGGTTTCCGCCGACGGCTACGAGAGCCCGGTAGTGTTCCCCGGCGATGCCGGCAGCTTCGAGCGTTCGCCGCCGGCCCCGAAACCCTGACGCTCACCCCCCGCTGGACGAGGGCACGGCCGGTTGCGGCTCGTCGCTCTTGCGCGGCATGCCCGACGAATCCTTGCTCGCGGCGGGCTTCGTGTCCGTCTTGGCGGGCGGCGTCGTGCCGCCTTCCGCCTCACCGGCGGCGCCCGAACCTTTCTTGTAGACGATCTGCTTGTCGCCCTCGCACTGGCCGACCACCTTGCCGTCCCCGGCCGGTTCGTCGTGCGCCACCACCGTCAGCGTGTAGCCTTCCAGCCCCTTGGCCTTGAGCTTCGCGTCGATGCTCGCCTTCACCGCATCACACGAAGCATGGACCAGCATCGGCGCCGCGAGCAGCGCCAACGCGACGAATACACCATGCGATTTCATGGGCAGGTCTCCAAGTATGGGAAGCCCCATCAAACCGCGCAGCCAATGAAATCCGTGTCGACAGCGTTGCTTAGAGCCTGTTCAATGTCTCCGCGTGGCCCGCGCCGGGAGCTGTTTGCACGCAGGCCAAGGAAAAAGGAGGGAGTGGACGTCCGTCCATGACCGAGTGATGACGCAGGCATGCGGGCAAACAGACCCGGCCCTGCGGGTTGCCTTGCCGTAGCCGCCATGCGGCAGCGCGTGGCTTGACCTGCCAGCCAGGCAGGCGCTGCGCCGCACGCCACCACCTGACGGCTACGGCAAGGCAACGCGGGCCACGTGGAGATATTGAAAAGGCTCTCAATCCAGCCGCACGCCCAGCTGCGCGAAGCGGCGCAGGCCATCGTCGCTGGGCAGCAGGGCCCGGCTGCGGCTGGCGCGGCGCAGCCAGCCGGCCTCCAGCATCGCGTCGGTGAGCGCCACGCCCAGCGGGCCGCCCACGTGCAGGCGGCGCTCGGTCCAGTCGATGCAGCCGCGGCCGCGCAGGCGCAGCAGGTGTCCGGCCGGCTCCGCCTGCCAGCCTGCGCCCACCAGCGCCTCGACCGCTGGCGCCTGCAGGCGCATACCGTCGCCGGCCGATTGCAGCCAGCCACGCTCCAGCCACGCGCTGCACATCGCCACACCCAGCTCGCCGGCAAGATGGCGATAACAGGTGCGCGCGCGGCACAAGGCGGGATCGCTGCCCGGCGGACGCGGCGCCTTGGGCGCGCGCGGCAGCGCCATCGCCTCCAGCCACGCCGCCACCTCGTCATCGGCGAGGCGGTAATAGCGATGCCGGCCCTGCACCTGTACCGCGAGCAGGCCGCCGTCGAGCAGGCGCTTCAAGTGCGCGCTGGCGGTGGCCGCGCCCACACCGGCCACACGCGCCAGCTCGCCGGCGGGACGCGCGCTGCCGTCCAGCAGCACCAGCAGCATCGCCGCGCGCGCAGGTTCCGCCAGCAGGGCGCCGAACTCGGCCAGTTGGTAGTGATTGGGAAGTCCGCTGCGGCTCATACGCGCAGTGTAGTGCTCGCCCTGCGCGCTCGTTTCGACGTGCAGCGAAACATCGGCGGGGCGACGCCGCGACACTGCCGGCATGGACATGTACCACGCCCCCGACACGTTGCAGATCCGCCCCTCCATCCTCTACTTCGGCACGCCCGTCGTGCTGATCACCACGCGCAATCCCGACGGCTCGGCCAACATCACGCCGATGTCCTCGGCCTGGGCGCTGGCCGACCGCGTGACGATCGGCCTGACCGGCGGCGGCCAGGGCCTGGCGAACCTGCTGCGCGAGCGCGAATGCGTACTCAACCTCGCGAGTGAATCGATGCGCGAGGCGGTGGAACGGCTGGCGCCCACCAGTGGCTGCGATCCGGTACCGGCGTGGAAGCGCGGCTATCGCCACGAGCCGGACAAGTTCACGCTGGCCGGCTGGCGCGCGCTGCCTTCGCTGCGGGTGAGCGCACCGCGCATCGCCGAGGCGCCGCTGCAACTGGAGGCGCGCGTGCTCGACGCGATCGAACGCCCGCTGGAAGCCTGGCGCGGCGATGCCGGCGGCTACGTCACGCTGGAGCTGGAGGTGTGCCAGGTGCATGCGCACGCCGACATCGTGGTGCCCGGCACTTCGCACATCGATCCACGCCGCTACCGGCCGCTGTTCTACGTGTTCCGCCATTACTACGGCGTGGGGCCCGCGCTGGGCCGCACGTTCAAGGCCGAGGTGTAGCGCGCGGCGGCGTGGCAGACTCGGCGCATTGCCCACGCCGGAGACGCGCCATGAAGTGGATCGCCAGCAGCCTGTTGCTCGCCATCGGCCTCGCGCTGGGCGGTTGGTTCACCGGCCACGGCTTCGAGGCCGGGCGCAACGCGCGCATCGTCACCGTGAAGGGGCTGGCCGAACGCGACGTGAAGGCCGACCTCGCGCTGTGGCAGCTGCGCTTCGTGCGCGCGGGCGACCAGCTCGCCGCCGTGCAGGCGGCGATCCAGCAGGACGACGCCGCGGTCACCGCGTTTCTCACCAGGCGGGGACTGGGGCCGGAGTCCATCGCGTTCCGCGACCTCGAAGTCACCGACCGCGCCGCGCAGACCTGGGGCGAAGGCAAGTACCCCAGCCGCTACATCATCGTGCGCACGGTGATGGTGCGCAGCGCCGACGTGGACAAGGTGGCCGCCGCCTACCAGGCCAGCAGCGCGCTGGTCGACGCGGGCGTGGTGCTGGGCGGCGAGAACCCGGGCAACAGCGGTGGCCCCACCTACCTGTTCGACGGCATCAACGCGCTGAAGCCCGCGATGATCGCCGCGGCCACGAAGAACGCGCGCGACGCGGCGGAGCAGTTCGCGCGCGACTCGGGCAGCCGGCTGGGCGGCATCCAGCGCGCCAGCCAGGGCGTGTTCGAGATCCTGCCGCGCGACAAGGCGCCGATGCTGCAGGCGGACAAGCAGATCAACAAGACCGTGCGCGTGGTGGCGACGCTGGAATATCGGCTGGACTAGCGCCACGCGAGAGGGGCATCACGTGCCGCGCGGCTTCGCGCGGTGCGTGGGCGCGGCGCTCCACGGATCGTCGGGCCACGGGTGGCGCGGGTAACGCCCCTTCAATTCCTTCTTCACTTCGGGATAGGTGCGCTCCCAGAAGCCCTTCAGATCTTGCGTGACCTGGATCGGTCGGCCCGCGGGCGACAGCAGATGCAAGGTCACCGGCACGCGGCCGCCGCCCACGCGCGGGGTGTCCGCGAGGCCGAACAGTTCCTGCAGCTTCACCGCGAGCACCGGCGGCGCGTCGGGCGCATATTCGAGTTTTCGCGTCTGCCCGCTGGGCACGGTCAGCGCATCCGGCGCCTGCGCATCCAGTGCCTGCCGCTGCGCATGATCAAGCAGGGACGACAGCGCCTGCGACAATTCCTCCGCGCCCAGCGCATCGAGTCGGCGCTTGCCGGAGAGATACGGCGCCAGCCAGTCGTCCAGCGTGGCGAGCAGTTGCGCGTCGGAAACATCGGGCAGCCCAAGCTCGGGCATCCAGGCGCGCAAGGCCTGCACGCGGAGGCGCAGGCGACGCGCGGACTCGCTCCACGGCAAGGCATCCAACCCCTTGCTGCGGATCGCGGCGAGCAGCGCGGGCAGCGCATCTTCCGGCTGCACCGGCACGCTGCGGCGTTCCAGCACGATGGCGGCGTAGCGACGTTCCTCGAAGGCCTCCACCGCGTCGCGCGACTCGTTCCAGCGCAGCACGCGCTCGCGCACGAAACGCTGCGGGTAGTCGCGTTCCAGCACGCGCGGGTCGAACGGCGCGGCGGCGAGGATCAGGCTGTCACGCGCCTCGTGGCGCAGGTCCAGCGCCACCAGCCACGGCTCGCCCAGCAGCGCGGTCTGCTCGTGCAGGCGTGCGCCTCGACCGTTCGCCAGCGTGTAGCGCAGCGGGTTCACCTCGTCGCGGCGCGCGATGCGGTCGGGGAAGGCGTGCAGCAGCAAGTCGCCCACCGCGTGGCTGTCGGGCGTGCCGCTGGCGCTGCTGCGCACGTCCAGCCGGCGCCGCCAGCCTTTCGCGGCCTGTTCGATCGCGGCCAGCGCGCCGGCGTCGGCGCCGTGGCTTCGGCGGTCGCGCCAGGCATGCAGCGCGGCGACGCGCATGCGGAAGTCGTCGCTGCGTCCTTGCTCGCCGCGCAACGGCGAGCGCGCCTCCATCAACGCCAGCAAGTCGGCCACCAGCGGCCGCAAGTTTTCCGGCGTGCGCAGCGCCGCGGCAGCGAGCCGCGGCGTGGCACCCAGTTCCAGCATGCGCCGGCCCAGCGCGGCAATACGGCCGTCCGTATCGAGTGCGCCGAGCTTCGCCAGCAGCTCGCGTGCCTGCGCCAGCGCGCCGGACGGCGGCGCATCCAGCCACGGCAACGTGTCGCGGCTGCTCGCCGTGATGCCCCAGGCCGCCAGTTCCAGCGCGAGGCCGGACAGCTCCGCCTGCGCGATCTCCGCCGAGCGCGCGGGATCGAGGCGCTTGCTCTGCGGCCACAGCCGGTACGCCGTGCCTTCCGCCACGCGTCCCGCACGGCCCGCGCGCTGGTCGGCCGAGGCCTGCGAGATCGCCACCGTCTCCAGCCGGGTGAAGCCGGAGTTCGGATCGAAGCGCGGCTCGCGCGCGAGACCGGCGTCAATCACCGCGCGGATGCCCGGCAAGGTGACGCTGGATTCGGCCACGTTGGTCGCCAGCACGATGCGACGTGTACCGGGTTCGGCTGGCGACAAGGCGAACTGCTGCTCGGCCAGCGACAGCTCGCCGTGCAGTGGCACGATCTCGATGCGCGGGCCTCCCACTCGCCCACCCGGCCGACGTGGGTCGGGCTTCAGCCCGACACGCGAAACCGGTCGGGATGAATCCCGACCCACGGATTCGGCCTCGCTCGCGGGGGATGGGAGCGAAAGCACCGCGTCGCGCGCAATGGCTTCTTCCAGCACCGCCTGCGCCCGCGCGATCTCGCGCCGGCCAGGCAGGAAGGCCAGTACGTCGCCGTCGTTCTCAGCCAGCGCCTGTTTCACCACGCGAACAAGGTGGTGCTCGACGCTCTCCTGCGCGCGCGCCGGCGGGTGCTCGATGCGCACCGAAAAACTGCGGCCGGGACTGGTGATGCGCGGCGCATCCAGCCAGCGCGCGATGCGCTCGCCGTCCAGCGTGGCGGACATCACCACCAGACGAAGCTCGGGCCGCAGCGTGGCCTGCACGTCCAACGCCAGCGCGGCGCCAAGATCGCCGGCGAGATGGCGTTCGTGGAATTCGTCGAACAGGATCGCGCCGATGCCGGTCAGTTCCGGATCATTCTGGATCAGTCGGGTGAGGATGCCTTCGGTGACCACCTCGATGCGTGTGGCCGCACTCACTTTCGACTCGAAGCGGATACGGTAGCCCACCGTCTGCCCAACGTCCTCGCCCAGCTGCCGTGCCATGAATTGCGCGGCGACGCGCGCGGCGATGCGCCGCGGCTCCAGCATCACGATCTTCCGGCCATCCAGCCACGGCGCATCGAGCAGGGCCAGCGGCACCTGGGTGGTCTTGCCCGCACCCGGCGGCGCCTCCAGCACCAGCCGCGGCGTCGCTTCCAGCGACGCGCGGATGTCGGGGAGCAGCGGGGTGATCGGGAAGCTGGAAGCGGAGGTAGTCATTCACGGCGATTTTACCGGCCGCGATGGCACTCAATGAGAGCAGCCATCGTACTGCACGCTCTATTCGCGCCCTTTCATGTCGCTCACGTTGAGGATCTTGGTAACAGTGAGGACTCGCTCGCAGGATCCAAGGTTGCCATAGTGTCCGGTCGGCCCCAGCGTCCCTTCGACGACAACATGCGATGTGCCCCACGGTTGGGAAGTATCCGTGGCGGCCAATTCCGCCTTCGACATGTCTCCGTGGACGCACCATCTGGCCTTGCTGCCATCAGGAGTAAGTACGGCGTATTCGAAGTTGTAGAAGTACTCACCGCCAAATACGGCCGGGCCGCGCGGCACGGATGCGCATGCCGCAACCGACAACATGATGGCGCAAAGCAGGGGTGCGCGACGAATCCGATCCATGGTCATCTCCATGATGCCCTCCTCCTCAATGCTTCAACGGCGCCGTCTGCGCTCCGCCCGCCGGCGCTACTGCAGGCGCTGCCGCCCGCTCCGCCTGCAACGGCTTCAGCGATTCGAACCCGTGCTGGTAGTCGTCGGTGATCTGGCGCGCCTCATCGCTGTTGCGGATCACCTGCGGGGTGATCAGCACGATCAGCTCGGTGCGGTCGCGCTTGCGGTTGGTGGTGCCGAACAGGCGGCCGAAGAAGGGGATGCGGTTGAGGCCGGGAATACCGTTGTCGTCGGTGCTCTCGTTCTGCTGGATCAGGCCGCCGAGCAGCACGGTCTGGCCGCTCTGCACCGCCACCTGGGTCTGCATGCTGCGGTCGGAGATGGTGTAGTTGCCGTTCTTGTCCTGGGTGGTGGGGTTGCTCACTTCCTGGCTGACGTCGAGGTAGACCAGGCCGCCCGGGTTCACCCGCGGCACCACCCTGAGGATCACGCCGGTGTTGAGGTACTGCACCTGGCCCAGCGTGCCGATCGTGCTGCCGCCTGTGCCGAGGCCCGGCGTGATGTAGCTCTGGTTCACCGGCACCTGGTTGCCCACCTGGATGCTGGCGGGCTGGTTGTTCATCACCACCAGCGAGGGCGCGGACAGCGTCTTGGTGTTGCCGCTGTCCTCCATCGCGCGCACCGCCACCTGCATCTTGCTGTTGAGGAAGGAGTAGAAAAGCGGTTCGCCGCCGTAGGCGTTGCCGCCACCACCCAGCGCGATCTGGCGGGGGTTGCCGGGCTGGCCGGGCTTGAAGCTGCCATCGGCCGTGCTGCCGGTGCTGCCGGAGAGGCCTTGCAGGTACCACTGCACGCCGAACTGGAACTGGCCGGTGAGGTTCACCTCGAGGATGCGCGTCTCGATCTGCACCTGCAGCGGGATGGTGTCCAGCCGCTTGATCGCCGCCTCGATCTCGGCCCATTGCGAGGGCCGGGCGCGTACCAGCAGCTGGTTGTTCGCGTCCACCGAGCCGATACGGATACTGCCGTCCTGCGAGACGTACTGCTGGTCCTGGCTGGCCGCGTTGGTGTTGCCGAAGCTGGTGGATGACGACGCGCCGCCCTGCAGGCCACCCGTGCCGTTGCCGCCGTTGTTGCCGTAGCCGTTGTTGCCGATGCCGCCGACGCCGTTGCCACCACCGAGGCCGCCCAAGCCGCCACCCGTGGTGTTGGTGCTGCCGAAGCTGCCGGCCGTGCTGCCCATGCCGCTGGCCGAACCGCGCGCGTTCTCGGCGCTGCCCAGCGTGCCGGAGCTGAGGCCGGGCCCGACTTCACCGCCGGAACCACCACCGCCACCGCCGCTGGCGTAGATCTGCGCCAGGTACTTGGCGAGGTCGGAGGCCTTGATGTTGCGCACGTCGTAGACGTAGAGCTGCGGCTGGTTGCCGCCGCCCTGGTCGATGCGCGCGATCCAGTTGCCCACCTCGTCCACGTAGTTCGGCTGCGTGCTGATCACCACCAGCGCGTTGGTGCGCTTGATCGGGATGAAGCGCAGCATGCCGGCCAGCGGGGTGTCGCCCTTGGGGCCGAACATCTCGTCCAGCTTGGGCATCAGCTGGTCGACGTCGGCGTGCTGAAGGTTGAACACGCCCACCGACATGCCGCGCAGCCAGTCCACGTCGAAGGTCTGCACGGTGCGCTGGTAGTTGGCCAGCTCCTCCGGGGTGCCGGACATCACGATCACGTTGCGCGCCGGATCGACCAGCAGCACCGCATCCGGCCGCGCGAACGGCTTGATCAGCTTCTGCATCTCGCTGGCGGCGATGTAGTGCAGCGGGAACAGCCGCGCCTGCAGGCCGCCGGCGGGTGCCGTCGCGCGGAGGCTGGGCACCAGGTTGCCACCCACCGCCTCCTTGGCCGGCAGCACCACGTAGCTGCCGTTGCGCTCGACCAGCGCGTTGTTCGTCCACGACAGCAGCGTCTCCAGGATCGGCAGCGCCTGGCTGGCGTCCACCGGCTCGGCGGTGGAGAACGAGATGTTGCCCTGCACGCCGGGCACGATGGTGTAGTTCTTCTTGAGCAGGTCGCCGAGGATCGCCTTCACCACCGCCTGCACCGGCTGGTTCTCGAAGTTGAAGGTGACGCCGTTCGCCCCGGACACCGCCGGCCGCGGCGTGGCCAACGCGGTCGGCCGCACGAACTGGCCGCTGCCGCGGCTGATCTGCGGCAGCACCGCGGCATTCGTGGTGGTGGTCTGGCCGTTGTTGAGCGGCAGCGGCGCCGGCACCGGTGCATGGGTGCCGGCCATCGCCTCGCGCTGCAACGAGGCGTCGTCGGGCTGTGGCGGCAGGCTGGCGCAACCGGCGAGGAGGGTCAGCGCCGTCAGCGCGACGACGCGCGGCAGGCCGGATCGAAGGCGGGCAAGCGGCCGCGAACGCGCGAGGGTGTGCTGGCGGGACATGGATCAGTGAGCTCCTTCGTGGTTCGCGGCCTGGCTGGCGGCGCGGCGCTGCAGGATCGCGGCCTTGAGTTTGCGCAGGCGGTCGAGTTGCTGCGGGGTATATGGCGGAGGCTGCTGGCGCGAAGCGCCTTGGCCCATCGGCACCACCTGTTGCATGGCGCCGCCGCCGGGGGTCCCGGCATCGCCCCGTGGTGCACCCATCGGGTCCGCGGCCATCGCGGATGCAGCCGTCGGGGGCACTGCCTTCGCGGCGTCGATCGGCGCACCGGCGGGCAGCTTCAGTTCGGTGCGGCCCTGCGCGGAATCGAGGATCACCGAACGCGGCTTCACCTCGACCAGGCTCAGGCTGCCGTCGGGCAGCGACTGCCCTTCGCGCAGGCGCAGCTCCTTGTTGCCGTTCTTGTCGTGCAGCAGCGCCATGTGCAGCTGCGGGGTGAGGATGATGCCGGTCAGCACCAGGTCGCCCAGGCTGCTGCCGCCGCTGGCGGCGTGCGCCTCGGGCTTGCGGTCGGGGCTGAACAGCGACTGCTGCCACACCGGTGCGAACTCCGCCAGCGGCAGCGGCGTCGGCAGGCCGGCATGCTTGCCGGACGCGGGCGGCAGCGCGGCGGCGCGCGGTGCGTCCCAATGCACGCCGCGGCCGAAGCCGGCCAGCAACGCCAGCCACAGCGCGCCCAGCAGCAGCGCGAGGATCACCAGGACCGGGGTCAGCCGGCGTTGGCTGGCGGCGTTCATGGCGTCGCTCCCGCTTCGTCCGCGGCGTCATCGGGCGCGGGCGCCGAGGCTGCTGCCGCGGGCGTGGCGCCACCGGGGCGCACGTAGCCGGACAGGGTGAACTGCACTTCCAGCGACGGTCCGTTGCCCTGCCGCGCCGCCACCGGGTTGCGATAGACGTTGAGGTTGTCCACGAACAGGTAGGGCGTACCCTGCTCCAGCGCCTGCAGCACGCTCACCAGCGGCTCGATGTCGCAACTGAGGTTGATGCTCACCGCCGCCTTGCGGTACGGCTCGCCCGAGGTCACCTGCGGGTTGGGCACCGGCATCTTCTGCGTCACCGTGCAGCTGCCGCCCTCGGTGTGCGCGCCCACCGCGTCCACCACGCGCTGCATCAGGTCGGCGGCGGCGGTGTTCGGATCGTCCTCGGGCAGGAACGCGCTGCTGGCGGCCTGCCCCGCGCCCAGCGCGGCGATGCGCTGGCGCAGCTGCGGCTGCTCGGCGATCGCCGCGGCGTAGCGGCTCTGGGTGTCGCGCAAGTCGTCCATCTGCGCGGCGATGTCGCGCAGCGGCGCCACGAACCACCAGTGCAGCAGCAGGAAGTAGGCCAGCAGCAGCGCCAGCAGCAGCAGGCCGAGCGCCGCGATGCGGCTGTCGCGCGGGCTGAGCTTCAGCGCCTTCATGGCGCGCTCCCGCCGCTGGCCGGCTGGGCGGCAGCGGCATGCTCCGGCGCCTGCTTGTGCAGCTGCGCCACCATGTAGAAGCGTTCCTTGCCGGTGGACGGATCGGACTGGATGCTGCCCTGGAAGTTCGCGTTGTCGATCAGCGGCGAGCCCTTGAGCAGGTCAAGCAGCTTCGCCGCCTGCGGGCTCTGACCCTGGAAGCCGATCTGGCCGTTGTCGTCGAGGCTGAAGCGCTCCAGCCACGCGCTGGTCGGCAGCCGCCTGGTGAGATCGAGCAGCACGCCGAGCACGGTGGCGCGCTGTGCCTTGCGCTGCGCCAGGAAGCCGGCCGCGCCGGCATCGTCCTGCAGTTGCTTGCGCAGGCCGGCCACCTGCTGCGCCTCGCCGCGCATCGCCTCCACCTGTGCCTGCATCTGCGTCAGCGCATTCTCGCGGTTGTGCAGCCAGCTGCCCATCGCCAGCAGCAGCAACAGCACGCAGGCCGCCGCGAGCAACAGGTTCAGGCGTCGCCGCGGCCGCGTGCGGTGGGATGCCTGGTCCGGCGGCAACAGGTCGACGCCGAGCCGGCCGGCATCCTGCGCCAGGTCCACCGCGTCGACCGTGATGCCGAGCGTGCGCAACCGGGCCAGCAGCGGATCCAGCGTGTCGCGTCGCACCACCAGCAGTTCCACCGCGCAGCGGCCGGCCACGACCGGTCGCGCCAGCTCGCGCACGGCGTAATACACCTGGGCGGCGCCGAACGGGGTCTGCCGATCCATCTCGTAGCCCGCCACTTGGTGCAGCTTGCCGCGCGCGGCCACGGGCAGCTGCAGCACGCGGCGCAGCACCGCGTGGGCGGGCAGCAGCAGGGCCAGCCGGCGATCCTCGGGGTCCGTGCCCTGCCAGGCGCCGGCGAGCGCGGCCTGCTGCGCGACCGGATCGAGCTCGTCGCTCCAGCGCGCCAGCGGCTCGGCGTGGCCGGCGCGGCGCAGCCGCCAGTCGCCGTCGACCTGTTGCAGCAGGTGCCAGCCGGCGCCGTCGGCCAGCGCGGCGCGCCAGCGCGGCGGCAACAGCGCGCCCAACTCGCCCCCCCACCAGGCGAAGAAGCCCGGCAGCGGCGAGGTGCGCCAGCCTTGGCGCAGGCGATCCTGCAGCGCCCTCGACGATGGCGTTGCTGCACTCATTCCCCGTCACCCTCCTGCCAGCGCAGCACCGTGTACGGCTGCGCGCCCATCCCCCCGGGCTGGAGGCGGACCGTGGCGCGGATCACCGCGCGCGTCCCGTCGGCCAGCTCGGCCTGCGAGCGGATACTATGCGTGATTCCATTGCCGATGGGTGGCCCGCCGGCACCCGCGTTACGCTGCCGTGCGGCTTGCACCGCCTGCAGCTGCTGCGGATCGAGCCCGGGAATCGCGGCCAGCGCCAGCGGCGGCGCGGTGTTCGGGTCCGGCGTGGAACGCCCGGACCAGATCGTGATGGCCGGTTCCAGTTTCCGGTACAGCGTCGGCGTCATGCCCAGCACCTGCTGCAGTTCCTCCAGGCTGGCGAACGGACCGTGGCGCGGGCCATAGTCCCGCCCCGCCGCGACGTAGGCGGCGCGGGCGCGATCGGCCTGCCCCGGCACGGTGACGAAACTGCGCCAGTCCACCACGTTGGCGGCGAGCTTGCCGGCCGCCGCCGCGTCCAGTCCCGCGGCGCGGAACAGCGCCTGCAACACCTCGGGCGAGGCAGCGTTGAGGTCGACCTTGCCGCCCTCGTCGGTCATCGTCACCTGCACCCCGGCGCCGTCGAACTGGAACGGATAGACGCGACCGTCGCCGGCCCAGCGCCGCTTCGCGTCCGGGTCCTGCAGGCTGTAGATCGCGCGCATCAGACCCGCCTCGGCGGCGTAATGGGCACGCGTCTGCGCGAACTGGTAGCGCGTCTGCAGCGCGGCGGTGCGCGCCAGCACCGCATAGCCGCCGAGCAGGATCGCCAGCAAGGTGCAGGCCCACAGCACCAGCAGCAGGGCCACGCCGCGTTGCCGCGCGCGCTTCATCGCACGCCTCCGGGCGACAGCATGCTGCCGGGCAGCAGGCCGACCCGGCCCACCGCGGCCGCGGGATCGACCCGCAGCGGCACGTCCAGCTCAGGCCAGCCGTAACCGCCATGCGGCTGCAGCCGGATGCGCACCAGCTGCGGCAGCCGGCTGCCGTCGGCCCAGTCCGCGCCCCATGGCAGCTCACGGTTCTGCGCATCGCGGCCGCGATAACTGAAGCCGCCATCCTTGATGTGGTCGAGCAGCACCTGCGGTTCGCCCAGCGGCTTCGGCGGCTGGCCGTCCGGCGGCAGCAGGGCCAGTTGCAGTTCCAACCGCTGGCCGCCCTTGCCGTCATCGACCAGCTTCAGCACCTGCAACTGCGGACCCAGCTTGCCGAGGTAACCCGGCAGCGGCGCCACGTAGCGCATCTCATGCGCGCTGCCCGCGAAGTAGATCGGCCGGCCGTTGTCGGTGTGCGCGATCGGCTGCGCCAGTGCCTGCGCCAGCTCGCCGCGCAGGAAGCGCTGGGCCGAACCGATCTGGTCGACCCGCGCGATCGCCGCGCTGCCCGAACGCACGCCGTGGATCGCGCTGCGCACGCCGCCGTACACGCCCACCAGCAGCAGCGCCAGCAGGGCCAGCGCGCCCAGCACTTCGAGCAGGGTGAAGCCGGCGGCGCGGTTTGCGCGCCCGTGGTGGTGGTTTGCCGCTCTCCCCTTCACCGCAGGCGAGATGCCTCCCTCTCCCCCAACAGCTTGTCCGTTGGTGGAGAGGGTTGGGGTGAGGGGGGCTTCTACGCTCCCGCAAGTTTCAAGGCGGTTTCGTGCCGCTGCCGCGGCCCGAGTTACTTCTCCTTTGCTTGTCCACGCGCGTGCAGGAGCACGTGCGAACGGCGAAGCCGGCCCGAAGGGCGGAGGGCATGGATGCCCGGAGTCAAGGAGAAGTAACCAAGAGGAAACGACACCCCGGTTGGCGCTTGCCGGGCTCCTGCCCGGCAAGTCCGTGAGGCGGGGCCGGGCTTTTCGAGCGGGCTCCTGCCCGCGCGAAAAGGCGAGCCCATCCATGGCCTCGCCCGCTGCGCGGCCTTGTCGTCCACGCCTCACCCCCGCCGAGGGGCCCCACAAGAGCCGGTGCGCATCGTGCGCGCCAGAAGCAACAGCGAGAGCAAAAGCAGGGCGATGCA
>NZ_MUNP01000041.1 GCF_002001105.1 Rhodanobacter sp. C06 | reverse complement strand
GGCGTCGCCTTGCGGTGCCGTTCGAAACCGGCGTCGTGCTCCATCGACAGGCTCATCTGCTTCGGCGTCATCGCGTAACATCCGTCCTCAGGTCGAGCTTCGACCACGGGGCAAAATCAGAGTTTCCTTAAAGTAACTCCGGACTCTAAACCGACCCGCAACCGAAGGCGCCGCGGCGGTTCGCGTGGCGCTCAAAGGGCTCCTCGCCGCTTCCGGCACCGAGCCCACCAGCGGTGCCGTGACCGAGCTGGTCGAGACTTTGCGCGCGAGTTGTTCCGTACTGGGCCATGGCGTGCCCATCGAACACGAGGAACTGCAGGTGCATATGCACCTGACGCCATCCGTGCCGCCCAGCGGATTTGAGTCGCCGACTGTGCAACGACTGGTGGTGGCCTTCGGCCGCGAACGAGCCCCGCTGACGGTGGGGTTGGCGCTGTTTCGACACACCGAGGGCGATGCGTCGCGCATTGACGACGACGCAGACTGACCGGCGTCTCGGGCCTTGAGAGGATTCAGCCCACGCTGGACGCAGGGACTTGAACCATGGCCCACCTGGCAATCATTTGAGCCAACTATTGCGGATCCGGCCACGCTGATTGGACTAACTATTACCTAGTTGCACCAACTATTCCCAAATACCAACCACAAAGGCCCTGCATCCACGCTTACTCGACCGTCACGGATTTGGCGAGGTTGCGCGGCTGGTCGACATCGGTGCCGCGCAATACGGCCACGTGGTAGGCGAGCAGCTGCAGCGGCACGGTGAACACCGCCGGGGCGATGAAGTCGCCGCCGCCGTCGATGCGCAGCAGGTGGCCGCGCGCGGCATTGCCGTCCATCGGCGCGGCGTGGTCGGCGAACACGATCAGCTCGCCGCCGCGGGCGCGCACTTCCTGCAGGTTGGATTTCAGCTTGTCCAGCAGCGGGCCGTTCGGCGCCACCGCCACCACCGGCATGTCCTCGTCCACCAGCGCCAGCGGGCCGTGCTTCAGCTCACCCGCAGGATAGGCCTCGGCGTGGATGTAGGAGATTTCCTTGAGCTTGAGCGAACCTTCCAGCGCCACCGGGAACTGCGCGCCGCGACCCAGGAACAGCGCGTGGTGGCGCGGGATGAAATGCTCGGCTAGCTCGATGATCTGCGGCTCCAGCGCCAGCGCGCGCTCGATCGCCCGCGGCAGCGCCTGCAGCTGCGCGCACAAGTCCGCGTAGCGCGCATCGTCCAGCCCGCGTTGCCGCGCCAGTTGCAGGGACAGCAGCGCCAGCGCGGCGAGCTGGGTGGTGAAAGCCTTGGTCGAAGCCACGCCGATCTCGGGGCCGGCGCGGGTCATCAGCTTGAGGTCGGCCTCGCGCACCACCGAGGACTCCGGCACGTTGCAGATCGCCAGCGTGCCGAGATAGCCGCGCCGCCTGGATTCGCGCATCGCCGCCAGCGTGTCGGCGGTTTCGCCGGACTGCGAGATCGCCACGAACAGCGTGCCCTCCGGCACCACCGCTTCGCGGTAGCGGTATTCGCTGGCCACCTCCACGGCGACCGGCAGGCGCGCGTGTTCCTCGATCCAGTATTTCGCCACCATGCCGGCGTGGTAGCTGGTGCCGCAGGCGACGATGTGCACGCCGCGCACCTTCGCCAGCAGCCCGTCGCCGCCCACGCCGAAGATGTTCGGCAGCACGCCGTTCGCACCCAGGCGCGATTCCAGCGTGTCGGCCACCGCACGCGGCTGCTCGAAGATCTCCTTCTGCATGTAGTGGCGGTATTCGCCGCGCTCCACCGCATCGGCGGACAGCTCGCTCTCGTACACGCCGCGCTCGACCGGGCGGCCGTCGAGGCCGAACACCTGCACGCGATCGCGGGTGATCTCGACGACATCGTCCTCGTCGAGATGGATCATCTTGTTGGTGACCTGGATCAGCGCCTGGGCATCCGAACCCAGGAAGTGTTCGCCGATGCCCACGCCCACCAGCAGCGGCGCACCGCGACGGGCGCCGACCACGCGGCCGGGCTCGTCGCGGCTGATCACGGCGATCGCGTAGGCGCCTTCCAGTCCGCGCACCACGGCCAGCACCGCGTCGCGCAAGGCGAGGCCACCGGCGATGCGTTCCTCGACCAGCGCCGCGATCACCTCGGTGTCGGTCTCGGAAGTGAACACGTGGCCGCGCGCCTTCAGCTCCTCACGCAAGCTGGCGTAGTTCTCGATGATGCCGTTGTGCACGATCGCCACGCGGCCGGCGACGTGCGGATGCGCGTTCGCCTCGTTCGGCACGCCGTGGGTGGCCCAGCGCGTGTGCGCGATGCCGGTGCCACCGGGAAACGGCGCGGCCAGGTACTGCGCCTCCATCTCGCGCACCTTGCCCTTGGCGCGCACGCGATGGATCTCGCCACCTTCCAGCACGGCGAGGCCGGCCGAATCGTAACCGCGGTATTCCAGCGCCTTGAGGCCGGCGATCAACAGCGGGGCCACGTCACGCTGGGCGGCGGCGGCAACGATTCCACACATGACGAAAGCTCCTGGTTGGTTGGTGCATGCCGGCCGGGCCGACGCAGGCGGCGACTGTGCCGCGCCTGCGTTTCATCCCGCTTTCGACACCGCCACCAGGGCTCAGTTCACCTTGCGGCGCAGCCAGTTCAGCAAGTCGATGCGGGTGATCAGGCCGAGGAACTGCTCGCCGTCCATCACGATCGCCACGTGGCCGCGGTCGAACACCGGCAGCAGCGACTCCATTGGCGAGCGCACGTCGAGCATCTGCAGGTCCGCAATCATCGCCACCGACACCGGATCGCGGAAGCGCGTCTCGTCGGCATGCACGTGCATCAGCACGTCGGACTCGTCGACGATGCCCACCAGCCGGTTGCCGTCCATCACCGGCAGCTGCGAGACGTCGTACAGCTTCATGCGGGTGTAGGCGGTGATGAGCAGCTCGTGCGGGCCGATCACCACGGTGTCGCGCTTGGCGAACGGGCGCAGCAGCAGGTCGCGCAGGTCGCCGTGCTGCTCGCGTTCGAGGAAGCCGTTGTCCAGCATCCAGTAGTCGTTGTAGAGCTTGGAGAGGTACTTGTTGCCGGTGTCGCAGACCAGGGTCACCACGCGCTTCGGCGCGGGCTGCTCGCGGCAGTACTTCAGCGCCGCGGCCAGCAGGGTGCCGGTGGAGGAACCAGCCAGCACGCCCTCTTTCGCCAGCAGTTCGCGCGCGGCGAGGAAGCTCTCCTTGTCGGAGATCGCGTAAGCCTTTTTCACCCGCGAGAAGTCGCTGATGGTCGGCAGGAAGTCCTCGCCGATGCCTTCCACCAGCCAGCTCGACGACTTGGTGGAGAGCGTGCCCTCGTTGATGTACTGGGCGAGGATGGAACCGACCGGGTCGGCCAGCACGATCTCGGTGTGCGGCGAGGTCTTGGCGAAGTACTGCGACAGGCCGGTCATGGTGCCGGACGAACCGCAGCCCACCACCACGGCGTCGACGCGGCCATCCATCTGTTCGAGGATTTCCGGCCCGGTGCTCTCGATGTGCGCACGCGGGTTGTCCGGGTTGCCGAACTGGTTGATGAAATAGGCGCCGGGCGTTTCGCGGGCGATGCGCTCGGCCATGTCCTGGTAGTACTCGGGATGGCCCTTGGCCACGTCCGAGCGGGTGAGCACCACCTCGGCGCCCATCGCCTTGAGGTTGAAGATCTTCTCGCGGCTCATCTTGTCCGGCACCACGAGGATCAGCCGATAGCCCTTGGCCTGCGCCACCAGCGCGAGGCCGAGGCCGGTGTTGCCCGCGGTGCCCTCGACCAGGATCGCGCCGGGCTTGATCTTGCCGGCCTTTTCCGCGCCCTCGATCATCGACAGGCCGATGCGGTCCTTGATCGAACCGCCGGGGTTCGCGCTCTCCAGCTTCAGGAACAGCTCGCACGGTCCGGTGTCGAGGCGCTGCGCGCGCAGCATCGGGGTGTGGCCGATCAACTCGAGAACGCTTTGCTGCACCGTCATGGGGGCTCCGTCGCGTAGCAGTCCGGTGCGCACCAGCGCCACCGGGAAAGATGCTCATGATAGCCGAGCGTCGCCGACGGGTCGGATGGAAACGGGGAGATGGGAACCTGGGATGGAAAGGGGCCGGACAGAAACGTCGCGGCCCCGGCCATCTTCCTGGGCGGAAGCTGCCGGGGCCGTCGGGATCAGGGGTTGCGGGGATTCAGCTGGAAAGCTGGCGGCGGCCTTCCCACATGCGCTCCAGGCGCGTCTTGGCGTGCAGTTTTTCCTTCTTCATGCAGGCAAGGGTGATGTCGTCGAGCGGCAGTACGCCGATCTCGGCGTCGTGCACCTTGCTGTCGAGTTCCCGATGGTGCTGGTACAGGCGGCGGAATTCCGCATCCGCCTTCATCAATGCCTCGACGTCATCACGCTGCTGGTTTTCAAACATGATCCAACCTCCTCGTGAGTGAGCATGCGGGCGCACGGGCGCGCGCTTCCGCCGGATCGAATCATGCGGGCACGCTCTCGCCCGCCCGCACCGGCTGACCGGTTGCGGGCGGAACACTGGCGAGGGAATGGTGCATGGTTCGGACCGGCGGGCATGGAGCGGAACGGCTCCATGGGGTTGACCCTACTCCGCACGGAAAAGTGCCGCAAGCCTTCGCATCAACGACCGTGGCGAGTTGCCACGGCGTTGTGAAATCCGCATAAAAAACTGTCGAAACAGCTTGTTACACCCATCCGGAAATACGTGGAGCGATCTGGCACCGCACCAGCGATGGCCCGGGAGGGGTACCAGGGATGGCTGCCACAAACAGCACCGCGCTGCCCTCGCGACGCGGTTCCTGAGGTGGTCCGATGTTTGAGCGGCTTTTGTTGAAGAGTGCAGCCACGGATGGCTGCCCGTTTGACTTTCGCAATCAGGGACGATCGCAAAACCTATGGCTTGCCGCTGTCCTGCTGCTGCATCTGCGCACGCATCGCCTTGGCGGCCTTGGCGGCCAGTTCGGCCTCGCGCTTGGCGGCGCGGGCCACCCGGCTCTGCGCCTCGGCCAGCTTCTTGGCCTTGGCCGCCTCTGCCTGGGCCTGCTCGGCGGCCTGCGAATAGGCTTCGCCCTGCTCCTGCAGGCGCTGCGCCTCTTCCTGCGCCATCTGGTATTGCAGGCGCTGGCGCTCCAGCTCGCGGCGCGCGGTCTCGGCTTCGCGCTGACTGTTTTCCAGCTGGATCTGGTCGTGCTCGCGATCGAGCTGGGCCAGCTTCATCTGGGCGTCCTGCAACTGGGCGGAAGCCCGGGCCAAGTCCACCTGCCGCTCGGCGATGTAGAGCGCGTGCGGCCGCTCCTTCGAGTCGGCCTGCGCCAGCTGGCCGATCGCGTTGCGCGCCAGCGCCTGTTCGGCCTGGGCGTAGTTGCCCAGCACTGGGTCGCTGGCGAGCTGATTGATGTTGCCGGTCAGCCGGCTGACGTCGATGTCGTCGCGGCGCGCCTGGGCGGTGCCGATGACGCCCAGTGCCAGCGCGACGGCCGCAAATACAGTACCGACGCGCTTCATGGCTGGCCTCCCACGGGCTGGAAGCCCTGCGTTGCGTTCGAACCCTGGGCGCCGGACGACGACGGCTGCGCGGGCACGCTCTGGAAGCCCTGCCCGGATGGCGGCGCCGACAAGACCGAGGCCGAGGGCGCCGGCATGTCCTCCAGTGGCGCGGCAGGCGGCAATGCCCCCGCGCCGGCCGGGGCGGGGGCCGAACCGGCGGTGGCGGGCATCGGCAACGGCTTGGCGAACTCCGCGGCGGCCGCGGCGGCGGCCTGCGCGCCCTGCTCGCGCAACTCGGCGTTCGCGTTCATCTTGGATTGGATCTTCGCCCGCGCCGCGCCAAGGTTGGCCTTGACCCGCGCCAGGTCGGCGTCGGCACGCGATTCGGCCGCCAGATCGGCTGCCTGCGCGTACTTGCGGGCGGCCATCGCGCCCTGCGCCTGCTGGAACTTGTCCTGGGCGAAGCCCAGATCCACCGGGTCGTAGTCCGCCGCGCCGGCGTCGCGCGCGGCCTGCAGCTGCGACTGCGCCAGGTTCATCGCCTCGTTCGGCGGAGGTACGCTGGCGCAACCGGCCAGAACCACCAGTCCGGCCAAGGCCAGCCAGTGCGCGGGCTTCCGCGAGCGCATCGGACGTCCGGCCGACGAAGGGGAGATGTGCACCATCACGCATTCCTGATTAAGCTTCTGCGCGTATTGTGGGCGTGCACAATCGCTCATTGCAACGAGCACTGATAGGGGATTCGGCGTGGATATCGGTTACTTCCTCAAGCTGATGGTCGACAAGGGCGCCTCGGACATGTTCCTGTCCACCGGCGCGCCGGTGAACATCAAGGTCGAGGGCAAGCTCTACCCGCTCGGCAATACCGGGCTTCCGGGCGGCATGGTGAAGAAGATCGCCTACTCGCTGATGGACGAGGGCCAGGTGCCGCAGTTCGAGCGCGACCTCGAACTCAACATGGCGCTGGCGGTGAAGGAAGCCGGGCGCTTCCGCATCAACGTGTTCAAGCAGCGTGGCGAAGTGGGCATGGTGATCCGCGCGATCAAGAGCGAGATCCCCAACGTCGAGCAGCTGCAGCTGCCGCCGATCTTCCGCGAGCTGATCATGGAGCCGCGCGGGCTGATCCTGGTGGTGGGCGCCACCGGCTCGGGCAAGTCGACCACGCTGGCTTCGATGATCGACCACCGCAACACCAACTCCGCGGGCCACATCCTCACCATCGAGGACCCGATCGAGTACCTGCACCGGCACAAGCGCTCCATCGTCAACCAGCGCGAGGTGGGGCTGGACACGCACACCTATCACGAGGCGCTGAAGAACGCGATGCGCGAGGCGCCGGACGTGATCATGATCGGCGAGATCCGCGACACCGACACCATGGAAGCGGCGATCTCGTTCTCCGAGACCGGCCACCTGTGCCTGGCCACCCTGCACTCCAACAACGCCGACCAGACGCTGGAGCGCATCCTCAACTTCTTCCCCGAATCGGCGCACAAGAACGTGTTGATGAACCTCGCGCTGAACCTGCGCGCGGTGATCAGCCAGCGCCTGGTGGTGGGCAAGGACGCTCGTCGCCTGCCCGCGGTGGAAGTGCTGCTGAACACGCCGCTGATCCGCGACATGATCCGCCGCGGCCAGATCCACGAGGTGAAGGAGGCAATGGACCGCAGCCTGCAGGACGGCATGCAGACCTTCGACCAGTCGCTGTACCGGCTCTACAAGGAAGGCCGTATCGAGCTGGAGGAAGCGCTCAACAAGGCCGACTCGCGCGACGGCCTGGCTCTGAAGATCCGCCTCGCCGAAGGCGGCGGCAACGGCTCGGACAGCAACGTGCTGATGGGCGGCAGCAACGATCCCTACGGCATGGGGTTCTGAGACGACTCCCCCGGCGGCGCGGGCGGCGGCATTTGCTGGCCGTCCTCGACGCGGTCGCGATACAGCGCCGCGCGCACCAGCAGCATCAGGGTGATCGGCGTGGTCAGGGTGAGGAACACGCCGATCAGCAGCACCTGCAGCGCCGGGCGCCCCTGCGCCAGCGAGAACCCGGCCACGCAGGCCGCCACCATGAAGAACGTGCCCAGCGTGCTGCCCAGGGTGGGGGCATGCACGCGCTGGTAGAAATCGCGCAATCGCAACAGTCCCAGCGAGCCCACGCAGGCGAAGCCCGCGCCCAGCAGCACCAGCACCCCCACCAGCACGGCCGCCCACGGCGGCAGGGCATCGACCAGGCTCATTCGATCACCTCGCCGCGCAGCAGGAACTTGGCGAACGCCAAGGTGCCGGCGAAGCCCAGCAACGCGATGATCATCGCCGACTCCACGTACAGCACGCTGTCGCTGCGCAGGCCCACCGCCAGCAGCAGCAGCATCGCGTTGACGTAGAACGCATCCAGCGCCAGCACGCGGTCCTGCGCGCGCGGGCCGCGCAGCATGCGCAGCAGCGCACAAGCCATGCCCAGCACCAGCAGCAATTGCGCGATCACCAGCGCCGCGCCGAGAAACGCATGGCTCATTGGAAAACCTCCAGCAGCGGCCGCTCATAGCGGCGCTTGATGGTCTCGACCCAGCTGGCCTCGTCCACCAGGTCGAGCACGTGGATCAGCAGTATCCCGCGCGCCGGATCGTGGTCCACCCAGATCGTGCCCGGGGTGGAGGTGACGATGCAGGCCAGCAAGGCCAGCCCATACGGGTCGGCCAGTTCCAGCGGGATCGCCACGAAGCCGGCACGCGCGCGCCGGCGCGGGCCCAGCACCACCCCGGCCACCGCGAGATTGGAGCGCACGATGTCGTGCACCACCCGCAGCGCCAGCGGCAGCAGTCGCCAGGCCCCGCGCAGGCGCGCGCGTGGCGGCTGCAGCTTGCCGAAGGCCCACGCCAGGCCCAGTGCCAGTGCGCCGCCCAGCAGCCAACTGCCCGGCGCCAGGCTGCGTTGCAGGAGCAGCCACACCAGCAGCAGGAAGCCGGCCATCAGCGGGTGCGGCAGCCAGCGCCTCACGGCAGCACCGCCCGGATGTAGGCGGCCGGCGCGTGCAATTGCGCCGCCGTAGCCTGCAGGTAACGCATCGGCGCATCGGCCAGCACGGTCAGCAGCAGGCACAGCCCCAGCAGGATCGCCACCGAGGTCACCGCACCGGCGCGGATCGGCGGGAACGCCCATTCACCCTCCCAGAAGATCTGGATGCCCACCCGGCACATCGCGATCACCGTGCCCAGCCCCGCTGCCACGATCAGCGCGAACAGCACCGTCGCCCCCGGCCCCGCGCCGGCCAGCGGCGCCAGCAGCGCGAACTTGGCCAGGAAGCCCGACAGCGGCGGCAATCCCGCCAGCAGCAGCGCGGCGACGAGGAAGCCGCCCGCCAGCAGCCGCACCGGCGCCGGCAAGGTGGGCCGGCTCTCGTCCTCGTCGGCGTACAGCGCGAGGCCGCCCGGGTCGTAGGGTTCGAGCAGCGGCACCTCCTCGGCGTCCTCGCGCGGCGCGAGCAGGCCGGCCAGCAGGAAGAACGCCGCCACCGCCAGGGTGGAGACCACGAGGTAGGCCAACGCGCCGGCGATCACCGCGGGCCGGCCCACGCCGATGGCACCGAGCAGGCTGCCCGAGGACACCAGCACGTTGTCACCGGCCAGCCGGCCCAATTCGCGCGCGCCCAGCATACCCACCACGCCCATCGCCACCGTGGCCGCGCCGCCCCACAGCAGCCAGTCGCCGCCGAACCCCGCCGAGGCCGCACCGGCGCCGGCGCCGAACAGCAGCAGGCTGAGCCGCAGCAGCACGTACACGCCCACCTTGGTCATCACCGCGAACATCGCCGCCACCGCTGGCGGCACGGCGGCGTAGCTGCGCGGCAACCAGAAGCCCAGCGGCCACATCGCCGCCTTCACCAGGAAGGCCACGCCCAGGATCGCCGCGCCGGCATGCAGCAGTGCGCGGGTGTTGGCCGGCACCTGCGGCACCAGTTGCGCCAGCGCCGCCATGTTCAGCGTGCCGGTGACGCCGAAAATCAGGCTCACGCCGACCAGGAACAGCAGCGAGGCAAGCAGGTTGATCGCGATGTAATGCAGTCCCGCGCTGATCCGCTGCGCGCCGGGCCGGTGCAGCGCCAGCCCGTAGGAGGCCGCCAGCAGCACCTCGAAGAACACGAACAGGTTGAACAGGTCGCCGGTGAGGAAACTGCCGTTCAGGCCCATCAGGAGGAACTGGGCCAACGGTTGCAGCGCGCTGCCCGGCCGCCGCCAGCGGCCCAGCACCCCGGGCAGCAGCGCCAGTGCCAGTACCGCGGTGAGCAGCAGCATCAGCACCGACAGCCGGTCGGCCACCAGCACGATGCCGAAGCGCGCCGGCCAGCCGCCGATGCGGTACACCAGCGTCGTGCCGTCGCCCACCGCGGCCAGCAGCGCCAGCGCGAAGCCCAGCAGGCCCACGCACGACAGCACGCCCAACGCGCTGGCGGCGCCGCGGCGGCGCTCGCCCAACAGCAATTGCAGGGCGGCAGTGGCCAGCGGCAGCAGGATCGGCCCGGCGAGCAGGTGCACGTTCACGGCGCACCGTCCTTGCCGTCGACGTGGTCGCTGCCGGTGAGCCCGCGCGAGGCCAGCAGCACCACCAGGAACAGCGCGGTGGTGGCGAAGCCGATCACGATGGCGGTGAGCACCAGCGCCTGCGGCAACGGGTCGGCGTAATCGGTCAGTGCCGCGCCCGTGCGCAGCACCGGATCGGCGCCGCGGCGCAGCCCGCCCACGCAGAAGATGAACAGGTTCACCGCATAGGACAGCAGGCTCAGCCCCATGATCACCTGGAACGTGCGCGGGCGCAGCAGCAGCCACACGCCGCCGCCGCCCAGCACGCCGATGGCCAGCGCCAGCACCAGTTCCATCAGCCGCCCTCCGCGTCGGCATCGGGCAGCGGCCGCGCCCGGCGCAGCGACTGGTGGGCCAGCGCCACCAGCATCAGCGAAGTGGCGCCCACCACCACGCCGAACACGCCGAGGTCGAACAGCAGCGCACTGGCCAGCGGCAGCTCGCCCACGAGCGGCAACGTCACGTGGCGCGAGTGCGAGCTGAGGAACGGATGGCCGAATGCCAGCGAGCCCAGTCCGGTCGCCAGCGCCAGCAGCAGGCCCAAGCCGATCCAGCGCAGCGGCGCCACTTTCAGCCGCGTCTCCACCCAGCGCGCGCCGCGCGCCATGTACAGCAGCACCAGCGCTACCGACACCGTGATGCCGGCGGCAAAGCCGCCGCCGGGCAGGTCGTGTCCGCGCAGGAACAGGTGCACGCCGAACAGCACGATCACCGGCGCCATCAGCTGCACGATCAGGCCGGGGATGCGCAGGTAGTCGGCCCGTCCGGCGTCGTAGCCGTCCTCGCGCGTGGCCGCCTGCAGGCGCTGCTGCATCGGCGCGCCCACGCTCTCGACCGCCGGGCGGAAGCGGCGCAGCAGCGCGAACACGCTCAGCGCCACGATCGCCAGCACGGTGATCTCGCCCAGGGTGTCGAAGCCGCGGAAATCCACCAGGATCACGTTGACCACGTTGCGCCCGCCGCCTTCGCTCAAGGCCTTCTCCAGGTAGAAGTTCGAGGCCGAGTCGGCCACCGGATGCAACATCGCCGCGTAGGCCAGCGCCGCCAGCCCCAACCCCGCGCCCACCGCCACCACGCCGTCGCGGTAGCGGCGCCAGCGCGCCAGCGCCGGATCGGGCGACAAGCCGGCGACGCGCTTGGGCAACCAGCGCAGGCCCAGCAGGATCACGATGGTGGTCACCGCTTCCACCAGCAACTGGGTGGCGGCGAGGTCGGGCGCGGAAAGCCACACGAAGCTCACGCAGGACACCAGCCCCACCCCGCCGACGAGCACCAGCGCCGCCAGCCGGTGGAACTTCGCCAGCCGCACGGCGCCCACCACGCAGATCGCGCCCAGCAGCCACAGCAGCGCAAAGGCCGGGTCCACGGCGGAGGCGCGCAAGCCGAAGCGCATCGGCGTCCCGTACATCGCCAGCCCCGCGGCCAGTGCCGCGGCCAGCACGATCAGCAGCAGTTGCGGTTGCAGGCGGCGGCCGGAATACGCCGGCTCCAGCGCATGCGGCAGGCTGGAAGTGACCAGCGCCAGCACGCGCTCGTACAGCCGCTGCGCGCCGAAGCGGCCCAGCAGCGGCAATGTCTCGCGCCGCGCGAACCAGCCGCGCAGCCCGGCCCACGCCGCGCAGCCGCCGGCAAAGGCCAGCGCGCTCATCAGCAGCGGCGTGGTGAAGCCATGCCACACCGCCAGGTCGAACGCCGGCAGCGCCGTGCCCAGCACCGCGCCCGCGGCGAGGTCCAGGGTGGGGCCGATCACCCGCACCGGCAGCACGCCCACCAGCACGCAGGCCAGGACCAGCAGGCCGATCGGCAGCCGCATCCAGCGCGGCGGCTCGTGCGGCGTGCGCGGCAGCGCGCCGCGCGGACGGCCGAGGAACACGCCCACCGCGAAACGCAGCGAGTAGATCACCGAGAACATGCTGGCCAGCACCGCCAGGCCCGCCACCAGCACATCGATCGCCACCCCGCGGTGGGTGGACAACGTCGCCGCGAAGAACATTTCCTTGGACAGGAAGCCGTTGAGCAGCGGCACCCCGGCCATCGCCGCGCTGGCCACCAGCGCCAGCGTCGCGGTGATCGGCATGACCCGGCGCAAGCCGCCCAGACGGCGCAGGTCGCGGGTGCCGGTCTCGTGGTCCACCGCGCCCGCGGCCATGAACAGCGAGGCCTTGAAGGTGGCGTGGTTGACGATGTGGAAGATCGCCGCCACCGCGCCCAGCGCGCTGCCCAGGCCCAGCAGCATCGTGATGAGGCCCAGGTGGCTGATCGTGGAATAGGCCAGCACGGCCTTCAGGTCCTGCTGGAACACCGCCGCGGCCGCGCCCAGCAGCAGGCTGGCGAGCCCCGCGCCGCCGATGATCCAGAACCAGGCCTCGGTGCCGGCCAGCACCGGCCACAGCCGCAGCAGCAGGAACACGCCGGCCTTCACCATGGTCGCCGAGTGCAGGAAGGCCGACACCGGCGTGGGCGCCGACATCGCCTGCGGCAGCCAGAAGTGGAACGGGAACTGCGCGCTCTTGGTCAGCGCGCCCAGCGCCACCAGCACCAGCATCGGCGTGTACAGCGCGCTGGCGCGGATCGCCGCGCCGGCGGCGAGAATCACCTCCAGGTCGTAGCTGCCCGCGATGTGGCCCAGCAACAGCACGCCGGCGAACAGGCACAGGCCGCCGCCCGCGGTGACGATCAGCGCGGTGCGCGCGCCCTCGCGCGCCGAGGCGCCCTGGTTCCAATAGCCGATCAGCAGGAACGAGAGCAGGCTGGTCAGCTCCCAGAAGAACGCCAGCTGCACCACGTTGCCCGCGGTCACCACGCCGACCATCGCGCCCATGAAGGCCAGCAGCAGGCCGTAGAAGCGGCCCAGCGGATCCTCGGCCGGCATGTAGTAGCGCGCGTACACCGCCACCAGCAGGCCGATGCCGCAGATCAGCAGCAGGAACAGCCAAGCCAGTCCGTCCACCCGCAGCACCAGGTCCAGCCCCAGCGAGGGCAGCCACGGCACCACGGTGCGCAGCACCGCGCCATCGACCAGCCAGGGCCGCACCGCCAAGGCGAGCGCCAAGGCCAGCGCCGCCACGCCGATCGCCAACCAGGTGGCCGCCTGCCGACGCCGCAGCCGCCACGCCAGCACGCCCCCCGCGAACGGCAGGCAGAGCAAGGCGAGCGGAACGATGTCGTGGAGCATCGAGCCTCCATGGCGGGGAAAGACGGCGCACGGCACATCGCGCCACCCGTGGCGGCGCAGGCGGCAGCGGCAAGACGCGCATCCCTTGGAGTCTACAAGCCGCTGCAAGGCACCGGCAAAGCAGTGCACCGGCGCCCGCGTGGCATCCGTCGTCCGGGCTGTCCATGGGCGGGCGCACGCCATCGGAGTGTTTGCATGACCGCCGTCGCCCTCTCGTCCGCGCCACCGCGCCCCGTCCTGCGCAGCCGCGGCGACACGCCGCGCAGCTGGCCGCGCAACGGCAAACCGTGTTGCAGGTGGTGCATGCATCGCGACCCGGGCGGCACCGCACGCCGGGTGGTGCCGCCCGTGCCCTGCGACGTGCTGCCGGTGCGCGCGCCGTCATGGGAGCCTGTTCAATGTCTCCGCATGGCCCGCGCCGGGAGACACTGGAAGGCCCCAAGAGCCCGTCAAGGCGCGTCGGGCTGCACCTCGGGCGCGGCGACGCGGAACGCCTCCAATTCGTGGCAGGCGGCGTCGATGCGGACGATGGTGGGGTAGTCGTCCAGCGGCAGCTTCCAGCGCCGCGCGTTGTACAGCTGCGGCACCAGGCAGGCATCGGCCAGCCCCGGCGTATCGCCGTGGCAGTAGCGGCCGGTGGCCGCGTTGCCGGCCAGCATGGCTTCCAGTGCGGCGAAGCCGGTGGCGATCCAGTGCCGCGACCATGCGCCGCGCTGCGCTTCGCCGACGCCCAGTTCGCGCTCCAGGTACTGCAGCACGCGCAGGTTGCCCAGCGGGTGGATGTCGCAGGCGGCCAGCTGCGCCAGCGACCGCACCCGTGCGCGGCCGCGCGCGTCGGCCGGCAACAGCGGTGGTTCCGGATGGGTTTCCTCAAGATATTCCATGATCGCCAGCGACTGCGTCAGCACCCGCTCGCCGTCGCGCAGGCTGGGCACCAGCTGCTGCGGGTTCATCGCCGCGTAGTCCGCCGCGTGCTGCTGGCCGCCATCCTTCACCAGATGCACGGGGCGGTTTTCCCAGGCCAGGCCCTTCAGCGCCAGCGCGATGCGCACGCGATAGGCGGCGCTGGAGCGCCAGTAGCCGTACAGCACGAGTCCGGTAGCCATGGTGCTCCCCCCGCCGCGGAAAGCCCGCAGTGTAATTTGCATCCCCTCCGGACGGGCAGGACAATGTGCGGTTCCGGCCGCCGCTGCGGCCATCTGCAACCTACCGGAGCCCCGACGTGACCGTCCTGCGCATGAGCGAACTCGACCTCCACGGCCAGCGCGTGCTGATCCGCGAAGACCTGAACGTGCCGATCGACGACCACGGCCGGATCACCTCCACCCAGCGCCTCGACGCCGCCCTGCCCACGATCAAGGCCGCGCGCGACGCCGGCGCGAAGGTGATGGTGCTCTCGCATCTGGGCCGCCCCAAGGAAGGCCAGTTCGACGAGGCCTCCTCGCTGGCGCCGGTGGCGGCGTGGCTGGGCGACAAGCTCGGCAAGCCGGTGCGCCTGCTGCGCGACTATCTCGACGGCGTGGACGTGGCCGACGGCGAGGTGGTGGTGCTGGAAAACTGCCGCATGAACGCGGGCGAAGGCAAGGACGACGAGGCCTTGTCGAAGAAGTACGCCGCGCTGTGCGACATCTTCGTGATGGATGCCTTCGGCACCGCGCACCGCGCCCAGGCCTCCACGCATGGCGTGATCAGGTTCGCGCCGATCGCCGCCGCCGGCCCGCTGCTGTGCGCCGAACTGGATGCGCTGGGCAAGGCGCTGGAGCATCCGGCGCACCCGCTGCTGGCGATCGTGGCCGGCTCCAAGGTCTCCACCAAGCTCACCCTGCTGGACAACCTGATCGGCACGGTGGACCAGCTGATCGTGGGCGGCGGCATCGCCAACACCTTCATCGCCGCGCTGGGCCATTCGGTGGGCAATTCGCTGGTCGAGCCCGACCTGATCGACGCCGCGAAGAAGGTGCTTGCTGACGCCAGGCGCCGCGGCGCCGAAGTGCCGCTGCCGGTCGACGTGGTGGTGGCGCCGGCGTTTTCCGCGAACGCACCGGCCACCGTGAAGGCCGTGGACGCGGTGCAGGACGACGAGATGATCCTCGACATCGGGCCCGAGACCGCGCGCCGTTACGCCGAGCTGATCGCGAAGGCCGGCACCGTGGTGTGGAACGGCCCGGTCGGCGTGTTCGAGTTCGATGCCTTCGGCAAGGGCACCGAGACGCTGGCCCGCGCGATCGCCGCCTCGCCCGCGTTCTCGATCGCCGGCGGCGGCGACACCCTCGCCGCGGTGGACAAGTACGGCATCGCGGACAAGGTTTCCTACATCTCCACCGGCGGCGGCGCGTTCCTGGAGTTCCTCGAAGGCAAGGAACTGCCCGCGGTGGCCGCGCTCAAGGCGCGGGCGGCGAAGTAGTGCTCTGCCTGTTCGACCTCGACGGCACGCTGATCGATTCCGAGCCCGGCATCACCGCATGCATCCGGCACGCGCTTGCGAAGCTCGACGTACCCGTTCCCGCTGATCTGCGGCCGTGGATCGGGCCGCCGCTGCGACACAGCTTCGCGCCGCTGCTCGGCGACGACGCCGTACGCGTCGAAACCGCCGTGGATTACTACCACGAGCGCTTCGCCGTGCTGGGCTGGCGCGAGCACGCGGTCTATCCCGGTGTGGCGGCGGCGATCGAGCGCCTGCAGGCTGCCGGCCATCGTCTCGCCGTGGTCACCAGCAAGCCGGTGCGGCATGCCGCACCCATCCTCGAATCGCTGTCGTTCGGCAAGGCGTTCGAGAAGCTGTACGGACCCGATCCGTCCAGCGCGCATTGCGAGAAGGCCACGATGATCGCCGCCGCACTGGCCGACTTCGGCACAGCACCCGACGCGGCCGCGATGATCGGCGACCGCTGCTACGACATCGAGGGCGCGGTGGCCAATGGCGTCGCCGGCATCGGCGTGCTGTGGGGCTTCGGCAGCCGCGAGGAACTGCAGCAAGCCGGCGCGCAGGCGTTGGCAAGCGATCCGGCGCATCTCGCGGATCTGCTGACGGCGTAACCGCCTGCTCCTACGCCAAACGAAAACGCCGCGGGAATCCCGCGGCGTTTTGTGTGGGAAAAGCCGCCCGTCAGCCGGCGACGCGCTTCACCGCATCGACCACGTTCGTCACGGTGAAGCCGAAGTACTCGAACAGCTGTTCGGCCGGTGCCGAGGCGCCGAACGTGGTCATGCCGATCACGTCACCATCCAGACCCACGTACTTGCGCCAGAAGTCGGCGATGCCTGCCTCCACCGCCACGCGCGCACGACACCAGCCGGGCAGCACGCCCTCGCGGTATTCCAGCGGCTGGGCGTCGAAGGTCTCGTTGCACGGCATCGACACCACGCGCACCGGCACGCCTTGCTGGGCCAGCGTGCGCATCGCTTCCATCGCCAGCTCCACCTCGGAGCCGGTGGCGATCAGGATGGCCTTGAACTTCGTGTCGGCCGGGTCGGACAGCACGTAGGCGCCGCGCGCGATGTCGGCGAGCTGCTGCGCATTGCGCTGCTGATGCTTCAGCGTCTGGCGCGAGAACACCAGGCAGGAAGGGCCGTCGCGGCGCTCGATCGCCACCTTCCACGCCACCGCCGATTCCACCGCGTCGCAGGGACGCCACACGCGGTTGTTCGGGATGTAGCGCAGGCTGGCCAGGTGCTCCACCGGCTGGTGGGTGGGGCCGTCCTCGCCCAGGCCGATCGAGTCGTGGGTGTAGACGTGGATGGAGTGCGCGGGGATCAGCGCGCTCATGCGCACCGCGTTGCGCGCGTAGTCGGAGAACACCAGGAAGGTGGCGTCGTAGGGAATGAAGCCGCCGTGCAGCGCCACGCCCGAGCCGATCGCGGTCATGCCGAACTCGCGCACGCCGTAGTGCATGTAGTTCGCGTCCGGGCTGGCCTCGGTGACGCTGACCGAGCCCTTCCAGATCGTGAGATTGGAGCCGGCCAAGTCGGCCGAGCCGCCGACCAGTTCCGGCAGCAGCGGGCCGAACGCATTCAAGGTCATCTGCGAGGCCTTGCGGCTGGCCACGTCCGGGCCCTCGGCCTGCAGCTTCTCGACCCAAGCCTGCGAGTCGGCCGCCCAATTCGCCGGCAGCTTCGCGGCGAGGCGGCGCTCCAGCTCAGCAGCCAGTTCCGGGTGCGCCTTGGCGTAGTCGGCGAACAGCGCGTTCCATTCCGCCTCGTGCTTCGCGCCGGCCGACTTCGCGTCCCAGCCGGCGTAGATTTCGGCGGGGATCTCGAACGGGGCGTAGCGCCAGTCCAGCATGTCGCGCGCGGCGGCGATCTCGTCCTTGCCCAGCGGCGAACCGTGGCAGGCTTCGGTGCCTTCCTTGTGCGGCGCGCCGAAGCCGATGATGGTCTTGCACATCACCAGCGAGGGCTTGCCGGTCTCGGCCTTGGCGGCGGACAGCGCGGCCTTGATCTTCTCGGCGTCATGGCCGTCCACGTCGCGCAGCACGTGCCAGCCGCAGGCCTCGAAGCGCGCGGCGGTGTCGTCGGTAAACCAGCCCGGCACCTCGCCGTCGATGGAGATGTTGTTGTCGTCGTAGATCAGGGTGAGCTTGCCCAGCTTCCAGGTGCCGGCCAGCGAAATCGCCTCCTGCGAGATGCCTTCCATCAGGCAGCCGTCGCCGCAGAACACCCAGGTATGGTGGTCGACCACGGCGAAGCCGGGCCGGTTGAAGCGCTCGCCCAGCACCTTCTCGGCCAGCGCGAAGCCCACGCCGTTGGCGATGCCCTGGCCCAGCGGGCCGGTGGTGGTTTCCACGCCCACCGTCTCGTGCGCCTCGGGGTGGCCCGGGGTCTTCGAATGCAGCTGGCGGAAGCGCTCCAGCTGGCTCATCGGCAGGTCGTAGCCGGACAGGTGCAGCACCGCGTACTGCAGCATCGAGCCGTGACCGTTGGAGAGCATGAAGCGGTCGCGGTTGAACCAGTGCGGATTGGCCGGGTTGTGGCGGTGGAAGTCGTTCCACAGCACCTCGGCGATGTCAGCCATGCCCATCGGCATGCCCGGATGGCCTGACTTGGCCTTCTCCACGGCGTCCATGGCGAGGGCGCGCACGGCATTGGCAAGTTGGCGGCGGGTGGTCATGGGTGTTCTCCGGAGCAGGCGGCGGCGAAAAACACGCATTGTCGCCGATCCGCCCGAAGCTGTCGCGCCGCCATCGCGGCCTGCGTCTTGACATTAACCTGCACTTAATTCTGAACTTGTCGGTATTGAATTCCTTCAGCCGGCTCGCCATCTAATGCCCCGGCACCGCCCACGAGCGGTTGCCGAGCCGCGGCATCACCTTTCCCCAAGGCGCCGCGGACTGACCAGAACAAGAGGAAATCCCCATGAAAAAGACAGTGCTCGCTCTCACCTTGGCTGCCGCCGGCTTCGTGGCCGTGCCGACCGCCTTCGCCCAGGACCAGGCTCCGGCCACCACCAACGCCCAGCAGGGCTGGTATGTCAGCGCCGACGCCGGCTACGCCAACGTCAGCAAGGGTCCCTATGACGACGGCAAGTTCGCTGGCGGCGTGAAGGGCGGCTACCGCTTCGCGATCAATCCCGAGACCTCGCTGGGCGTGGAAGTGGGCTACCAGTGGCTGGGCCGCTTGTCCGCCCAGAACCAGTACGCCGACCAGATCGCCGGCAACAGCAAATCCAAGCTGCGCGGCAGCACCGCCGGCGTGGACCTGCGCTACAGCTTCAACCCCAACTGGTACGGCGAGCTGCGCGGCGGCCTGTTCTACGCCCAGGCCGAAGGCATCACCAACGGGGCAAACCCCGAGTTCCGCCAGTACAACCGCACCAAGTATTACGCGGGTGCCGGCGTTGGCTACAACCTCAGCCAGAACTGGAGCCTGGGCGTGAACTACGACTACTACGCCGGTTCCGGCAACGGCGAGCAGCGCGTGCAGCTGGCCACCAGCAAGTACTCGCTGAGCGCGGAATACCGCTTCTGAGTCGTCTCGACTCCGTCGCGTGTTACGCAGGAACGGGCGCCGCGTGGCGCCCGTTTTCTTTCCAATACAAGCACTTGGCAGAAAACATTAATCGCCACTTAATAATGAACTAACAAGTATTGAATCTTTCTGCCCCCGCAACCATCCAAGTGATGTGTCCGGCGATTCCCCAACGCCGAGCACGCGGCACCGCTCCCTTCCCCATGGCCGGCAGCCGCCTTCCCAATAACAGGAGACTCTCCATGAAAAAGACTCTGATCGCCCTCGCTCTCGCCTCCGCCGGCATGCTGGCCATCCCCGCCGCCTTTGCACAGAGCGCGCCGAGCGACAACGGCGGCTGGTTCATCAACGGCAACGTGGGTCGCACCGCCATCGACAAGGGCCCGTACAACGGCCACGACACCGGTTACGCGCTGAACGGCGGCTACCGCTGGTCGCTGGCGCCGAACTTCGCGCTGGGTGCCGAGGTGGGCTACAACGACCTGGGCAACATCCGTGCGAAGAACGTCTTCAACAGCTCCCCGGTGATCGCCCCGGGCAAATCGCAGCTGCACGGCTGGACCGCCGGCGCGAACGCCCATCTCGACCTCAGCCCGAACTGGTACCTGAGCGGTCGTGCGGGCGCCTACAGCTGGACCGGCCACGGCCTGAACAACGACGTGAACCCGGTGCGCAAGAGCCTGGACAAGACCAGCTGGTACGCCGGTGCGGGCGTGGGCTACAACATCAACCAGAACGTGAGCGTCGGCCTGAACTACGACTACTTCGACGCCAAGAAGAACAGCGTGGACCTCAGCACCGACATGATCTCGGCCAGCGCGGAATTCCGCTTCTGATTCGACGGTCCATCGAGGCAAAAAGAACGGGCGCCGCGAGGCGCCCGTTCTTTTTCAATCCGCGATCACGGATGACCGCGAAGAATCAACCGTTCCAGCGCCCCAGCGCGGCGAGGCCGTTGTCCCTGGCGCGGGCGTGCACCGTCTTCTGCGCCTCGGCGTAGTTGGCCTTCATGTCCTTGGCCCACAGCTTCAGCGCGGCTTGCTGCATGGCGCGACCGTAGGAGAACGACAGCGGCCACGGATGCGGGCCGATGCGGTTCATCGCGTTGAGGTGCGCGGTGCTCTGCTCGTCGGTCTGGCCGCCGGAGAGGAACACGATGCCCGGCAGGGAGGCCGGCACGGTGGTCTTCAGCACGCGCACGGTGGCCTCGGCCACTTCCTCGACGTCGGCCTGCTCGTCGGACTCCTTGCCCGGGATCACCATGCTGACCTTGAGGATGGTGCCTTCCAGCATCACGTTCTGCTCGTAGAGCGCGTTGAACAGGCTGCGGAGCACGGCTTCGTGCACCTCGTAGCTGACCTCGATGCTGTGGTCGCCGTCCATGATCACTTCCGGCTCGACCATCGGCACCAGGCCGGCTTCCTGGCACAGCGCGGCGTAGCGCGCCAGCGCGTGGCAGTTCGCCTCGATCGCGGTGGAGCTGGGGTTGTCCTCGGAGATGTTGATCACCGCGCGCCACTTGCAGAACTGGGCGCCCAGCTTGGCGTATTCCTCCAGGCGCGGGCGCAGGCCGTCCAGGCCCTCGGTCACCACGTCGCCGGGGAAACCGGCCAACGGCACCGGGCCCTTGTCCACCTTGATGCCGGGGATGATGCCGGCCTTCTTCATCACCTGGGTGAACGGCACGCCGTCCTTGGTCGACTGGCGGATCGTCTCGTCGTACAGGATCGCGCCGGAGATGTGCTCGTTCAGGCCCGGCGTGGTGAGCAGCAGCTCGCGGTAGGCGCGGCGGTTCTCTTCGGTGTTCTCGATGCCGACGGCCTCGAAACGCTTCTTGATGGTGTTGGTCGACTCATCGATGGCGATGATGCCCTTGCCGGGGGCGACCATGGCCAGGGCGACGCTTTCGAGATCTTCAATACTCATGACGGCTCCGTACAGCGAGGCGATACCGGCCCGCTCAAGGGTGAACGCCACCCCGGGCAGGGGCGGCATGGTTAAAGCCGCAGATTATAACGGAAGCGCCTGGCCCCGCAGGATCGAGCCCAGGGCCCGGCTCAGCTGCCGTAGCCGGGCAGCTTGCAAGCGTCCATCAGCTTCTGCTGCCCCGCCGCATCGTCCGGAGAGTTGAACGGCACGATGTAGTAGGTGGCGATCGGTTGGCCGATCTTGTTCGTCAGCGAGGGGCCGTAGCGGAAGTTCTTCACCGCGGACAGCGCGGCGGAACCGAGGTCGCTCTTGGGCTCCACCTTGGCGACTTGCACATGCATCGGCACGCCGTCGGAGCCGATCACATAGGTCACCGCGACGCAGCCGGGCTTGGTGAGGTTCAGCCCCGAGTTGGGCATGTCGACGTTCACCTTGGTGTTGAGCCGGATCCAGTAGTGATACAGGTTCTGCGGATCGACCTTGTTCGCCTGCGCCAGCACTGGTGTGGCGCAAGCCAGGGCCGAAACCAGCAGCAGGGGGCGGATCAGCCGGCGGGTGCGCGGGTTCATGGGGGGCTCCGGTGGAATTGGGGACAGCAACAGTCTAGTCGCGCGGCGTGATTCCGTCGTCACTGTCTGCCTCCGACCGGATCGGATAGGCCCGCAGGCGCCACATCAAGCTCGCGAGCCCGTGAGCCCCGAGCATCAGTGCCAGACCTCCTGCCGTTTGCACAAGATAGAAAATCAGCCAGTGCCATTCCGTCACTGGCAGCAGACCCGTGGACTGATCGGCCAGCCGGCTTCTGAAAAACAGCATGGTGAGGCCATGTCCAAGACAGCCCGCCACGCCCGACACAACCAGCACGGCGCCAGTCACGGCCAACGCCACGGTCAATAAAGTGTCGGCGCTCAGCCCGACTTCCAGCGATTCGTGACCACGCCGACCGATGGCCCAGCCGGCGAGGATGCCTGGCCACAGCCAGAGCGCTCCTGCCACCAGCAAACCGAACACGGCAAGCAGCACGGCATCGAGTGCAAACCCACCTTCCGGCGACTGCCACAGGAATACCGGCAAGCGCTCGAACAACCCAACGGCCATCAAGACCGCACCCAGACGAACGGCAACGCACAACACCGTGTACAGCGTGGTCTTCATCCCCCTCCCCTCTGTACCGCTACGGCGCAAGTGTCAGAGATCGCGAATGCTGTCCACCGCACCGCCCGCGCCCACCGCGAGCAGCTTCAGCGTGTTGGTACCGCCAACGTGGCCCACGCGGTCGCCGTAGGTGATGACCACGCTGTTGCCCTCGGCCAGCTTGCCTTGTGCGAACAACAGGCGCACCGCGGCGCGGGTGGCGGAGGCCATGCTCTGGTTCTCGCCGTGGCTGAACTCCACCGCCCGCACATCGCGCAGCACCTGCATGCGCCGGCGCGAGGCGGCGAACGGCGACAGGCCGTAGATCGGCACCGCGCTGCGGTAGCGCGAGAGCCATTGCGCGGTGGCGCCGGATTCGGTCAGTGCCACGATCGCGCGCACGCCGAGCTGGCCGGCCAGCACCATCGCGGCCAGCGCGATCGCCTGGTCGGTACGGCTGAGTCGGGGGCCGGCGTTCGCCAGGTCTTCCTTGGGCTCGAACTGGCGTTCGGCACCGAGGCAGATGCGCGCCATCGCCGCCACCGCCTTGTCGGGGTGGGCGCCGGCGGCGGTTTCCTCGGACAGCATCACCGCGTCGGTGCCGTCGATTACCGCGTTCGCCACGTCCAGCACTTCGGCACGAGTAGGGATCGGCGAGCGCACCATCGACTGCAGCATCTGGGTGGCGGTGATGACGGCACGGTTGCGCTGCACCGTCTCGCGGATGATCTTCTTCTGCAGGCCGGGCAGCTCGGCGTCGCCGATCTCCACGCCCAGGTCGCCGCGCGCCACCATCACCACGTCGGAGGCGTCGATGATCTCGCCCAGCACGGGGATCGCGTCGGCGCGCTCGATCTTGGACACCAGCGCGGCGTCGCCGCCGGCCTCGTGCAGCAGACGGCGCGCCTGGTGCATGTCATCGGCACAACGCACGAAGGAGACTGCGAGGAAGTCCGCGCCGATCTCGGCGGCGAGCTTGATGTCGGCCTTGTCCTTGTCCGACAGCGCCGAGACGGACAGGCCGCCGCCCTGGCGGTTGAGGCCCTTGCGGTCGGAGAGCTTGCCGCCCACCAGCACGGTGCAGCGGATCTCGGTGCCCGCGACTTCGTTCACGGTGAGCGCCACCAGGCCGTCGTCCAGCAGCAGCACGTCGCCGGGGCGCACGTCCTGCGGCAGGCCGAGGTAACTCACGCCCACGCGGTGGATGTCGCCGGGCGCGGCGTCGGCGCGGCAATCCAGCACGAAGGGCTGGCCGACTTCCAGCTGGATCGGCCCGTTCGCGAACTTCTCCACGCGGATCTTCGGACCCTGCAGGTCGGCCAGCACGCCCACCTCGCGGCCGGCGGCGGCCGCGGCGGCCTTGACCGCGGCGGCACGGGCGCGGTGGTCGTCCGGCGAGCCGTGCGAGAGATTGAGCCGAACGACGTCGACGCCGTTGGCGATGATGCGTTCGAGCATGCCCGGCGCGTCGGTGGCGGGGCCCAGGGTGGCAACGATCTTGGTGCGGCGCGTTTGGGTTTCTGGAGTCATCCGGGCGGTCTGGGTGGCTTGGAGTGAAAAAGGTGAGGGTTGAAAAGTCAGACTATACGCAAGCCGCGCGCCTTGCACGCGATTCCTGCGTCACTGCTCCAGCGCGAGATTGAGCACTTCGGCCAGCCGGCGGCCGGCGATGCGCAACTGGGTCTCCGCCAGCGGCAACTCGGCGTCGACATAGGCCTGGCCGATCTTGTGGCCGTCCGGATAAAAGCCCGGCGCGGCGGTGAGGCGGCAGGATTCCTCCGCCCACTGCGCGTAGGGATCGTCCAGCGGCGCGATCGGCGGCGGCAGCGCGACCGGCCCCGCGGCGTCGAGCTTCTGTGCGTAGGCCTGCCAGTCGAGGCCGCGCGTCTTCAACATGCCCGAGTCCCAGACCTTGTGCAGGTTGCTGCCCTTGCCCTCGAATTGCACCTGGTACTTGTTGCCGCCGAGGTCGTCGCGATAGCCGGCGTGCAGCGGCTGGTGGATGTCGCCCGCGAAGTGCACCACGAACTTCAAGGCTTCCAGGCGCGCGGCGTCGCCCTGCGACTTGTCCTTGAGGATCGCGACGTAATGCGCCAGCCCCGTCGTGATGCACTCGCCGTCGCGGCAGTCGCGCGGGGGCACGTAGTCGCAACTCGGACCGCCGCGGAAGTTGATGTAGTGCAGCTTGCGCGTCTGTTGCCACAGCGTGGCCTGCGCAGGATCGTCCTGGATCTGGTCGGGCCAGCTGGCGATGTCGGCCAACTGAGTGGTGTGGTCGGCCGCCAGCAGGTGTTCCACCTCGGTCTCGGCGGCGGGACTCAGGTGCCGCTGCGCCAGTGCGGCGACGATGCTGTGACCCAGTGGCCCCCAGGCCTGCGCGACGGGAATGACGACGAACAGGGCCAGCGAGGCGGCCAGCAGGCGACGCGGATACTTCATGGTGCGGACATCACGGCAGTGGACGATCGGGGAGTGTGCCACAGCACACCGATGCGCTCAGACGCGCCGGCCGCGCCCGGCCAGCCACCAGCCCAGCAGCAAGGCCGGCAGCAACCAGATGAGGTCGCCGTTGCCGAGGCCGACGCCAGCCAGCGCAGGACCGGGGCAGTAGCCCGCCAGTCCCCAGCCGATACCGAACACCGCCGCACCGGCGAGCAGGCGCGCATCGATGCGGCGGTTCGCGGGCAGATGAAAGCGCTCGTCCAGCCACGGCCGCGCGCGTCGCGTCACCAGCCGAGAGCCGACCGCATAGGTCAGCACCGCACCGACCATCACCAGCAACAAGCTGGGGTCCCAGGCGCCGGCCACGTCGAGGAAGCCCAGCACCTTGTGCGGATCGGCCATGCCCGACCATGCCAGGCCCACCCCGAACAACAGGCCGGACAGCCACGCCAGCAAGCGATTCATCGCGCCAGCTCCGGTCATCGCGCCAGCTCCGGCAGCAGGTGGCGCCAGGCGTAGACGCACAGCATCGCGGTCGCCATGAAGGTAAGCACCGCCGCCAGCGAGCGCGGCGAGAAACGGCCCAGCCCGCACACGCCGTGGCCGCTGGTGCAGCCCGAACCGACACGCGTGCCCACGCCCACCAGCAAGCCGGCCAGAGCAAGCTGCCACGGCGGCGCATGGCTGGCCACCGCCGCACCGCCCGCGCCCAGCATCCACAACGCTGCGCCCATCGGCAGGCCGATCACGAAGGCCAGCCGCCAACCGAGGTCGCCGCGGCGTGGCGGCAGCAGGCCCGCAGCGATGCCGCTGATGCCGGCGATGCGGCCCAGCGCGAACAGCAAAAGCAGCGAGGCCAGGCCGATCAGGATGCCGCCGCCCAGCGCGCTCCACGGCGTGAACGACGTAGTCATGTCCGCGCCTCCAGTGTGCTCGCGTCCAGCGGCAGTTTCAGGAAGCGCCGCCCCGCGCCATCCACCGGCGGCAGTTCGCCCGCGCGGATGTTGAGCTGCAGCGCCGGCCAGAACAGCCGCGGCATCGCCAGCGTGGCATCGCGGCGTTCGCGCAGCGCCACGAAGTCCGCCGCGCTGGTGTCAGCTGACACATGCGCGTTGTGCTCGCGCTGCTCGCGCACCGTCGCCATGCTGCGCGGCGCCGCACCGTCGGCGGGATAGTCGTGGCAGAGATACAGCTGCGTGTCGTCCGGCAACGCATACAGCCGGCGCACCGAGGCATGCAGCGCCGCGGCGCTGCCGCCGGGAAAATCGCAGCGCGCGCTGCCCGCGGCCGGCGAGAACAGTGTGTCGCCGATGAACACCGCCTCGCCCACCCGGTAGCTCACGCTGTCGGCGGTGTGGCCGGGTGTGGCCAGCACCTTTAGTTCCAGCCCGCCCAACGGCAGCACCTCGCCATCGTGCAGCAGGCGATCGAACACCGAGCCATCGGCGGCAAAATCATCGCCCAACGCCAGACGTCGCTTGAACTCGGCCTGCACCGCGACGATGCCGGCGCCCGCCGCCACCGCGGCACCGGTCTGTGCGCGCAACCAGGCTGCGGCGCTTAGATGGTCGGCATGCGCATGGGTCTCCAGGATCCACTTGAGATCCAGCCCTTGCGTGCGGAGATGATGGAGCACCGCACGCGCAGCCTCGGTGCCGAGCCGACCGCTGGCCGGATCGAAGTCCAGCACCGGGTCGATCACCGCGGCCGCACCGGTCGCCGGGTCGCTGACCACGTGGGTCCAGGTCGAGGTGGCCGCGTGGAAGAAGGAAGCAACGTGGGCAGGCATGGTGCTGCGCTCCGGAACGACGTGCGTCACATAATATTAGTCATTACTAATTTAGCAAGACGTGGCACAATGCCGTCATGAAGACCGCGACAGATCCCGCCCGCATGCGCGCCCATGCCGGCGAGGCCAGCGAGCTGCTGAAGGCGCTGGCGAACGAGCAGCGCCTGCTGATCCTGTGCCACCTTTCCGAAGGCGAGCTGGCGGTGGGCGAACTGCTGGAGCGGCTGGCACTGGGCCAGTCGGCGCTGTCGCAACACCTGGCGAAGTTGCGCGAGGCGGAACTGGTGCAGACCCGCCGCGAGGCGCAGGCGGTGTATTACCGCCTCGCCGCGGGTCCGGTACGGGTCTTGATGGCCACCTTGCACGACATCTATTGCGGCAAACCGGCGCACGGCCGCGCCGTACGGGCAGCCAACCAGGTTTCCCGCTAAAATCACGGCTTTCCGGCCGCCGCGTGCGGCCACCTTCCCCGTCGCATTGGAGGACGCTGTCCCATGACCATCAAGGTCGGCATCAACGGCTTCGGCCGCATCGGTCGCAACGTGCTGCGCGCAGCGGTGCAGAACTTCGGCAAGGACATCCAGATCGTCGCGATCAACGACCTGCTGGAGCCGGACTATCTTGCCTACATGCTGCGCTACGACTCGGTGCACGGCCGCTTCAAGGGCGACGTGGCGATCGAGAACGGCCAGCTGGTGGTCAACGGCCTGAAGATCCGCCTCACCGCCGAGCGCGACCCGGCCAACCTGAAGTGGGGCGAAGTGGGCGCCGACGTGGTGATCGAGTCCACCGGCCTGTTCCTCACCAAGGAAACCGCGCAGAAGCATCTCGACGCCGGCGCGAAGAAGGTGATCCTGTCGGCACCGTCCAAGGACGACACGCCGATGTTCGTCTACGGCGTCAACGACAAGACCTACAAGGGCGAGGCGATCATCTCCAACGCCAGCTGCACCACCAACTGCCTGGCGCCGATCGCGAAGGTGATGCACGACAAATGGGGCATCAAGCGCGGCCTGATGACCACTGTGCACGCCGCCACCGCGACGCAGAAAACCGTCGATGGCCCGAGCAACAAGGACTGGCGCGGCGGCCGCGGCATCCTGGAGAACATCATCCCCTCCAGCACCGGCGCGGCGAAGGCCGTGGGCGTGGTGATCCCCGAGCTCAACAAGAAGCTCACCGGCATGAGCTTCCGCGTGCCGACTTCCGACGTTTCGGTGGTCGACCTCACCTGCGAGCTGGACAAGCCCGCCACCTACGCCGAGATCTGCGCGGAGATGAAGGCGCAGTCGCAGGGCGCGCTGAAGGGCATCCTCGGCTACACCGAGGACAAAGTGGTCGCCACCGACTTCCGCGGCGAGACCTGCACCTCCGTGTTCGACGCCGACGCCGGCATCGCGCTGGACTCCACCTTCGTCAAGCTGGTGAGCTGGTACGACAACGAGTGGGGCTATTCCAACAAGTGCCTGGAAATGGTGCGCGTGGTGGCTTAACCATTGCGATCATCCCTGATCGCGAGAGTCAAACGGGCGGCCATCCTTGGCCGCACTGTTCGAAATCCTGGCGATCATCCCTGATCGCGAGAATCACGTGAGCGGCCATCCATGGCCGCACTCCACACACAAGAAAGCCCGCGCAAGCGGGCTTTCTTGTCCCCTTCCCCACTCCCCTAGCGTTTCAGCAGCGGCAGCTTGTCCGGCACGCCATCCCAATCGGCGGCGTCCTCCATGGCCGGAATCTTGCGCGCCAGCACCGGCCACTCGCGCGCCAGCTCGGCGTTCAGCGCGAGGAAGCCCTCCTGCCCCGCCGGCACGTCCAGCTCGGGGAAGATCGCGCCCACCGGGCATTCCTCCACGCACAGCGTGCAGTCGATGCATTCGTCGGGATCGATCACCAGGAAATTCGGCCCCTCGTGGAAGCAGTCCACCGGACACACCTCGACGCAGTCGGTGTGCTTGCAGTTGATGCAGTTCTCGGTGACGACATGGGCCATGGGGACGGCGCTCGAACCGGCTTGTTCACGTCCGGCAAGCATTGCCTGCTGCGACCATCGCGGCCATGACCTGGATCAGGCCGCCGGGCCAGGGCGTCCTGACCGTGCCGGCGGACAGATTGCCGCAGCCGCCTGACCGCGGTCATCGCGGCGCACCGGTGCCGCCGGGACAATGACCACACCGAAACCGGGAACGCCCATGCCCAACACCGAGTACTACAACGACAAGGTCGTCCGCCAGTTCCTGCTGGCCGCGGCGGTCTGGGGCATCATCGGCATGTCGGTGGGCGTGTATATCGCCGCCGAGCTGATGTGGCCGGCGCTGAATTTCGACCTGCCCTGGATCACCTTCAGCCGGCTGCGCCCCGACCATACCTTCGGCGTGATCTTCGCGTTCGGCGGCTCGGCGCTGATGGGCACCTGCTACTACGTGGTGCAGCGTACCGGCCACGCCCGGCTGGCGCTCGGCAAGCTGGCCGGCTTCACGTTCTGGGGCTGGCAGATCGTCTGCGTGCTGGCGATGGTGTCGATGCCGCTGGGCCTCACCACCAGCAAGGAATACGCCGAACCGGAGTGGTGGATCGCGCTGTTCACCGCCGTGGTGTGGGTGTGCTTCGGCGTGGTGTTCTTCGCCAGCCTCGCGCGCCGGCGCATCAAGCACATCTACGTGGCGAACTGGTACTACGGCGCCTTCATCATCGCGGTGGGCCTGCTGCACATCGTCAACCACCTGTCCCTGCCGGTGTCGTGGACCAAGTCCTACCCGATCTACTCGGGCACGGTCGATGCGATGGTGGAGTGGTGGTACGGCCACAACGCGGTGGCGTTCTTCCTCACCGCCGGCTTCCTCGGGATGATGTACTACTTCGTGCCGCGCCAGGCGCAGCAGCCGTTGTGGAGCTACCGCTTCTCCATCGTCAATTTCTGGGCGCTGATCTCGGTCTACATGTGGGCCGGCTCGCACCACCTGATGTACACCGCCCTGCCCGACTGGGTGCAGTCAGTGGGCATGGCGTTCTCGCTGGTGCTGCTGATGCCGAGCTGGGGCTCGGCGGCGAACGGCCTGCTCACCTTCAACGGCTCGTGGAGCAAGGTGAAGACCGATCCGGCGGTGAAATTCATGGTGATGGCGCTGGTGTTCTACGCCGCCGCCACCTTCGAAGGCTCGATGATGGCGATCAAGACGGTGAACTCGCTGTCGCACTACACCGACTGGACGATCGCCCACGTGCACTCCGGCTCGCTGGGCTGGGTGGCGATGATCACCATCGGCTCGCTGTACGCGATGGCGCCGCGCGCGCTGGGCCGCCCGGCGATGCACTCGCTGCGCGGCATGAACGTGCATTTCTGGCTGCACATGGCCGGCACCCTGCTGTACGTCGGCGCGATGTGGACCGCCGGCGTCACCGAGGGCGAGATGTGGCGCGCCACCCTGCCCGACGGCTTGCTGAAGTACGGCTTCCTCGACAGCCTGATCGCGATCAAGCCGATGTACCTGATCCGCTGGTTCGGCGGCGTGCTGATCCTCTCGGGCATGTGGGTGATGGCGTGGAACCTGTGGCACACCGCCGCCGATGCCCGCGCCCGCATCATCAAGCCGATCCCGGTGCCGATTCCCGAGCCGGAACCGCACCAGATCCCGGCCCCCTTGCCGGCGGTGGGTTGAGAGGTAAACCAATGCGCTCGTCCGTGATCGCCGCTTCGACCAGGTTCCCGCTGTGGGAAGGCAATCTGATCCAGAAAGTCCAACAGCGGCCATCCATGGCCACACTGGTTCACCTGATGCGTTCGTCCATGAGCGCCGCTTCGACCGGATTCCGATTTCGGGAAGGCAGCCGATTCCTGCCAGTCCAACCGCGGCCATCCATGGCCGCACTTCTCAGGTAGAGCTCAATCATGGCCTACAGGCATTTCGAAGCGATCGAGAAGCACGCCGGCCTGCTCGGCATCGGCATCGCGATCATGGTCTCGCTGGGCGGCCTCGCCGAGATCACCCCGCTGTTCGTCGAGGCGCATTCGCTCAAGGCGCCGGCGAACGTGCATCCGTACGACCCGCTGCGGCTGGCCGGCAAGGACGTCTACGTGCGCGAGGGCTGCTACCTGTGCCACTCGCAAATGATCCGCGCGCTGCGTTTCGAGACGCAGCGCTACGGCCACTACTCCACCGCCGAGGAATCGGTCTACGACCGGCCGTTCCAGTGGGGTTCCAAGCGCACCGGGCCGGACCTCGCCCGCGTGGGCGGCAAGTATTCCGACGACTGGCAGCGCATGCACCTGCTGGACCCGCGCAGCGTGGTGCCGCAATCCAACATGCCCGGCTACCCGTGGCTGGCGAAGGCCGGCATCGACGGTGCCGACATCCAGGCGCGCATGCGCGTGCTGCGCAAGCTGGGCGACCCGTACAGCGACGCCGACATCGCCGCCGCGCCCGAGGCGGTCAAGGGCAAGACCGAGATGGACGCGCTGATCGCCTACCTGCAGGGCCTGGGCATCAAGAACGAACCGACCGCCGCGGCGCCGGCCAGCGATGGAGGTGCGCCATGAGTCCGTTCTGGGGCCATCTGGCCGGCGTGATGATCGTGCTGATGATGGTGAGCTTCATCGGCATCTGGATCTGGGCCTGGCGCAAGTACCACAAACCCGTGTTCGACCAGATGGCGCAGCTGCCAATGCAGGACGACGATCCCACTGTCGACCCGACACAGGAGAAGCCGCGATGAGCACCGGCTGGTCGTTGTGGGTGATGTTCCTGGTGGTGTTGAACCTCGGCATCACCTTCTTCCTGTTCCTGTGGGGACCGCGCGCGAAGATTCCCACCCAGCCCGACGGCACCAGCGGCCATGTGTGGGCGCATGGCGTGCTGCGCGAGGGCGTGCGGCGGCTGCCGATGTGGTGGATCCTGTTCTCCGGCGCGATGTTCGTGGCCGCCTTCATCTACCTCGTGCTGTACCCCGGTTTCGGCAACCACAAGGGCGCGCTGGGCTGGACCTCGCACGGCCAGCTGGCCGGCGAGCAGGCCGCCAACGAGGCGAAGCTGGAGCCGCTGATGCAGCGCTTCGCGCTGTACACGCCCGAGCAGCTGGCCGGCGACCCTGCCGCGCGGCAGCTCGGCCAGGTGCTGTTCGAGGACAACTGCGCGGCCTGCCACCAGCGCAGCGGCAAGGGCAACCAGCAGCTCGGCGCACCCGACCTCACCGACCAGGACTGGCTCTACGGCGGCAACGGCAAGGACATCACCACCTCGATCCACGACGGCCGCGCCGGCGTGATGCCGCCCTGGGCCAGCCTGGGCGAGCAGAACGTGGCCAATCTCGCGCAATACGTGCTGAGCCTGTCCGGCTCGCCGCACGACGCGAAGATGGCGGCCGCCGCCGAGCCGATCTTCAAGACCACCTGCGCGGCCTGCCACGGCCCCGACGGCAAGGGCAACCAGGCGGTGGGCGCACCCAACCTCGCCGACCACATCTGGCTGCACGGCGGCACGCTGGCGGATATCACCAAGACCATCCACGACGGTCGCCAAGGCCACATGCCGAACTGGGACAAGCGCCTAAGCGATGCGCAGATCCACGTGCTGGCGGCCTATGTCTACCACCTGTCGCACCCCGATGCCGGCGCCACGGACTGACGCGGAAAGCCGCTGGTACCGCCAGCCGATCCTGTGGCTGGGCATAGCGGTGTTCGTCGCCTCGCTGGCCGGCTGCGTGTGGATCATCGTGGCAAGCGCGCGCAGCGCCGACATCCCGCTGGAAACCACGCACACCGTGTTCGGCGTGCCCGCCAGCGCGCACAGCAGCCACGAACCGCCGCGATGAACGCACACGCCGTCTGGGCCCACCCGCTGCTGCTCGCCCAGGTGCTGCGACCGCGCCGCGATGGCCGCAGCGAAGTGGCGCTGCGCGTGGATGCACTCGGTGAACCGCGCCGCGCACTGGCGCTGGAACAGGCGATCCGCGCCCTGCCCGGCGTCGAGCGCGTGGCGATCCTGCCCGCCGCCCGCCGCCTGCGCGTGGTGTGGGACGCGCGCCGACTCTCGCTGGATGCGCTGGTCGAGCGCTGCACCGCGCTGCACTGCCCGGCCCAGCCGCTGCCCCACGACGACGCCGACGACACTCGCGCCACCGAACTGCACGATGCGCTGAAGCGCCTGCTGGTCGCCGGCATGTGCATGATGCAGGTGATGACCTACGCCTTCGTCATCTACATCGGCGCGGTCGACTTCGTGGATTTCACCACCCGCGGCCTGTTCCGCTGGCTGGGTTTCCTCACCACCATCCCGCTGGTGGCCTATTCCGCCCGGCCCTTCTTCACCGGTGCCGTGCACGAGCTGCGCGAACGCCAGTTCGGCATCCACCTGCCGGTGGCGCTGGCGGTGGCGCTGGTGTTCCTTGCCAGCGCGACCAACACGCTGCGCGGCGCGGGCGAGGTCTACTTCGACTCGGTGAGCATGTTCGTGTTCCTGCTGCTGGTCGCGCGCTACGTGGAGCTGCGCGCGCGCCATCACGGCAATGCGCAGGGCGACGCCGCGATCGATGCCGCGCCACTGCTGGCGCAACGCATCGCCGCCGACGGCACGCTGGAAACCGTGCCCGCGCTGGCACTGCGCGCCGGCGACCGCGTGCACGTCGCCGAAGGCGCCACCGTGCCCGCCGACGGCGTGCTGGAAGCGGATTCCGCGCAGCTGGACGAGGCCCTGCTCACCGGCGAATCGCGCCCCGTCCTGCGTCGCCGCGGCGAACGCCTGGTGGCCGGCAGCCTGCTGCTGGACGGACCAGTGCCGCTGCGCGTGGAACACAGCGGCGCGGCCACCGCGGTGGCACGCATCGGCGCGCTGGCCGTCCGCGCACGTGCGGCGCGCAGCTTCGCCACGGCCAGCGACCGCGAGATCGCCCGCTTCGTGGCGCGCGTGCTGCTGCTGACGGCGCTCACCGCGCTGGGCTGGCTGCTGTTCGATCCCGCGCGCGCCTTCGACGCCGCGCTCGCCGTGCTGGTGGTGGCCTGCCCCTGCGCCTTCGCGCTCACCGCACCGGCCGCATTCACCCGCGCGCTGACCGCGCTGGCGCGCCACGGCGTGCTGGTGACCGATGCCACCGCGCTCACCCGCCTCGCGCATGTGGACATCGCGCTGTTCGACAAGACCGGCACGCTGGGCGTGCCGCGGCTGGATCTCGCCGGCATCGAGCCGCTGCGCGGCGAAACCCGCGAAGAAGTGCTGGCGCTGGCCGCCGCGCTGGCCCGCCAAAGCTCACACCCGCTGGCCCGCGCGCTCGCCGATGCCGCCTGCGGGCTGGGGCCCGCGCGGCAGGCCGAGCGGGTCGAGGCCGTGGCCGGCGCCGGGCTGCGCGGCACGGTGGCCGGTCGCGCGCTGCGCCTGGGCCGCGCCGACTTCGCGCTGGGTCACGCGCTGGCCATTGAGCGCCAACGCGATGGCCTGCTGCTGGCCGACGCGGATGGCGCCATCGCCGCCTTCCGCCTCGCCGAACGCCCGCGCCACGACGCGCAGGCCACGCTGGACGCGCTGCGCACCGAAGGCATCGCATCCCGCATCGCCAGCGGCGACACGCCGGAACGCGTGGCCGCACTGGCCCAGATGCTCGGCATCGCCGACTGGCGCGCACGCCAGAGTCCCGACGACAAGTTGGCCCGGCTGCGCGAACTGCGCGCCGCCGGCCACGTGGTGCTCGCGGTGGGCGACGGCAGCAACGACGCGCCGATCCTCGCCGGCGCCGATGTCTCCGCCGCGCTGGCCGGCGGCACCGGCCTCGCGCAGGCGCAGGCCGACCTGCTGCTGATGGACGACCGTCTCGAAGGCCTCACCCGCGCCCGCAGCATCGCGGGCGAGGTGCAACGGATCGTGGCGCAGGGTCGGCGCTGGTCGTTGGCCTACAATCTGTGCGCGGTGCCGTTCGCCGCGTTCGGTTTCGTGCCGCCGTGGCTGGCCGGCATCGGCATGTCGCTCAGCTCGCTCGCGGTGGTGCTGAACGCGCTGCGCGCCGGTCGCGACGGCAACGAACCGCGACAGGAGCTGCGCGCATGAACATCCTGCTGGTGTTGATCCCGGTGACCGCCTTGGTGGTGATCGTTGGCGTGGCGCTGTTCTTCTGGGCGGTGAACCACCAGCAGTTCGACGACCTCGATACGCCCGGCATCCTGCCCCTGCTGGACGAACCCGCGCCGGACACCACGCCGGCCGCGACCGAAGACACGACAAACACGCCATGAGCACGCTGGACGAAACCCGCATCGCCACCCTGGTCGACCGCTTCTACGACAAGGTGCGCGCCGATCCCGCCATCGGTCCGATCTTCAACGCCGCCGTGCACGACTGGCCCGAACACAAGCGCCTGCTCACCGCGTTCTGGTGTTCGGTGGCGCTGCGCGCGGCCAGCTATCGCGGCAATCCGATGGCCGTGCACCGTGGCCAGCCGGCGATCCGAGCCGAGCACTTCGTGCGCTGGCTGGAGCTGTGGCGCGAGACCACGGCCGAGGTGCTGGATGCGGACGACGCCGTGCAGATGCTCGACTACGCCGAACGCATCGGCCGCAGCCTGCGCATGGGCATGGGCCTGCCCGACCGGTTGGACGCGCGGCCGCTCGGCATTCCGGTGGTGGGCATCCACTCCTGAATCGCTCTTTCTCGGCGCCTGGCCCGAAGAAGCCCGCCGGTCACCCGGCGGGCTTCTTCGCATACGGCAGGTTGCGCAGCGGGCCGCTCAGCCCAGCGCCTTCAGCGCCGCGTCGTAATTCGGCTCATGCGTGATCTCGTCCACCAGCTCCGCGTGGATCACCTTGTCGTGCGCATCCAGCACCACCACCGCACGGGCGGCCACGCCTGCCAGCGGGCCGTCGGCGATCGCCACGCCGTAGTCGCGGAGGAACTCGCGCCCGCGCATCAGCGACAGCATCTGCACGTTCCCGATGCCCTCGGCGCCGCAGAAGCGGCCCTGCGCGAACGGCAGGTCGGCGGAGATGCACAGCACCACGGTGTTGGCCAGCTTCGCCGCCAGCTCGTTGAAGCGACGCACCGAGGTGGCGCACACGCCGGTGTCCACGCTGGGGAAGATGTTCAGCACCTTGCGCTTGCCGGCATGGTTGACCAGCGTGACCTCGGACAGGTCGCCGCCGACCAGGTGGAACGCCGGCGCCTGGCTGCCGACCGCCGGGAAGCTGCCGTCGACGCGTACCGGCTGACCCTTGAAATGGACTGTGGACATGACGCACCTCGTAATGGGGAAAGGGGGTCTACAAGTAGAACATGGTCTTGGCCAGAAAGACGATGGCCGCCATCAGCGCCAGCACGATGCGGTGCGTGTAACGGAAACGGCACGCATTCATCCTGCCGCGCGCGCCGACCCATACCGCGTTGACGAACACGCCGAGCACGCCCAGCGCCAGCGCCACCTTGAGCAGCAGGAACCAGCCGAAGCGCGTCGTGCCGATGCACTGGATGCCGTTGCAGCGCAGGTCGAGCAGCATGCCGCCGCTGACGAACAGCACCAGCACCACGTACGGCATGTAACGACGCACCCGCGCCATCACCGCGCCCTCGATCTGCTGCATGACGACGACGTCGAAGCGCTTGTGCAAGCCCTCCAGCACGAACACCTCGAAGGCCACCGCGCCCACGAACACGATGGCGCAGGCGAGGTGCACCAGCACGATCCACGGGTAATACGGCGCGATCAGTTCCTGCACGGCGCCTCCTTCAGCCCGGCTTGCCGTCCGCCCTCGGCGTGAGGTAGATCCAAGCCGAGCGCAGCACCCACGGCAGGAACGCCAGCAGCCAGCCCGCACCGGCGATTACCAGCCACAGGTAGCGGTCGCCGCCCAGTTCGGCGCGGATGCGCACGAATGCCACCAGTTGCAGCAGCACGAAACACAGCCATGGCACCGGGTGCATCTGCAGCGGCCGGCCGGAATGGCCGTGGGTGACGCGGGTCACCATCGCCACCAGCATCGAGCCGAAGAAGCCGATCGCCAGCGCATGCAGCGGCGCCAGGCCCAGCACCTGTTCACCGCGAATCGCCAGCGCCAGATCCTGCACGCAGAACAGCACGAAGGCGACCGGCAACCAGGTGAAAGCGATATGCAGCACGCCGAGCAGGCCCGGACGCAGGCAGCGCCACGGCTTCCACATCAGCCAGTGCGTGGCGAACACCGCGGCCAGCGGCAGATCGCAGAGCCACAGCCACTGCGGCAGGCCGGCACAGTCCAGCAGCACGTGCGCCAGCAACAGCACCCACGCCACCGGCAGGCTCCACGCCGGCCGCCACATCGCGTAGCCGGCCACCATGTTCTTGCTGAAGAACGGCAGCATGCGATGGCAGACCGTGAAGTACACCGGCAGCAGGAAACCGAACGTGCCCAGCTTCACCGCCAGCCAGGCCACGTCCGGCGACACGCCGGGAATCAGCAACCAGGCGAGGAACAGCACCAGCCCCAGCGTACCCACGCCGAACGCCGCGAGGCAGGACCAGCCGTGCCGGTTGCGGTCCGCCGCCTTCGCCAGCACTCCGGCCAGCGTGCCCACCCCCACCAGGTAACCGGCCAGCATCACCACCAGACCCAGCTTCAGCAGCAACGGCATGCCGAGCAGGCCCAGCGTGCCCAGCACGTAGCCGCCCAGCACGCCACCGGCCACCGGCAGGTAGCGCCGCGGCGGCACCTGCGGCCCGTCCATCCAGCGCGGGAACGTGGTCATCAGGAAGCCGAACATGAAGAGGGGAAACAGGCCGTACTGGATCAGCACGGCGTGCCCCCATACCGGCGGGATCGTGGGCTGCGGCCAGCGCACCCAGCCGAAGCGCAGCGCGGCCAGCTCCAGCGTCCACCAGGTCATCGTCAGCAGCACCGCCACGGTGCCGGCGAGGAACAGCGCACGGTGCGGCGCGGCCGCCAGCAGGCTGGCGGGGTCGTTCGTGACGGTGGAAGTCGGTGCGTCCATGGGAGCCTGACGATGATGATCGCTCCCATGTTGGCAGCGCGTGGGCCGCGCGGCCCTGACCTGGATCAGTCGCCTGCGGGCACCGCTCGTAGGTCGGGATTCATCCCGACAACGCTGTCTCGTGTCGGCGCCGTGTCGGGATGAATCCCGACCTACCGGACACGAAGCCATCCGCGTCGGGATGAATCCCGACCTACGGGCGCAAGGCCATCCGCGCCGGGATGAATCCCGACCTACTCCGGCAGCAGGCTGGCGCCGAGTTCGCGCAAGCTGCCCTCGCGCAGCAGCACCAGTTCGCGGCCTTCCAGCGCGATCAGCCCCTGGCTGCGGAACCGTCCCAGCACCCGGCTCACCGTCTCGGCGGCCAGCCGCAGGTAGTTCGCGATGTCGCCGCGCGACATGCTGAGGTGGAAGCGCGTGGCGGGCAGGCCACGCGCCGCGTAGCGCGACGAGAGGTCGATCAGGAACGCGGCCATGCGCTCGTCCGCGCTGTGGTCGCCGGCCAGCAGCGACACCGCGCCCAGTTCCTTGCTGATCAGCCGGAACAGGTGCTGCTGCACCGCCGGTTGGCGCGACGCCAGCGCGCTCATCGCGGGGAAGGAGAAGCGGCAGAACTGGGTGTCTTCCAGCGCCACGGCATCACAGGGGAAATGCTCGGGGTAGATCGCGTTGAGCCCCACCACCTCGCCGGGCAGGTAGAAGCCCAGCACCTGCTCGTTGCCGTCGCGGTCGAACATCCGCGTCTTCACCGAGCCGAAGCGCACCGCATAGATCGCGCGGAACGGGTCGCCGGTGCGGAACACGTGCTCGCCGGCGCGGAACGGCCCCACGTGTTCGACCAGACAGTGCAGTTCGAGCAACTCCGGCTTGCCGTAGCCCACCGCGACGCAAGCCTCGGCGAACGCGCAGCTGGAACAGAATCGCGTGGCATCGCCGTCGTCGGCGATCGGCCGAGGCACCAGGCGCAATCGTCCGGTCGGGGGGCTTGGTGGCATGGCGGCTCGCACCGTGTGGGTCGGCATGTGGTGGACCCATGCATGATACGCATGCCGCCGCGGTGTCGCGAGTTTCTGCGACGACACGCCACTACCCGCGGGCGTGTTCGCCCGCTATTTCTCCACGAACGCACGCTCGATCACGTAATCGCCCGGCTCGCGGGTGCGCGGCGAGGCGTGAAAGCCGCGGCCGTCGAGCAGCGCACAGAGGTCGTCCAGCATCGCCGGGCTGCCGCACAGCATCACGCGGTCCGTGACCGGGTTCAGCGGCGGCAGGCCGGTGACGGCGCTCATCACGCCGTCGGCGATCGCGTCGGTGATGCGGCCGCGGTTGCGGAACGGTTCGCGCGTCACCGTGGGGTAGTAGACCAGCTTCTCGCGCGCCAGCTCGCCGAGGTATTCGTGCCGCGGCAGCTCGTGTTCGAGGTAGTGCGCGTAGGCGAGGTCGTCGACATGGCGCACGCCGTGGGCCAGCACGATCTTCTCGTAGCGCTCGTAGGTGTCGGGGTCGCGGATGATGCTCATGAACGGCGCCAGCCCGGTGCCGGTGCCGAACAGGTAAAGGTGCTTGCCGGGCTTCAGGTCGGTGAGCACCAGGGTGCCGGTGGGCTTGCGCGTCACCATCAGCGGATCGCCGGGCTTGAGGTGCTGCAGGCGCGAGGTGAGCGGGCCGTTCGGCACCTTGATCGAGAAGAACTCCAGGTGTTCCTCCCAGCTCGCGCTGGCGATGGAATAGGCGCGCATCAGCGGACGGCCGTCCAGCTCCATGCCGATCATCACGAACTGCCCGCTGTCGAAGCGGAAGGACGGATCGCGCGTGGTGCGGAAGGAAAACAGGTTGTCGTTCCAGTGCTGCACGTCGATCACGTGCTCGGTTGCCATCGCTACCATGGGGTCGTCTCGGGTGCAGGTCGGGGATCACCGCGCTGCCGCGCATGGCGGCAGCGTCACTCGCGTGGGAGGGCGTGGGCCGATGAACCTGGCGAGTGGCCACGCGGGGTCGCGGCAGTGCACCATTTTACGCGATCCGGACCATCGCCGCCCGCCATGTTCTCCGGCATCATGCGGGCGGTCCGAATCAGGGAAGCGAACATGGAACCGAACGCCGCACCCGCCGTACGCGAACACCACGTCCACCAACGCCATTTCGACCGCCTGGTGATGCTCGCCGATGGCGTGTTTGCCATCGCGCTGACCCTGTCCGCGGTGGAACTGCGGCCGGAGGCGAAGCCGGGCCAGACCCTGCTGCAGATCTGGGGCAAGCCTCTGCTGGCCTACTTCCTCACCTTCTTCATCCTCGGCGTGGTGTGGTTCCAGCATCGCCGCACGATGGCGCAACTGCGCCGCATCGACCGAACCCTGACCCTGATCACCCTGCTGCTGCTCAGCCTGGTCGCGCTGATGCCGGTGGTCATCCGCACCATGGTCTCCGGCGAGAGTGGCCTGGATCAGACGGTCGGGATGACGATCTATGCGCTGTCGCTGGTGGCCATCAATTTCAGTCTCGCCATGGGCTGGGGCTATGCGGCCTTCATCGGCGGCCTGGCGCCGGACGTGCCGAGGCCAAGAGCCTGGAGCTGGCTGCTGCACGACACCTTCATCGCCCTGACCTGGGCGGCGATCGCCTGCTGGTTCCTGCAGCGGATCTGGCTGCTGGCGCTGGTGGCCGTGATGGCAGTGGTCGTGCGCATCGCTTCGGCGCGGCAGTCGCGGGCAGCCCGGGCGGCACAGGCCTGAAAACCGGCTGGCACGCGGCCGACGGCGTGCAGCGGCTTTGCCGGAAACCGCCACTGCTGGCGAACCGGAACGACGTCACGGCAAAGGACTACAGACGGAAGCAGACTTGGATTGCAGCCAACAAACTGCGCATACTGCATTCTGAAGGATACGCCGGCATTTTCAGACCGGCCCGCGACCGGAACCAGGGGGAATCCGCCGCACGCCAGACATGGCGTGCCCGGGTACTTGCTGGTGTCTTCGGAGGGGGCGATGCCGGTCATGCTAGGTCAATCCAGGGCGATCCAGGCCGTGCGGGCGCAACTGCAGCGCTACGCCGGCTGCGACGTGCAGGTGCTGATCGAGGGTGAGACCGGCACCGGCAAGGAACTGGCGGCCCGCGAGATCCACTACGCCAGCGCCCGCCGCGATCATCCATTCGTGCCGGTCAACTGCGGTGCGATTCCCGACAGCCTGATCGAGAGCGAGCTGTTCGGGCATGGCCGCGGTGCCTTCACCGACGCCAAGTCCGCCCAGGCCGGTCTGATCGATCATGCGCGCGGCGGCACACTGTTCCTCGACGAGATCGATACCCTCTCCGACAAGGGTCAGGTGACCCTGCTGCGCTTCCTGCAGGACAACGAATACCGGCCGGTGGGCGGCGGCGCGGCGCGGATATCCGATGCGCGCATCATCACCGCCACCAATGCCGACCTCGAACGACAGGTGGCGGCCGGGCGCTTCCGTCGCGACCTGCATTACCGCCTCAACGCGCTGCACCTGCGCCTGCCGCCGCTGCGCGAGCGCGACGACGACGTGGTGCTGCTCGCCCGGCATTTCCTCGACATCACCGCGGAGCGCTTGCGCGGCCCGGCCAGACAGTGGGGAGAGAATGCCCTGGCCGCATTGCAGGCATACGCATGGCCCGGCAACGTGCGCGAACTGGACAACATTGTCCTGCGCGCCTACCTGGGCTGCGACGGGCCGCTCATCGACCTCGCCGAACTGGTCGCCGTGGAGCCCGCGTTCGCCAGCAGGTCGGTCGCGCCAAGACCCGTCGCGAGCGAACCCGGCCTCGCCTTCGGCGCGGCCAAGCTGCGCGCGATCCATGCCTTCGAACGCGACTATCTCACCCGGCTTATGCAGCAGGCCTGCGGCAACATCAGCGCCGCCGCCCGCCTGTCCGGCACCGAGCGCCGCCAGTTGGGCAAGCTGCTGGTGAAGCACGGCATCGAGACCAAGCAGTTCCGGCCGCGCTGAACCGAGTGCCCGCAGCGGGTGAAACCATCCCCGCTGCGTCTCGCAAGCGGGTCGGTCTTGACCCACGACAGCCGCGCTCCCGGCACCAAACCGTTGCCCCGGCCCGTTTTGTCGCCTCCGGTGACTGGCATGCTCGTTGCCAGAGTCTGCACGTGTGCCGAGAGGAGTCATGGCGAAGCCACCAGCTCCGGAGACGTGGGACAACGACGAGAGCGAGATCGCGCGCTCGCTGCTTGCGTATCTGCATCGCCATCCGCTGGCGGCGGACACCTTGCGGGGCATTTCCAACTGGTGGCTGCCGCAGCAGCGCTACAGGGACGACCGCCCGCGCATCGGGCACGTGCTGGACCGGCTCGTCGCCGAAGGGGTGCTGCATCGCGACAAACTGCCCGACGGCGAGGTGCTTTACGCGCTGAACCGGCACACGAAGCCGTCGCATTGACGGCGAACCGCGGTTCACGACGGAGGATCGATCCATGCCATCTGCGCTCACCTATCCGGGTGTCTACATCGAGGAAATCCCCAGCGGCGTACGCACCATCACCGGGGTGGCCACCTCGATTACCGCCTTCATCGGCCGCGCGGCCAAGGGTCCGACCGACGCGGACGCCGACGGTCCGGTGACCATCAACAGCTACGGCGACTACGAGCGCACGTTCGGCGCGCTGGATCCGGCCTACCCGCTGGGCTACGCCGTGCGCGACTTCTACCTCAACGGCGGCGCGCGGGCGATCATCGTGCGGCTGTACAAGGGCGACGCCAGCACCGCCAAGGCACAGCTGGCCATCACCAACCTGGCGCTGGAAGCCGCCTCGGCCGGCAGCTGGGGCAACCAGCTGCGGGTGCGCATCGACACCCAGGTATCGAGCGACGTGGCGACGCAGTACGGGCTGGCCACGGCCGACCTGTTCAACGTCAGCGTACGCGACATGGCCAGCGGCACCCAGGAAAGCTTCCTCAACGTGAGCGTCAAGGAAAGCCCGCGCCGCATCGACCGCGTGCTGCAGGCCGGCTCTTCACTGATCCGCGTGGCCGCCAGCCTGAGCCTGCCTGCGACCACGCCGCCCGCGGCGATGTCGAACACGGTGCCGGCGGGCAAGACCGTGTGGGACCAGGACGGCACCTCCAGCGGCGCATCGACCACCGCCGTGGACAGCGCGGCGCTGGACGCCACCACCTACAACGGCGACCCGGACGCCAAGACCGGCATGTACGCGCTGAAGAAAGTGGACCTGTTCAACCTGCTGTGCATCCCGGCCGACGTGCGCGGCGGCGACACCAACAACGCGGTGTACCAGACCGCGATGAGCTTCTGCGTGGAGCGGCGCGCGCTGCTGCTCGTGGATGCTCCCGCGGCCTGGACCAGCGCCGGCGCCATCACGCAATCGAACAACGCGGCGCTCACAGCGCTGGGCCTGAACGGCACCGCGGCGCGCAACGCCGCGCTGTATTTCCCGCGGGTGATCGAGTCGGATCCGACCCGCCAGGGCCAACTCGACAACTTCGTGCCCTGCGGCATCGTGGCCGGCGTGATGGCGCGCACCGACGCGCAGCGCGGCGTGTGGAAGGCGCCGGCTGGCATCGACGCCGCACTGAACGGCGTGCAAGGGCTGACCGTCGCGCTCACCGACGCGGAGAACGGCATGTTGAATCCGCTGGGCGTGAACTGCCTGCGCAGCTTCCCGCTGGTCGGTCCGGTGACGTGGGGCGCGCGCACGCTGCGTGGCGCCGACCTGCTCGCCGACGACTACAAGTACGTGCCGGTGCGCCGCACCGCCCTCTTCATCGAGGAGAGCCTGTACCGCGGCACGCAGTGGGTGGTGTTCGAGCCGAACGACGAGCCGCTGTGGGCGCAGATCCGGCTCAACGTGGGCGCGTTCATGCAGAACCTGTTCCGCCAGGGTGCCTTCCAGGGCCAGACACCCGCCGATGCCTATTTCGTGAAGTGCGACAAGGAAACCACCACGCAAAACGACATCAACCTCGGCATCGTCAACATCGTGGTCGGCTTCGCGCCGCTCAAGCCCGCCGAGTTCGTGGTCATCCAGCTGCAGCAGATGGCCGGCCAGATCCAGACCTGAGGGAAATGTCATGGCTCAGTTCAGCGTCAATGCGCAGCGCTTCGATCCGTACAAGAACTTCAAGTTCCGGGTGAAGTGGGATGGCCGCTACGTGGCCGGTGTCAGCAAGGTGTCGGGGCTCAAGCGCACCACCGAGGTGGTCAAGCACCGCGAAGGCGGCGACCCCAGCAGCACGCGCAAGTCGCCCGGCCGCACCGACTACGACGCCATCACCATCGAGCGCGGCGTCACCCACGACGTCGCCTTCGAGCAGTGGGCGAACAAGGTGTGGAACTTCGGTGCCGGGCTGGGCGCGGAAGTCTCGCTGAAGGACTTCCGCAAGGACTTGATCCTGGAGGTCTACAACGAGGCCGGCCAGCTCGCGCTGGCCTACAGGATCTACCGCTGCTGGGTGTCCGAGTACCAGGCGCTGCCCGACCTTGATGCCAACGCGAACGCCGTGGCGATCCAGCATTTGAAGCTGGAGAACGAGGGTTGGGAGCGCGACGTGAGCGTGCCGGAGCCCAGCGAACCGAGCTTCACGGTGCCGGCCGTCGGATGAACCCATGCGCACGCCCACGCCCGTGCAGTTGCTGCAGATCTGGGAACGCGGCGGCAGCGCCTCCGCCGCGGCCCGCGGCCTGCTGCTGCTCGGCTGCTGCGGCGACGCCGAACGCTCCGCCGCGGAGCTGGCGGCGCTGCCGCTGGGCCGGCGCGACGCCTTGCTGCTGGAGCTGCGCGAACGCCTGTTCGGCGATGCGATCGACGCGGTGGCGCCCTGCCCGCAATGCGCCTCTACGGTCGAGGCGGCATTCCGCTGCAGCGATCTGCGTCTGACGACGCCTGCCGACGATGCGCCGACGCTCGCGCACGACGTGTCCGTGCAGGGCATGCACGTGCGCTTCCGCCTGCCCGACAGCAGCGACCTGATCGCGCTGGAGGATTGCGGCGATGCCGGCGCCGCGCACACGCTGCTGCTCGAACGCTGCCTGCTGGCCGCGGAAGGCGACGACACGTACGGCCTGTCGACGGAGCTGCAAGCCGAAATCGCCGAGGCGATGGCGCAGGCCGATCCGCAGGCCGACCTGCAACTCGCGTTCCGCTGCCCGGACTGCGGCCACGCCTGGCAGCCGCTGTTCGACATCGCCCACTTCCTCTGGCAGGAGCTGCACGCCTGGGCGCTGCGTCAGCTGCGCGAGGTGGACACGCTGGCGCAGGCCTACCACTGGAGCGAGGCCGAGATCCTCGCGCTGAGCCCGCGGCGGCGGCAGGCCTACCTGGAACTGTGCGCCCCATGAGCGATTTCCTGGCCCGGCTGGCGGCACGCGCGACCGGTAGCGAGGCGTCGCTGGCGCCGCGGTTGCCATCGCTGTTCGAACCCTCGCCGCACGCGACTATCCTGCCGACGGTCGACGACGACACGGCGGCCACCGCACGCCACGCCACGGCGCCAGCGGACGACACGCCACCCGCCGCCGAACCGCTGCACCGGCCACGCACACTCCCTCCGATGCACGACGACTCATTGCGCCCTGCGCGTGCCGAGCAGCCGGCGACATCCATGCCGCCACCCATCGCCGCACCCGTGCTGGATCGCGCGATACCGGCGACGGTACGCGCGGCACCGCCAGCAACACCGCCGGTGACAGCATCGATCGCCACGCCGGCCCGCATGCCGGCGCCCGAGCAGGCACACGCCGAGCCCGTGATGTCGCCGCCCGTGCAACCGCGGCAGACGCGGATCGCCCCGCCCCGGGTCGAAACCGTATCGCCACCGAGCGGCAGTCTGCTGCCGTCCGCACCCGTGTTTGCGAGCCCGCGCAGCGAACCCGCGCGCGATCGATCCGACCATGCCGCCACCATCCGGCCGCGCCCGACCGCGGCCGCCAGCCGCACCCCGGCGACCGGCGAGCCGGTGATACACGTCAGCATCGGCCGGATCGAAGTGCGTGCCGCGCCCGCCGCAGCCACGCCAACGCGGCGCCGCGACGAACCGCGCCCCGCCAGTCTCGACGACTACCTGCGCCAGCGCGGCGGCAAGGCCTCGCCATGAGCAACGTGCTGGCCATCGCCGCCGCCACGCGTACCCTGCGCAACCTGCTGCTGGCGCAGGTACCGGCGCTGGATACCGATCTCGGCGACCTGCAGGTGACCCTGCAGCCGCCGGATGTGGCACGCAAGGGCACCAGCTCGGCGCAGCTCAACCTGTTCCTGTACCAGGTGGTCGCCAACGCCGCGTGGCGCAACCTCGACCCGCCCGGCCAGGTGCATCCCGGCGAGAGCGGCATGCCGCCGCTGGCGCTGAACCTGCATTACGTGCTCACCGCCTGGGGTCGCGGCGACAGCGACATCGACGCCACCAGCCATCGCGTGCTGGCCGCGGCGATGAGCACGCTGCAGGACCGCAGCGTGCTCGACGGCGACGACATCCGCAACGCGCTGCCGGGCAACGACCTAGCGAACCAGATCGAGCGTGTGCGGGTCACGCCGTTGCCGCAGAGCGTGGAAGAACTGTCCAAGCTGTGGACGGCGTTCCAGACCAACTACCGCACCTCGGCGGTGTACGAGGTGGCGGTGGTGCTGATCGACAGCCAGGCCGCGGTGCGCGCGCCGCTGCCGGTGCTGCGCCGCGGCCCGCAGGACCGCGGCGTGATCGCCACTGCCTCCGCCGCCGCGGTGCTGGATGCGCTGAGCTTCCCGCATGCGCAGGCAGCGGTGCGGCTGGGCGAGGACATCGTGCTGAGCGGCCGCCAGCTCGGTGCCGACTTCACGCTGGCGCGCTTCAGCAGCCTGCGCCTGGACGCGCCGGTGGACGTGGCACCGCAGCCCGGCGCGGCCGGCACGCTGCGCGTGCCCCTGGCCGATGCGACCACCGACCCCGACGCCGCCTCACGCTGGGCGCCGGGCATCTACACCGTGGCCCTGCTGATGCAGTCGCCGGGGCTGCCGGCGCTGCTGAGCAACGAGCTGCCGCTGGCGCTGGCGCCGATCATCACCGTGAGCCCGCCGAGCGCGCCGGCCGGCGACCTCACGCTGCAGCTCACCTGCATGCCGCGCATCCGCGACGGCCAGCGCGTGCTGCTGTTGTTCGGTGACCGCGTGCTTGCGCCGCAGAGCCTCGTCAACCCCGCTGACCCGCATCAACCCACCGCGCTCACCTTCCTGGTCACCGGCGTGGCGGCCGGTCGCTACACCGTCCGCCTGCGCGTGGACGGCGCCGACAGCATTCCGGTGGACTACAGCGGCAGCGCGCCCGCGTTCGCCACCAACCAGCAGGTGGTGGTGACATGAGCGACTACGCACCCTGGCTGGAAGCGAACGACCGCTATCTCGCCGCGGCGCTGGCCGAGTTGCGCGAGCGTTTGCAGCGCGCGGCGCAGCGCAGCGACGAGCCCATCGCACCGCCGCCCGCCCCGCCGGCCACCGCCCTGATGGAGGTGGCGCCGGCGGTGGACGCAACGACGAACACGCCGACACCGAAGCCCTCCTGGTTCGCACGGCTGTTCGGTGGCGCACACACGCACCCGACGCTGAGCACGGCGGAACTGGACGCGATCGCACCGCCCGCGCCGCGGCCCATCGTCGCCGCCGTGCCGGCAGCCGATGGCACCACGGCGGCCCTGCCGCCGGCCACGGCCCCCGAGCACACCCCGGCACTGGTGCTGCTCGCGAACCGGCTGGGCCTCAACGCGTTCGAGCGCGACCTGTTGTTGCTGTGCATCGGCATGGAGCTGGACACGCGCTTCCCCGCGCTGTGCGCGCAGGCTCAGCACGATCCGGCCAAGCCCTACCCCACGTTCGCGCTGGCCTTCGCGGTGCTGGACGCGCCGAGCTGGGACACGTTGTCGCCCGAGCGCCCGCTGCGCTACTGGCGCCTGCTGGAGATCCACCAACCCGGCGCGCAGCCGCTGATCGGTGCGGCGCTGGCCGCGGACGAGCGCGTGGTGAATTTCGTCAAGGGCCTGAACTACCTCGACGACCGCCTCACGCCCCTGCTCACCGCGCTGCCGCCCGCCGTGCTGCCGCCGTCGCAGCAGGCGCTGGTCGACCAGGTGCTGGACACCTTGCGCCACGTGCCGCCGGGCGAACCGCTACCGGTGGTGCAGTTGCTGGGCAGCGACGGCACCAGCAAGCAGGCGGTGGCGCAGACCATCGCCGCCACTTTCGGCGCGCAGGCCTGGCGGCTCTCCGCCGAACTGCTGCCCACCACGGCGGGCGAGCAGGAAACCCTGCTGCGGCTGTGGCAACGCGAGAGCCAGCTGCTGCCGCTGGCGCTGTACCTCGACGCGGCCGAGGTCGAGCGCGGCGACGCCAACTCGGCACTGGTCAAGCGCTTCCTCGCCCGCGCCGGCGGGCTCGCCTTCATCGATGCGCGCGAGCCGTGGGCCGGCGCCGCCACCCGCGCGCTCAGCGTGGACGTGGCCAAACCCAGCGCGGTGGAACAGCGCGCGCAGTGGCAGCAACTGCTCGGCGCGGATGCCGGCACGCATCCGCAGCAACTGGCCGGCCATTTCGATTTCAACCTCGGTCGTATCGAGCAGATCGCGCGCGGCGCGCTGGCCGCGGTGGAAGGCAAGCCCGCCGCGCTGGCGCAGACGCTGTGGCAGAGCGCGCTGGCGCACACGCGGCCGGCGCTGGACCAGCTCGCCCAGCGCATCGAGCCCAAGGCCGGCCTCGACGATTTGAAACTGCCCGCGCTGGAGAAGGCGCTGCTGCGCCAGATCGCCGACCAGGTCGCCCAGCGCGGCACCGTCTACGACGACTGGGGTTTCCGCGCGCGGATGAACCGCGGCCTGTCGATCAGCGCGCTGTTCGCCGGCGAGAGCGGCACCGGCAAGACCATGGCGGCCGAGGCGCTGGCGCGCGAGCTGGGCCTGTCGCTGTACCGCATCGACCTGTCCGCCGTGGTCAGCAAGTACATCGGCGAGACCGAGAAGAACCTGCGCAAGCTGTTCGACGCCGCCGAAGACGGCGGTGCGATCCTGTTCTTCGACGAGGCCGACGCGCTGTTCGGCAAGCGCAGCGAGGTGAAGGACAGCCATGACCGCTACGCCAACATCGAGGTGAACTATCTCTTGCAGCGGCTGGAGTCGTACCGCGGCCTGGCGATCCTCGCCACCAACCTGAAGGGCGCGCTCGACAATGCGTTCCTGCGCCGGCTGCGCTTCATCGTCAACTTCCCGTTCCCCGGCCTGGCCGAACGCCGGGCGATCTGGGCCGCGGCATTCCCGCCGCAGGCCGCGGTGGGCGCGCTGGACCTGGACCGGCTGGCGCGCTTCGCACTCACCGGCGGCAGCATCCAGGGCATCGCGCTCAACGCCGCCTTCATGGCCGCCAGCGCCGGCGCGCAGATCGCCATGCCGCTGCTGCTCGACGCCGTGCGCGGCGAATGCCGCAAGCTCGACAAGCCGGTCAACGAGGCCGACTTCCGCTGGCTGGAAAGTGCGGGAGGCCAGTCGTGAGCATCGAGCTGCATATCGAGCGGCTGGTGGTGGACGCGGCGGTGCTCGGCAGCGAGCCCCCCGCAAGCGTGCGCGCCGCCATCGAACGCGCGCTGGCGCGACAGCTGGCGCTGCCCGGCGCCATCGACAAACTGCGCGGCATTGGCGCAGTCGACCGCCTGCCACCGGTGTCTGCCGGAAGTCAGCGCGAAGCGCCCGGCGCACGCATTGCCGCTGCGGTCGGCACGGGCCTGGGCCTGCCGTTGATGGCTGCATCTCCCGCGCACAGCCACCGCGCGAGGACACGGTCATGACCGGGTGCATGATCAATGCGTCGTCGAAGTCGAGGACAACCGCTTCTCCCTCGCTCGGGCTGTTGCAGCGCAAGTGCGCCTGCGGCGCTCATGCCGACGGCGGCGAATGCGCCGAATGCAGGAACAAGAAACAACTCGGCCTGCAGCGTGAAGCGGACCGCGGAGGGCGCACCTCGACGCCGCCGTCGTATGCGATGACATCCCGACTCGTGCAGGGCGGCACGCGCCTGCCGGCCGACATCCGCGCTTCGCTGGCACCACTGTACGGCAGCGAATTCGCCGAAGTGCGCGTTCACCATGACTCTGCGAGTCAGGCTGCGGCACGGAAAGTTGATGCCCTCGCCTTCACCGTGGGCCAGCACATTCATTTCGCCGCCGGCCAATGGCGACCGCAGGAGCGCGAAGGCATGCGCCTGATCGCCCACGAACTCGGTCATACCCTGCAGCAGCAAGGCGCGAGTGATACCCCCACGGGCAGGGTCGAGATCGGTGCCGCCGAGTCGCCACTGGAACACGAGGCCGACGTCGCGGCCGATGCCGCCCTGGCCGGACGCACGGCGAGCGTACGTCGAGGGGCCGCTGTCGGCGTGCAAGCCAAGCTGTTGCAACGTGACGCGAAACCCGGCGCAACTACGGGTATCGGCACCGCCGCCGGAGGCAGCGAGTCGGAGAGCATCAAGCGCAGCATCGACGAGAACACGACCGTGGACATCGTGCGCACCGTGACCGAACGACCCTGCACCTCCGAGGCAAAGACCGAGAAAACGCCTAGCGACAAGATCTTCTACTGGGACAAGGAAGCCAATGCCATTGGCATGCGTTACAGCATCTGCAACGGACGCGTCCAACTTAGCAGCAAGGGCGAGATCAGCTACGACAAAGTGATCGAGTCGGCCAAGGGTTTGCTCACCACATTGCAAAGCAATCCGACACTGGGTAGCAATCCGGGCGCGCTTCTCGACGACCGGCTCGACCAGGCGACGATCAGCGGATCCGGCGATATCACGTTGACCGTGGACGGCATCCTTCAGGCATCCGTCCAGGGCAATACCACCGTCGGCACCGGCGGCCAGCAATTGAACGTGCGCGGCGTGCTGAAGATCACGCCGCACGGGATGAGCTTCACCGTGACGGGAGGGGCCGACTTCAGCAAGACGCCGTTGCAATCGACCACGACCTACACCCTGGAAGGCAGGGTCGCGACCGAGCATTTCGCGGTCAGCCTGCGTTATGAACAGATCGACACATCGAGGGTGAACGGACCATCAAGCAGCAAGGGGGATGTAACCGCCGGGCTCGACGCACCGCTGCCGAATATCGGCCCACTACAGAACATCACGTTGGGTCCCACGGTGACCGTGCCGACGGAGGGAGGTCCGCCGGTGTTCGGCGGCGGCATCAAGGGCACCTTCGGCGGCCCGGACAAGACACCTGCCGTGCGTTGTTTCCAGTGCGACTGTCCGCCGCCATTGCCGGAGTACAAATGCACCAGAAATGTCAAAGCGCACGATCGACCGATTGAAAAGGAACCAGCGAAGGATCTGACCACGAAACTGCTGTTCAACTACAACAGCACCACGCCGGCTGACAAGAGGGCATTTGGCGGTAGCGTGGCTTCGGCTGTCGGCTTGCTGGGCCAGGGCTTCAGTGTCGAGCACATCTGGGGTTATGCCTCGCCCGAAGGCTCGCAGGATGCTCCGCACCCGCCTGTGCCGGGCTTCAAGGGCAATGTCGAACTCAGCCAACGTCGTGCCGACTACGCGCGCTCACAAATGGCCGTGCTGGCTGCCAAAAAGGCTCCTGACGCGGTGTTGCCCGAAGCCGTCGGCAAGGGCGAACAGCTCGGAAACCTCGGTGGCCAAGGCGAAACCGCCGACAAGGATCTAACGCCGCAATTGGTGAGCCTGCTGGCACCGCTGAGCGACGAGCAGCGACTGGATGCATTGGGCGTTGATGATGTCGTGCGGGGCGACCCCGAACGACGGCGGAAGGCATTGGCCGACATACAGGCTTTTGTCGATGGGCGCGACGCCCGGGGACTCGGCCTCGCCAACCGGCCGCGTTGGGAAAAGGCTTTTCCGTTTCTGCGCAGGGTCGAGGTGGCTTTGCACAAGGACAAGGTCATGGGCAAGGAGCCGGTGCCTGCCAGCTCCAAATCGGGCTGTGACGAATCCGATGCCAGTTATGCCGCCGCGAACATGTCGCCCTTGCCCCCCCAACGACGGGTGCCGCAGGAAGAGTGCGGAAAACAATGATGACCCATCGCTCAGCCGCCTCGATTGAACGCCAGCCGTCGCGTCCGCGCGCAATATCGGTATTTGACCGCCTCTTGGCGCTGCGCGCCGCAGGCAGCCGGGGGCAATGAGCATGGATACCTTGCGCAAGAACGACCAGGGACCGCAAGTCACCCAGCTGCAGAAACTGCTGACGCAACGCGGCTATGCGGTCGACGCCAGCGGCACCTTCGACACGAAGACCTGGCAGGCAGTGCGCGCGTTCCAGGCGCAGAACCTAGACCAGCACGGCCAGCCGCTGGTGGTAGACGGCGTGGCCGGACCGTTGACGTGGTGGAGCCTGCAGAACCCCAAGCCCGTGATCGACACGCCGACGGCGGTGGATTACGCGGTGTTGCCGACGAACGGTGGCAGCACGCTTGGCCGCGCGGCACTGGCCGCGGCGATTGGTGAGCTCAAGGCCGGCGCCTGCGAGCAAGGTGGCAACAACTGCGGCCCGTTCGTGCGCAAGTACCTGGCGCCGGCGGGCGTGGCCGAAGGCAACGCGTGGTGTGCCTCTTTCGTCAGCTGGTGCTATCTGCAAGCCAGCGGCGGCAACCAGGCGCAGATGCCGTTCGCCTACATGCCGAGCGCGCGCGGCATGCTGGCGGAATTCAAGCAGCAGGGCTGGGCCTCGGCGCCGGGCAGCGGTTACCTGCCGCAGTCCGGCGACATCGTGGTGTGGTGGCGAGTGAGCCTGGCCGGCTGGCTGGGCCATGTCGGCTTGGTGCACTCGGTGCAGGACGGCATGCTCTACACCATCGAAGGCAACCGCAGCCCGCGCGTGCAGGGCTTCTCCTATGTGCTGAGCCGGATGGACAAGCTGCTCGGCTACGGACACGTGCCATGAGCGCTTTCATGCGAAGCCGACGGTCCTCGCCCTCGCCCCCACACTTCGCCGGCGTGAAGCGGCGGTGCGGCTGCTCCGATTGCCGACGTGCGCTGCTGGCAAGCGCGACGCAGCCAGCCACGCCGCTACGATCGTCGCGGACTCCGGCCGGCGAAATCCGTGGCGCGCCAAACGCGCACGCGATGATGCGCGACTTCACGCAACTACCGGTCAGCGCGAGGCGCGAGGCGCGCAACGGCAATGCCGACGCAGACACGCTGGAATCCGTGAACGACGGACCGCGCGGCGGCGGCACGCAGCTCGCGCCGGGCGCGCACCCCACCGGCACGCGCGTCGACACGGTCACCAGCTACACCCAGGCCGCTTTGCAGGCGGGTTATCTCTCGGGCCTGGGTATCATCGCGCGCATGGAGGTGTTGCCGGACAGCACGAGCTGGGACGGCAACGAAGTCGTCGAAGCGGTGCAGCAGACTTCGTCTACCTGTCCAGACACGCTCACCGTTCCAGGTCCATGCAACGGACACTCGCATTTCCCGATCGGCGCCTCGATGCGTGGACGCGGCGTGCGACCCGAGCAGCCGGCCATGCGCAACCGCTTCTACGATATCCACACATCGCAGTCGGAACGGGTGAGCTTCCTGCACGATGCCACGCGCAATCCGCGCAATCTCGATTCCTGTGAATCGGTGTGTCGACAAGACTACGGTTACAACGGCGCGATCATCGGTTCGCACAGTATCCGTCGCGTGTTTCGCAAGGGCACCTTCAACGGCCACGACGTCACCATCATCGACGTCACCAAGACCGACCTCGCACCACCGGCCGCAAGCGGTGGCGGCGCCGCACATGGCGGCACGCCGCCCTCGAGTAGAGGAGGCAAGCCATGAGCGCCTTCCCCGGTTCCCCGCGCATCCTCAAGGGCGGCATCGTGCTGATCGACGCCGACAGCTCGGCGGTGCAGCGCGTTATCGCGCTGCAGTACAACCCCGACTCGCTGACCCGCTCGCTGCAGGTGCAGGCGGTGAGCGCGGACGGCGGCGATCGTTCCGAGGTGCTGCGGCTGAAGGGCCCGCCGGTGGAGACGCTAAAGCTGGAAGCGGAGATCGATGCTACCGACCAGCTGGAGTTTCCGGAGCAGAACAGCGGCGCCACCACGTCAGGCATCTTCGCCCAGCTCGCCGCGCTGGAGACGATGGTCTACCCCACCAGCGGGCAGCTGCAGGCGAACGACCTGATGGCGCAGTTCGGCACGCTGGAGATCGTGCCGATGGAGACGCCGCTGGCGCTGTTCGTGTGGAGCAAGACGCGCATCCTGCCGGTGCGCATCACCGAGCTCAGCATCACCGAGGAGGCGTTCGACACGGCGCTGAACCCGATCCGCGCCAAGGTCAGCCTGGGCCTGCGCGTGCTGTCGGTGAACGACGTGCCCACCGGGCACAAGGCCGCCAGCCTGTTCATGAGCTACCTGCAGCAGAAGGAGCGCCTGGCCGGCGGCGCCGCCGGCCAGCTGTCCGCGCTCGGCCTCACCGGAGTGCCGTGATGAACGCGAACTTCCCACCCACCAGCCGCTACGCGCTGACGCCCACGAAGAGCCTGGTGCGCGCCGACGGCAGCATGGTGACGTATCTCGCCCGCCGCTTCGTGCCCGCGCCGGAGAGCTTCGCGCTGCTGCAGTGGCATCGCGTGGTGCAGGGCGAGCGGCTGGACAACATCGCGGCGCAATACCTCGGCGACCCCGAACTGTTCTGGCGGCTGTGCGACGCGAATCGCGCGCTGCGCCCGGAGGAGCTCACCGAGACGATCGGTCGCCCGCTCGCGATCACCTTGCCGCAAGGCATCCCAGGGGTGCCGCATGCTTGAGGGCATACACCTGACGCTGCTGGTCGGTCCGGTGGTGCCGGTGCCGGTGCCCCAGCTCGTGCTCGACGCGCTGACCCAACTCGAAGTGGTGCAGCCGGACGAGGCCGCGGGCGCGTTCACCTTGCAGTTCACGCTGAGCGTGCAATCGCCGTTGCACACGCTGTTCCTGCTCTCGGGCGGCAGCGTGGTGCCTTTGCTGCGGGTGATCGTGGTGGTCACGGTGAACGGCATGCCGCAGGTGCTGATCGACGGCGTGGTGACGAAGACTGAGGTGCTGCCCGGTGCCGACCAGCGCCACACCACGCTGCAGGTCACCGGCGACGACCTCACCACGGTGATGCAGAAGCTGGAGTTCTCCGGCCTGCCCGGCGTGCCGTATCCGGCGATGCCGGCCGAGGCGATCGTCATGCTGCTGCTGGCCAAGTACGCCTTCCTCGGCATCGTGCCGCTGGTGATCCCCAGCATCGCGTTCGACGTGCCGGTGCCCACCGATCGCATTCCCACCCAGCAGGGCAGCGACCTCGAATACATCCGCCTGCTGGCCGAGCGCGTGGGCTACGTGTTCTATCTCGACCCTGGCCCGTTGCCCGGCACCAGCACCGCGTACTGGGGCCCGAAGATCAAGGTCGGCGTGCCGCAGCCGGCGCTGAACGCGGACATGGACGCGGCCAGCAACGTCGAGCAGCTGAGCTTCAGCTACAACGGCAACGCGCGCCAGCTGCCGGTGATCTACGTGCAGAACCCGCAGACCAAGGTGCCGCTGCCGCTGCCGATCCCGGACATCGGTCCGTTGAATCCGCCGCTGGGCCTGCTCGACCCGCCGCCGCAGCAGTTCCGCCCGCTGCCGGAGACCGCGAAGTACACGCCGCAGCGTGCGCTGCTGCTGGGCATGGCCGAGGCGGCGAAATCCGCCGACACCGTCACCGGCACCGGCAGCCTCGACGTGGTGCGCTACGGCCGCGTGCTGCAGTCGCGCCAGCTGGTCGGCGTGCGCGGCGTGGGACCGGCCTTCGACGGCCTGCATTACGTCAGCCAAGTGCGCCACACGATCAAGCGCGGCGAGTACAAGCAGAGCTTCAGCCTCTCGCGCAAGGGCCTGATCTCCACCGTGCCGCTGGTGCCGCCATGAGCAAGTACTACGGCAAGTTCCGCGGCACGGTGATCCAGAACGTGGACCCCGAACAGATCGGGCGCATCCAGGTGATGGTGCCGGATGTCTCCGGCCTGCTGCCGTCGAGCTGGGCGATGCCTTGCGTGCCGTTCGCCGGCAAGCAGAGCGGCGTGTACGTGGTGCCGCAGGTCGGCGCGGGCGTGTGGGTGGAATTCGAGCAGGGCGATCCGGATTACCCGATCTGGAGCGGCGGCTTCTGGGGCAGCGCGGCGGAAGTGCCCGCGCTGGCGCTGGCCGGCAATCCCGTCAGTCCCAGCCTGGTACTGCAGTCGGGGCTGCAGAACGGCATCACCATCAGCGACGTGCCGGGGCCGACCGGCGGCATCCTGATCAAGAGCGCCACCGGCGCGATGATCCTGGTCAACGACGTCGGCATCACGATCTCGAACGGCAAGGGCGCCACCGTGGTGCTCGCGGGTCCCACGGTGACGATCAACAACGGCGCGCTGGTGGCGACGTAGGAGATGCACGATGCCGGGCTTCCTCATCCATGTCGGCGCCAGCGTGCTCTGTTCGCACGGCGGCCAGGCGCAGGCCACCGTACCGAACCCGCGGGTGACGGTAAGCGGCCAGCCCACGGTGACGATGGCCGCGCCGTGGCTGGTCGCCGGTTGTGCGCTGCCGCCGCCACCCGCCGCGAATGGTCCTTGCGTCACCGCGCAGTTCGTCACGGCGGCAACGCGGGTCACTTCGAACGGCCAGCCGCTGCTCTGCTTCGACAGCCAGGCGATCTGCGCGCCTACCGGCACGCCGCTGCTGATCGTCGCCAGCCAGACGCGCGTCACCGCGATGTGAGGTCGCCATGAGCACCGTGATGAACATCGACTACCCCTTCCATTTCGACCCGCGCGGCCGCACCGCGGAGACCGGCGACGACGACCATGTGCGCGACATGATCGAGCAACTGCTGTTCACCAGTCCGGGCGAACGGGTGAACCGGCCCGATTTCGGCAGCGGCCTGCTGCAGTTGGTGTTCGCGCCGAACAGTGCGGAACTGGCCGCCGCGCTGCAGTTCACCCTGCAGGCAGCGCTGCAGCGCTGGCTGGGCGACGTGATCGACGTGGGCACGCTGAGCGTGAGCAGCGACGACGCGACCCTGCGCGTGGACCTCAGCTACACCGTGCGCGCCAGCGGCGACACCCGCAACGACAGCTTCGTGCGGAGCCTGCCATGAGCACGACGAACGACAGCGTCCGGCTCGACACGATCGGCTGCAGCACACTGCCCGCGTGCAGCGTGCCAGCGCGACGCGACAAGTTGCGCGCGAGCGGCACGCTCAACGGCATCGATTACGTCGAGGTGGGCGATGACGGCACCAGCCTGTGCGTGCACCTGTTCGGCGCGATCCCGCAAGGGCTGGGTGTGGCGAACGTGCGCGTCAGCGGGGGCGATCGCATCACCGGCCTGCGCGTGCTCAGCGTCAGCGCCGAGCTGGAGCCGGAGTTGCACGACGACGCCTGCCTGCGCGTGGTGCTGGACCGCGAAGGCGACCACAGCCCGTATTGCCTGTGTCTGGTGGATGCGGCCTCGGGCAACGCCCCGGCGAGCTGGCTGCCGTATCCCGGCTTCGATCCGCGTTATGCCCGCGTCGCGCTGCACTTCCGCCTCGGCTGTGCAGCAGGCCAGGACTGCGCCGATGCGGCGCCCTGCGTGCCCGTGCCGGTGCCGCTGCCCGAGATCAACTACCTCGCCAAGGACTACGAAAGCTTTCGCCAGCTGTTCCTCGACCGCCTCGCGCTGGACATGCCGGCGTGGCAAGAGCGCCACGTGCCGGACCTTGGCATCGCCCTGGTGGAGACGCTGGCCTATACCGCCGACTACCTCAGCTACTACCAGGATGCGGTGGCCACCGAGGCCTACCTGGCCACCGCGCGAAGGCGCATCTCCGTACGTCGGCATGCGCGGCTGGTGGACTACCGCATGCACGAGGGCTGCAACGCCCGTGCACTGGTGACGCTGAATTCGCATGATGACCTCGACCTCGCGCTGGACAACCTGCTGTTGCTGGTGCCGCCACCCGGACAGACCCATCCGGTTCCGGGGATCATCGACGCAGTGCAACTCGAGGCGGCACGCGCGCAGGGCGCGCTGATCTACGAGCCGATGCCGCGGGACGGCATCACCACGTTCGCCGTGGTCGCCACGCACAGCGAGATCCACCTTTACAGCTGGGGCGACGAACTCTGCTGCCTGCCGCGCGGCTGCACGCGGGCCACGCTGGTGGATGCCGCTCCGCCGAGTGCTTTGCCCTCTCCGCCTGCGCCGCCCTCCTCGCCGGCGCCATCGTCGCCAACTGCACTGCCCCCGGCCCCCGGCACGGCGCCGACGGCGATCACCCATGCCGACGCCGCCGCGCCGTCGCGCACGCTGAAGCTGGCCGTGGGCGACCTGCTGATCTTCGAGGAAGTGCTGGGCCCGCAGACCGGCAACCCCGCCGATGCCGATCCCGCGCACCGCCATGCCGTGCGACTCACGGACGTCCAGACGTCCGTCGATCCGTTGGATGGCACCCTGCTGCTGGAGGTGGCGTGGGATCCCTGCGACGCCTTGCCGTTCGACCTCTGCCTGTCGGTGCGCCTGCCTGCGCCCGACTGCCGCTGGCTGCACGACGTCAGCCTCGCGCGCGGCAACGTGCTGCTGGTCGACCACGGCGAGCACGTGCAAGGCCAGTGCAGCTCGGCGCCGATCTGCGCGCCGACCGGCAGTGACGGCGATTATCCCGGCCTTGCCGCCGCGCTTGCCGCGATGCCGGATGCCTGCACGCGCTGTGGCGCGCTGGCCGAGGACTGCTGGCTGGTGCCCGGCAACACCGAATACGGCTGCTGCCATTGCGACGGCGCAGTACTCGATGTGCGCCGCCCGCCCGCAGACACCGGCCACGTGCTGCCCGGCACGCCGCTGACCTGGGCCGAACCGCTGCCGCCAAACGTACCGGTGTGCCAACTCTTCGCACGCGATCCGCGTCAGGCACTTCCGCAGCTGACCGTCTACGGCGGCGCACTGGCCGACGTGCTGGTGAGCGGCACGCCGGACGCACGCTGGCAGTGGCTGCCGCAGTACGACCTGCTGGAGAGCAGCCCGGACGATCGCCACTGCGTGGTCGAGATCGACGACGACGGCGCCGCCCATCTGCGCTTTGGCGACGGCGTGCTGGGCGCGCAGCTGCAGGCCGGCGATTTCTTCCGCGCTGCGCTGCGCCTGGGCAACGGCCCGGCCGGCAACGTGGGCCGCGACAGCATCGTGTGGCTGGCGCTGAAATCCGGCGTGCTCTCGGCCGATCTGCAGCCGCGCAATCCGCTGCCGGCCAGCGGCGGCACCGCAGCGGAGAGTCTCGCCGAGGTGAAACTGTACGCACCCGGCGCGTTCCGTGCCAATCCGCTGCGCGCGATCATCGCCGACGACTACGCGGCCTTCGCCGCTGCCGTGCCCGGTGTGCAAGGTGCCGCCGCCGCGCTGGAGTGGAACGGCAGCTGGTACGCCGCCGATGTGGTAGTCGACCCGCTGGGCCGCGAAGGCCTGCCGGCCGCGCTGGCCCGAACCATCGGCGCGCAGCTCGCGCGCTACCGGCGCATCGGCCACGACGTGGAAGTGCGCGGCGCCTGCTACGTGCCGCTGCGCATCGTGCTGTTCGTCTGTGTGCTGCCGGACTTCCTCACCGCCCATGTCGAGGCCGAACTGGATGACCGCTTCACCTCCGGCCTGCGCCGCGACGGCACGCCCGGCTTCTTCCATCCGGACCGGCTCACGCTGGGCTCGCCGGTCTACGTCAGCGCGTTGCTGGCCGAAGCGCAGGCGATTCCCGGCGTCGCCCATGTCGAAGTGACCACGCTGGTGCGCATGGACGACCCCGCGCCACCCGTCGACGTGCCCGCCGACGGCGTGCTGCACATCGCCGCGCGGGAGATCGCCCAGGTCGACGACGACCCGGACCATCCCGATCACGGCAGCATCCGTTTCACGATGGGAGGTGGCCGATGAGCTGCTGCAGCGCCTGTGGCAAGCACGCCTGCGCCTGTGGTTGCGGCGCCATCGCGGGCACCCCGTTGCCGATCTACAACCGGCCGGGGCTGACCGCCCTGAACTATCGCGTCGGCACGTACGCCGACTTCCGCGCCACCATGCAGGCGGAACTTAGCGATGCCGCCCTGCCCGCGCTGGCAGGCTTGCGCACGCGCGAGGCCGACGATCCGGCGATCGCCCTGCTCGATGCCTGGGCGGTCGGCGCCGACGTGCTGGGCTTCTACCAGGAGCGTATAGCCAACGAAGGCTACCTGCGCACCGCCACCGAGCGGCGCTCGGTGCTGGAACTGGCGCGGCTGGTCGACTACCGCCTGCGCCCCGGCGTAGCCGCCAGCGTCTACCTCGCCTATACCATCGAGCCGAACGCGGCGCCGGTAACCATCCCCACCGGCGCACGCGCGCAATCGGTGCCCGCGCCAGGCGAGCAGATGCAGACCTTCGAGACCGCCGAGCCATTGGACGCGCGCTACGAGTGGAACGCGCTCAAGCCGCGGCTGACGCAGCCGCAGGACATCTCGCTCGACAACGTCGCCGCGCTCGACACGCTGTGGGTCGCCAGCGCCGCCACCAACCTCAAGCCGAACGACCGCCTGCTGTTCGTGTTCGGCGACCTGACCAAGGACGGTGTGCCAGCGATCCGGTTGGTGCAGTCGGTCGAGGCACAGCCGCAGAGCTCGCGCAGCAAGGTGGTGTTGCAGCCGCTCGATCCGGCGACCGCGCAGATCGCGGCCGCGGCGAATACGGCCATCGGCGCGCTCATCCAGTCGGGCACCGGCCCCAACTTCCAGGAGTGGTTGACCGCGATCGAGGACGTGCGCTCGACCTTGTTGCTCGGTGGCAGCAACGGCGGCAGTTATGCGGGTCTGATGGGGCCACCGTTCGGCAATGACCAGCCACCACCCGATCCGGTACCCGATCCCGTCGCCACCTTCCGCGACGCGGTGAACGCCGCCTTCGGCACGCCGACATCACCCTCCATGGGAGCGACGGGTTTCGGCGCGTTGTTCGGCGCGCTGACGCTCACGCCAACCCTGCAACCGGCGAACCACCTGCGCCTGCTGCAGAGCCCGACCACCGCGCTGGGCACCCCCAGCGACGCGCGTCCGCAGCTGCTGCTGAACTTCGCGCCGCGTCTGGTCGACAGCTTCTATCGCGCCTGGACCAGCGTGCCGCAGGGCCAGCCTTCGCCCGCACTGAGCGGCGTGTTCGCGTTGCGTCTCGCTGCGCCGCTGTTCGGCTACAACGCGCCACGCATCATGGGGCTGGGCCTGAACCAGGACCCTGATACCAAGGGAACCGTGCCCTATGTCTCGATGCCCGACGGCGACTGGAGTACGTCCACCAGCCGCAATGGCTCGCCGTCGGAGTTCGATGATCGCGTGCAACTGGACAACGCCTACGATGGCGTACTCGCCAGCAGCTATCTGCTGATCCAGAAAACCGGCGAGTTGCCGATCGTGGCGCAAGCGCAAAGCGTCCAGGTGCATCCGCGCAGCGACTACGGCATCAGCGGCAAGACCACCGACATCGTGCTGGCCGATCCCGCGGCCAATGACACGCCCGCGCTCTGGCCTGCACCGGACATGGCTACCCTGCGCGGCACCCAGGTCTACGCGCAGAGCGAAGCGCTGCCGCTGGCCGAACTGGTGATCACCGATATCGTCGGCACCACCACGGCCAATGACGGCACGGCGCGCATCACCCAGGACGACGCCACCCACCTCACCCTCGACGGCGCGGTGGACGGCCTCAAGCCCGGCCGCTGGGTGGTCGTGCAGGGGCAACGCACGGACGTGCCCGGCACCAATGCGGTGAACGCGGGCGAATTGGTGATGATCGCCGCGGTGGAACAAGGCACGAATGCGAACCTGCCCGGCGACACCGTGCACAGCACCCTGGTGTTCGCCAACCAAGGGCTGGCCTACGCCTACCAACGCGACACCGTGACGGTGTGCGCGAACGTGGTGCGCGCCACCCATGGCGAGACGCGCAACGAGGTGCTGGGCAGCGGCAGCGGCGCCACGGCGATGCAGGCCTTCGTGCTGAAGCAGTCGCCGCTGACCTACGTCTCCGCCGCGACCGTGGACGGCGTACAGAGCACGCTCGCGGTGAGCGTCAACGGCATGCTGTGGCACGAGACACGCAATCTCGCCTTCGTGGGTGCCACCGACCGCAACTTCGTCACGTCCACCGACAACGCCAGCAAGACCACGGTGCAGTTCGGTGACGGCAGCCACGGCGCGCGCCTGCCCACCGGCGTGGAAAACGTGGTGGCGGTCTATCGCAACGGCATCGGCGCACCGGGCAATGTGGACGCCCAGCAGATCAGCCTGCTGGCGACCCGGCCGCTGGGGGTGAAGGCAGTGGTCAATCCGCTGCGCGCCTCCGGCGGCGCCGACGCGGAGACGCGCGACCAGGCCCGCGGCAACGTGCCGCTGGCGGTGCTGGCGCTGGATCGGCTGGTGTCGGTGCCGGACTACGCCGACTTCGCACGCACGTTCGGCGGCGTGGGCAAGGCTGCGGCGATCAAGCTTGGCAACCGCGTGCAGGTGAGCATCGCCGGCGCCGCCGATGCGCCGATCGACAACACCTCCGACCTCTACCGCAACCTGCTGCAGGCGTTGCAGCAGTACGGCGATCCCGGCCTGCCCGTGGGCCTGGACGTGCGCGAGCTGCGGGCGCTGACCCTGAGCGCGAAGGCGGGCCTGGCGCCCGACTATGCGTGGGAGTCGGTCGAACCGGCGCTTCGCGCGGCACTGCTGGATGCGTTCGGCTTCGAACGCCGCGCGCTGGCGCAGAACGTCTACCTCAGCGAAATCGTCGCCTGCCTGCAGGCAGTGCGCGGCGTGGCCTGGATCGACGTGGACGCGTTCGACTACGCCGACGAACGGCGCATCATCGACGACCTGGGCGGTGGCGACAGCGGCAAGGGTGACGACGGGGCGAACCTCGCCGGCGCATCCGCCCGCCTGCTCCAGGCGACCGCGGCCACACCTTGGCCGGCGCTGCTGCCGACCGTGCAGGCGCTGCCCGCCCGCTTCGACACCGACGGCATCAGCGTGTTGCCGGCGCAGCTCGCCTGTTTCCTGCCGGACGTGCCCGACACCTTGCTGCTGCAGGAGGCGACGCCATGACCGCCAAGCCGGACCGGCTCTACGACCTGCTGCCGGTGGTCTACCGCCTGCGCGATGCGGAGCAGGGTTACCCGCTGCGCGACTTCCTGCGCGTGCTTTCGGCGCAGGCCGACGTGCTGGAGCAGGACATCGCGCGGCTCTACGACAACTGGTTCATCGAGACCTGCGACGACTGGTTGGTGCCGTACATCGGCGACCTGCTCGGCTACAGCCTGCTGCCCGAGGCCGCCGCGCTGGGCGAGGACGGCCACCGCGATGCACGCCTGGGCCGTGTGCTGGCGCCGCGCGCCGACGTGGCCAACACCATCGACGCACGTCGCCGCAAGGGCACGCTGTCGCTGCTGGAGGATCTCGCCCGCGACGCCGCCGGCTGGCCGGCGCGCGCGGTGGAGTTCCGGCGCCGGCTGGGTTGGATGCAGCACCTCGACCATCAGCACCCGCGCCGCGGCGGCACCGCCGACTTGCGCGATCCGGGCCGCCTGCAGCGCATCGCCTTCGCGAACGGTGCGTTCGATCCGTTCGCGCACAGCGTCGACGTGCGGCGTCTGGGCAGTCGGCACCGCCGCGGCCGCTGGAACATCCCCGCGGTGGGCGTGTTCGTCTGCCGCCTGCGCAGCTACCCGGTGACTCGCACCTCGGCCTACTGCGTCGAGGAACAGGGTCCGCACTGTTTCAGCTTCAGCGTACTGGGCAACGACACGCCGCTGTTCCAGCGCCCGGTCGAGGAAACCGCGCCCACCCACATTGCCGAGGAACGCAATCTGCCGTTGCCGCTGCGGCGCTGGCGCTTCGCCGAGCGCGGCCCGCTGGCCGACTACGCCGGCGTGTCGCCCGATCTCTACGGCGACGGCCGCAGCGTCGAGATCTGGGCGCCGGATTGGCCCACGAAGGGCCAGGGCATGCCGGTGCCGCGCGAGCTGCTGATTCCGGCCGATCTGGATGGATGGAGCGGCCAGGTGCCGCGCAATCGGGTGGCGGTCGATCCCGAGCGCGGCCGGCTGATGTTCCCCGCCAACCAACGGCCCAAGCGCGGCGTGTGGGTGAGCTACCAATACGGCTTCGCCGCCGATCTCGGCGGCGGCGAGTACGCGCGGATCACGCCGGAGCTGGAAGGCGCCGCGCGCTACCTGGTGCATGCACCGCAGCCGGATCGCGACCCGAACGCCCCGTGGCCGCCCGGCCACTACGCCAGCATCGCCGACGCGCTGACCGCATGGGCGCAAGCCAAGGCCGCCGCGCCGGCCGGGCAGCCGCTGCGCGCGTTGATCGTCGAGCTGGCCGAGAGCGGCGTGTACGAAGGCAACGTGGATCTGCAACTGGACGCCGGCGAGGCGATCCAGTTGCGCGCGGCCGAAGGCACGCGGCCGGTGTTGCGCCTGCTCGACGTGCGCGCCAGCCAGCCGGATGCGCTGAGCATCGCCGGCGGCGCCGGCAGCCGCGTGCTGCTCGACGGCCTGCTGGTCACCGGCCGCGGCATCGAGGTACAGGGACCGGATGAGGGCAGCGCCGCGGGCGCGGATCTGTGCGAACTGGTGATCCGCCATTGCACCCTGGTGCCGGGCTGGGCGCTGCAGTGCGACTGCGACCCCAAACGTCCGGCCGAGCCCAGCATCACGCTCGACGGTACGCGCGCCGCGCTGCGCGTGGAGCACAGCATCCTCGGCGCCATCGCCGTCATCAGCCCCGCTCACCGCGGCGAGCCGCCCACGCTGGAACTGTGCGACAGCATCCTCGACGCCACCGGCCCCGAGCGCGTGGCGCTGGGCGCGCCGGACGAGGCGGTGGCCTACGTCGAAGCGAGTTTCCGCAGTTGTACCGTGATCGGCGCGGTGCAGGCGCATGGCATCGCGCTGGCCGAGGACTCGATCTTCGCCGGTCCGCTGCGCGTACTGCGCCGGCAGCAGGGCTGCGTGCGCTTCTGCTACGTGGCGGACGGCTCGCGCACGCCGCGGCGCTTCCACTGCCAGCCGGATCTGGCGCTGGCGAATCTGGCTGAGACGGCGACCCAGCAGGCAGCGCAGAGCGGATCGACGCAACAGGCACAACAGATACTGCAGGCGCTGGGAGCGCAACAGGCCCGCGAGCGCCTGCGCGTGGTGCCGCAGTTCCGCGCGTTGCGCTATGGCTCGCCGCACTACCTGCGCCTCGCCGACGACTGCTGCGCGGAGATCCGCAGCGGCGCCTCCGACCGTTCGGCGATGGGCGTCTACCACGACTTGTACGAACCGCAGCGCGCGGCGAACGTCGCGCTGCGCTTGCAGGAATACGTTCCGGCGGGCACGGACGCCGGCATTCTCTACGCGAATTAGGAGATCGACCATGAAAGGCGACTTCGCCCGATTCACCTTCGATCCGACCCTGCACTACAGCCAGGTGCTGCAACAACAGGGGCGCGTGCTGCTGGAAGCGGACTGGAACGAGCAGGGCCGTATCCAGTTGCACCTGCTGCGCACCCTGATCCGCGACCTGGTCGGGCCGTGCTGGGCGGTCGGCGACGGCTTCACCATCAGCACCAGCAGCCCGCCCAACGCAGACGGCACCAGCAAGTCCCTGCAGCCCCCCGACTGGTTGCTGAAAGCGGGGCACTTCTACGTCGACGGCATCCTCTGCGTCAACGAGGCCGACTGCACGCTGGCGACCCAGCCGAACGCACCCACGTTCGACTACGGCACGGGCGACGGCAGCAGCGGCTTCGAAACCCAGCTCACGAACTTCGCGCTGTGGCTGGACGTGTGGGAGCGCCACCTGTGCGCGCTTGAGGCGCCGGCCATCGCCGACGTGGCGCTCGAAGGCGTCGACACCGCCTCGCGCGCCCAAGTGGTATGGCAGCTGCGCATGCTCGACCAGGCACATGCCGACCAGCGGCTCAAGGACGTCAATTCCGCACTGAACCTGCGCATGTCGGCCACTGCCGACGGCGCCGCAAAGGCCACCATCCAAAGGCAGATCGACTCCGTGACTGCCCTGCAAGGCAGCATCGACGGCACGGCCAACAGCAATGGCACGGGCAACACCAACGATTCGCCCTGCACGCTGGTGCGCCAGGTACTCGCCGCACGCGCCAGCTACGCCCTGCCCGGGCTCAGCGCGGTGCTGGGGCAGGCGCCGTCCGACAGCGATCCCTGCGTGATCGCCGCCGATGCGCGTTACCGCGGCTGCGAAAACCAGTTGTACCGGGTGGAGATCCACCAGGGCGGCCTCGCCGGCACCGCGGCGGCGCCCGGCACGGCCAGCTTCAAGTGGTCGCGCGAGAACGGCTCGGTGGTGTTCCCGGTCGCCTCCGTCGCGCCACCCACCGCGCAGCCCGACGGCAGCGCGCAGCTCGTGGTGACGCTGGCCCGGCTGGGCCGAGACGCGCGGCTGGGACTGGCGGCGAACGACTGGGTCGAACTGGTCGACGATGACTACACGCTGGGTCAGCGCGCCTATCCGTTGCTGAAGGTGATCGGGCCCGTCGACGTGGCGAACAGCACGGTCACCTTGGCGGTACCCAAGGGCATTACCGCGTGGCCGCTGAGCAACGCACCCGCCAAGCACCCGCTGCTGCGCCGCTGGGACCATGGCGAGGACGCGAACGCGCCAGGCCTGGTGGCCGTGGTCGAGGGCACCACGATCACGCTGGAGGACAACATTCAGATCATCTTTGCACCGGGCGGCCTGTACGCCACCGGCGACTACTGGCTGATCCCCGCGCGCGTGGCCGGCAGCGGCATGCTGTACTGGCCCACCGACACCAGCGGCAACCCCGCCAGCCTGCCGCCACGCGGCCTGCACCACTACGCCGTGCTCGGCGTCAACGGCGACAAGGGCTACCAGGAATGCTGCTGCCGTTTCGATTCGCTGTGCGCACTGATCCAGGCCCTCCAACAGCAACAACCTGGCACCGCCCCGAGCAATGCCGTGCTCGCACCATCGGCCGCGGCGAAGGTGGCCGGCAACACAAACAGCGCGACGAAAAAGAAGAGTGCCGTCAACAAACCCAAAACAGGTTAGCTGCGGATGACCGACGGAACGGTCTGGGCGGTGCCCGATGAGCGAGTCTTGCAGCCAAGGGGCAAGGACAGCATGCGGCGCGAACAAACGACAACGAAAGCAGCGAGCTACCCAGCCATTGCGCTGGCGGCGCTGCTCATGCTGACGCCGAAGTTGCCGTTGCTGGCGCAACCGACGAACCCGACGCGGCCGCTTGACGATGCAGCCATGCATCCGGTGCCGGCGTTGCTTCAACAACCACCAGCAACAAACGATGCACAGGCAGACTGCCAGCCCGCCACGCTCATTGCGAGGCTGCGTCAACGCTACATGCCCCATGTGAGGGGATGCACCCTTGATATCGTCGAAGGCAGCTTCAAACGGGCCGATCGCGGTCCTGCGAAAGCAGTGCGGCAGCCGAGCGATTTACCAAGCGGCGTAGTGTCTAGCTCGGATCCGCCTGCAGACACCCAACTGCCGTCGAGCACGCAAGTAACGCTGTTCGTCTCGACGGGTCCTGGCCCGAAACCCCCTTCGGAAGGCATTGTTCCGCCAGCTGCGATTGCAACCATGGGTCCGAAGCCTAAGAAGCAGGCGATGACCACCGTACCCCTGGTCCGCGGGTATGCAGTAGCCAGCGCGGTGGAGGCCATCAATGGGAGGCACCTTGTCCCGATCCCAGGGGGCAGTGAATTCAGCGAAGAGCCTGTCGGCAGTGTCAGTCACACCGATCCCCCGGCGGAAAAGAGGGTCCTGCAGGACACGCCCGTCACCTACTGGACATCGCTCGGCAAGCGACCGTCGCCCCCACCTCCGCCCCAGCCTCCGCTGCCGCACATGGCGAGCGTGCCATCCGTGACAGGCGTGATTCCATCTGATGCGCTGGTGATTCTTCGGAAGGCCAGCTTGACCGCAGGCAAACCGATTCCCGAGTTGTCACTCGCCGGGACGGGTCGCATATCCCGACAGGATCCGCCAGCAGGAAGTCATGTCCCGCGGGGGACGATGGTGCTGCTGTGGTGGCCGTACGCGTGGTTGTCAGTGACGGGTCTCGTCGTGATCCCGTTGCTGATCCTGGGTTTCGCAGCCGGACTGCTGCTCAGGCATGTCCGTGCAAAGCGACGGCTGGCCTATACGCGCGCAGTGCTGCACATCCGTCCATCGCTGACACACGATGGCGGAACGCAGCTTGTCGGTGCGACCCCGTCAATCGGGCGGACATTGGCGCTGCGGGCATCCTTGCACCCGGGTGAGGTGCGTTTCACCGACCCGGTGTCGATCGAGCGGCAGGAGATCCAACATGACTGAGTCCAGCGGCTACCCGGTGCGCAATCTGTTGCCGGCTTCGCTCCCGCGCATGGACAGCGTGATGAAGCAGGAGCTCAGCAAGGATTCGCGCATCGATCCACGCAAGCTGGCGTGGGGGTTCATCGGCTCGGAAGCCACCGATGCGGTGCGCAGCGTGCTCGACTGCGATGTATTCGAGTTGCTGGCGCAGGGTTGGTGCATGGCGGAGAAGTTGCAGGAATATTCGGATCCGGCCAGGCACCCGCCTGGCGAGCGGTCCATCGTGTATCTGGCCAGGCACAGCTTCGTGAAGACCGTCCACCCGGTGCTGGAGGTCACGATCGATCCGGCCCAATGCGCGTCGCTACGTTTCACGCTCGAACTGGCAGCCAGTTTCCGCAGCGCGGCCTTGTTGATCGCCGATGGCCGGATCACCGCGGTAGGCGCCGGCGACGTCGACATCGGCGTGCGATTGAAATACGGCAACGCCACCTTGCTCGACAAGGAATCGCGAAAGCTGCCGCTCCCGGCGCGAATCGATTTCAAGGCTCCCGGACTGCGGATCGGTCGATCGTCATGACGCGGGCGGCAAAGGCGCGAGGTACACGCTGACGTCCGCAATCGACGACAATGGCGGCGTCATGACTCACGCCATTTTCCCCATCGAGCCCGCGGCCTCGGCTTGGCAGCTCTCCGTCGCCCCGATGATGGACTGGACCGACCGGCACTGCCGCTACTTCCATCGCCTGCTCTCGCCGCACGCGCGGCTGTACACCGAGATGGTGACCAGCGCGGCGCTGGTGCGCGGCAAGCAGCAGCGCCTGCTCGAACACAGCCACGAGGAACATCCGGTGGCGCTGCAGCTGGGCGGCAGCGAGCCGGGCGAGCTGGCCGAGGCGGCGCGCCTCGGCGCGGCGGCGGGCTATGACGAGATCAACCTCAATGTGGGCTGCCCGTCCGACCGCGTGCAGTCGGGCCGCTTCGGCGCCTGCCTGATGTACGAGCCGGCACTGGTGGCCGACTGCGTGAAGGCGATGCGCGACGCGGTGGGCGTGCCGGTGACGGTGAAGTGCCGCATCGGCGTGGACGAACAGGATGACTACGCCGACCTGCAGCACTTCACCGAAACCATGCTGGAAGCCGGCGTCGGGGTGCTGGTGGTGCACGCGCGCAAGGCTTGGCTGAAGGGCTTGTCGCCGAAGGAGAACCGCGAGATCCCGCCGCTGGACTACCCGCGCGTGCATCGGCTCAAGCGCGAGTTCCCGCAACTGGTGGTGGCGATCAACGGCGGCATCACCACGGTGGAACAGGTCGAGGCGCAACTGGCCGAGCTGGACGGCGTGATGCTGGGCCGCGCCGCCTACCACGACCCGTACCTGCTCGCCCGGCTCGAACAGGCGCTGTACGGCACCCCGCTGCCCGGCCGGGACGACGTGCTGCGGCGCCTGCGCCCCTACGTCGAGGCCGAACTGAAACGCGGCACCGCGCTCAAGCACATCACCCGGCACCTGCTCGGCCTGTACCAGGGCGAGCCGGGCGCGCGCGGCTTCCGCCGCGTGCTCAGCGAGGGGGCGCACCTGCCTGGCGCGGGCTGGGGGCTGATCGAGCAGGCGCTGGCGCCGCTGGTGGCGGCCGCGTGACAGCGACCGCCCGTCCGGTCACTATTCAGCCCTGCTCGCCCAAACTGAACGGCCTGAGACAGATCGTGGTCGAAGCATGCCGATGAAGGCCAACCGAATCCTCCCGCTGCTCATGCCGTTGGCGCTGGTGCTGGGTGCAAGCCCCGCGGCATGGGCGCAGGCCAAGTCCAAGGACCTCAGCCTCGGCGAGGCCGTGAGCCGGGCACAGCAGGAAACCAACGGCCAGGTGCTGTCGGCCGACTCGGTGCGCCGGGACCGCCGCACCGAGTACCGCGTCAAGGTGCTGACGCCACAGGGCCACGTGCGGGTGATGACGATACCCGCCAGCGGCGGCGACAGTATCCGGCCAACCTCCCCGTCAACCCGCAACCCGCCCGCCCGGCGTCCCGGCGGCAAGGAGAAACACTGATGCGCATCCTCTTGGTGGAAGACGAGGCCCCGCTGCGCGAGACGCTGGCGGCACGACTGAAGCGCGACGGCTTTGCCGTCGACGCGGCGCAGGATGGCGAAGAAGCGCTCTACCTCGGCCGCGAAGTGCCGTTCGACCTTGCCATCATCGACCTGGGCCTGCCGAAGATGTCCGGCATGGAGCTGATCAAGGCGCTGCGTGAGCACGGCCAGCGCTACCCGGTGCTGATCCTCACCGCGCGCGGCGGCTGGCAGGACAAGGTGGAAGGCCTCAAGCAGGGCGCCGACGACTACCTGGTCAAGCCGTTCCACGTCGAGGAACTGCTGGCGCGCATCAACGCGCTGGTGCGCCGCGCCAGCGGCTGGTCCAAGCCGGTGCTGGCCTGCGGCCCGATCAAGCTCGACACTACCGCGCAGACGGTGACGGTGGAAGGCAAGATCGTCGACCTCACCAGCTACGAGTACAAGGTGCTGGAATACCTGATGCTGCACGCCGGCGAACTGGTCTCCAAGGCCGATCTCACCGAGCACATCTACCAGCAGGACTTCGACCGCGACTCCAACGTGCTGGAAGTCTTCATCGGCCGCCTGCGCCGCAAGCTGGACCCGGAAGGCGCCCTCAAGCCCATCGAGACCGTGCGTGGACGCGGATACCGCTTTGCCATCCCCCGCACCGACGGCGACGACGAGTGAACCCGCGGCGCGCCGCCCGCTTTCGCTGGCGGCGCGCTCGGCCATCACCACCGGCTTCGTGCTGGCCGCCTTCCTTGGCCTGGTCGGCGTGGTCATGTCCGTCACCAAGCAGCAGAGTGCGCTGAACAACCTGCAGGGCCAGCTGCGCGACGCCGCGATCACCGACATCATCACCCACACTGACGCCAACCGCGACGGCCGCCTGCTGCCGCCCGACTCGCCGCCGCAGAAGTTCTCCCAGCCCGGCTCCGGCCTGTACGCGGTCATCCTGGGGCCGGACGGCTACCACTGGGAATCCACCTCGGCGATCGGCCACGACTTCCGCTTCCTCAAGCCGCTGCCGGCGGGCGAACAAGTGTTCACCGGCCCCGTCGACACCCGCATGGGCCGGCTCTACTACTACGCGATCGGCGTCGCGTTCGACTTCCCGGGCCGCAAGTCCACCCCCGCCACCATCATGGTGGCGCAGACCGAGCAGCAGCTCGAAGGCGAGAACGCGGTGTACCGGCGCACGCTGGCGCTGTGGCTGTCGGTGCTGGGCGTGATGCTGATCGTGCTGCAGCTGCTGCTGCTGCGCTGGAGCCTCACCCCGCTGCGCAAGGTGGCCAGCGAGATGAGCCAGGTCGAGCGCGGCGACAGCGACCACCTGGACAGCCAGTACCCGCTGGAGCTGACCGGCCTCACCGAGCGCATCAACGCCTTCATCGACAGCGAGCGCGAACAGCGCACGCGCTACCGCCACACCCTCGCCGACCTCGCGCACAGCTTGAAGACGCCGCTGGCGGTGATCCGCTCGCAGCTGGAATCGGCCAGCGACGAATCCACCCGCCGCGGCGTGCTCGACCAGGTGCGTCGCATGGACGAGTTGGTCGCCTACCAGCTGGCGCGCGCCGCCACCTCGGGCCGCCAGACCTTCGCCATCGCGGTGCCGATCGCCAGCCACGCCGAGGACCTGGTGCAGAGCCTGGAGAAGGTTTACGCCGCGAAGAACGTGCTGTGCGAATTCGACATCGCCGACGGCGCCTCCTTCCACGGCGAGTTGAACGACCTGCTTGAATTGATGGGCAACCTGCTGGAGAACGCGTTCAAGTGGACGCGCCACCACGTGCTGCTGGTGGTGCAGAAGCAGCCGCAGCCCGGCCGCGGCCGTCCCGGCCTGCTGATTAGCGTGGAGGACGACGGCCCCGGCATCGCCGCGGACAAGATCGAGAAGGTGCTGCAACGCGGCGTGCGCGGCGACGAGCGCGTGCAGGGCCACGGCATCGGCCTGTCCATCGTGCAGGACATCGTGCGCGCCTACCGCGGCGAGTTGACGGTGGATCGATCGCCCGACCTGGGCGGTGCGCGCTTCAGCGTGACGCTGCCGCCAGAGTAGGCGCGCACCCTGTGCGCGAATGCTTTGGTTGCAGGTTTTGGCGCTGGCCAACACCAGAGCCATCGCGCACAGGGTGCGCTCCTACTGGATGGAACCGGGCACCAGCGACTGCCAACCCAGGGCAGCCGGCCGTGCGCTGGCGGGGGCGGAGATGCGGCCGCCGCGTTCGCTGCCGCCGGCCGCGCCGCCGCTACCGCGGCTGTCGGTGTCGCTGGCGTCGCTGGTCTCGTTGTCGCTGCCATGCCGGGACGAGGGGCAGTCGCGGTTGAGGCCCAGCGCGTCGCCGCCGCTGGTGCTGCCGGCGTCGCGGGCGTTGCTGTCGGCGGCACCGTGGCTGCCTGTGGTGATGTCGCGGGCATCCATGTCCGTCGCCATGGCGCTGCCCATGCCGGCCAGGCCGATCAGGCAACCGATCATCCAGTGTCTGGCACTCATGGCATGCAACCCCTTGATCCACAAGCGAGGCCGTCGATAGTCGCAGAAATGCACCGGCGCTGCCAGTGCCCCTGCCGCCGGCTGCGGCGCCCGGCTAGAATCCGTCGGATGCGTGTGACTTTCCCCTTTATCTGCCGCCGCCACGCCATCGCCGCCCCGACCGGCTTGCGGGCGGCCCGCTGATGCAGCCTGCCGAACTGCTGGCCGAGCTGGCCGCGGGCAGCCCGCTTTCCGGCGTCGAACTGGCCGCCAGCGCCGGCGTGACCCGCGCCGCGATATGGAAACAGATCGAGGCGCTGCGCGCGCGCGGCGTGCCGATCGAGGCCGGCGGCGCGGGCGGCTACCGCCTGCCCTGGCCGATCCAGCTGCTGGACGCCGCGCGCATCCGCGCCGCCCTGCCCGCCACCGTCTCCAAGCGGCTGGGCGCGCTGGAGGTGCACTGGGAGCTGGACTCCACCTCCAGCGAACTGCAGCGCCGCGGTGCCGCGGTGCCGGATCTCGCCATGGTGCTGGCCGAGACGCAGAGCGCTGGCCGCGGCCGCCGCGGTCGCACCTGGCTGTCGCCGCCGGGCCTGAACCTCTACCTGTCCTGCCTGAAACGCTTCGACACCGGCTTCGCCGCGCTGTCCGGGCTGTCGCTGGCGCTCGGCGTCATCGTGCTGCGCACGCTGAAATCGCTGGGCATCGCCGGCGCTGGCCTGAAATGGCCGAACGACGTGCTGGCCGCCGCGCCCGGCCACGCGCCCGGCAAGCTGGCCGGCATCCTGGTCGAGCTCAGCGGCGAATACCAGGGGCCGTGCGCCGCCATCATCGGCATCGGCCTCAACCTGCGCCTCACCGACGCGCTGCGCACCCGGGCCGGCCAGCCCACCTGCGATCTCGCCACGCTGGCCGGCGGCACGCCACCGGACCGCAACCGCACGGCGGCTGCGCTGATCGCCGCGCTGGCCGCGGGCCTCGCGCAGTTCGAGCGCGACGGCTTTGCCGCCTTCGCCGACGAGTACGCCCGCCACGACCTGCTGCGCGACCGGCCGCTGCGGCTCAGCGGCGCCGGTGGCGAGCGCGACGGGATCGGCGCCGGCGTGGACAGCCGCGGCGCCCTTCTGCTGCGCCTGCCCGACGGCGAACTGCAGCACATCGACAGCGCCGACATCACGGTGCGTCGCAAATGAAACTTCTGCTCGACCTCGGCAACACCCGGCTGAAATGGGCGCTGCGCGACGGCGCCGACTGGCGCGCGAACGGCGCGGTGGCGTGGAACGAGAACGTGGCGGATGCACTCGCCGAAGCGTGGTCGTCCCTGCCACAGCCGGCGGCGGTATTCGGCGCCTCGGTGGTCGACGCGCCGCGCGAGGCGCGGGTCGCCGCCAGCGTCGCCGTCGCGTTCGGGCACGAGCCGTTCTGGCTGCGCACTCCGGCCGAAGCCTGTGGCGTGCGCAACGCCTATGCCGAACCGCAAAAGCTGGGCGTGGACCGCTTCCTCGCGATGGTCGCCGCCCGCGCCGATGGCCTCGCACCCTGCGTGCTGGCGGGCGTGGGCACCGCGCTCACGCTGGATGCGCTGGCCGCCGACGGCCGCCATCTCGGCGGCCTGATCGCGCCGGGTCCGCGGCTGATGCAGCGGTCCCTGCTCGGCGCCACCGCGCAGGTGCGGCCCGCGCATGCGGGCACGGTCGTCGAGGCGGCGGACAATACCGCCGACGCGGTGGCTTCCGGCTGCTGGCTGGCGGCGGCGGCGCTGATCGAGCGCTTCGCGGCGCGCATGGCGCCGGCGTTGGGTGGCGCGCCCGCGCTGCGCCTGGGCGGCGGCGACGCGGAAGCGCTGCTGCCCCTGCTCGCGACACCGGCGCAACTCGCGCACGACAGTGTGCTGCACGGTTTGGCGGTGTGGGTCGCGGCACAATAGCCGGACGCCACTGGCGCAAATGACGGGGGATCGATGTTCCTGCGACTGCTGTTCGTGCTGCTGATCATGCTCAACATCGTGGCCGCCGCGTGGCTGCTGCTCGGCCAGCCGTACGCGTACTTGCCGCCGGCCACCGATCCGGGCGTGCCGGAACTGCACCTGCTCTCCGAACTGCCCGCGCAGCCGGCCACCGCGGCAGTCGCCGACAGCGTCGCCGCGCCCGCTCCTGCACCGGCCGCGGCGAATGCGAATGCACCCGCCCAGCTGCGCTGCCTCACGCTGGGGCCGTTCGCCACGCCGCACGACCTGCAGCAGGCCCGCAGTGCGCTGACGCCGCTGACCCAACGCATGCGTTCGCGCCAGGAACAGGTCGCCCAGTCGCACAGCTGGTGGGTCTACCTGCCCGCGCCGGGCAGCCGAGCGCAGGCGCTGGCGCTGACCCGCCAGCTCGCCGCGCGCGGCCTCAAGGATTATTTCGTGGTGGGCGGCGGCGACCAGCCCAACACGATCTCGCTGGGCCTGTTCAGGGACCAGGACAACGCGCGCAAGCGCCGCGCCGACGTGATCGCCGCCGGCTTCCCTGCCCGCATCACCGAACGCACCGAGAGCGCGCCGCAATACTGGCTCGACCTGGTCACCGACCGCAGCGGCTTCGACTGGCGCAGCCGCATCCGCGCCGACGGCGTGGGCTCGCACAGCACCAGCTGTTTTTGAGGCCACCCCTGCTAGAATCCCGCCCCACGCCGGCATAGCTCAGTTGGTAGAGCAACTGATTTGTAATCAGTAGGTCGCGGGTTCGATTCCTGCTGCCGGCATACCCCGAAGCGGCCACGTCACAGCCGACCCGTTACACTCGGGGGCTGCAAGTCATCGACGTGGACACAGCAACATGAGCAAGCAGACGATCGCCCTGGTGGGCGTGCCCACCGACATCGGCGCCGGGCATCGTGGCGCCTCGATGGGACCGGAAGCGCTGCGCGTGGCGCAAATCGCCGAGAAGCTGCGCGCGCGCGGGCTCGACGTGTCCGACCGCGGCAACCTGCACGGCCCGGTGAACCCGTGGCTGCCGCCGGTGGACGGCTACCGCCACCTGGCCGAGGTGACGGCGTGGAACAAGGCCGTGCATGCGGCCGTCTACGACGAGCTGGCGCAGGATCGGCTGCCGATCATGCTCGGCGGCGACCACTGCCTCGCGATCGGCTCGGTCAGTGCGGTGGCGCGCCATTGCCGCGAGAACGGCAAAAAACTGCGCGTGCTGTGGCTGGACGCGCACAGCGACTTCAACACCGCGCAGGCCACGCCCTCCGGCAACATCCACGGCATGCCGGTGGCCTGCCTGTGCGGCAACGGCCCGGCCGCCCTCACCGGCATCGGCGGCCACACGCCGGCGGTGACGCCCGACGTGTTCCGCCAGATCGGCATCCGCTCGGTGGACGAAGGCGAGAAGCGGCTGGTGCGCGAGGCGGCGGTGGACATCTACGACATGCGCCACATCGACGAGGTGGGCATGAAGCGCGCGATGGAGGAGGCGCTGGCCGGCATGGATGCGCGCACCCACCTGCACGTGAGCTTCGACGTGGACTTCCTCGACCCGGTGATCGCGCCGGGCGTGGGCACCACCGTGCGCGGCGGCCCGAACTACCGCGAGGCGCAGCTGTGCATGGAGATGATCGCCGACTCGGGCCGGCTCGGCTCGCTCGACATCGTCGAGCTGAACCCCGCGTTCGACAAGCGCAACGCCACCGCGAAACTGGCGGTGGACCTGGTCGAGAGCCTGTTCGGCAAATCCACCCTGATCCGTTGACGCGCCACGCCCCGACACCACAAGCGAACGACATGCAGACCCGAGTCCTCACCGGCATCACCACTACCGGCACCCCGCACCTTGGCAACTACGCGGGCGCGATCCGCCCCGCGATCGCCGCCAGCCGGCGCGCGGATGTCGACGCGTTCTTCTTCCTCGCCGACTACCACGCGCTGATCAAGAGCGACGATGCCGCGCGCATCGAGCGTTCGCGGCTGGAGATCGCGGCGAGCTGGCTGGCGGCGGGGCTGGACCCTGCGCGCGTCACGTTCTATCGGCAGTCGGACATCCCCGAGATCCCCGAGCTGACCTGGTTCCTCACCTGCGTCACCGCCAAGGGCCTGCTCAACCGCGCGCACGCCTACAAGGCCGCGGTGGACCGCAATACGGAAACGGGCGAGGACGCGGACGCCGGCGTCACCGCGGGCCTGTACATGTACCCGGTGCTGATGGCCGCCGACATCCTCGCGTTCGACGCGCACAAGGTGCCGGTGGGGCGCGACCAGATCCAGCACCTGGAGATGGCGCGCGACATCGGGCAGCGCTTCAACCACATCTACGGCCGCGATTTCTTCGTGCTGCCCGAGGTGCAGATCGAGGAAGAGGTGGCCACCTTGCCGGGCCTGGACGGCCGCAAGATGTCGAAGAGCTACGACAACACCATCCCGCTGTTCGCCGGCGGCGCGAAGGCGCTGCGCGAGGCGATCCTGCGCATCGTCACCGACTCGCGCGCGCCGGGCGAGCCGAAAGACCCGGACAGCTCCGCGCTGCACACGATCTTTCGCGCGTTCGCCGACGAGGCCGAGAGCGCGGCGTTCCGCGCCGCACTGGTCGATGGCCTGGGCTGGGGCGAAGCGAAGCAACGGCTGTTCGAACGCATCGAGCGCGATGTGGCGCCGATGCGCGAGCGTTACGACGCGCTGATCGCCAAGCCTGACGAGATCGAGGCCACCCTGCGCGAAGGCGCAAGCAAGGCGCGCGCGATCGCCACGCCCAAGCTCGCCGCGATCCGCGAGGCCATCGGCCTGAGCGCGATGGGTGCCGCGCCCGCCGCCAAGGCCGGCAAGCCGGCTGCCCCGAAGACCGGCAACGCGGCACCGCGCTTCGCCAGCTTCCGCGACGGCGACGCCGGCTTCCGCTTCCGCCTGTTCGCCACCGACGGCGAGGAACTGCTGCTGTCGGTGCCATTCGCCGACCCCAAGGCCGCGGGCGCGCTGCAGCAGCGCATCCGCAAGCTGGGCCATGCCGCCGTGCTGCGCGAGGACGGCGATGCGCTGGTGCTGGAGCTGGAGGGCGAAACCGTCGCCCGCACGCCGCAGGCCGGCGACGCGATGCTCGGCCGCCTGCGCCAGGCGCTGCAACAGCTGGCTACGCAGGACTGACGAGGCCCCCGATGCGCTACCTCGCCCTGCTGCTGCTCGCGCCCTGGCTGCTGATCCTCGGCTGGGCCTACGCGAGCTACCCGAAGTCGCTGCCGCGCACGCCGACGCGCCGCTTGTTCGACGTACTGGCGCTGCTGTTGGCCTTCGCCGCCGCCACGTATGCCGGCCTGCTCGGCTTCGATGCGGTGCAACCGTCCGTGCCCGACGAGGCCGGCCGGCGCGCCAGCGGCGCGATCTGGCAGCAGGTGCTGCCCGCGCTGTGTGGTTATGGCGCCTTCACCACGGTGCTGGTGCTGGCCCTGCTGCTGCGCGCGTGGCTGTGGCGCCGGCGCGGCTTCAGTCCCAGCGGTTGAGGTGCGGGCCGAACGCCGCGCGCTGCCGGCGCACGATGCAGAAACGCTGCCCGCCGGGCGCCTCCATCACCCACCAGCGCTGCCGCACGAAGGCGATGCGCCGCGCGCCCAGGCGCTCCAGTCGCGCCGCCTCGGCTTCCAGGTCGTCGGTCTCGATGTCCAGGTGCACGCGGCTCTCGTGCTCGACCTTCTGCAGCAGGATCAGCGGTTCGTCATCCGCCGTGCGCAGTTCCGCGTAGCGGCCGTCGCCATCCTGGTCGAGCGTGACGATGGGCTTGCCCAGCGTGGCGCTCCAGAACCGGGCGGCATCGCCCAGGTCGTCGACCTTGCAGTCCAGGACCAGGGCACACAGGCGGCTGTGATGCATGGGGCACCTCGCGACGGGACGGAGGCGCCGAGTGTGCGCCGGCACGCAGGCCGGCGCATCCGTCGTGTCGCGATCAGCGTGCCAGCGGCACGATGCGCTGCTCGATCGCGCCGAAGATCGAGGCGCCAGCCTGGTCGGTGATCTCGATGCGCAGCGTGTCGCCGTACTTCAGGAACGGCGTGGCGGGCTTGCCATCGCGCAAGGTTTCCACCGTGCGCTGCTCGGCGAGGCAGGAGGCGCCCAGGCTGGTGTCCTCGTTGGCGATGGTGCCGGAACCGACGATGGTGCCCGCGGTCAGCGGGCGCGTCTTCGCCACGTGCGCCACCAGTTCGGCGAAGCTGAACTGCATGTCCACGCCGCATTCGGCCGCGCCGAACCACGCGCCGTTGAGCCAGGTGCGCATCGGCAGGTGCAGCTTGTCGCCCTGCCAGGCCTCGCCCAGCTCGTCCGGCGTCACCAGCACCGGCGACAGCGCCGAGCGCGGTTTCGACTGCAGGAAGCCGAAGCCCTTGGCCAGTTCGCCTGGAATCAGCCCGCGCAGCGAGACGTCGTTGATGAGACCCACGAGCTGGATGTGTTCGCTCGCCTCGGCCGGCGTCGCCGCCATCGGCACGTCGTCGGTGACCACGATCACTTCGGCTTCCAGGTCGATGCCGTAGTCCTCGCTGGGCACCACCACGTCGTCGTGCGGGCCGAGGAAGCCGGCGCTGGTGGCCTGGTACATCAGCGGGTCGGTGTAGAAGGACTTCGGCACCTCGGCGCCGCGGGCGCGGCGCACGCGCTCGACGTGCGGCAGGTAGGCCGAGCCGTCCACGAATTCGTAGGCGCGCGGCAGCGGCGCGGCGAGCTTGTCCACGCCCAGCGCGAACGCATCCGCGGCGCTGCCGGCGTTCAACGCATCGGACAAGGCGTTGAGCCGCGGCGCGGCGTTCGACCAGTCGTCCAGCGCGGCCTGCAGCGTGGGTGCGATGCCGGCGGCCCTCACCGCGCGCTGCAGGTCGCGGCTGACCACGACCAGCGTGCCGTCGCGGCCACCTTCTTTGAGAGATGCGAGTTTCATCGTGCTGCCTTGTCGGTAGTGAGTGCGGTCGGCACCGAAGATGCCCTGATTTTGCCCGTCATCCCGGAATCGCGCAGCGATATCCGGGATCCAGTGTCCTTGTGTCTTCCCCCATGCATGGAAGGCACTGGATGACCAGACGTTCGGCTGTTGAAAAGCGACTCGCTGGAATGACGGAGTCGCGATTCATCCGGACTTGTCTAAGGCGCGAAGTGCTTGGCGATGCCTTGCCAGCACTTGTAGTAATCCTGCTGCAGCTGCGGCGAGTCCAGCGCCTGCCGGGTGGGGCGGATCACCTTGCGCGTCTCGAACATGAAGGCCATGGTGCCGCCGATCACGTCGGGCTTCGAGATATCCGCGTTCGAGGCCTTCTCGAACGTGGCCGCGTCCGGGCCGTGGCCGCTCATGCAATTGTGCAGGCTGGCGCCGCCGGGTACGAAGCCCTCGGCCTTGGCGTCGTAGACGCCGGCGATCAAGCCCATGAACTCGCTGGCCACGTTGCGGTGGAACCACGGCGGCCGGAAGGTGTGCTGCGCCACCAGCCAGCGCGGCGGGAAGATCGCGAAATCCATGTTCGCCGTGCCGGGCGTGTCGCTGGTCGAGGTGAGCACGGTGAAGATCGACGGGTCGGGATGGTCGACGCTGATCGAGCCGATGGTGTTGAAGCGGCGCAGGTCGTATTTGTACGGCGCGTAGTTGCCGTGCCAGGCCACCACGTCCAGCGGCGAGTGGCCGATACGCGCGAGCCACAGCGCGCCCTGGAATTTCGCCACCAGCTCGAACGCGCCTTCGACATCCTCGTATGCCGCCAGCGGCGTGAGGAAGTCGCGCGCGTTGGCGAGGCAGTTCGAACCGATCGGGCCCAGCTCCGGCAGGCGCAGCTGCGCGCCGAAGTTCTCGCAGACGTAGCCGCGCGCCGCGCCATCCGGCAGCTCGACGCGGAAGCGCACGCCGCGCGGGATCACCGCGATCTCCTGCGGCTCGATCTCCAGCACGCCCAGTTCGGTGGCGAGGCGCAGGCGGCCTTGCTGCGGCACGATCAGCAGCTCGCCATCGGCGTCGTAGAAGAAACGCCCTGCCATCGAACGGTTCGCCGCGTAAACGTGGATGCCCACGCCCGCCTGCTCCGCCGCGCCGCCGTTGCCGGCGATGGTGACCAGGCCATCGACGAAATCGGTGGGCGCCGTGGGCATCGGCAGCGGGTCCCAGCGCAACTGGTTCGGCGTGGCGGGCGCCTCGTCGAAACGGTTGTGGAATGTGGCGTGCGCCAGCGGCGCGAACGGCTGGTGCACCGCCGCCGGGCGGATGCGGTACAGCCAGCTGCGCCGGTTTGCGTGGCGCGGCGCGGTGAACGCGGTACCGGACAGCTGCTCCGCGTACAGGCCGTGCGCCACGCGCTGCGGCGAGTTCTGGCCCACGGGCAGCACGCCGGCGATGGCCTCGGTGGCGAATTCGTTGGCGAAGCCGGATTGGTAATCGATGCCGACAGACATGGGCAAGCCTTCCGCTTTCAAAGCCCCTCTCCCTCCGGGAGAGGGGTTGGGGTGAGGATCCGATTTTCCGCGGCGCCGAAGATCGCTTCGAGCACCGCATCCGTCTGTTGCAGGACGTCGTTGTCCCAGTAACGCAAAACCTTCATACCCTGCGCTTCGAGAAATCGGGTGCGCGCGTGGTCGACCACTTCATCATGCTGCGAGCCGTCCAATTCCACGACCAGTTTCTTCGCTGCGCAATAGAAATCCACGACGTAAGGCGACATGGGGTGCTGGCGGCGGAATTTCAGGCCATTCAGCCGGCCGCCGCGCAGGCGATACCAGAGCTTCAGTTCCGCCTCCGTAGCCGACCTGCGCGGTTCGAGCGACTGCTCGCGCGTTCGTGTCGGCAGCGGCGGGTTGATGCGTTCCGGCATGCCCGAACCCTCTCCCCAACCCCTCCCCCGGAGGGGGAGGGGCTCTCGTCCTTACAACACGCCGCGCTTCATCTGGTCGCGTTCGATGCTCTCGAACAGCGCCTGGAAGTTGCCTTCGCCGAAGCCCTCGTTGCCCTTGCGCTGGATGATCTCGAAGAAGATCGGGCCGATCGCGTTCTGGGTGAAGATCTGCAGCAGCAGGCGCTGCTTCGTCTCCTGGTCGGCGTCGATCAGGATCTTGTTCTTCGCCAGGCGGGGCACGTCCTCGCCGTTGTCCGGAATGCGCAGATCGATCACGTCGAAATAGCTGTCCGGCGTGTCGAGGAATTCCACGCCCTGCGCGCGCATCGCCTCCACCGTGGCGTAGATGTCGTCGGTGAAGCAGGCGATGTGCTGGATGCCCTCGCCCTTGTAGGCGTCGAGGTATTCGTTGATCTGGCTCTTCGGATCGGTGGATTCGTTGAGCGGGATGCGCACGACGCCGTCCGGCGCGGTCATCGCCTTCGACACCAGGCCGGTCTTGGCACCCTTGATGTCGAAGTAGCGGATCTCGCGGAAGTTGAACAGGCGCTCGTAGTAGTCCGACCACTTCTGCATGTTGCCGAAGTACAGGTTGTGCGTGAGGTGGTCGATGAAGGTGAGGCCGTAACCCTTCGGGTTGGTCGCGGCGCCCTCGACCGGTGCGTAGTCGTCGCCGTAGATGCTGCCCTTGTCGCCGTAGCGGTCCACCAGATACAGCATGCAGTCGCCGATACCCTTGATCACCGGGGCGTCCACCGCCTTGCTGGCGGCCTTGTGCTCCATCGCCTCGCCGCCGTTCGCCAGCACCGCATCCAGCACCGTGCCGGCGGGTCTGGTGAAGCGGATCGCGAAGCCGCAGGCGCTGGGGCCGTGCGTCGCGGCGAAGTCGGCGGCGAAGGAATCCGGATCCTCGTTGACCAGGAAGTTCACGTCGTTCTGGCGGTACACGGTGATCGGGCGGCGCTTGTGCTTCAGCACCGCGCTGAAACCCATCCGGCGGAACAGCGCGTGCAGCTCGTTCGCGCGCCCGGCCGGCGCGGCGAATTCGACAAACTCGAAGCCGTTGATCCCCATCGGGTTCTCGAACGTGGTGACCTGCATACCGAGGTTGGGCTGGGCGTTCATGGGAACTCTCCGACGGGCTACGATGGGGGAACAAATCGCGCTGCCATGCGTGCTTTCGCATACCACGCGCTAAATTGATGCCTGCTCTTGGTGAAAAATGCGGCCATGAATGGCCGCCCATCTGATCTTCGCGGCCACGGATGACCGCCTCATCATGGTTTCATCTGAAACCATTTGCAAGGAACACCGCAGCATGCCCGCCGGACGCCACCCCGACCACGCCCCGCTGGAGCTGGAGCGCTTCGTGCCCTACCAGCTGTCGATCGTGTCGAACACGGTCAGCCAGGCTATCGCCGACGACTACCAGGCGCGCCACGACCTGGGCGTCACCGAATGGCGGGTGATGGCGGTGCTCGCCCGTTTCGACGGGCTTTCGGCGCGCGAGGTGGCCGAGCGCACCGCGATGGACAAGGTAGCGGTGAGCCGCGCGCTGGCACGGCTGGTGGCCGCCAGCCGCGTGCGGCGGCACATCCACGCCGACGACAAGCGGCGCTCGGTGCTGGGCCTCACCGCCGCCGGCTGGAAGATCCACGACGAGGTGGCGCCGATGGCGCGGTTGCGGGAGCGGGAGTTGCTGGCCCGATTGGCGCCGGAGGAACAGGTTTGGCTCACGCGCATCCTGGACAAGCTGATGCCGCAGGACGGTCGCGAGGGCTGAGCGGAACCGTTGTCGATTCCGCGATATCGACGACTGGGCCGCCGCCGACAAGCAAGAGCCAGAGCCGTTATTGATGTCCCGGGACAGGGCTCCTGCCCTGCCCGGGACTCGCCATGATCGGGCGCAGCCCGATCATGGCTCCGTCAGGCGCGCGATGCGCGTCTGACGACGGGCCACCCATGGCCCGTTATTTCACGCCGTGCATGAGCTTGTTCACCAGCGGCGCGATCAGCAGCAGCAATACGCCGGCGCCCAGCAGCAGCCAGAAGCTGAAGGTGAACCCGTCCAGCGCCGCAGCTGCGGTCAGCCCGTGTGCGCCGGCGACGCGGCTGGCGAACAGACCGGAGAGATTCCCACCCACCGCCAGCGACAGGAACCAGCCGCCCATCGCGAAGCCCACCAGCTTCGGCGGCGCCAGCTTGGTCACCATCGACAAGCCGATCGGCGACAGGCACAGCTCGCCCAGCGTCTGCATCACGTAGCACAGCACCAGCGGCCAGAACGGGATCAGTCCGTTCGCGCCGAGCAGCTTCGCCAGCGCGTACACCAGCACCAGGAAGCCCAGCGCGTTGAACAGCAGGCCGAAGCCGAACTTGCGCGGGATCGACGGCTCCATGCGACGCTGGTCCAGCCAGCCCCACACCAAGGCCACCAGCGGCGCGAACACGATGATCGCCAGCGGACTCACCGACTGGAACCAGCCCACCGGGAACGTCCAGCCGCCGAACATCTTGCGGTCCACCAGGTTTTCGGCGAGGAAGTTGAACGTGGTGCCGAGCTGGTAATAGAACATCCAGAACAGCACGTTGAACGCGAAGATGATCAGCATCGCGATCACCCGGTGCGTCTGCACGCGGCCGTGCCGCGCCGCCTCCACCAGCAGCATCGCGGCCACCACCACGAACAGCAGGCCCAGCACCCACTGCAGGCCGGTCGCGCCGATGCCGGAAAGCAGCCAGTACACCACCGGCACGGCCACGATCACGCCCGCGAACACCCACAGCACGCGCACCCGGCTCTCCGCGCCGGGCAGCGGCCGGCCCACACCCTTGAGCTGGCGCCGGCCGAACCAGAACCACAGCAGGCTCAGCAGCATGCCCACGCCGGCGGCGAGGAACACCAGCCGGTAGTTCTGCTCAAGTGGCGTGTCGGTGAAATGCGCGGCCATCCAGCCGGTGAGCAGCGGCGCCACCAGTGCGCCGGCATTGATGCCCATGTAAAACAGGGTGAAGCCGCGGTCGCGGCGCGGATCGTCGCGGCCGTAGAGCTGGCCCACCATCGAGGAGATGTTCGGCTTGAACAGGCCGTCGCCCACGATCACCAGCGCGAGGCCCAGCAGCAGCATCAGGCGCGACGGCACCGCCAGCACGAACAACCCCGCCGCCATCACCGCGGCACCGAGCAGGATGGTGCGCTGATAGCCGATCAGCTTGTCCGCTACCCAGCCGCCGAAGATGCCGGTGCCGTAGATCAGCGCGGTGTACGAACCGAAGATCGCGCTGGCCCAGGCCTGGCCCGCGCTGTCGCCGTGGTAGAACTGCGCCACGATGTACAGCGCCAGCGCCCAGCTCACGCTGTAGAACGCGAAGCGCTCCCAGAATTCGGTCATGAACAGCATCCACAGCGGCCGCGGATGGCCGAGCAGCTGCGGATAGTCCGGCGCGGCGCCGGCGGTGGCGGATGGATTCATGCGGTTTCCCGGGCAACAGGTAGGCGCCGCATGGTAGCGCGGACGGGCGCCTCTCCCGTATTCGCGCCTGCCGCTACCTCACGGGCAGGAGCGCACCCTGTGCGCGATGAAGCTCTTCGCGAAGGCGCCAATCGCGCACGGGGCGCGCTCCTACACAGGCGTTGGTGCGCGCAGATCAGGTACCCAGCACCGTGCGCACTTCCAGCAGCTCGGGGAAGAAGGTGAGGTCCAGCGCCTTCTTGAGGAAGCCCACGCCGGAGGAGCCGCCGGTGCCGCGGCGATGGCCGATGATGCGCTCCACCGCCTTCATGTGGCGGAAGCGCCAGAGCTGGAAGCTCTCCTCGATGTCCACCAGGGTCTCGCACAGATGGAACTCGGCCCAGTATTGCTCAGGCGCTTCGTAGATGCGGCGGAACACCGGCAGCAAGGCCTCGCTGAACTGCCATGGCTGGGTCACGTCGCGCTCAAGCAATGTCTGCGGTACCGCGTGGCCGCGCCGCGCCAGCCAGCGCAGCGCCTCGTCGTACAAGCCGGGCGCGTGCAGCGTGTCGCGCAGGCCGGCCTGGATCGCCGGGTCGTGCGCGAACACCGCGAGCATGTCGGCGTTCTTGTTGCCGAGCAGGAATTCCACCGTGCGGTACTGCGCCGACTGGAAGCCGGAGGATGGCCCCAGCGCGTCGCGGAAGGCGAGGTATTCGTGCGGCGTCATCGTCTCCAGTACCGCCCACTGCTCGAACAGCTGGCGCTGGATCTGCTTCACCCGCGCCAGCACCTTGAGGCAAGGGTCGATGCGGTCGTCGTGCAGGAACGCCAGCGCCGCGCGCAGCTCGTGGATCACCAGCTTCAGCCACAGCTCGGCCACGTGGTGCTGCACGATGAACAGCATCTCGTCGTGGTACGGCGGGTCGGACACGGGCCGCTGCGCGGACAGCAACGTATCCAGGTGCAGGTAGCCGGCGTAGGTCATGCGCCCCGAGAGATCGCGCTCGATGCCCGCCTCGAGCTCGCGCTGGTTGTCCGTCATGGTCGATCGCGGCTGCCGAAAGCGTGCATGGTAACCGCTGATGACGCTCGACCCGCAGACATGGCCGTGGCGCCACTTTTTGCGATGCGCCGTACCCGCCCGCATGCTGCGGCGTACCTTGCGACGCAACATGCCCGCCTGCTATCTATGTACGGCTTTTCCCGGCCGTTTTGGTCGCCACGGCGATCGTCCGGCACGGGAGTTCCAGCGCGCCAGGCCCCACTGGATGGGCCGCCGCCCCCACTTCCCCCATTCGTCCAAACGGGAGCGAGTCGTGTCCATCGCCGCCAAGTTCGAAATCGAATACCTGCAATACCTCGACGCCGAGGGCAAGCAGGTTCGCAAGGATCTGCCCGCCTTCGCCAAGGATCTCGACCACATGGTCGAGCTGTACAAGCTGATGCTGTCCACCCGCGTGTTCGACGCGAAATCGGTGGCACTGCAGCGCACCGGCAAACTGGGCACCTACGCCAGCTGCCTCGGCCACGAAGCCGCGCACGTCGGCATCGGCAGCGCGATGAAGCCGGAAGACGTGCTGGCCGTGAGCTACCGCGAATACGGCGCGCAGCTGTACCGCGGCGTGCAGCCGCGCGAGGTCTACATGTACTGGGGCGGCGACGAGCGCGGCAACGACTACCAGAACGAGCCGGCCCGCCACGACTTCGCCTGGTCGGTGCCGATCGCCACGCAGTGCCTGCACGCAGCCGGTTCCGCGCTGGCGTTCAAGATCCGCGGCGAGAAGCGCGTGGCGGTGTGCACGATCGGCGACGGCGGCTCGTCCAAGGGGGACTTCTACGGCGCGATCAACATCGCCGGCGCGCAGAACCTGCCGCTGGTCGCGGTGATCGTCAACAACCAGTGGGCGATCTCGGTGCCACGCAAGATCCAGTCCGGCGCGCCCACGCTGGCGCAGAAGGGCATCGCCGCCGGCCTGTACTGCATCCAGGTGGACGGCAACGACATCATCGCCGTGCGCAAGGCGATGGAGGACGCGCTGGAGCGCGCCCGCAACGGCGAGGGCGGCAGCGTGATCGAGGCGGTGACCTACCGCCTTGGCGACCACACCACCGCCGACGACGCGCGCCGCTACCGTGGCGAGCAGGAAGTGAAGGACGCCTGGGCGAAGGAGCCGATGAAGCGCCTGCGCAACTGGCTGGTGGACAAGGGCGTGTGGGACGACGCGAAGGAAGAGGCCTGGAAGGCCGAGTGCGACGAGTGGATGGACAACGAGGTGAACGCCTACCTCGAGACCAAGACGCAGCCGGTGACGGCGATGTTCGACTACACCTTCGCCGAAGTCCCCGCCGACCTCGCCAAGCAGCGCGAGTACGTCCTTTCGCTCGAACAGAAGGCCCACTAAGCCATGGCACAAATCACTCTCATCGAAGCCGTCACCCAGGCGCTCGCCTACGAGATGAAGCACGACGACAGCGTCGTGGTGCTGGGCGAGGACGTGGGCGTCAACGGCGGCGTGTTCCGCGCTACCCAGGGCCTGCAGGAAAAGTTCGGCGAGCTGCGCGTGCTCGACACGCCGCTGGACGAGACCACCATCGCCGGCGTCACCGTCGGCCTCGCCGTGGCCGGCATGAAGCCGGTCGCCGAGGCGCAGTTCGAGGGCTTCATCTACCCGATGATGGAGCAGATCGCCTGCCACGCCGCGCGCATGCGCAACCGCACCCGCGGCCGCCTCACCGTGCCGGCCGTATGGCGCGCGCCGTGGGGCGGCGGCATCCGCGCGCCGGAGCACCACTCCGAGGCGAACGAGCACCTGTTCACCAACATCCCCGGCCTGCGCGTGGTGCTGCCCTCCTCGCCCGCGCGCGCCTACGGCCTGTTGCTGGCGGCGATCCGCGATCCCGACCCGGTGATCTTCCTCGAACCCAAGCGCATCTACCGCCAGTACAAGGAAGAGGTGCCGGACGACGGCGAGGCGCTGCCGCTGGACGTGTGCTTCGTGCTGCGCGACGGCAGCGACGTGACCCTGGTGACCTGGGGCGCGCAGGTGAAGGAAACGCTGGAAGCCGCCGACGAACTGGCCAAGCAGGGCATCAGCGCCGAAGTGATCGACGTCGCCACGCTGACCCCGCTGGACTTCGACACCATCGCCGAGTCGGTGCAGAAGACCGGCCGCTGCGTGATCGTGCACGAGGCGCCCAAGACCGCCGGCTTCGGCGCCGAGATCGCTGCCCGCATCGCCGAGGAATGCCTCTACGACCTGCTCGCCCCGGTCGAGCGCGTCACCGGCCCCGACACGCACATCCCGCTGTTCCGCCTGGAGATGAGGTACCTGCCCAGCGTGGAACGTGTCGTCGACGCGGCGAAGCGCGCGCTCGCGGTTTCATAATCCCTTCTCCCCTCAGGGGAGAAGGTGCCCCGAAGGGGCGGATGACGGGACAAGGCTTGCGGCAAGGCTCATCGAAAGGGGTTTCGATGCAGTTCAAGGCAAGCCCCGGCCCCTCACCCCGGCCCTCTCCCCCGAGGGGAGAGGGAGAAAACCTCAAAACTCTTGGAAGCTCTCTCATGGCCGACATCAAGACATTCCACCTGCCCGACCTCGGCGAAGGCCTGCCCGACGCCACCATCGTCGAGTGGCACGTGAAGGAAGGCGACTACATCAAGCTCGACGCACCGTTGTGCTCGATGGAAACCGCCAAGGCGGTGGTCGACGTGCCGTCGCCCTACACCGGCACGGTGAAGAAGCTCCACGGCGCCCCCGGCGACATCATCGAGACCGGCGCCGCGCTGGCCGACTTCGAGCCCGATGCGAACGCCAAGCAGCGCGCCGAAGCCGAATCCACCGGCCACCACCACGGCCCGAAGAAGGCCGAGGCGCCCGCGCCGGCGCCCGCACCTGCGGCCAAGGCCGCCACCGCCGATCGCGAGGACGAAGGCACCGTGGTCGGCGCGATGGTCAGCGGCAGCCACGTGCACGTCGAACAGGCCGCCAGCATCGGCGGCGTGAAGGCGGTGCCCGCGGTGCGCGCGCTGGCGAAGAAGCTCAAGGTCGACCTCGCCCGCGTGCGCCCCACCGGCGCCGACGGTGTGGTCACGATGCAGGACGTGAAGAACGCCGCCGCCAACGGCAGCGCCGCGCTGGGCGCCGCCCCGGCCCGCGCCGTGCCCGCCGCCGCCGGCCGCCACCTGGCGCCCGAACTGCCCGAACCCGGCGCCGCGCCGAGTCGCACGCCGGTGTCGCTCGCCGGCAAGGCCGTGCGCACCGCGCCGCCGACGGTGCAGGCCAGCGGCCAGCCCGAGCAGCTCAAGGGCGTGCGCCGCAACATGGCGCGCGTGATGGCCGACGCGCATGCGCAAGTGGTGCCCACCACCCTCGTCGACGACGCCGACCTGCACGCCTGGATCGGCAAGCAGGACATCACCGCGCGCCTGATCCGCGCCATCGTCGCCGCCTGCAAGGCGGTGCCGGCGCTGAACGCCTGGTTCGACGGCAAGAACCTCACGCGCACGATGCACCCGCAAGTGGACATCGGCATCGCCGTGGACACCGAGGACGGTCTGTTCGTGCCGGCGCTGCGCAACGCCGACGTGCTCGACGGCGCCGGCATCCGCGCTGCGATCAAGCGCCTGCGCAGCTCGGTCGAGGACCGTTCGATCCCGCCGTCGGAGTTGTCCGGCTACACCATCAGCCTCAGCAACTTCGGCATGTTCGCCGGCCGCTACGCCACGCCGGTGGTGGTGCCTCCGACCGTCGCCATCATCGGCGCCGGCAAGCTGTGCCACGACGTGGTGGCCGTGATGGGCGGCATCGAGGTGCATCGCCGCATGCCGATCTCGCTGACGTTCGACCACCGCGCTGCCACCGGTGGCGAGGCCGCGCGCTTCCTCAAGGCGCTGCTGGACGACTTGTCGCTGCCGAACTGATCGGTTTGAACTTGTGAGCGAATCGCGGGGCGCCTTCGGGCGCCCCGCTGCTTTCGGGGACGACGGCACGCCATCGACCTTCACCTCTCCCGCCTGCGGGAGAGGCTGCCCGAAGGGCTGGAGAGGGCGCTCCAGCCCACAGGCGTGCAGGCCGAAGCCCCTCTCCTCCAACCCCGCGCCCCAAGCGGGAGAGGGGAACAGGCAGCGCACTAGCATGCCTCACGCGAACGACGCGTGGGCAGCCGATAGAATGCCCCCATGATCAACAACGACATCCTGCGCAGCGTGCGCTACATGCTCGACCTGCCCGACGGCAAGCTCCCGTCCATCGTGGCGCTGGCCGGGCTGGAGGTGACTCCCGCCGACATCGACGCGTACCTGATGAAGGACGACGAGCCCGGCTACCGCGACTGCCCCGACAAGGTGATGGCGCATTTCCTCGACGGCCTGGTGGTGCACCTGCGCGGCCGCGACGACAGCCGCCCGCCGTTGCCGGTGGCCAAGCGCGTCAGCAACAACCTGGTGCTGAAGAAGCTGCGCGTGGCCTTCGAACTGCGCGACGACGACCTGCACGCGATCCTCGCCGCCGCGGGTTTCCCGCTGTCGAAATCCGAACTCACCGCGCTGTTCCGCAAGCCCGAGCACCCCAACTACCGCCCCTGCGGCGACCAGCTGCTGCGGCATTTCCTGCGCGGCCTCACCCAACGCCTTCGCAATTGAAGAGTGCAGCCATGGATGGCTGCCCGTTTGATTCTCGCGATCATGGATGATCGCAAAAGTGCCGATAGAGTGCGGCCACGGATGGCCGCCCATTTGATTCTCGCGATCAAGGATGATCGCAAAGAACCAAGGAACTGCCATGTGGTTCGACCTAGTGTTCTACACCCTGGGCGCGCTGCTGATCGTGGGCGGTCTGGTCGGCGCGATCCTGCCCACCCTGCCCGGCATCCCGATGGTGTTCGGCGGCATCTGGCTGGTCGCCGCGGTGAACGATTACCAGCACGTCGGCCTGTGGTGGCTACTGCTGATCGGCGCGCTGGGCACCGTGGGCGTGATCGTGGACTTCGTCGCCGGCACGCTGGGCGCCAAGCGCGTGGGCGCCAGCAAGCGCGCACTGTGGGGCGCCTCGCTGGGCACCTTGGTCGGCATGTTCTTCGGCATCCCCGGCATCCTGATCGGCCCGTTCGCGGGCGCGTTGATCGGTGAGCTGTCGTCGGGCACCAGCGTGCTGCGCTCGGCCCACGTGGGCATCGGCACGTGGATCGGCCTCTTGCTGGGCGCGCTGGTGAAGCTGGTGATCTCGCTGGTGATGGTGGGCCTGTTCGGCTTCGCGATGCTGGTCGACTAGGCCGCTGCCGGCAGCACGTACAGCAGCACCGCGAAGTAATGCAGCACGCTGCCGGCGAGCACGAAGGCGTGCCATAGCGTGTGCTGGTACGGCAGCTTGCGCCACAGGTAGAACGGCACGCCCAAGGTATAGGCCACGCCGCCGCCGATCAGCAGCGCCATGCCGCCCGCCTGCAGGTGCGCGGCCAGCGGCTTGAACGCGAGCATGCCGATCCAGCCCATGCCCACGTACAGCAGCACGGCGAGCTTGCGCCAACGGCGGAACCAGCCCAGCTCCAGCACGCTGCCGACCAGCGCGAGCGTCCACACCGCGGCGAACAGGCTCCAGCCCCACACGCCCGGCAGGGCGAGCAGGGTGAACGGCGTGTAGGTGCCGGCGATCAGCAGGTAGATCGCGATGTGGTCCAGCGTGCGCAGCAGCGGCTTGGCTGTGACATTGGGAATCGCGTGGTACAGCGTGGAGGCGGTGTACAGCAGGATCAGGGTGACGCCGTACACCGCGCTGGCGACCACCGCACGCGAGTCGCCGCGCAAGGCGGCAAACGACACCAGGACCGCGAGGCCGCCGATGCTGAGCATGATGCCCAGCCCGTGCAGCAGGCTGCTGGCGAATTCGTCACCGCGGCGGTAGCGCGGCAAGGCGGCGATGGCGGCGGTCATGGCGGTTCCAGCGTGGGACATCGATCTCGCACCATAGCGGCGGCGCCCGCGCTTGCCTACCGCAGCCAGGCGTCCACGCGTTTGATACGCGCCCCGCCGCGTGAATCCGGCCTTCACCGGACCTGCACGCTGCCTCCATGCCGACACGCTCACGCTGCGCGGGCGCCGCCGCTATGGTGCGAGAT
>NZ_MUNP01000040.1 GCF_002001105.1 Rhodanobacter sp. C06 | reverse complement strand
CCTACAACCACTTCGCCCGCTTCAGCCCCAGGTAGATCCCGCCCACCACGCAGGCCACCACGCCGATGATGACCGGGTAGCTCCAGGATTCGGCGAGTTCGGGCATGTGGGTGAAGTTCATGCCGTACCAGCTGGTGATGAGGGTGGGCGCGGCGAGCATCGCGGCCCAGCCGGCGAGCTTCTTCATCACCTCGTTCTGGCCGAAGGTGACCAGCGACAGGTTCACGTTGATCGCGGCGGTGAGCATCTCGCGCATCGCGCTGATCGCGTCGTTCACGCGCGTCACGTGGTCGTGCACGTCGCGGAAGTAGGCGCGCAGTTCGTCGGGAATCAATTGCGGATGCAGCCGTACCAACTGGCTGATCACGTCCTGCAGCGGAGCCACCGCGAGGCGCATCGTCATCAGGTCGCGCTGCATGTCGTACAGCCGGCGCACCGTGTCGCGGTTGAAGCTGGCGGCGAAGATGTCCTGCTCCAGCTCCTGCAGTTCCTCGCGGAAGTCGCGCACGATCGGCAGCAGGTTGTCGACGATGAAATCGAGCACGCTGTACAGGCCGTAGCTCGGTCCCAGCGAGAGCAGGTCGGGCGAATGTTCGCAGCTGCGCCGCGCGGGCGCGTAGGAGAGCGAGGCGCCGTGGCGCACGGTGACCAGGTAGCGCGCGCCGAGGAAGATGTGCGTCTCGCCGAAGGCGATGTGGCCGCCGGTGAGCTGGGCAGTCTGCACCACGATGAACAGCGAGTCGCCGTAGGCCTCGATCTTGGTGCGCTGGTGCGCGCTCTGCGCGTCCTCGATCGCGAGGTCGTGCAGGTCGAACTCCTCCTGCAGCTTCAGCAGCAGCGCTTCGTCCGGCTCGTGCAGGCCCACCCAGACGAAGGTGTCCGGCTCCTTGAGCACATCGCTGATCGCATCGATGCCCACGTCGCCGATGCGCTGGCCGTCGTTGCGGTAGGCGACGCAGTTGACGACCATGCGGGCGTCGGCGGAAGGGCTTGTGACGGACTGGGACGTGGGCATGCCGGCATGATGCCGCGCAGGCAACGGTTGGGCAACGCGCGGTATCAGATGGTTGGTTGCCGCAAACGCCACGCCAATGCCAGCCACACCGGTAGCGCGAACAGCAGCCAGGGCTGGTTCTGCTGCACGGTGCCGGGCAGCAGGTGCAACAGCACGGCGATCAGGACGGCGGCGAGTTGCAGGATCAGCACGGTGTTGGCGAAACGCCCGGGTGCGAGGCCGCGGCGGGCGCGCCACGAGGCGCGCAGCAGCAGGAAGGCGAGCGGGCTGAACAACAGCAGGTTCGCGTTGTACCAGGCGGCGTGGTGGCTGGTGAGCGTCCACAGCATCAGCAACAGCAGGCCGACGAGGCCGGCGACGACCAGGTACAGCGTGGCGAGCAGGGCGTGGATGAGTGGCACGCGGCGCGCGGTCGCCACGAGCAGGAGGGCGAAGGCGAGTCCGGCCGCGCCCAGCGGCAGGCGCAGGTCGGGCGCTTGCCCGGGCGGCACCGGCAGGCGGTTGGGTGAGAGCAGTTGCTCGTCCTGCACCAGCGGCTGACTGCCGCCGTGGCCGTCGGGTACGCGGATGCCGCGCAGGTTCGCCTGCAGTTCGTAAGGCAGGAAGCTTTCGCTCCAGGCGCTCATCGGCTGGTCAGCGTAGGGGCCGAGGCCGAGGTCGAGCAGCAGCATCAGCCAGGGTTGCGCGCTCATCAGGCGATCGGTCTGCTGGCGGTAGCTCATGCCGCCGGGCTGCGTGGCGAGGCGTGCCTTGAGGACGCCGCCCAGCGCCTTGTCCAGCGCATCGCGCACGCGGGTGGTGCAGTTGTCGATGTAGTAGTCGTAGTTGTAGCCGGCGTTCTCGGGGCGCAGATTCCAGAACAGGAAGTCGCGCAGCGCGCCGGCCTGCTCCGGCGTGAGCGCGAGGCGCTGGCGGGTGATCGAGCGGCCCACGTCGACGTAGTAGCTTTCTTCCTCGCCGGTGGGCTCGGCATCCATCAGGTAGTGCATGCGGCCGCGCGCGAAATTGAGGAAGAAGTTCTTCTCGTTGAAGTCGAACACGCCGTAGTTGAAGTTCACCGCCTCGCCGCTGACGGCGTCGCGCAGCTCGATCGCATCGTGGCCGAAGCGCTCCCAGTAGATGTCGCCCGGGCCGTAGGTAACCAGCGACACTTCCAGGTTCGCGCCGGGAGCGTTGGCGACGCTGGCGTGGGCCGGGGCAATGGCCAGCAGGAAGAGGGCGAGCAGAGCGAGCAGTGAGGAGGTGATGCGCATGATTTCCGGCTTCTGCTCCTCCCCCTGCTTGCAGGGGGAGGTTGGGAGGGGGTGTTTTGGCGCTGGTCAAGAGCGACCCCTCCCCAACCCTCCCCTGCATGCAGGGGAGGGAGGGAAATGGTGCGCTCAGGCGTCCGGTGCGCGGCGGGTGACGCGGAATTGCTGCACGCGTCGGTCGTCGGCTTCGGTGACGTGGAATAGGTAGTCGCCGGCGCCGGCTTCCTCGCCCGCCTCGGGCAGGTGGCCGAACTCGGCGGTGAGCAGGCCGCCGATGGTGTCGAACTCCTCGTCGGAGAACGCGGCGCCCACTTCCTCGTTGAAGTCCTCGATCGGGGTGAGTGCGCTGATCAGCCATGAGCCGTCGGCCTGGGCGTGGATCAGCGCCGGTTCTTCCTCGTCGTCGTGCTCGTCGTCGATCTCGCCTACGATCTGTTCCAGCACGTCCTCGATGGTGATCAGGCCGGCCACGCCGCCGTATTCGTCCACCACCATCGCCATGTGGTTGCGGCTGCGGCGGAACTCGGCCAGCAGCACGTTGAGGCGCATCGACTCGGGGATCAGCACCGCGGGGCGCAGGATCGCGCGGATGTCGAAGTGCTCGCCGTGGCCGAAGAACTTCAGCAAGTCCTTGGCGAGCAGGACGCCGAGGATGTCGTCCTTGTCCTCGCCATGCACGGGGAAGCGCGAGTGGCCGGATTCGACCACGGCGGCGAGGATCTCATCGAGCGGCGAGTCGGCGGCGATCATCACGATCTGCACGCGCGGCACCATCACGTCGTCGACGGAGAGCTCGGTGACCTTGAGCGCGCCCTCCAGCATGGGCAGGGTGTCGGCGCTGAGCAGGCCGTTGACCTGGGCGGCGCGCAACTCGTCGATCAGTTCCGCGCGGTTGCGCGGCTCGCCGGAAAACAGGTGGCCCAGTCGATCCCACCAGGTGCGATGGGCCGGGCCGCTGGTACTGCCGGGGTCGTCGTTCATTACTCGGGTTGCAACTGCCCGAAGCCGGGCGGGACCAAAAGTCTAGCGGAAAACCCGTGACAATTCAGGGTGTAGGAGCACCCCACCCCAACCCTCCCCTGCATGCAGGGGAGGGAGTGCCGGCGCGGCGGCTTTCTCCTCCCCCTGCTTGCAGGGGGAGGTTGGGAGGGGTCAAGCCGCGTAAGGATCGGCGATGCCCAGCCCGGCGAGAATGCGCGTCTCCAGCGCTTCCATGGCCTCGGCCTCGGCCGTCACGATGTGGTCGTAGCCGAGCAGGTGCAGGGTGCCATGCACGGTGAGGTGGGCCCAGTGGTCGCGTGCGCGCTTGCCCTGTTCGGCGGCCTCGCGCGCCACCACGGGGGCACAGATCACCATGTCGCCGATCAACGGCAGCTTCAGGCCAGGCGGCAGCTCGGCCTCGAAGGACAGCACGTTGGTGGCGTAGTCCTTGCCGCGGTAGTCGCGGTTGAGCGCGCGGCCCTCGTCGGCGTCAACGATGCGGATGGAAAGTTCGGTGGCCTTGCGCCGCTTCGCGCCATGCAACGCCGCCTCGACCCAGCAGCGGAAGCTCGCCGGCGCGGGTATGCCGGCGCGCGGCACGGCATAGCCGAGATGGACCGTCGCCGTGCTCACTTGGCGTCCTCGTCCTTCTGCTCGAAGGCCTCGTACGCCCGCACGATCTTCGCCACCAGCGGGTGGCGCACCACGTCGCGCGAGGTGAAGAACGTGAAGCTGATGCCGTCCACGCCGCGCAGCACTTCCACCGCGTGGCGCAGGCCCGAACGCACGTTGCGCGGCAGGTCGACCTGGCTGACGTCGCCGGTGATCACCGCCACCGAGCCGAAGCCGATGCGGGTCAGGAACATCTTCATCTGCTCGACGGTGGTGTTCTGCGCCTCGTCCAGGATCACGTACGAATCGTTCAAGGTGCGGCCGCGCATGTACGCGAGCGGTGCGATCTCGATCACGTTGCGCTCGATCAGCTTGGCCACTTTCTCGAAGCCGAGCATCTCGTACAGCGCGTCGTACAGCGGGCGCAGGTAGGGATCGACCTTTTGGCTGAGGTCGCCGGGCAGGAAGCCCAGCTTCTCGCCGGCCTCGACCGCCGGACGCACCAGCAGCAGGCGCTGCACGCGGTTCGCCTCCAGCGCCTCGACCGCGCTGGCCACGGCGAGGTAGGTCTTGCCGGTGCCGGCCGGGCCCACGCCGAAGCTGATGTCGTGGGTGGTGATCGCGTGCAGGTAGCGCGCCTGGTTCGGGCCGCGGCCCTTGATCACGCCGCGCTTCACCTTGATGACGACGTCCTGCGTGCCTTCGGCCGCGTCGTCGGCACGCGCGTCCACGCCCGATTCGACCAGGTGCAGGTTGATCTTCGCGCCGTTCAAGGTCTCGTTCTCGGTGACGGCATACAGCGCGCGCAACACCTTCTCGGCAGTGCGCGCGGAGGCTTCCTCGCCGATCGCCTTGAACAGGTTGCCGCGGTGGTCGATCTCCACGCCCAGGCGCAGCTCGATCTGGCGCAGGTGCTCGTCGAACGGCCCGCACAGCGTGGCGAGCCGAGCGTTGTCTTCCGGATCGAGGGCGAAATCGCGTTCGGTGGGGCCGTTGGTCATGCTTCTTGGCTTCTTTTGACTCCTCCCCCTGCTTGCAGGGGGAGGCTGGGAAGGGGTGTTCTGGTGTCGGCAAAAGCGACCCCACCCCAACCCTCCCCTGCAAGCAGGGGAGGGGGCTGGATCAGGCTGCTGCTTCGGTTACGCCATGCACCCGGCCACGCAAGGAATTGCTCATCGCGTCGGTGATCAGCACGTCGACGAAGCGGCCGATCATGCGCGCGTCGCCGGGAAAGTTCACGTAGCGCATGTTCTCGGTGCGGCCGGCGAGCTCGTGCGGGTTCTTGGTGCTGGGCTTTTCCACCAGCACGCGCTGCACGCTGCCGACCATCGCCTCGTTGATCGCCTTCGCGTTCGCGTTGATCGCCGCCTGCAGGCGTTCGAGGCGAGCGTGTTTCTCGGCCATCGGCGTGTCGTCGGCGAGGCTGGCCGCCGGCGTGCCGGGGCGGGCGGAGAAGATGAAGCTGAAGCTCTGGTCGAAGCCGATGTCCTCGATCAGCTTCATGGTCTTGCCGAAGTCCTCGTCGGTCTCGCCGGGGAAGCCCACGATGAAGTCGGACGACACGCAGATGTCCGGGCGCACTGCGCGCAGCTTGCGGATCTTCTGCTTGAACTCCAGCGCGGTGTAGCCGCGCTTCATCGCGCTCAAGATGCGGTCGGAGCCGGCCTGCACCGGCAGGTGCAGGAAGTTCGCGAGCTTGGGCACGCTGGCGTAGGCCTCGATCAGCGAGTCGGAGAACTCCAGCGGATGCGAGGTGGTGAAACGGATCCGGCCGATGCCCTCGATCTGCGCGATGGCGTGGATCAGCACGGCGAGATCCGCGATGCCGCCGTCGTGCATGGGGCCGCGGTAGGCGTTGACGTTCTGGCCCAGCAGGTTCACCTCGCGCACGCCCTGCGCGGCGAGTTGGGCCACTTCCACCAGCACGTCGTCGAACGGGCGGCTGATCTCGGTGCCGCGGGTGTAGGGCACCACGCAGTAACTGCAGTACTTGGAGCAGCCTTCCATGATCGAGACGAAGGCGGTGGGGCCTTCGGCGCGCGGCTCGGGCAGCTTGTCGAACTTCTCGATCTCGGGGAAGGAGATGTCCACCTGCGGCCGGTGGGTGGCGCGATTGGCCTCGATCAGCTCGGGCAGGCGGTGCAGCGTCTGCGGGCCGAACACCAGGTCCACGTAGGGCGCGCGCTTGATGATGGCCTCGCCTTCCTGGCTGGCCACGCAACCGCCCACGCCGATGACCACGTGGCGGCCACCCTGCTTGTGCTCCTTCCAGCGGCCGAGCTGGCTGAACACCTTTTCCTGCGCCTTCTCGCGGATCGAGCAGGTGTTGATCAGGATAACGTCCGCCTCGGACTCGTCCTGGGTCAGCTCCAGGCCGTGCGAGGCCTTGAGCACGTCGGCCATCTTGGCCGAGTCGTACTCGTTCATCTGGCAGCCGTGGGTCTTGATGAAAAGCTTGCCGCTCATGGGTGCTGGTTACCGTGGTTGCTCGCGGCGCGGCGCGGGTCGCGCCGAACCGCGCAGTTTACGCCGCCACACGCCTGCCTGCCAGCAAGCATGCCAGCCGGATCAGGCACTTGGGGAGCTTTCCGGACGGGCATGGCGCACGAAACGGTGCGCCCGCTCTTGGCGCGGACACGGCGCGGCGGCACACTGCGCGCATGTTCGATGCCGTGCGCCACCGGGGGAGTGTCGGCCGGCCCGTCGCAGGCTCCCCGTCCTACACCACGATCCCGCAGCGGATCGCGCTGGGCTGTGCCCTGCTGGCGGGTGCGCTGTGGCTGCCAGCGGCGCATGCGGGCAATCTCTACCGTTGCACCGGTTCCAGCGGCGAGGCGGTGTTCACCGGCAGCACCGCGGGCTATCACGGCTGCCGCAAGCTGGGCAGCTATGGCGCACCGGCGCGGCGCGCGTCCGAAACTTCGCTGCAGCGGGTGCGGGGGGCGGTGGTGGGCACGAAGCCGCAGGCCGATGCCGTCGTGGCCTCGCTGGCGGCGGTGCGCGGCGGCGTACTCAGCACCGCAAGGCTGCCGGCGACCGATCCGCTGCCGCCCGCTGCGGCGCTCCCTTCAGGCGCTTCAGCCGCAGACGTGCCGGCGGCCTTGCGCGGGCACTGGACCTACAGCCAGTCGAGCCGCGGCGCGGGCGCACTGCCCGACATGCCGGCCGCCACGGCGCCGGGCGACCGCGTGCTGCGCGGCGCGGTGTACCGCATCGCGCGCGCCGACGGCAGCGTGGAATACACCAACATCCGCCCCGCCGGTCGCGCCGCGCAGGAGGCGAAGATGCTGTTCAGTTACATCGCCACCTGCTTCGCCTGCAACCTGCATTCGACCATCCATTGGGGCAGCGTGCCGCTCAACCTCACCGCCTATGCGGACGCGATCCGCGCGGCCAGCGTGGAGTACGGCGTGGACGAGGCCTTCCTGCGCGCGATCATCCACGCCGAGAGCGCGTTCAACCCGCGCGCGCTTTCGCTCAAGGGCGCGCAGGGGCTGATGCAGCTGATGCCGGGCACGGCCGGCGACATGGGCGTGCTGGACGCATTCGATACCGGCCAGAACATCCGCGGCGGCGCGCGCTACCTCGCCCTGCTGCTGCGCGACTTCGGCGGCAACGAACACCTGGCCGCCGCGGCCTACAACGCCGGCCCCGGCGCGGTGCAGCGCTACAACGGCGTGCCGCCGTATGCCGAGACCCAGGTCTACGTGCAGCGCGTGGATACCTTGCGCAAGCGCTACGAGGCGGCGCTGCATCCGCCGCTGGCGGCGGCGCGATCGATGTAGGAGCGCACCCTGTGCGCGAATGGCTCTGGCGTTGATCGGAGCCAAGGGCATTCGCGCACAGGGTGCGCTCCTACTGGTTGCTCTCGGATGTCGCGGTTTCCACGTTCATCGGCGGGCGCTCGGTCAGCGTGGCCTCGGTGTGGAACGGACTGCCGTTGCGCAGGCCGGAGATCTCCACCGTGGTGCCGGGCTTGATCGCCGACTCGCGCCGGCGCAGGTCGGCGGGGTCGCGGATATTGTCGCTGCCGATGCGCAGCAGGATGTCGCGCGGCTGGATGCCGGCCAGTGCAGCGGGGCTGCCGGGGTACACGTCGGTGACCTGGGCGCCGCGCGCCGCCGCAGGCAGGCCGCTGTTGGCGGCCACCGGCACGAAGCTGTAATCCGCGCCCAGCCAGCCGCGCACCACGTGGCCGGTGGCGACGATCTGGTCCAGCACCTTCCTGGCGGTGACCGCCGGGATCGCGAAGCCGATGCCTTCGGCATTCGCGGCCTTGCCGATCAGCAAGGTGTTGATGCCCACCAGCCGGCCCTCGGCGTTGACCAGCGCGCCGCCGGAGTTGCCGAGGTTGATCGCCGCATCGGTCTGGATGAAGTCCTCGGCGCTGGAGCCGTTCAACTGGCGCCCCACCGCACTGACGATGCCCATCGTCACGGTCTGGTTGAGGCCGAGCGGGTTGCCGATCGCCAGCACCACGTCGCCGGAGCGCGGGTTCTGCTTGGCGAACTGGATTACCGGCAGGTTGCCGGCGTCGATCTTCAGCACCGCGAGGTCGGTCTCCTCGTCCGAACCGACCACGGTGGCCTTGGCCACGCGGCCGTCGTACAGCAGCACCTGGATGTCGGTGGCGTGCGAGATCACGTGGTAGTTGGTGAGCACGTAGCCTTGCGCGCTGACGATTACGCCCGAGCCCAGGGTCTTCTCGCGGCGCGCGTAGGTGGTGAGCGTGCCGCCCAGCAGCTGCTGCAGGATCGGGTTGTCGTACATCTTGATCGCCCGCTCGTTGACGATCTTGTCGGCGTAGATGTTCACCACCGAGGGAGCCGCGGCGGCGACCGCGTCGGCGTAGGAGGTCGGTGCGGCAGTCGGTGCGCCGGTCGCCGGTGCCCCGGGCAGCCCCAGTCGCGCGCGCAGGCGCTCGCCGCTGCCGGGCCAGAACAGGCCGATCACGAACGCTGCCGCGAGGCCGATGACGACACAGCGGGCGAGAAAGGCGAGCGTGCCGGCGGCATGTTTCATGTCGTGCTGCAATCCGTGACGGGCGGGCGGACGGTAGGGTAGGCTGGCCGTGCAGCCGAGGTCGGGCAAGGTTCCCCCAGCGTCGATACGCCGCGGCGCTTTTATTGTACGGTGCGGGGGCTGACGCTAGACTAACGCGATTTTCAGGGGTTCCAAATCATTGCTGGGCGCGAGCCCATCCTGACGCATCATGTACCGGAGAGCCTGATGGCGAACGAAGTCGTCGATCATGGCCGCCGCCGGTTTCTCACAGCCGCCACTTCGGTGGTGGGCGGTGTGGGAATCGTCTCGGCAGCCGTGCCCTTCATCAAGTCGTGGGAACCCAGCGCGCGAGCCAAGGCCGCCGGAGCACCGGTCACCCAGTCCCTCAAGAAGATCGAATCTGGCCAGCAGCTGATCGTCGGCTGGCGCAGCCTGCCGGTGTTCATCGTCAATCGCACGCCGACGCAGCTGGCGGCGCTGCCGAAGCAGGACCCGCGCCTGGTCGATCCGAAGTCGGACGGCAGCTCGGCCGCCCAGCAACCGAAGTACGCACAGAACGAGACGCGCTCGATCAAGCCCGAGTGGCTGGTGATGATCGGCATCTGCACCCACCTCGGCTGCGTGCCGAACTACGTCGGCGAGATGAAGCCCGAGCCGTTCGATCCGAACTGGCAGGGCGGCTACTACTGCCCCTGCCACCACTCGCGCTACGACATGGCCGGCCGCGTCTACCAGGGCGTACCGGCGCCGAAGAACATGGAGATCCCGCCGTATCACTTCATTGACGACACGACCGTGCAGATCGGCGTGGGTCCGAAGGAGGCCGCGTGATGGCGAACGTATTCGCAAGCCTCGGCGACTGGGTCAACGAGCGCGCACCGGGCCTTGCGCCCGTGTACCGCAAGCACATGACCGAGTACTACGCGCCGAAGAACTTCAACCTCTGGTACTACTTCGGCTCGCTGGCGCTGCTGGTGCTGGTCAACCAGATCGTCACCGGCATCTTCCTCACGATGAACTACAACCCGAGCGCGGCGGGAGCCTTCGACTCGGTGCAGTACATCATGCGCGACGTGGAGTGGGGCTGGCTGATCCGCTACATGCATTCCACCGGCGCATCGCTGTTCTTCGTGGTGGTGTTCCTGCACATGTTCCGCGGCATCATGTACGGCTCGTACAAGAAGCCGCGCGAGCTGGTGTGGCTGCTCGGCATGCTGATCTTCCTGGTGCTGATGGCCGAGGCCTTCATGGGCTACGTGCTGCCGTGGGGCAACATGTCGTTCTGGGGCGCGAAGGTGATCGTGTCGCTGTTCGGCACCATCCCGGTGATCGGCAGCCACCTGGTCGAGTGGATCATGGGCGACTTCCTGCCCGCCGACGCCACGCTCAATCGCTTCTTCGCGCTGCACGTGATCGCGCTGCCGATCGTGCTGCTGCTGCTGGTGGTGCTGCACCTGGCCGCGCTGCACGAGGTGGGCTCGAACAACCCCGATGGCGTCGACGTCAAGCACGGCCCCAAGGGCAACCGCTGGAGTCCGAGCGCGCCGACGGACGGCATCCCGTTCCACCCGTACTACACCGTGAAGGACCTGGTCGGGGTGGGCTTCTTCCTGATCGTGGCGGCTTTCATCATCTTCTTCGCGCCGACCTTCGGTGGCTGGTTCCTCGAGCACGACAACTCGATCATGGCCAACAACCTGGTGACCCCGGCGGAGATCAAGCCGGTGTGGTACTTCACCCCGTTCTACGCGATCGTGCGCATGATCCCCTCGTTCGCGGGCACCGCGGTGTGGGGCGTGCTGGCGATGTTCGGCGCGATCGCGGTGCTGTTCCTGCTGCCGTGGTTCGATCGCGGCCAGGTCAAGTCGATCCGCTACCGCGGCACCGGCTACAAAGTCGCCCTGGGCCTGTTCGTGCTCGCGTTCTTCGGCCTCGGCGCAGTGGGCGCGGGCATCACCGCCGAGGTGATCCCGGAATGGTTCGGCAACGTCGACCTGACCACCTGGGAGAACGCGTTCGGCCGCACGATGACGCTGATCTACTTCGGCTTCTTCGCGTTCCTGTGGGCCTACACACATTTCGGCTGGGAAAAGACCAAGCCGGTTCCGGATCGGGTGACGACGCATGACTAAGCCGACGCTCTTGACGAAACCCAGGCTCCTGATGAAGCAACTCCTTCCTGCGGTCGCGCTGGCCTTGGGCCTGCTGGTCGCCGGCCAGCCGGCGGCACGTGCCGAGGGCGGCGAGCAGCTGATGTCGTCGGGCTCCAACGTGCGCGACCAGGCTTCGCTGCAGCGCGGTGCCAAGCTGTTCTTCAACTACTGCGTGGGCTGCCACTCGCTGAAGTACATGCGCTACTCGCGCATTGCCGACGACCTCGGGTTGACCGAGCAGCAGGTGATGCAGAACCTCAACTTCACCGGCGCGAAGTTCGACGATCCGGTGATCTCGCACATGCCGGCCGAGGATGCGACGAAGTGGTTCGGCAAGGATCCGCCGGACCTGTCGCTGGAAGTGAGCGCGAAGGGTGCCGACTGGGTCTACACCTACCTCAACACCTTCTACCTCGACCCGAAGAGCCCGATCGGCTGGAACAACACCACGCTGCCGAACGCGGCGATGCCGTTCCCGCTGTGGGAGCTGCAGGGCCAGCAGACCGCGGTGATGAAGCCCGGCACCGACGAGGTCGAAAAGCTCGACTTGGCCCACCCCGGCAAGCTGACCCCGGCGCAGTACCAGCAGACATCGCGTGACCTGGTGAACTTCCTGGAGTACGTTTCGGAGCCGGCGGCCCTGCAGCGGCACGACTACGGCGTCTGGGTGGTGCTGTTCCTGGCGCTGTTCACCCTGCTGGCTTACTTTCTCAAGAAGGAATACTGGAAAGACGTGCACTGATTTCCGGGGAACACCCATCGAATGCGGTAGCCGCCGGCTGCCGCATTCGTGCAACCGCAACAGGGAATATCGCGCATGGTTCCAAGCGCCCGCTCGCGTACCGCACTCACCCTCTACACCACGGCCGACGACATCCAGTGTCACCGTGCCCGTCTGGTGCTGGCCGCCAAGGGCGTCAGCTACGAGCGCGTGCTGGTCGATCCGGGCAAGCCGCCGGAAGACCTGCTCGACCTCAATCCCTACGGCAGCACGCCGACCCTGGTCGATCGCGACCTGACCCTGTACGACACCAGCGTGGTGTGCGAATACCTCGACGAGCGCTATCCGCACCCGCCGCTGATGCCGATCGACCCGCTGTCCCGCGCGCGCCTGCGGGTCGCCGCGGTGCGCATCGAGAAGGACTGGCTGACCGAAGTCGACACCATCCGTGCCGGCGGCCGTTCCGCCGAGCCCGCGCGCAAGCGCCTGCGTGCGCATCTGCTGGCCGCGTTGCCGCTGTTCAAGGCGGCGAAGTTCTTCCTCAATCCCGAGATGAGCCTGGCCGATTGCCTGGTGGCGCCGGTGGTGTGGCGGCTGCCTTGGCTGGGCGTGGACCTGGGCCGCGAAGGCAAGGCCATCGTCGACTACGGCGAGCGCCTGTTCCACAGCCAGGGTTTTGCGCGCAGCATGACCGAACAAGAAAAGGCCATGCGTTCCTGATGAGCGAGATCACCCATCCGATGAGTTCCAACCGTCCGTACCTGCTGCGGGCGATCTACGACTGGATCAGCGACAACGGCCTGACCCCGTACCTGCTGATCGACGCCAACGGCGAAGGCGTGCGCGTGCCGCCGCAGGTGGTGAAGAACGGGCAGGTCGTGCTGAACATCGCGATGCGCGCGGTGGCGAACCTGGAGCTGGGCAACGACTGGATCGGCTTCTCCGCGCGCTTCTCCGGCGTCAGCCACGCGGTGCGCATCCCGGTCGGTTCGGTGCTGGCGCTGTACGCCCAGGAGAACGGGCAGGGCATGATGTTCCCGGCCGAAGAGGAAGGCGGCGACACGCCGCCGCCCGCGCCGACACCCGACGAGCCGCCGTCCGGCCAGGGCGGCAACGGCGACGACAAGCCCAAGCGCGGCGCGCCGTTCCTGCGGGTCATCAAGTAGCAGCGACTTCGGCCGCGATAGCTGCCGTCAGTGCAGCGTGTCGCCACCGCCGGAATGCCGGCGCGGCCGCAGCGGCACCACGTTGGTGCCCGGTGCGGGTTCGTCCGGGTGATCGGCCGTCGGTGCGGACAGTGCGGCGGTCGGGTGACCTGGTTCCGAGCCGATGGACGGAATCTCCGCCGCTGCCGTGGGCGCCGCCGGCATGAGCACCACCGTGGGCAGCCGCAGTTCGCTCAGCCTGCCGTCCAGCATCCACAGCGAACCTTGCTCGCGATCCGCGCCGTCGATGCTCACCTCGAAGCCGTAGCAGCGCTCCAGCCGGCGCCGGCCGGCCACGCGGCGCAGGCGCAGCGCGCGCAGGCCCACGGTTTCGTCCAGCAGTTGCACGCCGTAGCGCTCGCACTGCGCGCGCGCTTCGGCGGTCGCGCGCTCGCGCGCCGCGCTCAGCTTCAGCCACAGCCCGATCACCGCGATCAGCGCCAGCAGCACCAGGAGGTCGTTGACGTTGCCCATGCCTGCAGTGTGTGGGCGCGCCAGGCTGTGCGCAAGCCGGAGGCCGTCCGCGGAGCGCGGCTTGTGCGCGAAAACCCATGGAGTGGGTGAAGAGGAGCGAGAAGTGAGAGAAGAGCATGGCAACGCCGCTTCTCATGTTCTTGGCGTTCTCTGTCTACTCGCTACTCTTCACTCACTTCTCGCCTGCGCGCGCAGGATGTGATCCTGCGAGGGATTTTCAGCCCAGGCGCAGCCGCAGCGAGAGATCAACCGCGCGGGCGTGCTTGGTCAGCGCGCCCACCGAGACGTAGTCGACGCCAGTGCGGGCGTACTCGCCGATGGTGGTCAGGTCGACGTTGCCGGATACTTCCAGCGGCACGCGGCCGGCGGTGAGCTGCACGGCCTCGCGCATCTGCGGCACGCTGAAGTTGTCGAGCATGATCCGATCCACGCCTGCGGCCAGCGCCTGCTGCAGCTCGTCGAGGTTCTCCACCTCGACCTCGAGCAGCAGGTCGGGGTGCAGGCGGCGTGCCGCCACCACAGCGTTGGCGATGCCGCCGGCGGCGATGATGTGGTTTTCCTTGACCAGGATCGCGTCGTACAGGCCGATGCGATGGTTGTGGCCGCCGCCGCAGCGCACCGCGTACTTCTGCGCGAGGCGCAGGCCGGGGATCGTCTTGCGGGTGTCGAGCACGCGGGTGCCGGTGCCGGCCACCGCGGCCACGTAGGCGGCGGTGACGGTGGCGGTGCCGGACAGCAGCTGCAGGAAGTTCAGCGCCGAGCGCTCGGCGCTGACCAGCGAGCGGGCGTGCCCGGAAAGCCGGCAGATCACCGTGCCGGGCGCCACGCGTTCGCCGTCGCGCGCCTGCCACTCGATGCGCACCGCAGGGTCCATGCGCCGGAAACAGGCATCGAACCAGGGCGCGCCGGCGATCACCGCCTCGTCGCGGCAGGTGAGCGCGGCCGCGGCCACGGCCTCGGCCGGCAGCAATTCGGCGGTGGTGTCGCCCTTGCCGAGGTCCTCGGCAAAGGCGCGTTCCACGTCGGCGGCAATCAGTTCGGGGGAGGGCGGGTCGAACGGGAGCCTGGCATTCATTCGGTATCGGTTTTCGCGTTCGAGGCGTCGGGCTGGCGCAGGCGGCTGACGATGGCGCTCATCGCGCGGTCGAACAGCGCGTTGGTGGCCAGCACTTGGGCATGACCGCCGGCGAGCAGCACGGCCAGTTCCTGCGGCGCGTAATCGGCCACCTTCAGGCCGCGCCGGTTGACGAACAGGTAGCGGCCGCTCATCGGGCTGATCCACGACAGCTTGGCGCGCACCATCGGTTCGTCGGGCAGCTGGAACTCCAGCCAGACGCCGGGTTGCAACGCTTCCACCTGCCGCCATTCGGGGCTATCGGTGGCGACCGGCACGCTTTCCTCGGGCAGTTCGTCTTGCTCGGCCTGCGGCTCGACGAGGGGCTGGATGCTTTCCGGGATCGCGGCAACGGCAGCGGCGGCGACCTCGGTGGCCGGCACGGCGCCGCGCGCCGATTCGCCCAATTGCAGGCCGTACCAGTCGCGCAGCTGCGCCAGCAGGCGCTCGATGTCCTGCGGCTGGAAGGCCACGTTGACCAGCCCCTGGCGCAGCGCACGCTCGATGCCGGGCAGCAGCTGGCGCAGCTGCTGGCGCGTGATGGCGTCCTGCGCCGGCCGCGTGCTGGCGATGAAGTCGTCCACGAAGCGCAGGGCGTCGCGGAACTCGCCGGAATCCTCGCCCTGGCGCAGCAGCACCAGCACCAGGTGGTTGGCCCAGGCGCGCGCCAGCACCTCGTGCACCAGCGACGGCAGCTTGCGGCCGTCGATGCGTTCGACGATCTCGCGGGCGGCACGGCGGCGCGCCTGCTCCAGCTTCTCGCGACCGCGGGTGGACTCGGCCACGCGCTGCTCGGCCAGTTCGGAGCGCCGGCGGTTGGTCTCGTGGAATTGCTGCAGGTCCAGCAGCAGGCGTTCGAAGATGCCGAGGTCGTCGTCGAACTCGTGCAGCAACTGGTCGACGATGGCCTTGACCTTGTCGTGCAGGCGCCCGTCGCGGTCGGATTCCGGCGACCAGCCCTTGGCCTGCTCGGCCAGGGCGTCGAGCAGGCGACGCGCCGGGTGCTGGCGGTGCGCGAACAGCTTGCGGTCAAGGATCGCCGCCTTGAGGTAGGGGATCTGCAGCCGCGCCAGCATCACCTGCATCTCGGCCGGCAGGGTGTCGTCCTCGAGGATGAACTCGAACAGCATGCCGACCAAGTCGATGGTGTCCTCGTCGATGCTGGCGACATGGCTGGGCCGCGCGCCGCGCAGCGCGCCGAGCTGGCCCAGCAGCTGTTCCTTGAGCTGCGCCACGGCCTCGCGATCGAAGCTGCCGCCGCGCACCATGGACGGCGCGGCGAGGCCGCCGGACGCCAACTGGGTCTGCAGCACGCTGAGCGCGCCCAGCAGCTCGCCGACGGAGGGCGGCGGGCCGCCGGTGTCGCCGGCCTGGGCGACGCGCGGGCCGGCGTCGCCGCCGCGTCGCGCGACGAACAGGCCGTGCAGGGTCTGCAGCAGTTCGGCGGCCGCGGGATCGGCGACCTCGTCCGTGCCCGCGCCGGCGGCCATCGCGCCGCCAGCGGCATGCGCCGCCTGGGCGCTGCCGCGGGGCGTGCCGGCGCCGCGCGACGCCACCGGGCGCAGCTGCGGCAGCACGCCGGCACGGGCCAGGTCTGCGTTCGCCTCGGCGTACAGCTCTTCCAGCGTGGACAGCACGTAGCGGTCGAACAGCTTGTAGATGAGCAGCTTGACGCGCATGTCCGCGCCCAGTTCCTTCAGCGCCTGGCGGAAGGCCTGCGACAGCGCCGCCGGGGCGATCGGGTTGCCGGCATCGTCGACCTTGCGGCCGCCGCAGATCACCGAGAGGCGCTGATTGATCGCGAACAGGTCGCGCGCCAAGCGGCTCTCGTGCTTGCTGCTCATGCTAGTGATCGCCAGCGATTCCTCGAGCTCGGCGTCGGCCACCAGCGACAGTTCGGACATCGCCGGCGCGGGCGCCGAGGTGCCGGGTGCGGCACGCCCGGCCAGGTTGCCCAGCTCGCGGTTGACCGTGGCGAGGAAGTTGCGCTCGATCGCCGGACGGCGCTTGCGCACCTCGCGCATGCCGTCGAAGTAGTGCGTCTGGGTGGCGTTGTTCTCGGCCTTCTCGGCGAGGTCGAACAGCGCGTCGTCGACGTGCTCGAACAGGTTGCCCAAGCATTGCTGCAGGCGTTTGCCGGCGATCCCGCGCACGGCGTTCAGCAGTTCGCCCACGCGCTCGCCGGCGCTGGCGTCGAGGCGCGGCGCCAGGGGCACGATCTTGGGCGGTTCGTAGGCTTCGTTCATGGCCACACCGGAAGTTTGTCGTTGGCGCTACGGCGTCTTGCGGGCGAGTCGTCGATCCGTCGGCGAGGGTTCGGGGCGTGGGGACGCTGCTTCAGGGGGCCGGGAAATCGTTCAACTGGGTGGTGCCGATGCCTTCTTCGGGCAGCATCACGGGGATGCCGTCGTCGACACGGTAAATCAGCTTGCGGTCGATGGTGATCAGGCCTTCATCGATGCGCTCGCGCACCGGGCTGCCGGCCGTCGTGACCACGCTGCCGGCCACGATGGCGCCGTTCAGCGCGTCCAGTTCGGCACGGCCGAGCAGCCGCACCGGCGTCTTGCCGACCGGGCAGCACAGGATGTCGAGCAGGCGCTTGTCCATGGGGCGGAATCGTTGCGGAACCGGAAAGCCGTACAATAACCATTTTTGGGCGGCTGGACCATGACAGCGACGACGGAAACGCCAAGGGTAGGCGTGGTGATGGGCTCGCGTTCGGACTGGGAGACCATGGAGCACGCCTCCGGCGTGCTGACCGAGCTGGGCGTGGCGCACGAGGTGCAGGTGGTGTCCGCCCACCGCACGCCGGACCTGTTGTTCCGCTATGCCGAGCAGGCGGCCGAGCGCGGCATCCAGGTGATCGTTGCCGGCGCCGGCGGTGCTGCCCACCTGCCGGGCATGCTGGCGGCCAAGACCCGGCTGCCGGTGTTCGGTGTGCCGGTGCAGTCCAAGGCGCTGAGCGGCATGGACTCCCTGTTGTCGATCGCGCAGATGCCGGCCGGCATTCCGGTGGGCACGCTGGCGATCGGCCGCGCCGGTGCGGTGAATGCGGGTCTGCTCGCTGCCGCGGTGCTGGCGTTGCACGATCCGCGCCTCGCGCAGGCGCTGGAGAGCTGGCGCAGCAGGCAGACGCAGGCGGTGCTCGACCAGCCGGACCCGCGCGCATGAGTGCATCGCGGCAGTCCGTGCTCGGCATCCTCGGCGGCGGCCAACTGGCGCGCATGCTGGCGCTGGCGGCCGCGCCGCTGGGCGTGAACACCCTGGTGGTGGACAGCGCCGCCGACGCCTGCGCCGGCCAGGTGGCGCCGCTGGTCCGGGCCGACTGGACCGACTACGCCGCGCTGGAGGAGTTCGCGCGCCAGGTCGACGTGGTCACCTTCGATTTCGAGAACGTGCCGGCCGAGACCGCGCGCTGGCTGGTCGAACGGGTGGCGGTGTTCCCGAACCCGCGTGCGCTGGCGGTGGCGCAGGATCGCCTCGCCGAGAAGACCCTGTTCCGCGAATGCGGACTGGCCACGCCCGAGTTCATGGCGGTGGACACCCGCGCGGACCTTGACCGCGCACTGGCCGCGGTGGGTGCCCCAGCCATCCTCAAGACCCGCCGGCTCGGCTACGACGGCAAGGGCCAGTTCCGGCTGAAGTCGGCGGCCGACGCCGACGCGGCCTGGACCGCGCTGGGCGCGCAGGCGACGAAGCACGGGCTGATCCTCGAAGCCTTCGTGCCGTTCCAGCGCGAGCTGTCGGTGCTGGCGGTGCGCGGCCGCGACGGCGACTTCCGCACCTGGCCGCTGACCCGCAACTGGCACGTGGACGGCGTGCTCAGCCTGAGCCTCGCACCCGCGCAGGACATCGCCGCGCTGCAGCCGCGCGCCACCGCGCTGGCGCGCACCCTGGCCGAACGGCTGGACTACGTGGGCGTGTTCGCGCTGGAGCTGTTCGTCAAGGACGGCGAGCTGCTCGGCAACGAGATGGCGCCGCGCGTGCACAACTCCGGCCACTGGACGATCGAGGGCGCGCACACCAGCCAGTTCGAGAACCACGTGCGCGCGGTACTCGGCTTGCCGCTGGGCGACACCGGTGCGCGCGGCCTGGCGGCGATGTTCAACTGGATCGGCGAGCTGCCGGATGCCGCACCGGTGCTGCGCACCGTCGACGCGCACTGGCACGACTACGGCAAGCAGGCGCGACCGGGGCGCAAGGTGGGGCATGCCACGGTGTGTGCGCCCGATGCGGCGGCACTGGCGGAGCGGCTGGAAGCGCTGGGCAAGGCGCTGGGGCGCGAGGCGCAGGTGGCGGGTGCGCTGGGGGTGTTGCGAGGGTGATGCGCCCATGGATGGGCGCACGTCTGGCAGGCCGTTGGCCTGCCAGGCGGAGCCAGAAAAGGGCAGGAGTCCTTTTCTGGCCATCAGGCACGGTGCTCCGGCTCTTCGCCCTCGACGCATGGATACGAAAAAGCCGCGGATGCCCGCGGCTTTTTTGCTTTGTCTGCGCGCTCGTCAAGAGCGAAAGAGCGCCGTGCCTGATGGTCAAAAAAGGGGCTCCTGCCCCTTTTTTGACTCGCCTGATTCGCAGGGCGAATCAGGCTCCGCTGCGCGTGCGCCCGTCCGTGGGCGCAGGGGCGCGGGGTTTGTCAGACCTGCATCGCCTTGGCGACTTCGGCCAGATAGTCTTCCTGCACCTTCTCGATGCCTTCGCCCACGGCCAGGCGCACCACGGCGGCGACGTCGGCGCCTTCCTTCTTCAGCGCGTCGCCCACGGTGACGTTGGTGTCCAGCACGTAGGGCTGGCCGACCAGGGTGACCTCGGAGACGATCTTGTTGATCTTGCCCGCGACGATCTTCTCCAGGATCTCGGCCGGCTTGGCCTTTTCCTTGTCGGACATCGCCGCCAGCGCGATTTCCTTTTCCTTGGCGATGAAGTCGGCGGGAACGTCCTCGGCCTTCACGTAGGGCGGGTTCATCGCCGCCACGTGCATCGCGATGCCCTTGGCCAGTTCCTCGGAGCCGCCCTTGAGCGCCACCAGCACGCCGATGCGGCCGCCGTGGATGTAGCTGCCGATGGTGCCGTCGCTTTCCACGCGGGCCACGCGACGCACGTCGATCTTCTCGCCGATGGTGGCGATCAGCGCCTTGGCGGCTTCCTCGACGTTGCTGGCACCCGGGTAGGCGGCAGCCTTCAGCGCATCGATGTCGGCGGCGCCGGACTTCAGCGCCACATCGGCGACGGCGTCGCTGAACTTCACGAAGTCGGGGTTCTTGGTGACGAAGTCGGTTTCGCAGTTGACCTCGACCAGCACGGCCTTGCCGCCGGCCTGGGCGGCCACGATGCGGCCTTCGGCGGCCACGCGGCCGGCCTTCTTGTCGGCCTTGGCGAGGCCGGACTTGCGCAGCCACTCCATCGCGATCTCGATGTCGCCGTGGTTCTCGACCAGCGCCTTCTTGCATTCCATCATGCCGGCGCCGGAACGCTCACGCAGCTCCTTGACCAGTTGGGCGGAGATATTGCTCATCGTTGTTCCTCGAATGCTTGAGGCGTCGTGGCGGATCGCACCACGACGCCGGACGGGCTTTGTCTTGTCGCAGCGACGGCGGTTGCCCGCCGTCACCTCGCCTTACTTGGCGTCGCGCGGAGCGCGGCCGTCGCGGCCGCCGTCACGGCGCGGCGCGCCGGCGCCCTTGCGCGGGGCGGCGTCGCGTCGCGGCGCGGCGCTCTTGCGCTCGGCCTTGGCCACCGGGTTGCCTTCCTCGTCCAGCTCGACGAACTCGTTGGCGTCGCCCTGGGCGGCGGCCGGCGCGGCGGCCTTGCCTTCGAGGATCGAGTCGGCGGCGGCGCGGGCGTACAGCTGGATCGCGCGGATCGCGTCGTCGTTGCCGGGGATCGCGTAGTCCACCAGCTCCGGGTTGTAGTTGGTGTCGACCACGGCGATCACCGGGATGCCGAGCTTCTTGGCTTCCTGCACGGCGATGTCCTCGTGGCCGATATCGATCACGAACAGCGCGTCGGGCAGGCGGTTCATGTCCTTGATGCCGCCCAGCGAAGCCTGCAGCTTGTCGCGCTCGCGGCGACGGGCCAGCACTTCGTGCTTGACCAGCTTCTCGAAGCTGCCGTCGGTCTCGGCCGCTTCCAGTTCCTTGAGCTTGGCCACCGACTGCTTCACGGTGCGGAAGTTGGTGAGCATGCCGCCCAGCCAGCGCGCGGTGACGAAGGGCATGCCGGCGCGGGCGGCCTCTTCGGCCAGTGCCTCGCGGGCGGAGCGCTTGGTGCCCACGAACAGGATGGTGCCGCGCTTCTGCGCCAGGCCCGACAGGAAGTTCATCGCGTCGGTGAACAGCGGCAGGGTCTTCTCGAGGTTGATGATGTGGATCTTGCCGCGGGCGCCGAAGATGTACGGCGCCATCTTGGGGTTCCAGTAACGGGTCTGGTGACCGAAATGGACGCCGGCCTCGAGCATTTCGCGCATGGTGACTTGAGCCATGGTGTAACTCCTTGCAGTGGGCCTTTTCAGGTGGCCCGGGGGTTGGGACCTCCACGCATCCCCGGCTTCGACCGCGGCAGCGAACGCTGCGCGCGGCACCCCGAAGAACGGTGCCGATGCGTGTGTGGCGTTGGTTTGGGCTTGTACCGCGACGCGGTTACAATCCCGTCTCGTTTTGCGTTGCGCGGGCGTCGATGACGCCGGGTGCAGCCTGCAAAACCGCGCAATTGTAGCCGGTGCGCCGGCGATGCGGCAAGTCGCTGGATTTCCAGCGGTTGTGTCGCCATATGGACGGAATCATGGCCATTACCCTGAAATCCCCCAAGGACCTCGAAGGCATGCGCGTGGCCGGCCAGCTGGCCGCCGAGGTGCTGGCCATGCTCAAGGAGCACGTCAGGCCCGGTGTCACCACCGAGGAACTGGACCGGCTGGCGTACGAACACATCGTCAACGTGCAGAAGGCGGTGCCGGCCAACGTGGGCTACCACGGCTTCCCGAAGACGCTGTGCACCTCGGTCAACCACGTGATCTGCCACGGCATCCCCAGCCCCGGCAAGGTGCTCAAGGACGGCGACATCGTCAACCTCGACGTCACCGTCATCAAGGACGGCTGGCACGGCGACACCAGCCGTATGTACTTCGCGGGCACGCCGTCGGTGCTGGCGAAGCGGCTGGTGGAAACCACCCACGAGGCGATGATGCGCGGCATCCACGCGGTGCGCCCCGGCGCCACCCTGGGCGACGTGGGCCACGCGATCCAGCAGCACGCCGAGGCGGCGGGCTTCAGCGTGGTGCGCGAGTATTGCGGCCACGGCATCGGCAAGGTCTACCACGACGAGCCGCAGGTGCTGCACTACGGCAAGCCCGGCACCGGCGTGGAACTCAAGGAAGGCATGACCTTCACTGTCGAGCCGATGATCAACGCCGGCAAGCCGCAGACCAAGCAGCTGCCCGACGGCTGGACCGTGGTCACCAAGGACCACTCGCTGTCCGCGCAGTGGGAACACACCATCGCGGTGACCGCTGACGGCTTCGAGATCCTCACGCCCTGGCCGGATGCCTGAGTGAAATCTACGTAGGTCGGGATTTATCCCGACTCGTGCGGCGTGTCGGGCTGAAGCCCGACCTACTGGGTGTTTTGCCATAACGTGAACATGCGGCGCCGTGGCAGACTGACAGTTCCCAACCGCTGCCCTGAATCCTGCCGATGAGCGTCGTGCTTCCATCGCTGCCCCGCCTGCCGTCGGCCGTGCCACGCTCGGGCGTGTCGGCCGATGCGCGGCGCGCGCTGCGGCAGCTGCTGGGCGACGTGGACCGCGCGCTGGCCACCGCGTTCCGCGACGGCGCCGATGCCAGCACGCTGGCGCGGCGGCGCGGCGAGGCGGTGGCGCGCATCGTGGCGCATGTGTGGACGGCCTGCCTGGGCGAGGTGACGGGCGCGGCGCTGTTCGCGGTGGGCGGCTTCGGCCGCGGCCTGCTGTTTCCACACTCCGACGTGGACCTGCTGGTGCTGGCCGAGCGGCCCGAGCCGGCGCGCCTGCGCGCGCTGGAGCAATGTTTCGCCACGCTGTGGGACGTGGGCCTCAAGGTGGGCCACGCGGTGCGCGAGCCGGCGCAGTGCCGCGCGCTGGCCGCCGCCGACGCCAGCGTGTTCACCAGCCTGCTCGATGCGCACCGGCTGGCCGGCGACGCGGCCATGGACACGTCGCTGCGCGCCATCGTGGACGATCCCGCGCTGTGGCCGCCGCGCGAATATCTCGCCGCGCGGCTGGCCGAGCGCGACGCCCGCCACGCGCGACACAACGACACCGCGAGCAACCTCGAACCCAACCTCAAGGACGGCCCCGGCGGCCTGCGCACGCTCGATTCGCTGCGCTGGCTGGGGCGCCGGCTGGCGCATGCCGGCGGCTTCGAGGCGATGCAGGATGCCGGCCTGCTCGATCCGGCCGAGCGCACTGCGCTGTGCGAGGCCGAAGCCACGCTGCGGCGTTACCGTTTCGCGTTGCATCTGGAGGCGGGGCGGCCGGAGGAACGCCTGCTGTTCGACTATCAGCGCGCGCTCGCCGGGCGGCTGGGCTTCGAGGACGAGCACGAGAAGAACCTCGGCGTCGAGCAGTTCATGCAGGGCTATTACCGTGCGGCCAGCCAGGTCGAGCGGCTGGGCGTGCAGATCGCCGAACGCTTCGTCGAGCTGCTGGAGCCGCCGGGCGAGGCGAAACCGGTCGGCGAGGATTTCGTGCGCCACGGCACGCGCTTGTCGGCGCGCGATCCCGAGCTGTTCGCGCGGCGCCCGGCGGCGCTGGTCGAGGCCTTCATCGCGCGGCTGGACGAGCCGGGCCTGATCGGCTTTTCCGCCGACACCATGCGACGCATCCACCAGGCCACCGCGCAGCACGATGGCGCGCTCGCCGAGAATCCCGACGTGCTGGCCGCCTTCCTGCGCCTGCTCAAGCGCGGCGCACCCGCGGTGGATGCGTTGTGGCGGATGAACCGGCACGGCCTGCTGGCCGCGATCCTGCCCGCGTTCGGCAAGGTGGTCGGGCGCATGCAGTACGACCTGTTCCACGTCTACACGGTGGACGAACACACGCTGCGCGTGCTGCGCCAGATGGCGCGCTTTGCCGACCCCGAGGCGCGCGACGAATTCCCCGTCGCCTGCGACGTCTGGGCCAGCCTGGGCCAGCCGGAACTGATGCTGCTGGCCGGCCTGTTCCACGACATCGCCAAGGGCCGCGGCGGCGACCATTCCGTGCTGGGCGAAGGCGACGCGCGGGCGTTCTGCGCGAAGCTGGGCCTGCCGACGGCCGACGGCGAGCGCGTGGCGTGGCTGGTGCGCTGGCATCTCTTGATGAGCACCACCGCGCAGCGCCAGGACATCACCGACCCCGACGTGGTGCGCCGCTTTGCCGAGACGGTGGGCGACCGCGAGCGGCTGGGCCGGCTCTACCTGCTCACGGTGGCCGACATCATCGGCACCAGCCCGAAGCTGTGGAACGGCTGGAAGGATCGCCTGCTGGCCGACCTGTTCGCGGCGGCGCGGCAGGCGCTGCGCAGTGACATGCGACCCGGGCACGACGCCGCGGCGCGCATCGACGCCTGCCGCGCGCAGGCGCTGATCCTGCTGCAAGCCGAGGGGATCGACGCCGAGGCGGCCGAGCGCGCTTGGCGCGCGTTCCCCGACTCCAGCTTCCTGCGTCACCGCCCCGAGCAGATCGCCTGGCAGACCGCGGCGATCGTGCGGGCGGACGGCGCGTGGCCGCTGGTCGCCGTGCATCCGCTCTCGGTGCGCGGCAGCACCGAGTTGTTCGTCTGCACGCCCGACCGCGACGGCCTGTTCGCCAGCGTCACCGCGATGCTCGACCGGCTGCACTTCTCGGTGGTGGAGGCGCGCATCCTCGGCTCCAGGAGCCTGTCGGACTTGAGTGATCGAGGCGAAAATTCGGCTGCGCGAGGACAGGTTTCCGACGCTTCGCCGGCCCATGGTGGGTCCCATGGGCCAAGAAGCGGCGGGGACATGGACCGCGCAGACGGATTTGCAGCCCGGTCAGCTCAAGTTCGACAGGCTCCTTCGGGCATGGCGATGGACACCTTCCTGCTGCTGGAGGCGGACGGCCAGCAGCCGGCCAGCGCGGATCGCGCCGAGGAGCTGCGCGCACGCATGCAGCGCGCACTGGCGCAGGGCGGCCAGATCCTGCCGCCACGGCGCAGCATGTCGCGCCAACTGAAGCACTTCCAGATGCCGCCGCGCATCGATTTCCGCCAGACCGAGGGGCGCACCCGCATGGCCCTGGTGTGCAGCGACCGCCCCGGCCTGCTGGCCGCGGTGGCACAGGTGCTGGTGACCTGCGCGGTGCGCGTGCACGACGCGCGCATCGCCACCTTCGGCGAGCGGGTGGAGGATTTCTTCCAGCTCAGCGACCGCGCCGATGCGCCGCTGGACGAGGCCCAGCAGGAACACTTGCGCCAGTCGCTGCTGGCGCGGCTGAGGCAGGGCGCCTAGCCGGCCCTATCTGTCACTCCGCCGCGTCGGCGCCCCACAGCGCTTCCATGTCGACCCGGATGCCCAGCATCGACAGGTCCACCACCTCGGTGACCGCATGCGCCTCGACGTCTCCGCGTCGCCGGATCGGTGAGTGCAGGCGCAGGCCGTCGTGCGTGGTGAGCGAGGCCACCACGGGCTGGTGGCCGGCCGACTGGCGCTGGAGCACCACCGCGAGCGCGCCGTTGCGCAGGCGCACGCCGGTGCCGGGCGGATAAACGCCGAGCGTCTTGATGAACACCCGGGCCAGGTGCTCGTCCAGCGCCGCCCCTTCGTTGAGGAACAGCCAGCGCAGCGCCTGCGTCGGCTGCAACGGCGGCCGGTACTCGCGGCCGGCGACGCGCGCGCAATAGATGTCCGCCAAGGCCACCAGGCATGCCGCCCGGCCGATCTGCGCGCCGCGCTTGCCGTCGGGATAGCCGCTGCCGTCGCTGCGCTCGTGGTGGTCACGCACGGCGTCGAGCCAGGTGGTGCTGGTGATCCCGCGTTCGCGCAGCATCGCCGCGCCGAGCCGGCAATGCGCGCGCACCATCGCATGCTGCACGTCGGACAGCGGGCCCTCGCAGGCGACCAGCGCATCGTGCAGGGTGAACATGCCGATGTTCATCGTCAGCGCGGCCGCGACGATGGCCGCCAGTTCGCCGGCATCGAGCGCCAGCGCCATGCCGGTGAGCTGGCAGGCGACCGCCGCGTTCACCGCATGGCGGCTGCTGTACGGGCCGTCGGTGCGCAGCAGGATGCTGGCCAGCGCCACGTCGGGATTGATCCGGCAGGCCTCGCGTACCTGCGCGGCGATGTCGGCCAGCGCCGCCGGAAAATCCGCCGGCTCCGGATCGGCCAGCAAGGCCTGCAGGCGCCGGCGCGCGTCCAGCAGCCGCGCCAGCGGCGAGCGCGCCGGTTCCGGCGACGGCGGCAGCGGGCCGCGGCATTCCTCCTCGGAACCGTAGAACAGCCCGTGTTGCAGCAGCATCTCGCGCTGCGCCGCGCTGCCGATCACCTGGCCCACGCACAGCAACAGGTTGCCTCGACCGTCGTAGGCATTGAAGCGCATGGGCAGGCCCACGGTCAGTTCGGTCGCGTCGAGTGGACGCCGCGGCACGGCTTCTCCTTTCGTCCGGATGTGAGGTCATGGTGGCAGCGCATGTCAGGCTTCCAACGGTTCCGCGCAAGCCCACGAGGCCTGCACCGGCAGCGGTCCGGGTTCGGGCAGGCGGGCGAATGTCGCGTGCAGCGCATCGATCGCGCTGCCCGCCGGCGGCGTCGCCACCGGCGCCACGCCGGCCCAGGCGTTGCGGCCCTGGCGCTTGGCCGCGTACAGGCATTCGTCGGCGATGTTCACCACCTGCTCCCAGTTCAGCCGCTCCGGTTCGCTGGCGTAGAACGGGTAGCTGGCGAAGCCGATCGAGCAGCTGAGGTGCACGTGCCGGCCGTTGCCCAGTTCGAAGCGCTGCTCGGCCACCGCCGCGCGGATGCGCTCGGCGAACTGCGGGCCGGCCTCGGGCGGGGCGAAGCGGGCCACGATCAGGAACTCCTCGCCGCCACGACGCACCGGCGTGTCGGATTCGCGGGTGACCGAGAGCAGCACGTCGCGGAACTGCAGCAGCACGCGGTCGCCGGTGGCGTGGCCGTAGCTGTCGTTGATCTGCTTGAAGTGATCGATGTCCACCATCAGGAACAGCAGCTGCGCGCCGGGGCCGTGGTCGCGGCAGTGCCGGCGCGCGGCAGCGAGGTCGTGCTCGATGTGCTCGCTGAGGTAGCGGCGGTTCTTCAGGCCGGTGAGCGGGTCGGTGACGATCTGCTGGGCCAGCGCCTCGTTGGCCTCGCGCAGCGCGCGGTTGGCCTGCGCCAGTTCGCCGGTGCGCCGTGCCACCAGTCCGGCCAGCGCGCGGTTGCGCCGGCGCAGCGCGGCGGAGCGCCAGCGCACCAGCAGGCTCAGCGCCAGCATGCCCGCGGCGACCCACAGCAGCCACGCCCAAGCCGTGCGGTACCACGGCGGCAGGATGCGGAAGTCGAACGTGGCCTCCTGGCTATGCCGGCCGTACACATTGCGCGCGCGCACATGGAAGCGGTAACGGCCCTCGGGGAGGTTGGTGTAGTCGCGGTAGGCGTCGTCGCTCCATGACGACCAGTCGCGATCCAGGCCTTGCAGCCACACCTGGTAGCGATTCGCGTCGGAGTGCTCGTAGCTGGGCAGCGCGAACTCGAAGCGGATCGAGTTCTGCGCGTAGGGGATTTCCGGTGGTCGCGCGGCGGCGAGGTGGTCGGCAAACAGCACCCGACCGCCTTGCTCGGCCGCCATGCGCAGCAGCGTCCGCGGCGGCGGGTCCGCCGATGCGGCGCGCGTGGGCTGGTAGCGGTACAGGCCCTTGTCGCCGCCCAGCCACACGGTGCCGTCGGCGTCGTCCAGGAACACCGACATGTCGATGCCCGCCAGCGGCTGCAATGGCGTGTCCGCCCAGCGCCAGCCCTGGCCGGCGTGCACGGCGTGGCCGGTCTGCTTGCCGCCGTCGGCATCGGCTACGGCATACATCCACAGGCCGCCGCGGCGATCCTGGCGCAGCACGTCGACCGGTTGCGGGCCGCCGGGGAACAGTCCGGCGAACGCCGGGTCGAGCGAGAAGCGGCCGCTGGCCTCGTCGAAGCGGTAGATGCCATGCGGGGTGGTGAAGCGCAGCCGGCCGTCGATCATCGCCAGATCGTTCTGTTCCGGCGGCAGGCCCTCCGCAGTGCCGAAGCGCTCGACCCTGACGGTGCGCCCGTCGCGCGGTCCCTGCCAGTCCGGCGGCAGGCTCAGGCGGATCGCGCCGCCGACCCACAGGCTCAGCCACACATGGCCGTCGGCGTCCTGCCGGATCGTGCGTACTTCCTGGCGCACGCCGGCGATGCGGCCTCCGTCGATCCAGCGGTCACCCTCGTGGCGCAGCGTGCCGATGCCGTCCGGGTAGCCCACGAACACGCGCGCCGGATCGCGCGTGGAACGGCGCAGGCTGAGCGCCGTGGTCGAACGCGCGCTCTGGCGGGTGTCGAGCAGTTGCCGGGACGTGCCGTCGGCGAGCGCGAACACGCCGTCGCTGCTGGCGACCAGCAGCTCGTCGTCGACCTCGGCCAAGCCCCAGATCTGTCCCGTCACCCGGGGCAGCCGTTCGAAATGCGCGTCGGCGCCGTCCACCAGGCGGTACAGCCCGTCGGTGGTGCCCGCGTAGAGCGTGCCCGCGTGGCGCCGCAGCGCCAGCACGCCGTCCGGCAGGCCGCCGCGTTCGCCGTAGTAGGTCAACGGCGAACCGAGATCGATGCGGCTGATGCCGTTGCCGGCGGCGATCCACAGGCCGCCCTCGCGATCCTGGAACTGCGCCAGCATCATGTTGGTGCTCAGGCCGCTGCCGCGCGTCAGCGTGCGCAGCAGGTGGCCCTGCGCATCGAGCAGGAACAGGCCGCCGCGCAGCGTGCCCGCGGCGAGCCGGCCGTCGGCCAGCCAGCTCGCGTTGTACAGCTGGCCTTTGCGGATCGCCGCGTCGGCTTCGGTGGTCCAGGGCCGCCAGCTGTCGCCTTGGCGGATGAACCAGCCCTGCGTGCGGGTGCCCGCCAGCAGGTCGCCGGGCTGCGCGTCCGGCCCGCGCCAGGGCAGCAGCGCGTAGATCTTCTCGTCGGCGAAGCGGCTGCCGCCGGGCGACAGTTCCAGCCGCTCGCCGTCCAGTTGCAACAGGCCCAGGCCGACCTCGCGGATGTACAGCTTGCCGTCGACCAGGAAACTGAGGTGGAACGAGGTCTTCGGCTTCCATACCTCCATCGCGCCGTTCCGGTAGCGGAACAGCTGGGTCGAGGTGGCGAAGAACACGCCGTCGGCGGTGGGGTGGATCGACCACACGTCGGCGAAATCGCGCTCGCTGGGCGGGATCTTGTCCCGCAGCGAGACGAAGCCCAGCTGGCCGGTGGCGTCCGGCTCCAGGTAGCCCAGGTCGCCCACCGTGCCCACGTAGATGCGGCCGTCCGCGCCCAGCGCCAGCGAACGCACCGCGGCGCGGTTGGGCACCGGGATGCGCTGCCAGCGCGCGCCGTCGAAGGCCAGCACGGCGCCGTCGACGTTGCCCACGTAGATCACGCCCTGCCGGTCCTGCGCCAGCGACCAGTTCTGCGCCGCGGCACCGTAGCTGCGGGGATCGAAATTGCGGATGAACGGCAGGCCCGCCTCGCTCGATGCCGCCGGCGCGGACGCGGCCCACGCGGGCGCGGCCAGCGCGAGGCCGGCCAGCAGGCAGCGCGCGACGAGCGCCAGCACCCGGACCAGGCGCGGGCGGCGTTTCGTCTGCTTGTCTACGGCGGCGCCCCTCTCATCCATCACGTTCTCAGCGTGGCCAGCCGTTGCGGCAGGCCCGGTACAGACCGGCAAGCAAGAGTCTTGCCGAGTTCGGTATCGGCCATCGGCCAGCGAACTTGAGCGGGCCGGGCAGGGCGGCGAGGCAGCGGTCGTGACGCGGGAACAAGCATGGTCGCCGGCCGGTTTCATCCGATGCCGGGCCGGTGCCGCTTTTCGCCGCCGCCGCGATCTGATTAAATGCTATCGATTCTCATTTGCGAAGTTGCCGCATGTCATTGACCCACCGTGTCCTCAAAGGCTGCCGCCTGGTGCACCTCTACCTAGGCGTGTTCACCGCGCCGGCCCTGCTGTTCTTCGCCATCACCGGCGGCCTGCAGACCTTCGGCCTGCACGAGACCAGCCGCGGCAGCAGCTACGTGCCGCCGAAGTGGCTGGCGGTGGCGGGGCAACTGCACAAGAAGCAGGACATGGCCGTGCCGCCGGCCAAGCTGCGCCCGCCGGCCGCCGCGGCGGCAGGGAAGCCGGCGAGCGCGATGCCGGCCCTGGCTACGCGTGCCACGGCCGCAGCGGCCGCGCCGCGGGCGAAGAACCCGCTGCCGCTGAAGATCTTCGTCGCGCTGGTCGCGTTCGCGCTGGCCTTGTCGACCCTGACCGGGCTGTATCTCTCCTGGAAATACACGCGGCACGGGGGGCGCATCCTCGCGATCTTCCTCGCCGGCATCGCCGCGCCGATCCTGCTTGCGCTGGTTTAGCGCGTACCGGAAAGGCGCTTGCCGGCCCTGCCGATCCGCAGGCGAATCGTGGCGCAAGCATTTGGTGTCCGCCGGTCGCCCTTCGCGTGGGCGCGGGCTTCAAGGCGCCGGCGGTTCCCCCGTGCGGCGCGGGCGGGCACAATGGCGGGGCTCTCCTCAGAGCCTGTTTATGCTCCCCAAACACTTCGCGTTGTCATCGGGTGGCCGTCAGGTGGTAGTGCGTGGCGCAGCGCCTGCCTGGCTGGCAGGTCAAGCCGCGCGCTGCCGCATGGCGGCCGCCCGATGGCAACCCGCAGGGCCGGGTCTGTTTGCCCGCATCCCTGTGTCATCACTCAGTCGTGGACCGACGTCCACTCCTTCGTTCTTTCTTGGCCTGCGCGCAAACAGATCCCGGCGCGGAGTGCTTGGGGAGCATAAACAGGCTCTTAACTGATTTGGACGTCCATTCCCCATGCAAAGCATCGAATCCCTGATCGACGACGCGTTCGAGCGTCGCAACGAACTGACCCAGGCCGAGATCGAGACCCACCTGCGCCCCGCGCTGGGCCAGGTGCTCGACCTGCTCGAATCCGGCGAGCGCCGCGTGGCCGAGCCGGACGGGCAGGGCGGCTGGAAGGTCAACCAGTGGCTGAAAAAGGCGGTGCTGCTGTACTTCCGCATCAACGGCAACCGCGTGGTCGACGGCGGCCCGGCGCTGGCCTTCGACAAGGTGCCGCTGCGCTTCGCCCACGGCGACGACGCGGAACTGCAAGGCCTGGGCGCGCGTGTGGTGCCTGGCGCGCTGGTGCGCCGCGGCGCGCACATCGCCAAGGACGCGGTGCTGATGCCCAGCTACGTCAACATCGGCGCGCACGTTGGCGCCGGCACCATGGTCGATACCTGGGCCACGGTGGGTTCCTGCGCGCAGATCGGCGCGGGCGTGCACCTCTCTGGCGGCGTCGGTATTGGCGGCGTGCTGGAGCCGCTGCAGGCCAACCCCACCATCATCGAGGACGGCTGCTTCATCGGCGCGCGCTCGGAAGTGGTCGAGGGCGTGGTGGTGGAGCGCGGCAGCGTGATCGGCATGGGCGTGTTCCTCGGCCAGTCCACCCGCATCTACAACCGCGCCACCGGCGAGATCAGCTACGGCCGCATCCCCGCCGGCAGCGTGGTGGTGGCCGGCAGCCTGCCCGCGAAGGATGACTCGCACAGCCTGTACGCCGCGGTGATCGTGAAGCAGGTGGACGAGAAGACCCGCGGCAAGACCTCGATCAACGAGCTGCTGCGGAGCGGCGAATGAGCGTCATCCTCTACGGCTTGCCCACCTGCGACACCTGCCGCAAGGCGCGCAACTGGCTGGACCGTTTCGCGGTGCCGTACATGTTCGTGGACTACCGCGCGAACCCGGTGCCGGCGGCCACGCTGAAGCTGTGGGCGCAGCAGCTCGGTGGCTGGGAGGCGCTGGTGAACAAGTCCTCCACCACCTGGCGCAACCTGCTGCCGCAGCGCAAGAACCCCGGCAGCGATCCGGAGTGGACCTTGCTGCTGAAGGAATACCCGGCGCTGATCCGTCGCCCGGTGGTGCTCAAGGAGGACGGCAGCGTCAGCGTCGGCTTCAGCGACAACGGTTTCAAGAAACTGTTTCCGCGTTGAGCTCCACCGCACCGACGGAACGCGATCCGTCCTCACCCGCATCGGGGCTTCGTTGCTAGGCTGCGCGCCACCGCCTGCCCGCCGAACCTGCATGACGACCAGCAACGTCCGCCGTTACCGCATCAACCTGCGCATCGAGCGCGACAACGCCGCGCTGTACGCGCGGCTGGCCGAGCTGGCCGCCGATGCGCGGCTGGCGCGCGCGTACCGGCGCATCGCCGAGGGCGAGCAGGCCAACGCGGCGTTCTGGGAGTCGCACCTGCGCGAGGCGGGCGCCGCCGTGCCGCCGCCGCGCATCGGCCTGCGCGTGCGTGTGCTGGGTCGGTTCGCACGCGCCTTCGGTACCGAGTTCGTGATGCCCACCGTGGTGCGGCTGGAACATGCCGACCACGATGCCACGCCGGTGGACCGCAGCGGCCACCGCGACCACTTCGTGTCGCCGCAGCTGCGCAGCGCCCGCGGCCACAGCCATCGTGCGCAGAGCGGCAACACGCTGCGCGCCGCCGTGCTGGGCGCGAACGACGGCCTGGTCTCCAACGCCTCGTTGGTGATGGGCATGGCCGGCGCTGCCGCCAGCGACCGCGCCGTGCTGCTCGCCGGCCTCGCCGGCCTGGTCGCCGGTGCCTGCTCGATGGCGCTGGGCGAATGGCTCAGCGTGAACAGCTCGCGCGAGTTCTACCAGGCGCAGATCACCGAGCGCGCCGAGCGGCTCGCGGTGGCGCCGGAGGACGGTGTGCGCCACATCGCCGGCATCTACCGCGACAAGGGCCTGGGTCGTGCCGAGGCCGAGCACCTAGCCGAGCATCTCGCCGAGACGCCGCGCACCGCGCTGGACACCGTGGTGCGCGAGGACCTGGGCATCGATCCCGCCGAACTGGGCGGTTCGGCATGGAGCGCGGCGTTGTCCTCGTTCTGCCTGTTTGCGTTCGGCGCGGCGTTCGCGGTGGCGCCCTACCTGTTCCTGCACGGCCACACGGCGATGCTGGGCAGCATGGCCGCTACCGTCGTGGGGCTGGCGCTGATCGGCACCGGCACATCGCTGTTCACCGGCCGCAGCGTGCTGTTCTCGATTGCGCGGCAGTTGGCCATTACCGTGGCCGCGGCGGCGATCACCTGGGGCGTGGGGCATGTGCTGGGCGCGGTGGTCGCCGGTTGAGCGGCCGGATCAGATGTCGCGCGACCAGATCTGGCCGACCAGATCGTGGCCGAAGCTGTGGTGGTGGTACTCCTTCGCCAACGCGAATCCCGCCGCCTCGTAGATATGCCGTGCGGCCAGCAGGACGTCGTTCGTCCACAATGTCATGCCCCGATAGCCGGCGTCGCGGGCGAAGGCGATGCACCGTTCCACCAGCCTTCGGCCGACACCGCGGCCGCGCCCGGCGGGATCGACCAGCAGGCAGCGCAGTTGCGCGATTTCGGGATCGTCCGCATTCCGCACCACGAACACGCAGCCCACGCGCATGCCGTCGAGTTCGGCGATCCACATGCGTTCACGGGCGGGATCGTGGCGGGTGGCGAAGTCGGCGAACAGCGTGGCCACCAGCGCCTCGAACTCCTGATTCCAGCCGTATTCGTCCGCGTACAGCCTCCCATGGCGCTCGATCGCCCAGCCGATGTCACCGGGGCGATGGGTGCGGACCACGAGGCGCCCGCCGCGTTCCGCTGGCGGTTCCAGCACCCCGCGCATGGCGAGCATGTTGCCAAGCAAGCGTTCGCGGTCCGTGCTGGACAGTTTGCCCAGCATGGTCGCCGCCTGGGCCCGGGACCGGCGATCCAGCTCCGCGAAGGCGCGCTGGCCGGCGGCGGTGAGCGACAGCAGCATGCGTCGGCGATCCTGCGAGGATGGCTTGCGTGCGATCAATCCTCCGCTCGCGAAGCCGCGGATGATGCGGCTGAGGTAGCCCGCATCGAGCCCAAGGTGGTCACCGATCTCGTTGGCGCCGGTCTGGCCGCGTTGCGCCAGCTCGAACAGGACGCGGGCCTGGGTGAGCGAGAACGGGCTGGACAACAAGCCTTCCTCGAGTACGCCAATGCTGCGCGTATAAGAGCGGTTGAATGCGCGAAGCGCTTCTACATGGGTGGCCGGGACGGTTTTCGGCATGACACGCCTCCTGTCTGGAGTTCATCATGCTAGCGATATGGTTGACTTAGTCAACTATATGGCGGCGATCCATGAGCTGACCCGTCCGCCTGATATGCTGCGTCATCACCGATCTCCAGCTTCCCGCATGTCCGACGTCGTCGATCTCGCCCGCGAACTGATCCGCCGCCGCTCGGTGACGCCCGACGACGCTGGTTGCCAGGCGCTCTTGGCGGAACGGTTGCAGCGCGCCGGGTTCCGCATCGAGCACCAGCGCCATGGCGAGGTGGACAACCTGTGGGCGGTGCATGGAGGGCATGCCTCATCGGAGCCGGACCCCACGCTGGCCTTCCTCGGCCATACCGACGTGGTGCCCAGCGGGCCGGAAGATCGCTGGCAGAGCCCGCCGTTCGAGCCGGTGGTTCGCGACGGGAAATTGTTTGGTCGCGGCGCCGCCGACATGAAGGGCGCGGTGGCGGCGATGGCGGTGGCGCTGGAACGTTTCGTGGCGGCGCATCCCGATCATCCCGGCCGCGTGGCGCTGCTGCTCACCAGCGACGAGGAAGGCCCGACCAACCTCGACGGCGTGCGCAAGGTGGCCGCGGGTTTCCGCGCCCGCGGCGAGCGCATGGCCTGGTGCGTGGTGGGCGAACCCTCGGCGAAGGCGACGCTGGGCGACCTGATCCGCGTGGGCCGGCGCGGATCGCTCTCGGGCACGCTCGCGGTGCGCGGCGTGCAAGGCCACGTGGCCTATCCCGAGAAGGCGCTGAACCCGATCCACGCCTTCGCGCCCGCGCTGGCGGAACTCGCCGCCGAGCGCTGGGACGAAGGCAACGCGGATTTTCCGCCCACCTCGTTCCAGGTCTCCAACCTCAATGCGGGCACCGGCGCGAACAACGTGATCCCGGGCGAGCTCGTCGCGCTGATCAACTTCCGCTACTGCACCGCGAGCCGTGCCGAGGATCTGCGCGCGCGTACCGAGGCGATCCTCACACGGCACGGGCTGGACTTCGCGCTGGAGTGGAACCTCTCCGGCGAGCCCTTCCTCACCCCGCCCGGCGGCAAGCTGCGCGAGACGGTGGTGGCCGTGTGCCGCGAGCTGTGCGGCACGGAGCCCGAGCAGAGCACCGGTGGTGGCACGTCGGACGGCCGCTTCATCGCGCCGCTGGGCGCCGAAGTGGTGGAACTGGGGCCGGTCAACGCGACCATCCACAAGGTGGACGAATGCGTGGACGTGGCCGAGCTGGAGCGCCTGCCTGATCTGTACCAGGCGATTTGCGAACGGATGCTGGCGGGCTGAATTCACCACGAAGGGAGCGGGCCATGCGGATCGAATTCCACGGTGCGGCAGGCGGTGAAGTCACCGGTTCCTGCCATCTCATCGAGGTCGCCGGCCGGCGCATCCTCTTCGACTGCGGCATGGTGCAGGGCGGCCGCGACGCGGAGGCGCGCAACGCCGAGCCGTTCGCGTTCGATCCCGCCTCCATCGACGCGCTGGCGCTCAGCCACGCGCACATCGACCACATCGGCCGTGTGCCGCTGCTGGTCAAGCGCGGCTTCAAGGGACCGATCTGGACGCAGGCGGCCACCAGCGACCTGTTTCCCATCATGCTGCTCGATGCGGCCTCGCTGGCCGAGCGCGACGCCGAGCGCGAGAACCGCGAGCGCAAGCCCGGCGAGCCGGAAGTTCGGCCGCTGTACACGGCGGCGGACGTCGTCGTCGCGCAGAAGCAGCTGCACCCGCTCGCTTACGAAGCCGACACGACCATCCTGCCGGGCGTGACGGTGCGCCTGCACGAGGCGGGGCACATCCTCGGTTCGGCGATGATCGAATTGCGTGCAGACGGCCGCAGCATGCTGTTCACCGGCGACGTCGGCATGCGCGGCACGCCGATCCTGCGCGATCCCGCGCCGCCGCCGCGCGCCGACCTGATCCTGATGGAATCGACCTACGGCGACCGCAACCACAAGGATCGCGCCGCCACGGTGGCCGAGCTGGGGCAGATCCTCGCCGCGGCACGCGCCGACGGCGGCAACGTGGTGATCCCCGCGTTCGCGGTGGGGCGCAGCCAGGAGCTGCTGTACTGGTTCGCGGAGCACTTCGAGGACTGGAACCTCGCGCCGTGGACGATCTTCCTCGACAGCCCGATGGCGGCCAAGGTGATGGCGGTCTACGACCACCACGAGGAGCTGTTCGACGCCGAGGCCGCCGCGGTATGGCGCGGGCGCATCAAGCCGTTCCAGCTGCCGAACCTGCGCGTCAGCGAGAGCGTGGACGACAGCAAGGCGATCAACCGCATCCACGGCGGCGCCATCATCATTGCCGGCTCGGGCATGGCCAACGGCGGACGCGTGCGTCATCACCTGGCGAACAACCTCGCGTTCGCGCGCAACCACGTGGTCTTCGTGGGCTACCAGGCCGCCGGCACGCTGGGCCGGCTGCTGGTCAACGGCGTGCCGCGCGTGCGCCTGTTCGGCGAGGAGATTCCGGTGCGCGCGCAGATCCACACCGTGGGCGGCCTGTCCGCGCATGCCGACCAGCAAGGCCTGCTGGACTGGTACGGTGCCAGCCCCAACCATCCGCCGGTGGCGCTGGCGCATGGCGAGAACCCGGCGCGCGAGGCGCTGGCGGCGGTGTTGAAGCAGCGCTACGGCGTCGAGGTGACGTTGTCGCAGCCGGGCATGCAGCTCGAGGTTTGATTCAACGCACGTGCTGGCGTCGCGCGTAATCCGCCGGCGCGCAACCGACCAGGCGGCGGAAGTCGCGGATGAAATGGGCTTGGTCGTAGTAGCCGAGCGCCAGCGCCAGCTCGGCCCACGGCAGTTCATGGCCTGTCTGCAACTGCGCCACCGCCTCGTGCAGGCGATAGCGCGCGATCACCCATTTCGGGCTGGCGCCCACGTAGTCGCGGAACAGTCGCTGCAGTGCGCGCAGGCCCATGCCCGCGTGCTCGGCCAGTTGTTCGGCGCGCAGCAGTTCGCGGTCGCTCGCCGCCAGCGCCACCAGCGCGCGGGCTTGTGCCGCCTGCGGATCGGCCAGCGGCAACTTCGCCAGCAGCAATGGTTCGACCAATCCCGCCATCGCGGCGATGTCAGCACAGACAGGAATGGCCGGCACGATGGCATCGATGCCGGTGCCGAACACCTCGTGCGCCGGCATCGAACGATTCGCCAGCGCCGCCACCGGGCCGCGCAGGAAGGTGCGGAAGCCGCCTGCCGCGAACTTCACCCCGAACACCGTTTCGCGGCCTTCCAGCATGCGGCGGTAGCGGCCGTCGTGCACGCCCCACACGCGTGCTTCGCCGTGCTCGACCACCATGTGCACGTTCGGGTGTGGCAGCGTTTCCTGCAGGCGTGGCGATTGGCCAAGCAGATCCCAGCGTACGCACCAGTAATGCTCGACGAAGCCGGCCAGCGCCGGCGCAGGCGCCTGCCGCGCATGCTCGAACGCGCCTTCGCCCAGCCGCGCGCGGAGCACGCCGCGGGGTGCGTCAGCGGGCATGGCGGGATCGTGTCGTGTTTTTCCAATCATCGGCATGGCGGCAGTGCTGGAATGCGCGGGCGCAAGCCGCGATCATCGCAGAGGCTTGGTCAATGACCCATGGAGAAATGCACATGCAAGCTACCGGCACCTTCACGGTGAAACTGGAGCCGCAGCAGCCCGCGTCCGTCGACAGCGGCTTGGGTCGGATGAGCCTCGACAAGCAGTTCAGCGGCGATCTCGACGCGCACAGCCTCGGCGAGATGCTGGCCTACCGCAGCGCGGTGGACGGCTCGGCCGGCTACGTGGCGATGGAGCGCGTGGTGGGTGCGCTGCATGGCCGGCGCGGCGGCTTCGTGCTGCAGCATTCGGGCACGATGGATCGCGGAGCGGCCGTGCTGGTGGTGAACGTGGTGCCGGATTCGGGCACGGACGGACTGGCCGGGCTCAGCGGAACGCTGGCGATCCACATCGACGCGCAGGGCGGCCACTCGTACACGTTCGAGTATGCGCTGCCGTAGGCAGCTTCCGGATCACCGGCGCGACGGGCAGGCGTGACGATCCGGCGGGCGCGCCAGGCGCCCCGGAGTTCCGTCCATCACAGCTTGCCGTGTTCCACCTGCCGCTCGCGCTGCATCAGCGTCCATTCCGCGTGTTCGGTCAGTGCCGCATCGCCCAACGAAAGCAGGATCTCGCGTTGTTCCTCCGGATCGTGCGTCCGGTCGAGCGCCACTCGCGCGCTGGTGAAGATGCGTTGCATGAAGCGGTACTGCTTGATCAGCTCCTTGTCGGCCTTGCGGTAGGCGTAGGCCTCGCGCACGGCGGCGATGATCGACAGTGCCGCCATCATCGTCACCAGCACGGTCTTCTGCGCGTCTGAAAGCCTGAACACGAACACGGCGAGAAACACGCTGATCGCGATGCCGCCCCACAGGCTGATCGACCCGATGGTTTCGGTGACGTGATGCAGGCCGGCATGCTCGGCGGTCTTGTGCTCGTAGTAATGGAGCTGCCCCGACTTGCCCGATTCGCCCACCCATTCCGCGACGACGCTGGCCAGCTCGGCTTCCTCGGATGCAGCCGGGGCGGCCGACGGGTACAGCGCGGAAACGCGCATCACGTTGCGGATCCAGCCAAGTTCGACGTTCTGCCGCTGCAGGAAGTTGTCGTGCGCGAATTCGTGTTCGCCGCCCAGCGATATGTTCGCGCGCCGCCAGTACGACTGGATGCGCAGGCCCTCGGCCAGCGCGCGGTAGTCCAGGTACTTGCGATGCCATTCGCGATGATGGGCGAGCACGGCTACGTAGGCACCGAGCGCGAACAGCAGCAGGAACAGGTAGATCATGTAGTTCTGCCCCGGCAGGTGCGCGTAGCAGGCGAAGGCGATGCCCATCAGCGCGGCCAGCGTATAGGTCGAACGCAACGCCAGCAGCACCCGACGCTGGAAATGGACGGCCAGCCAGTCGGCCGCGTGGAACAGGCGGTCGATGCCCGCCACGGCGCTCGCCCGGGCCTGCCGCTGCGCCGCCGTGGCGGCCTCGATGGCCGCGGCGTATTTGGCGCAGTCGGCATTGAATCCGGCCATGTGCGCGAACATCCGCTGGAATTCGGCCGGCTTGTCCGGATCCGCCGCCACCGCGGTGGCGGCGCTGCGCCACACGGTCTGCAGCGGCTGCAGGCCGGCGGCGGGCATGCCGTCGGCCGCATCCCGCGAACAGACGATGTGGTAGAGCAGGCGCTCGTCGCCGGTGCCCAGCGCATGGCGCGCGCGCCGACGCCGGCTGGGATGTCCGGGCAGCGCGCCGTCCAGGTGATATGACACGATCTGGGCGGTACCGCCGATCCGCGTCGAGGGCTTGCCGTCCCAGATCGCCAGCAGGATGTGGCAATGGCTGGCGATGTAGATGCCGGCCTGCGCGTAGCGGCGGTCGCGCGCGGTGCCGGGCGAACCGACCTCATGCAGCGGCTGGTCTGCGTGCAGCGGCAATTCCATGACTTCGGCCTGGGCGCACAAGGCATCGAATTCGGCGCGCGACGCCGGGTCGGTGAAGTCGTCCTCGTACAGTTCGCGCGGCAACGGCAACGGCGCCAGCAACTTCGCCCCGGCGGCAAGCGCCTCGTGCGCCACCAGCCGGTCGCCGCCCTCGGCCAGTGCCGACAGCAGCAGCAGCGGCAAGCCGGGATACTCGCGCTGCAATCGCGCAAGGAAGCTCCGCACGCGTTGCCGGATCGGTTCGATCTCGCTCGCGGCAAGATTGCGGTGGCTGGTGACGCCGATGACCAGGGGCACGATGATCGGAGTAGTGGTTTCTTGGATACGCATCGGCCTCGACCAGAAGGTTGCGGGGCAGGCAGGGGCGCACTAGCGGTGGATATGGCGGAGGCGCCGTAGCGCAGCCGCGCACAGCACTCCACCGGTTCCGGGCATGTCGGCCGGCCCGGCCACGGGCCCGTGTCAGGTGTTCTTGATCGTGGGATTGGCCGTGTTGGAGGGGCCGTTCGTGGCCGCCCACGGCGTCTGGTACACCCGGTCGCCGAAGCGTGCGAACAACAGGTATGGCCAGTGGCCCCGGCTCCCGTTGCCGGTGTGGTGGTTCATCACCTTGAGCTGGTGGGGGGCGGGCCTCGAGAAGGATCGGAAGATGCCTTCGGGTGGTGTGCTGACGGACCATCGGAAGCCCGGGTCGAACTCGTCGAGCGCGCAGAATTCGCCGTGGCTGGCGTTGCCGACTAGGGTCCAGCAGATGCCCTGACCCTCGGGGTGCTGGTTGAACTCGTGCAGGTGTCTGCCGTTGTTGACCACGAGGTAGCAGTGGCCGGGCAGGTCCGTGTTGAGGGTGACTTCGATGACGAGGTCTTGGTTCATGGCGTGCTCCCAGGGTTTGAGGGTCGACGACGGCAACTCCGGCCGGATGCTGCTCCGGGTCCGGTGTTCAGTGCGGCAGGCCTGCGATGCCGGCGCTGGTCGCCAGCAGTTGTTTCTGGAAACCGGCATTGGGTGGATAGCTCATGTGCGCGTGCAGCACGGTGGCCAGCAGTTGCGCATCGCGATAGCCGCTGCCCCACAGTTGCCGTATCAGCGGCCGTGCGGCGGCCTTGTCGCCCAGCGCCAGCAGCGCCTGCACCTGCAAGGCCAGCAGGCGGGGGTCGTTGCGTCCGTGTGACTGACCCTGCAGCGCGGCCAGTGCGTCGCGGCGCAGTTGCAGCGCGGTGCGTGGGTCGGGACTGGCCTCGGCCAGCAGCAGGCGGGCGTCGGTGGCGGACAGCAGCGTGGCGCGGTCCTGCGGTTGCTGCGCCAGCAGCGGGTCGAGCTGGTCCAGCGCGGATTGCGCCTGGATGCGCGCGGCCTCCCTTTGTCCGCCCGCCAGGAGTTGGGCGGCCTGTTCCGTCCGCGCCTCGGCGAGCTCGCGCCGGATCTCGGTGTCGGCGGGATCCTGCCGCGCATGCTCGCCCAGGATGGCCAGCGCGCGGGCCAGCAACGCCTGCGCCGCCGTGGGGTCGCCGTTGAGGCGGCGCAGCCTGGCGAGCTGCGAGGCGTAGCGTGCGAGATCCTCGCGGATACCGTCGTTGTGCGGGTCGACCTGCACCAGTGCGGCGGCGGTGTCGACGGCCTGCTGCAGGCGGCGCATGCCGGCGTCGTCGTCGCCGGTCAGAGCCAGCATGCGCCCCAGGATGGCGCGCACGACCAGCATGTTGTCCTGCTGGCTGTTGTTGCGCGGGTCGCGTGCGGCCAGTCTCGACTCGATCGCGTCGTCCGCGGCGTAGCGGGCAACGGCCATGGCGAGGTCGCCGTGCAGCAGCGCCAGCTTGCCGAGGTTGTTTTCGGCCTGCCCGAGTTGCACGGCCCATTCCGTATCGTCGGGTCGCGCGGCCGTCAGCTGCTGCATCAGGGCCAGCATCTGTTCGTACTGGGGGGCGGCCTGGTCCAGCTGGCCACGGGCTTCGAGCACGTGGCCGATATTGTTGTCGATCACGCTCAGCTGGAAGAACAGGGCCGGGTCGCGGGTGCCCCTCACCCTGGCGCCCTGCAGGGCCTGCTGTGCGGCTTCGAATGCCCGCTGCGCATCGTCGAGCCGGCCCTGGTACCAATAGGTCATCCCGACATAGGCCAGTGTGCGGGACCAGGCGATCTGCCGCGGCGTGTCCCGGGGCGCCTCGCGGGCCAGCGTGCCGGCCAGCTTCGCGGCGGCCTGGTAGGCCAGCAGCGCGGCCGACTGGTGGCCCTGTTCCTGGCGCACGCTGCCGATCTTTTCCAGTGCCTTGGCGCGCTGCATCAGGGCCTGCTCGGTGACGTCGCCAGTCGGCAGCGAGGCGAAATAGGCCATCGCCTTGTCGTCGACCGCCTCCATGATGTCGAGGCGCTTGACCTGGGCCAGCTTGTCGTTGAGGTCGCCGAGCATGAAGCCGACCAGGTTCTCGGCCTGCTTCTGCCGGCGTTCGGCGTCCAGCCGGGCGACGACGGCGGCGTGGCGGGCGAACAGCGCGGCGATCGCGAGGGTGGTGGTCAGCGTCGTCACCACCAGCGCCCCGGCTGCGATGGCGGCCAGCCGCCGGTTGCGCCGCTTCAGTTCGCGCTGCTTGAGTCGGTCGTAGTCGAGGTCGAGCAGGCCGGCGATCAGCTTCAGTTTCGCGTTGCCCTTGCCATCCCTGCCGGTGCGCGCGTCGGCGGCGACCGGTTCGCAGCGCTGCGCGCCCGGCTGGCCGTCGGCGCCCAGCGTGTGGCGCAGCGCAGGCGCGAAACACTCCCGGGCATCCGCTCCGGGCACGTTGCCGGCGTTCGGCTCGCCTTCCACGATCAGGCAGAAGATGCGCTCGCCGCGACCCAACCGCTTGAACGCCAGCACTTCCTCGTTGACCCAGCGCGAGGCCGCCGAGCGCGGCGAGCAGATCACGATCAGATTCGCGGACTGCGCCAGCGCCTCGTTGACCTTGCGGTCGAGGTCGGTGGCGCTGGCCAGTTCCTCGCGATCGCGGAAGATCGGCGCAAGCCGAGCGGGCACCACGCCGGCCAGCGTGGTCTGGCCGATCAGCCGTCGCGGGATCGCGTAGGTTTCCAGCGCCTTGTGCAGCCAGTCCGCCCAGGACTTGTCCTGGTGGCTGTAGCTGATGAAGGCGCGGTACCGGAAATCCGGCATCGCGGAGGCTGGTGTCATGGCGCACCGCGCTCCCGCACGAGGTGATGCATTCCCTTGCCGGGAAATCCCCAACCGCCGATCGGGAATCGGGCGCCGAACAATCATGGTGATACGGCGTGTCACGACCCTCGCAGCGGGACAATAGCACGCAGAAATGTGATGCACATCACATTATTTGGCGTCCACGGTCCCAGGTTCCAGCATCAGCGTGTGCTGCGCGGGGCCGGGCTGCAGCGGGGTGGGGCGGCCGTGCACCCAGTCCCCGTGGCCGGCGCCGTAGTACGGCGACAGCGGATGGCCGCTCTGGCCGCCGGGCATTTCCAGCACGCCTTGCGCCTCGTGGCCGGGCGACACGTCCAGGCGCTCGGAGGCGCCGAAGCCGGGGCGCGCCACGCGCGGCATGTCGTCGTCGCCGGGCAGTTCGTCGTCCGGCATGTCGAGGAAGTGCGCCACGAAGCCGGGCAGGGCGCGCGACAGCGGGTGATCGATCCCGGCACGGTTGATCTCGCCCCAGCGGCGTGCGGCGAGGCCGCCGGGCTGCCCGCCCAAGGTGTCGGTCACATGGCGCGCGGCGGCCAGCAGCAGCGCATGCCAGTCCGGGTAGGCCGGGGCCAGCAGGTTCGGCGGCTGGCGCTGCACCAGCATCCACACCGCGGCCTCCGGATCGCCGAGGCCGGGCCAGGCGAAGTCGGGGTATTTCGCCACGACGCGCGCGGCGAACGGAGCGAGCACGGCGTCGTGCACCGCGTCGCGGAACGCGCGCACCAGCCGGTAATCCACGCTGTCCGGGTCGGCGCGGTTGCGCCAGGCGGCGGTGAGCTCGCGCAACTGGCGCAGCGCCGGCTCCTGCGTGCCGGCCAGGGTCTGCTGCAGCAACTGCTGCCAGCGGCTGAGGAAGACGGCGCGGTCGTCGAGCTGGATGTCGAGCAAGTTGCCGGGGGTGAAGTCCGCATGGGCGAACAAGTCGTCGCGGATCTGCTGCGCGCGCGCGCCGAGGTCGTGGCCGCCGTGGCCGAGCAGGGCCAGCGCCTCGCCGCCCACCACGCGGTTGTTCGCCGTCCACAGCCGGCCGCCGGCGGGGTCGAGCACGTGCGGGTACTGCGCCGGCGCGGCCCAGCCGGTCCAACCCGAACCGGGTTGCGACCAGTCGGCGGGCAGGCGCGGGTTGTGATCGCCGCGCAGCGGCACGCCGTTGCCGGCGATGGTCCAGCCGATGTGGCCCGCGCTGTCGGCCACCAGCAGGTTCTGCGGCGGCATGCCGAAGGTGGGCGCGAGATCGAGCGCCGCCGCCGCACTGGCGGTGCGTTCCAGCTGGATCAGGCCGAGGTTGTAGCCGCGCGGTTGCTGGGCGATCCAGGCCAGCGCCAGCGGCGTGCCGTCGGTGTCACGCGCCATGATCGGGCCCCAGCGCGTGTCCTCCACTTTCAGCGTGCGTGGCGCCTCGCCCTTCACGCGGATGGTTTCCTCGTGCGTCTGCAGCGTCGCCCAGCCGCCGGGCACCTTGTAGTGTGCGGGATCGTGCGGATCGCGGATCACGCGTACCCAGTCCATCCAGTCGCCGTAGCTGTTGGTGAAGCCCCAGGCGAGTTGGCCGTTGGAGCCCACGATCATCGCCGGCGTGCCGGGCAGGCTGACGCCGACCACATCGCGCTCGCCATGCGGCGCGGCGGGATCGGGGTAGCGCAGGCGGGTGCGGAACCAGATGTTCGGCACGCGCAGCGCCAGGTGCATGTCGTTCGCCAGCATCGCCGCGCCGGTGCCGGTGAGCGCGCCGGCGACCGCGAAGTTGTTGCTGCCGGGGCGGCGCGCGTCATGGCTGGGTGCGAGCACGGCGGCAAGGTCGGCGACGGGTTTGGTCGCGGGCAGCGTGCGCAGGTCGAACACGTTGGCGTCGGGGGGCACCGGCTGCGGCGACAGTGGACCTTCGAGCGGCGCTTCCCAGGTGGGATCGGGTGCGAGCAGGAAATCCACCAGTGCGCCGGGCAATGCCGCACGCATCTCGGCGATGCGCAGTTCGCGCGTGTTGCGGCCGTCGTGGTTGAGGTCGAGGTACATCGCCGCGATCACCAGCAAAGTGTCCTCGGAGCGCCACGGCTTCGGGTTCGCGCCCAGCAACAGGTAGGTCCAGGGCCGCACGCGCAGCGCGGCGAGTCCGGCGTTGACGCCGTCGCGGTAGCGGTCGAGTTCCTGCTGCTGCGTGGGTGGCAGTTGCGCATAGGCCGCTACGGCCACCGCGCGCAGGCGGTGGCGGCGATGGTTCAGATCGGTAGTCAGTGCGGCCGGGCCGACCAGTTCGGCCAGCTCGCCCGCGGCGGTGCGGCGCGTCAGGTCCATCTCGAAATAGCGTTCCTGGGCGTGCACGTAGCCCAGCGCGTAGTCGAGGTCGCCGCGGCTCTTGCCGGTGAGCGTGACCGTGCCCAGCGCGTCGCGCTGGATCTCCACCGGCGCCTGCACGCCGCCGGTGCGCACGCGGCCGTCCAGCTGCGCGCGGCTGCCGGCGAGCAGGTACCAGCCGGTGCCGAGCGCGGCCAGCAGCACGACCGGCACCGCGAGCAGCAAGCCGCGCAGCCAGCGGAACCGGCGCCGGATCATTGCGGCACGAACACCGCGAAGATGCCCGCGTAGGGCTTGACCAGGAACGCCGGCGCGCCGGCGTAGCCTTCACCGTCGACGAAGACCTGCGAGATGCTGCCGTCCAGGTACAGCGCGTCGCGGCAGCCCAGCTTGTCGCGGAACAGCCGGGCGAAGCCGTGGAAGTTCACCGGCACCTCGCTCACCGCGAACACCACTTCGTGCGGAGTCTTCGCGCAGACGCCGCTGCGCCATTTCAGGCTGCCGGAATCGTCCACGAAACTGGGGTTGAGCTGGCCGTCGATGACCAGCATCGGGCCGGACTGGGTGGCCCAGCGCACCGGCTTGCCGTCGGCCTTGAACGCGGCGCTGGTGCGCACCGCGGCGTGGCCGTCGGGGTAGATCGCGAACACGCCGTTCGGCAGCAGCGAGAAGTTGCCGGAGGCGGGGTTGCCGTGCGCCATGTTCAGCGGCACCAGGGTCTTGCCGTTCTCCACGTACAAGCCCAGCGGCGCGGCCTTGCGGTCGTAGATGCCGGCGTTGGTGGCGAACAGCAGGCGCTGGCCGTGCGTCTCGCCCCATTGCTGCAGGGTCTCGATGTCGCCGTAGGCTTCGCCGTTGGCCGGATCGCGCCAGTGCAGGCTGAGCGGATCGTGCTTCAGGTCCAGCGTCACCACGCGGTAGGTCTGGCCGTCGAAGCTCAGCTCGCGGCTGTGCGGCGCACGCGTCGAGGCGCCGCAGCCGGCCGCGCCCGCGAGCAGCGCCAGCAGTGGCAGCCAGCGCCAGCGGCGAGTGCGAGGCTCGGAGGATGGGCGAAGCATCATGCGCATCCGCCGATGGTCGCCGCCCGGTACGGGTCGATGCAAGTCCGCGGCTGGGGCGTGGCCGGCACCGTTACAATCGACGCTTTCCGCGGCCGTTTCGCCATGCCCTACACCCCCATCGTCGCCACGCTCGGTTACGTGCTCTCGCCCGACCGCACGGAGGTGCTGATGATCCACCGCAATGCGCGCCCCGACGACCAGCACCTGGGCAAGTACAACGGCCTCGGCGGCAAGATGGAGCCGGGCGAGGACATCGCCGCCTGCATGCGCCGCGAGATCCGCGAGGAAGCCGGCATCGAGTGCACCTCGATGCAGTTGCGCGGCACGTTGAACTGGCCCGGCTTCGGCAAGCAGGGCGAGGACTGGCTGGGCTTCATCTTCCTGATCGACCGCTACGACGGCACGCCGCTCGAACGCAACCCCGAAGGCACGCTGGAATGGGTGGCGCGCGAGCGGCTGATGGAACTGCCGATGTGGGAAGGCGACCGCCACTTCCTGCCGCTGGTGTTCGACGCGGACCCGCGGCCGTTCCACGGCGTGATGCCGTACCGGGAGGGGCGCATGCAGTCGTGGTCGTACAGCCGGCTGTGAGCGAAGCGCCGCGCACCCGCATCGTCGCCGCGGTGATCCGCGACGAGGCGGGTCGGACGTTGCTGGTGCGCAAGCACGGCGCCACGGTGTTCCAGCAACCCGGCGGCAAGCGCGATGCAAACGATGCGGATGATCTGGCCACGCTGGCGCGCGAACTGCGCGAGGAACTGGCTTGCACGTTGCTGCCCGGCTCGGCGTGCTTTCTGTGCCGCGCCAGCGCGCCGGCCACGAACGAGCGCGGCCATGTGGTGGAAGCCGAGGCCTGTGTCGTCGAGGTGGATGGCCAACCGCGCGTGCAGGCGGAGATCGCCGAGCTGCGCTGGGTCGCCCCCGCCGCACCCGGCGTGCCGGTGGCGCAGCTGAGTTTCGAGCACATCCTGCCGCTGTCGGGGCGCTGGGCGGGCTCCCCTAATCGCCGTCATTCTTGACCGTTTCCTCGTCGGGTACCCAGGCGAGCAGGTCGCCGGGCTGGCACTGCAGGAACTCGCAGATCTTGCCCAGCGTCTCGAAGCGCACGCCGCGCACGTGCCCGGACTTGAGCAGCGACAGGTTGGATTCGGTGATGCCCACGTAGCGGGCCAGGTCGCGCGAGCGGGCCTTGCGCAGCGCGAGCATCACATCGAGTCGGACGACGATGGCCATCGGTGCCTCAAACGATCGAGCGGCTGTCGTCTTCGAGGCGCGCCGCCTCGTCGAACAACCGGGCCACGAGAAAGAACACCGCCGTGAGCAGCAGCGCCAGCAGGTCGCCGCCGTCGAACGTCAGGTAAGTGGCGTGGCGGCCCGCCTGCCAGGCCACGGCTACGGTGGCGAGCGGCGGCAGCGCCACGCGCAACCCGGCCGCCAGCGCCAGCAGGCCCGCGAAGTGGCGGAAGTGGCGCGTCCCCGCGGGGGCGAACAGCGCGTGCTCCCGCACCCGCCCCAGCATGCGCGCCAGCTCGATAAGGGCGGCGGCGCTGACCAGGGCCAGCACCAGCGCGATGCCTGCCGCCCAGGCGCGCGGCAGGTCGCCGCTGGACAAGGTGGCGGCGATCCCGGTCGAGCCATCCGGTGGCGTCAGCACGCCAAGGAGGGTGACGAGCACGCAGGCGGCGGCTCCCGTCCAAGCGGCCACGCGCAGGGCGCGGGCAGTCCGGATGATGCTTTTGTTTGCTGTTGATTGCATAATATTTTCTGTTATACGATAAATTATGTTCATGAGACAGGATGAATCTAGCATGCCGCACCGAGTCATTCGACCCAGGCTCCGCCAAGGGATGGGGTTCTTCGTCGGGCTGCTGTCGCTGGGCTGCGCAAGCGCCGTCGCCACACAGGCGCAGACGCAACCGCCGCCTGCCGCCAGCGTGGAGGCGATGCTGGCCGCACCGGCGCAGGAGATCTTCGCGCTGCGTGCCGCGTTGCCGCGGGTCGATACGCCTGAGCTGGCGCTGCTGACGCGCGCGCGGCTCGCGGCAGGGCGGCTGGACGATGCGGAAGCCATGCGACTGGTGGAGCAGTTTCTCGCTGGCAACGCCTCCAGTCCGCGGCAACGCGCGATCGCCTGGGAGATCGCCGCCGACGCCGCCTTCGCGGACGGCGATTACGCGCGCGCTTCGAAGGCGGCACGGCAGTTGCAAGCCGCGCTGGCGGCGTCCGCGGCCGATGGGACGGAACAGGCCGGTGCCGCGCAGACGGCGGCGATGGCCACGCAGTTGGCCGCGTTGCCGGCGCAGCGGATCGTTGCGTACCAACCGCAGGCGGAGCCGGTGCGCAGGGACAAGGTGGGCCTGCCGCGGGTTTCGGTGAACATCGACGATCATGCGCAGGAGGCGGTGCTGGATACCGGCGCCAACCTCTCGGTGGTGTCGTTGTCGACCGCGCGCCGGCTGGGCCTGCATCTGCAGCGGGGCGACGCCAGCGTGGGCAGTTCCAGCCGCGACGCGGTGGCCGTGCGGCTGGGCCTGGCCGATACCCTGCGCTTCGCCGGGCTCACCTTGCATGACGTGCCTTTCCTGGTGCTGGACGACGCGCAACTGGCCATGCCGGTGCCGGGTGGTTACCGGATCGACGCCATCCTCGGCTTTCCCGTGCTGCGGGCCTTGCAGCGTTTCCGCATCACCGCCGCCGGCCGGTTGTTGCCGTCCCTGTCGGCTGCGAGTCCTGCGGATGCCGGCAAAGGAAACCTGTTGATGGTCGGCAACGACATGTACGCGCAGGCGAACGTCGGCGGCGTTCCCGTCGTGATGCACCTGGACAGCGGTGCGGCGGGTTCGGCGCTTTCCGCGAGTTTCGCCCGACGCCATGTCGGCTTGCTGAAAGGCCTGTCGTCGCGCCGTGCGCGCGTGGCGGGCGCGGGCGGCGCGGTGGAACGGCGCACGGCGACCTGGCCCGATGTGCGCGTGTCCGTGGGTGAGCGCACGACAACGCTGGCCGGGCTCGACGTGGAGCTGGCCGATGGCGCGGGCATTGCGCCGAACGTGTTGGGCGAGGATGTGCTGGGCGCGTTCGATTGGTGGTCGGTCGATTTCGGCAGGATGCGGCTGGAGCTGGGGCCGCCGAAGCGCAAGCAGGCGTTGGCGAAGGTCGTGCCATGAGCACGACCCAAGCGGCCAGTCGCTCCTGTCGCGGCGCACGGGCTGCGATCGCGCACAGGCTTGCGGGCGGGCGCAGCCGACGCAGACCCGGGACGTGTGCTGGCGTGGTACCGGGAAACACCCATCGCCGAGCTCGATTGGCGCACCGCTGACCATCTGGTGGCGGGCGGGCGGGCGACGGAGGCGATGGCTTTTCTGCGCTCGATAGCGAGCAGGCTGCGGGATTGAGATCAACGACTCGAGCTGGGGTTTCGCTCCACGGGTTCGTGGGAGGGCGTCTGGGCCTCAAGGCACGTCCGTGATCCAGGCCGCGGTGCCGAACTTGTCACGCACCAGCGCCTGCGCCTGCGCGAGCTCTTCCTCGCGCAGCCGGTCGTCGGCGAGCCCGTGCAGGCGGCGGAACGTGGCCAGCATGCGTTCCACCACGCCTGCGCGCGGCAGGCCGGTCTGGCTGCGCAGCGGGTCGACGCGCTTGGCGGCGCTGGCCGTGCCCTTGTCCGAGAGTTTCTCGCGGCCGATGCGCAGCACGTCCAGCATCTTCGCCGCATCGATGTCGTAGGCCATGGTGACGTGGTGCAGCAGCGCGCCGCCGCGACGAGTCTGCGCGGCGCCGCCGATCTTGCCTGCGGCGGAGGCGAGGTCGTTGAGCGGCTGGTACCACGCCTCGATGCCCAGTTCGCGCAGCGCCTCCAGCACCCATGCGTCCATCAGCGCATAGGATTCCTGGAAGCTGAGGCCCTCGACCATGGCCAACGGCGCATAGATCGAATAGGTGATGGTGTTGCCCGGCTCGATGAACATCGCGCCGCCGCCGGAGATGCGCCGCACCACCTCGATACCGTGGCGTTGCGCGGCATCAAAGTCCACCTCGTTGCGCAGCGACTGGAAGCGGCCGATCACCACCGCGGGGGACGCCCATTCCCACAGGCGCAGCGTGGGCGGGCGGCGGCCCGCGCCGACCGCGTCGAGCAGGGCTTCGTCCAGCGCCATGTGCAGCAGTGGCGGCTGCGGCGCGGCATGGATCAGCTGCCAGTCGTGGTCGCGCCAGTCGCTGCGGCTCATGCGGGCGCTCCTTCGTGCAGGGCGCGGCGCAGCGTGACGACGATGGCTGCGCTGGAGATGCCGTACATCGTGGTGCCCGCGGGCAGGGCGGCGTCGATGGCGGCGACCAGCGTGGCGTCGTCAATGCCGGTGGGCTGGCCTTCGAGCGCGGCATTGATCACCGGCAGCGCCGCGTCGGGTTCGAGAAAGAAGTCGCCGCTCAGCCGCACGCCGGCGAAGCGGCCGTCGCGCAGGTCGAGGTCGACCACTACCAGCTTGCCGCCTGGCATCTTGTATTCGCCGTGCATCGCGTGCGTATCCGTGGCGTCCGGCCGTGCCGGAACGGAAGTCGCGATTTTAGCGCGGCGCCGCGTTACCAGCCGCGGCCGTGGAAGTGGCCCTGGCCCACGCCGATCGAGAAGTTGACGGAGCCGCTGGGGTGGTCGCAGTCGCCGAGGTTCTTGCTGATGTTCACCGCGCCGGTCTGGTAGTTGCCGCTGGTGTGGTTGCCGGCGACCACGCCCATGCCCACGCTGCCGTGCATCTGCGCCTGGTTGTAGGTGGAGTCGTCGCAGCGCTGCAGGCTGGCGCTGCGCTCGTCGGCATGGCTGGTGCTGCCGCTGGTGTCGCCGTAGTACATGCCGGGCGTGCTGCTGGCGGGCTTGGTGGTGCTGGCGCTGCGGGCGGGCAGGTCGGTCGGCGGCATGTCGCTCTGCGGCGGCAGCTTGAGGTTGAGCGGCTGGCTGGCGCTTTGCGCCCAGGCAGGGGCGGCGAGCAGGCAGGCAACGATGAGGACGAGCGACTTCATGGGCTTGCTCCGGGGAATGCCGTCTTCAACGCATGAGTGGCGACGGCGTGTACCGACGTTTGACGGCTCCGGCGGCGCGAGGTTCCCCGTAGCTCTTGTGGCTCGGGATTCATCCCGACATCAGCTTGCCGTGATGCCCATGTCGGGATGAAACCCGCCCTACGCCGTGGTTTCGATCCGTTCCACCCGGCGCAGGCCGCGCGGCAGCAGGCCGCCGCGGGTGGCGCGGTTGCCGCCGTATTCCACGAGGTCGGCCCAGCGCAGGGTGAGCTTGCGGGCGCCGGCGTACATGGTGACTTCGCCCTTGCCTTCGGCGACCACGGCCACGCCGGCCACGCGCTCGCCTTCCGTCAGCTGCTTCTTCGGAATCTCGATCAGCTTGTTGCCCTTGCCCTTGTCGAGTTCCGGCAGCTCGGCCACCGAGAACATCAGCAGGTGGCCTTCCGTGGTGACCACCACGATGCGGTCGCGCGCGGGGTCGGCGCTGGCCTGCGGCGCCAGCACCTTGGCGCCGTCGCTGAGGCTGATGATCTGCTTGCCGGCCTTGTTGCGGCCGGTGAGCGCCTCGAAGCGGGTGACGAAGCCGTAGCCGAAATCGGTGGCGAGGATCAGGCGGGTGTCGTTGTCGCCGGCGGTCAGCGCGTCGAAGCTGGCGCCGGCCGGTGGCGTGAAGCGGCCGGTGAGCGGTTCGCCGTTGCCGCGCGCGGAAGGCAGGGTGTGCGCGGGCGTGGAATAGCTGCGGCCGGTGGCGTCGATGACCGCGATCTGCTGCGTGGTGCGCGCCTTCACCGTGGCGAGCAGGCCGTCGCCTTCGCGGTAGCTCAGGCCTTCGGCGTCGATGTCGTGGCCCTTCGCCGCGCGGATCCAGCCCTTCCGGCTGAGCACCACGGTGACCGGCTCGCTGGCCACCAGCGCGCTCTCGTCCAGTGCCTGCGCGGCCTCGCGCTCGACCAGCGGCGAACGGCGGGCGTCGCCGTATTTTTCCGCGTCGGCGCGCAGCTCGTCCTTGATCAGGCTCTTCAGCTTGGCGGGCGACTTCAGCAGCACGTTGATGCGCGCGCGCTCCTCTTCGAGCTGGTCGCGCTCGCCGTTGATCTTCATTTCCTCCAGCCGCGCCAGCTGGCGCAGGCGGGTTTCGAGAATGTAGTCGGTCTGTTCCTCGCTGAGGCCGAAGCGCGCCATCAGCTTGGCCTTCGGCTCCTCCTCGGTGCGGATGATGTGGATCACCTCGTCGAGGTTGAGGTAGGCGATGCGCAGGCCTTCCAGCAGGTGCAGGCGACGCTCGACCCTGGCGAGGCGGTGGTTGAGGCGGCGCGTCACCGTCGAGGTGCGGAACGTCAGCCATTCGCCGAGGATCTTCTTCAGATCCTTCACCTGCGGACGGCCGTCGAGGCCGATCATGTTGAGGTTGACGCGGAAGCTCTTTTCCAGGTCCGTGGTGGCGAACAGGTGCGGCATCAGCTCGTCGGCGTCGACGCGGCTGGAGCGCGGCACCAGCACCAGGCGGATCGGATTCTCGTGGTCGGATTCGTCGCGCAGGTCCTCGATCATCGGCAGTTTCTTCGCGCGCATCTGCGCGGCGATCTGTTCGAGGATCTTCGACGGGCTGACCTGGTGCGGCAGCGCGGTGATGACGATGTTGCCTTCCTCGCGCTGGAACACTGCACGGGCGCGTACCGAGCCGATGCCGTTCTGGTACATCGCCAGCAGTTCCGCGCGCGGAGTGATGATCTCCGCCTCGGTGGGATAGTCCGGGCCCAACACGTGCTCGCACAATTGCGCGACGGTTGCTTCGGGTTCGTCCAGCAGGCGGATGCAGGCGGTCACCAGTTCGCGCAGGTTGTGCGGCGGGATGTCGGTGGCCATGCCCACCGCGATGCCCATCGAGCCGTTGAGCAGCACGTGCGGCACGCGCGCGGGCAGCCACGAGGGTTCCTCCAGCGTGCCGTCGAAGTTCGGCACCCAGTCCACCGTGCCCTGGCCCAGCTCGCCGAGCAGCGCCTCGGCGATCGGGCTGAGCTTGCTCTCGGTGTAGCGCATCGCCGCGAAGCTCTTGGGGTCGTCCGGCGAGCCGAAGTTGCCCTGGCCGTCCACCAGCGGATAGCGGTACGAGAACGGCTGCGCCATCAGCACCATGGCTTCGTAGCAGGAGCTGTCGCCGTGCGGATGGAACTTGCCGATCACGTCGCCGATCGTGCGCGCGGATTTCTTCGGCTTCGCCGAAGCGGCCAGGCCCAGCTCGCTCATCGCGTAGACGATGCGCCGCTGCACCGGCTTCAGGCCGTCGCCCACGAAGGGCAGGGCGCGGTCCAGCACCACGTACATCGAGTAGTCGAGATACGCCCGCTCGGCGTATTCCTTGAGCGGGATCTGTTCGTAATTGGCTTGCAGGTTCATGCAGATGCGTCGACAGGCGCGCGATTCGCGCGGATAACCGGGCGATGGTGCCAGAACGGGCGGCGCCGGGACAGCTTGCGGCGCAGCCGGGTTCGTGCGGATGGCGCGTCAGCGCCGTTTCGGGACTTTCGGCAGCGGCGGGGCGCGCAGCGGCACCGGCGTGGACTGCACGATCGAGGTGGTGGTCTGGCCGTATTGCAGGAAGCGGTCGAGGATCTGGTCGAGGTTTTCCAGCGCGTCCAGGTGCACCTTGATGACGAAGCAATCCTCGCCGGTGACGCGATGGCATTCGGCGACCTGCGGCATCTTCTGCGCCAGTTCGGCGATCTTCGGTAGCTGGCCGGGAGCCGGGCGCACACGCACGTAGGCGGTGATCGGCCAACCCAGCGCCTTCGGTTCCAGCTCCAGCCGGTAGCCGCGGATCACGCCGGCTTCCTCCAACCGGTTCATGCGCTCCTTCACCGCGGGCGCGGACATGCCGATGCGTTGGGCGAGCTTGGTCACCGGCTGGCGGGGATCGTCCAGCAGGGCCTGCAGCAGCTCGATGTTGCGCGGATCGGACAGCAGAGTGGAAATCTGAGGCATATCGACCACATGACCTTCAAAAACTGATATATCGGTTGTTATTTCTTGCAACTATGCATGGATCATGCACCACTTGTCTGCAAAAGTGGAGTCATGGATGCACGCTCCGACCTTCCCGTGGCCGACCGGCCATCATCGCCGCCCGCGACCGCTGCAGGCCGGCTGCCGCCGCCGCTGTATTTCGTGGCCAGTGCGGTTTTCCACTACCTCGGCCCCGCTTTCGCGGTGCTGCTGTTCGCGCGCGTGGAACCCTTGGGCGTCGCCTGGCTGCGGATCGCCAGCGCGGCATTGATCTTCGCCGCATGGCGTCGGCCGTGGCGTCGCGTTTCGCAGCTGAATGCGGCGACGCGATGGAACATCGCGGGGCTGGGCGTGGTGCTCGGTGGCATGAATGCCTGCTTCTATCTGGCGATCGACCGCCTGCCGCTGGCGACGGTCGGCGCGATCGAGTTTCTCGGCCCGATCGGGCTGGCGCTGGCCGGGTTGCGCACGCAGCGCAATATCGTGGCGCTCGCGCTGGTGGTTGCCGGCGTGTGGCTGCTGACCCGCCTGCGCCTCGCCGGCACGCCGCTCGGCTTCGTGTTCGCCTTTGCCAACTGCGCGCTGTTCACGCTGTACATCGTGCTCGGCCATCGGGTGGCGAACGATGGCGGCGGCAACGCGATCGATCGCCTGGCCGCGGCGATGCTGGTGGCGCTGGTGGTGGTCACGCTGATCGGCATCCGTCCGGCTGCGCCGGCGCTGCTCAGCCTGCCGCTGCTCGCCGCGGGCACAGGCGTGGGCGTGACCTCATCGGTCATACCGTACGTGTGCGACCAGCTGGCGATGGCGCGATTGCCGCGGGCCACCTTCGCCACGCTGCTGGCCCTGCTGCCCGCCACGGCATGTATGGTCGGCGCGGTCGTGCTGCACCAGCTGCCCGGCCGGACGGAGACGATCGGCATTGCGCTGGTCGCCGCCGGCATCGCGATCCACCACGAGGCACGGCAATGAGACCAGGCCGAATCCACGCAACGACAGCGAGGTGACCCATGGATTACGCACGACTCGGAAAATCCGGACTCAAGGTTTCGCGCATCTGCCTCGGCTGCATGAGCTATTCGGTCGAGCCCACCGAGGCGAGGCCATGGACGCTGGACGAGGAGCACGGCCGACCGTTCATCCGCCGCGCGCTCGAACTGGGCATCAATTATTTCGACACCGCGAACATGTACTCCGGCGGCGGCAGCGAGCTGGTGCTGGGACGCGCGTTGCGCGACTTCGCCCGGCGCGAGGAGGTCGTCATCGCGACCAAGGTGTTCTATCCGATGCGCTCCGACGCCAACGGTGGCGGCCTGTCGCGCAAGGCGATCATGACCGAGATCGACGCCAGCCTGCGCCGGCTGGGCACCGACTACGTCGATCTCTACCAGATCCACCGCTGGGACGACGCCACGCCGATCGAGGAAACGCTGGAGGCGCTGCACGACGTGGTGAAGGCGGGCAAGGCGCGTTATCTGGGCGCCTCGTCGATGATGGCGTGGCAGTTCGCCAAGGCCTTGTACACCGCCGACCGGCATGGCTGGACGCGCTTCGTCTCGATGCAGCCGCACTACAACCTGCTCTATCGCGAGGAGGAGCGCGAGATGCTCGGCCTGTGCGCGGACCAAGGCATCGGCGTGGTGCCGTGGAGCCCGCTCGCCCGCGGCCGCCTGACGCGTGCCTGGGAAGACCGGCCCACGACGGTGCGCGGCGGCTCCGATCCCTGGGGCGACGGGGTCTATGCCGCGAGCACGGCGGTGGACAAGGTCGTGGTCGATCGCGTCGGCGAGGTCGCGGAGAAGCTGGGCGTCCCGCGGGCGCAGGTGGCGCTGGCCTGGCTGCTGCGCCAGCCGACGGTCACCGCGCCGATCGTCGGGGCCACCAGGCCGCACCATCTGGAGGAGGCCGTGGCGGCGCTGCCCGTGCGTTTGCCGGATGCCGAGGCCGCCGCGCTCGAAGCGCCTTACGTGCCGCACGCTGTCGCCGGCATCGACTGACCCGCCGGAGTCGACGCTCAGCGCGGCACGCGCAAACCGCCCGGCACGCCATTCGGGCTCAGCGTGAGTTGCCAGAGCTGGTCGCGGCGACTGCGGAACACCGCGGCGGAGGCGCCGAGGTAGTAGTGCCACATGCGGCGGAAGCGGTCGTCATAGTTTTTCGACAGCTCCGGCCAGGCGGCGTCGAAGTTCGCACGCCAGGCGCTGAGCGTGCGGTCGTAGTCGGTGCCGAAGTTGTGCCAGTCCTCGACCACGAACAGGCCTTCCAGCGCGGCGGTGACCTGGCTGGCGGCCGGGATCATCGAGTTGGGGAAGATGTATTTCTCGATCCACGGGTCGGGTTGGGCTGGCGTGCCGTTGCTGCCGATGCAGTGCAGCAGCGACAGGCCGTCCTCCTTCAGGCAGCGCCGCACGGTCTCGAAGTAGGCGCGGTAGTTCTTGCCGCCCACGTGCTCGAACATGCCGATGGAATACACCGCGTCGAACGGCTCGTCGATCTCGTGGTAGTCCTGCAGGCGGATCTCGATCGGCAAGCCCTTGCACAACTCGCGGGCGAACTCGGCCTGCTGTTCGGACACGGTGATGCCCACGCCGCTGACGCCGTATTTCTCAGCGGCGTACTTCAGCGCCTCGCCCCAGCCGCAGCCGATGTCCAGCACGCGCTGGCCGGGCTTGAGCTGCAGCTTGCGGCAGACCAGGTCGAGCTTGGCGGCCTGCGCGTCGTCGAGGTTGCCCGCCTCGGCCCAGTAGCCGCAGGAGTACACCAGCCGCTTGCCCAGCATGGCGTGGAACAGATCGTTGCCGAGGTCGTAGTGCGCCTTGCCGATCTCGAACGCGTGCTCGCCGCGCTGCAGGTTGATGAAGCGCGCCTTGAGGTGGGCGATCAAGGTGTCCAGGGTCTTGAGGTGCTCGTCCAGGTGCGAGGACAGCAGCTTCGTCATGAAGCCGGGCAGGTCGTCCACGTCCCACCAGCCGTCCATGTAAGCCTCGCCGAGGCCCAGCGAGCCATGCGCGAACACGCGGGCGTAGAGGTCCTCGTCGTGCACGCGCACGTCGGTGGGTGCGTCGCCGTCGATGCGGATGCCGGCGTGTTGCAGCAGGCCTTCCGCGCGCTGCTTCAATGAATCCTGGCTCATCGGGTTTCCTCGTTGCCGAGCACGCCGAAGCGCGCGGGGATGCGTGCGTACACCAGCTCCACGCCGGCCGCGCGCACCAGTTGCAGCAGGGTTTCCGCCTCGCTCTCGCGCAGCAGGAATTCCACCGCCACCGGCAGGTCGTCGGCGAGTTCGAAGAACGCTTCCTGGTGCAGCACGCCGTGGCGGCCGAAACCGGCGATGGCGCGGAACACCGAGCCGCCGCCGAGCTTGTGCCGTTTCGCCAGCTCCAGCAGCCACTGGGACACCAGCAGGCCGTCGTGGCGCGCGTGCATGTGCACGTAGAAGCGCAGCTGCACGCCGTCGATCGAGATTTCCGTGCTCATGGACGCTTGCTCCTCAATGCCGCAGCAGGCCGCGGGTGAGCGCGATGCCCACGATGGTCATGCCCAGCGTACCGACCAGGTGCATCGCCACGTGGCCGCCGAACCACAGGTATTGCTGGCGCAGCAGCAGCGTGTCGGCCTCGGCGGAGAATGTGGAAAAGGTCGTGAGGCCGCCGAGAAAGCCGGTCAGCACGAACAGCCGCAGCTCGGGCGGCAGGGTCTGGAAGTGCTCGAAGATGCCCATCATGCAGCCCATGATCAGGCCACCGAGCAGGTTCGCCGCCAGCGTGCCCAGCGGCACGGTGGGGAAGATCGGGTTGAGCGCGATGCCGAGCAGCCAGCGCAGCCAGCAGCCGATGGCGCCACCCAGGCCCACCGCGATGAATCCGTTGAGGTTCACGTGTCATGTCTCCTGTCCGCGAATCGAGGCATCCGCGACGACAGGCATGCCTGCGCCGCCGGAATCCGGTGGTGCAGGCATCATTAGCGTCGGTGCGGCTGCACTTCGGCGGTTCGCTCCATGGCTGGAGCGGGAGGCATGCCATCTCCCTCATGCATCGGCATGCTAGCCGATGCGCGGGGGCGGCGGTCAAGCGCGCAAGCTCAGGCGACGCCGGGCGGTGCGGCGATCACGTCGTCGCGCAGCGCGCGCGCCAGCGTGGGCGAGCGGTAGTCGTCGGCGAGCCGGCCGTGCCGCCACACCGACTCGTCCACGGTCTCGTTGACGCCGTTGCCGATCACCCGGTCGAACGGCGGCTTGAACGTCTTGTAGATGCCGTACATGAATTCGCCGTAGGAGTCGCGCGGCACGCCTGTGGCGGCATCGGGCGCCGGCACGCAGAGTTCGCTGCAGGCCAGCCCGGCCGCCATCGCCTTGCGCTGCAGCCAGGCCAGCGCGAGCTCCGGCAGCGGATCGGGCGCGCGGCCGGCGCCGTCGTGGTCATTGCCGCCGCCCACGTCGGCATGCGCGCCGATGAACCAGCGCTGCTCCACCTCGACCTGCTCGGCCTTCTTCGCGGTGGGCGATTCGCCGGGGGCGAGCATGTCGGGGTTGCGCGTCCACTTGGTCGGCGCGAAGTCGGCGCGGTGCTCGTCCAGTGCCAGCGCCTGGTAGGCGTGCTTGACGATGTAGCTGAGATCGGTGTCGTGGAACTGGTAACGCGAACCGGCGAACGGAAACCACGAAGCGGTGTCCGGGATGCCCAGCGAGCCCACGGTATCCCACACGCCGATGAAATGGATGTTCGTTTCGGTCGAGCGCGTAGCGCGCCAACGCACGGCCTCGGGGTCGCCCGGCTTGATCGCGGTATCGCGGTAGAACGTGTAGGCGTTCGTGACCGCATCGCTGCCGACGGTGCCGCCGGCGTCACGGCGCAGCATGCCGCACTTGCGGATCAGTCCGCCGAGGCTGCGCGCGCTGTAGGCGCCGCGGCTGAAGCCGAACAGCCAGATCTCGTCGCCGGGCTGCCACTCCCGGCACAGCCAGCGATAGCCGTCCTGCACGTTGCCGGACAGGCCGTAGCCGAACGCGCCGCCGAGCAGGTGGGGCATGCCGGACGCCACGCCCACGCCGGGGATGTAGTTGACGAGTTGTTCGGCGCCGGCCGCATCGCGTGGCGCGATCAGCCGGCGCAGGCGTTCCACGTTGGTGTTCGACTCGGGCTTGTTCCAGGTGCCGTCGAACAGAACCACCAGTCGGCGCACAGTCATTTCAGTCTCCGCGGCGGAGTGAAAGATCCCCTGCTAGGGATGTCAGCTGATCTTGCGGTTTATGCCGCTCAAAGCTTGAGATCAAACTCACGGATCGCGTTGAGCTTGTTTTCAGGAGGGAGGATGGATCCGGCGCGTTCCATGGGTAGCTTGCGCTGCACGATGTCGTACCAGACTTCGTCCTCATCGCATTCGGCTCCCAGATGGAGCAAGTCCATGATTCCTACAAACTCAAAGTGGACCATGGACCCCGCGTCATTTTTGTAGCTATGCATTACGGACTTCCCGCGGCGCTTGGCCAGCGCAAGTGCATTGCGCGCAGTCGGTGCCTGAATGACGATGATGCGTTCCTCGCACAAGCGCATGACATTGGGCCTGCCTTCATTCACCACGCGAAATTGGAAGAGCAGCTTCGCGGAAAATCTCAGCTTCTCTGCGTTCGCGTGTTTTGTCATGGGGCTCATCCAAAGAAGCGTGATTTTCGAATGTCCATTACAGCACCGGCGAGTCGTCGCCCAGCATCGCCTTGCGCACGATCGCGATCGGCGCGAAACCCTGCTGCATGAAGGCGTCGTGGAAGCGTTCGAGGTTGAAGTCCTTGCCCTGCTTCTTTTCGAGATCCGCGCGCAGCTTGAGGATCTCCAGCTTGCCCAGCGTGTAGTAGAGGTAGGTGGGGTCGGCGGTGCCGCGCTTGGTTTCCACCTCGCCCACGGCGCGCGACTGGTAGCCCTGCTTGACGAAGAAGTCCACCGCCTGCGCCATCGTCATCTGGCCGGTATGCAGCTTGATGCCCACGATGAAGCGCGCGTTGCGCAACAGCGCGTCCTGCAGCTGGCCCAGGCGCAGCAGCAGTTGCTGGCGGCGGTCGTGCGGGTAAAGGAACTGCGCCAGGCCCTCGTCCAGCATCATCTGCTCGCAGTAGTGCGCCCAGCCTTCCACGTTGGTGTTCGCGCCCAGGAGCTTGCGCACGCGGTCGTCGAGGTGGTGCATCCACAGGAACTGGATGTAGTGGCCGGGATAGGCCTCGTGCGTGGCCACGCTGTTGATCACCGGGTAGCTGAACTGCGCCATGAACTCCTGCGTGCGTTGCTTGTTCCAGCCGGGATCGGGCAGGGTGACGTTGAAGTAGGCCTCCTTCGCCACCGTCTCGTACGGCCCCGGCGTATCCATCGAGGCGAAGGTGGTGGCGCGCATGAACGGCGGCGTTTCCTCCACGATTGGCCGCACGTCGGAGGGGATGGTGATGATCTGCTTCTGCCGGATGAAGGCGACCAGTTGGCCGAAGCTGCCGCGGAAGGTGTCGAGCAGCTTGTCGCGCGGCGGGTGATCGGCGGCCAGTTCGGCCAGCACCTGCTGCGGCGTCTTCGTCGGGTCGAGCTCGTGCGCCACCTTGGCGAACTGCTGCTGGTTCGCGCGCATGTTCGCCGTGTCGATCGCGACCAGCTGGTCCAGCGGCAGGGTGACCATCTCGTCGTACTTCAGCTTGTCGCGGAAGGCTTGCGCGCCGATGCGGAAGTCGCCGTGCGAGCGCGGCAGCAAATCGGTCTTCAGCCACGCCTGGTAGTCCTCGAGCGCCTTGGTCACCGCGTCGTTGCTGGCGGCGAACTGCTGCTTCAGGTCCGCGTCGGTGATCTCGGCGAAGGCCGCGGGCACGTCGTGCTGGAAGAAGCTCACCAGGCCGGGCAGCTGTTCCAGCGCGATCTCGGTGTAGATCTCCGGCGGGTTGTCGAGGTTCTTGCGCGCCTCGGCCAGCACCGCCGGCATCAGCTTTTCGCGAGCGATCAGCGCGCGCAGCCGCGTTTCCGGCGACGCGAACTTGCGCTCCATCAGGGTGAACGCGCTGCTGGTGATGCCGCTGGAATAGCTGTCCGGGTTCTTCTGCCACGGCCGTATCGCTTCCAGCGTGAGCAGGGTGCTGCGGATGTTGTTGAGCACCAGTTCGCGATCGCCTTGCACGAACTCGCCGAGCGCCTTCGGGTCCGTCGCGGCGATGCGCGCTTCCCACTGCTTGAGAGCCTTGATGTTGGCGTCGACGCCGGCGCGCGAGTAGTCCTCCAGCTTGCCGTCCCATGCGTGCAGGCCATCGGCGGTAGCCACGCTGGGGTTGGCGGGGAAGTAGTAGTCGTCGAAGTACTGGTCGGCCAGCTGCGTGAAGGCCTGGTCGGCGGCCGAGGCCGTGGTGGTCGTGGCCGCGGGCGCGGCCTGCATGGCGAGGGCGCTGCCGCCCAGCGGCAAGGCGAGGGCGAAGGCACAGGCGATCCGGGTCAGCGGCTTCATCGAGGTTTTCCTGTGGCGTGATGGGTCGCATCCGCAGGTGGCGGCGCGGTGACACGGGAAGACTAGCGCAGCATGGGGCAGTGTAGGAGCGCACCCTGTGCGCGAATGCTCCGATGCTTCGATCAGAGCATTCGCGCACAGGGTGCGCTCCTACAGCCGTGCGGCGAGTTCGTGCGCCACTGCCTCGGGCGCGAGGCCGTAGGCGTGGATCACATGGTTGCCGGGGCCGTAGGGACCCCATTCGTCGGCGCGGGTGGTGGTGAAGATGCCCAGCGTGGGCACGCACGAGGCGCAGGCCAGGTGCATGATGCCGCAGTCGAGGCTGAGGTAGCCGTCGAGGTTGGCGAGCACGGCGCCGAGCTGACGCAGGTCGGTGGAGAAATAGCTCGGGTAGCGCGAGTCCAGCATGGAGCGGCCGTTCATCGGCACGATCTCCACCAGCCGGCAATCCGGACGCAACTGTTCCAGCGTGGCCAGCAACGGGCTCCACCAGTCGGTCCCCAGCAGCTTGGGACCGGTGGCGTTGGCGAACACGCCGATGGTCTTGCGGTGCCGAGCGTCGGCCGGGGCCGCGGTCAGCACGCGGTCCAGCACGCGCCGGCCGCGTGCAAGCTCGGCCTCGTCGAGGCGGATGTCGGGCACGGGGTAGTCGGCCTCGCTGTGATCGCCCAGCGCCTGGCGCAGCAGGTAGACCGGGCGCTGGCCCTTGTTCTGCACGTGTTCGGGCACCTCGACCGCGTGGGTCACGCTGCCGCTCTTCTTCGGCCCGCTGAAGCCCAGCGTCCAGGTGGCACGTGCCTTCAGCAGCAGCAGGCGGCCGGTCTGCGATTGCGGATCGACGTCGATCGCGAGGTCGTAATGCGCCTTGCGCATGCCGCGCAGGGCGCGCAGCCACTGGCGCGGATGACCGAAGCCGTGTGCGGGCATCTGGAACACTTCGCTGACGCGGTCGTAGTGGCCATACAGCTCGCGCCCGACCTGGCTGCGCGTGACGATGTCGATCTGGGCGCCGGGATACGTGGCTTCCAGTTCCTGGATCAGCGGCGTCAGCAGTAGCGCATTGCCCAGCGTGTGGCTGATGTGGCAGACGAGGATGCGATAAATGTTTCGGCGCGGCAGCGGCTCGCCGCTGGGCTCGGCGGGCTTGCCGAACAGCAGGCGCATCAAGCCGCGCGCCACGCGGCGGCGCAGATGGTCGAGGTCGAAAGCTTCGTGCGGGGTTCGCGCCACGGCGGGCCTGCGTAACGTGAGGGTTGGGTCAGGCGGCCGCGTCGGCCGCCACGGGAAGTGTGCCGTCGGGCCCGAGCAGGCCGCGCTCGACCAGCCAGCGCCGCGCATTCCCGGCGTCCTGCTCGAACCAGGCGCGGGTGGAGCCGAGCCGGAAGCTGTAGCCCCAGGTGTCCATGTCCGCCATCAGCCGTGCGCGGCCCACGCCGGGGAGTTCGTCGGCCAGCACGATCTGCAGGTAGCAGGTGGCGTCCTCCTCCTCGATCGAGTCGGTGGCGTCGGTGTGCACGGCGGCGCGCCGTTCCGGTGGCAGCACGATCAGGTGGCAGGCCTCGTGCAGCAGCGAATGCACCGGCGTGTCGCTGCGCGCGTACACCGTGTGGCCGATGATGCCGGCCTCCTCGTCGCCCCAGTAGCTGCCGGGAATGGGCGCGTCGTCGGCCACGCGTTGCAGCGCGAGGCCGTGACGGGCGAGCAGGGCGATCGGCGCGGTCTCGCCGAGGTCGGCGAGGCGCAGCACGCCGGGAGCGGTAGCGATGGCGGACATGGATGACGCCGCCCCGGCGGGCCGGGGCAGCGCGGCGCTCAGGTGGCCGGCGTGGCGGCGGCCTGCTTGACTTCCGGCAGCGCCACCGACAGCTCCAGTATCTCGTGCCCGCTGTCGCGTTCGAGGTTGATGTTGATCGCCTCGATGTCGACGTGGATATATTTCTTGATGACTTCGAGCAGATCACGGCGCATCAGCGGCAGGTAGTCCGGTGCGCCGCGGTCGGAGCGCTCCTGCGCCACGATGATGCGTAGACGCTCCTTGGCCATGCCGGCGGTGGGCTCGGGCTTGCGCTTCAGGAAGTCGAGAATGCCCATCGCGATCAGCCTCCGAATACGCGCTGGAGAAAGCCCTTCTTGGGCACATCGAGGAAGCGCAGGGCGCGCTCCTCGCCGAGGATGCGGGCGACGGTGTCGTGGTAGGCCTGGCCGGCCTGCGAATTCTCGTCGAGGATCACCGGCACGCCGGAGTTGGACGCGGCCAGCACCTGTTCCGATTCGGGGATCACGCCCACCACGTTGATGCCGAGAATATCTTCGACGTCCTTCACGCTGAGCATGTCGCCGTTGGCGACGCGCACCGGGCTGTAGCGGGTCAGCAGCAGGTGCTGCTTGATCGCGCCGTCGCCGCGCTCGGCGCGCCGGGTCTTGCTGGCGAGCAAGCCGAGGATGCGGTCAGAGTCGCGCACCGAGGAGACTTCCGGGTTCACCACCACCACGGCGTGGTCGGCGAAGTACATCGCCAGGTGCGCGCCTTTCTCGATGCCGGCGGGCGAATCGCACACCACGTAGTCGAAGCCGTCCTCGGACAGGCCGTCGAGCACCTTTTCCACGCCTTCCTGGGTCAGCGCGTCCTTGTCGCGGGTCTGGCTTGCAGCCAGCACGTAGAGGTTGTCGTGGCGCTTGTCCTTGATCAGCGACTGCTTGAGCGTGGCCTCGCCGTGCACGACGTTGACGAAGTCGTACACCACGCGGCGCTCGCAGCCCATGATCAGGTCGAGGTTGCGCAGGCCGACGTCGAAGTCGATCACCGCGACCTTCTTGCCGGCCATCGCCAGGCCGGTGGCGAGCGAGGCGCTGGTCGTGGTCTTGCCGACGCCGCCCTTGCCCGAGGTGACAACAATGATTTCAGCAGTCAAGTAACCATCTCCCGGGAACGTTCTTGTCGTTGTGGTTGAAGCGCCCGGTTACAGCCGGGCCAGCAGCAGTTTTTCGCCTTCGAGCCAGCATCGCACGGATTGGCCTTCGAGGTCTTTCGGTATCTGTTCGAACACGCGGTAGTGGCCGGCGATCGCCACCAGCTCGGCGCGGAAGTCGTGCACGAAGATGCGCGCGTCGGCGCTGCCCTGGGCGCCCGCCATGGCGCGGCCGCGCAGGCCGCCGTAGACGTGGATGTCGCCGTCGGCGATCACCTCGGCGCCGTTGGCGACGGTGCCGGTGACCACCAGGTCGCGGTCGCGCGCGTAGATCTGCTGGCCGGAGCGCACGGTGCCGTCGTGGTGCAGCGAGCCTTGCGCCCGTTCGGGCGCGGGGTCGGCGGCGGGCGCCTCGCGTGCCGGTGTCGATGCCGGCGCGGCCGCCGGTTCGGGAGCGACCGGTGGCGCGATGGCGCCGCTTGCCGGCTCATAGGCGGCGCGGAACTTGGCGATCAGCGGCAGGCCCATGCGGCGGGCCAGCGCCTCGGTCTCGCTGGTGCCGTAGGCCAGCCCCACCGGCAGCATGCCGGCGCTGCGCACGGCCTCCAGCAGCGCGTCGACCGCGCCGTCGTCGGGCAGGTTCAGCAGGTGGCTGAGGTCCAGCACCACGGCGGAGCGGGCGAACAGCTGCGGCGCGGAGCGCACGCGTCGCTCCAGTTCCTCGCACAGCGCGGCGGCGTCCACGCGCTTGATGCGCACGTTGGCGATGCCCACCTGACCGAAGCGCAGGTCGCAGGCGTCGGTTGCATCCAATGCGGCGGTCATGCGTGGCGCTCCCCGGCCTGCCGAAGCGGGCTGGAGGCCGGTGCCGGGCGCCGACGCTCGGCCAGCCACGGCAGTTCGGGCAGGCCGCCGTGTTCGAGCCAGGTTTCGCGCACGTAGGCGTAGCTGGGCAGATCCTTGGCGAGCAGGCTCACCTGGCGCGCCTTCCTCGATCCCATGCGCTGCTGGCCCACTTCCTGGAAGCCGTAGGTGCCGTGGAACAGCACGACCACGTCGTCGCGCGGCTCCAGGAACACCTCGCAGGTGAGCAGCGGCACGCGCACCTCGGCGTAGCTGGTGACGTCGCAATAGAAGATGCGGCCGAGGCCGTGGCGGCGGTAGGCATTGGCGATCACGATGCGATCGATGTACACGAACGCGGGGTAGTGTTCGCTGAACCACACGTAGTTCGGGCTGTGGTAGTCGCCGCCTTCGCGCAGCGCGATCAGGAAGCCGGCGATATGGCCGTCGATCTCGGCCACGCGGAAATAGTCCGCGCGCTCGAAGAAGTAGCGCAGCTGCGCGGCGTCGAGGGCGATGATGGATTGACCGGCAGCGTTGTTGAGGGCCAGCACGGCGTCCAGGTCGTGCTCGCTGACGTCGCGGATGGCAAGGGCCATTCGTTGCTCCGCAAAGTGTTATAGGAGGCCGGCGTGGCCTCGCGTCAATGTCACATTATGGCATGCCCCCGCCACCCGCACACCTCGCGCCGCCACATGTAAAGACGCTGTAAAGCAGTCGCATGCCTTTCGGCAGGGATGACTTCCCGCGCATTGCGCGAGCCGGGCGCGTGTCCAATGATGTGCGGCATGCCTCAGGTCAATTTCAGCCATATCCGGCTGCTGCGCTTCGCCGGATTGTTCACCTATCTGTGCGTGGGGACGCCGCTGCTCACCGAGTGGGCGCCCGACCGCCTGAGCCAGTTGCATCGTCCCGGGTTCTCGCTGCTGATCTGGACGTTGTGCTACCTGTCGTTCGGAGTGCTGTACTGGGCGGTGACCTACGACCTCGGTTCGCGCCGCCACGTGGGGCTGCGGCTGGTGGGTGTCCTGGTGATGAGCGCCGCGGCGGTGGCCGTCGGCTGGTACAGCCACAGCGGCCTGGTCGCGATGCTGTTCGCGGTGACGTCGCTGGTGCTGCCCTGGCTGCTGCCGCTCTGGCTCGGCGTGTTCTGCATCGTGCTGCAGTACCTCAGCCTGATCGCGGTGTTCGTGCACTTTCCCGAGTTCGGCCACAGCTTCATCAAGGTGATCCTGCAGACCATCATCTACCTGGGCATCTGCGCGCTGGCGTTCATCGCCTCGGTGGTGGCCAGCCAGCAGACCGAGGAGCGCGAGGCGCTCCGCCGGCTCAACTCCGAGCTGCGTGCCACCCGCGCGCTGCTGGCCGAGTCCAGCCGGCTGGCCGAGCGCATGCGCATCGCGCGCGAGCTGCACGACCTGATCGGCCACCACCTCACCGCGCTGAGCCTGAACCTGGAAGTGGCCAGCCACGTCTGCAACGAGGACGCCGTCGCGCACGTGCGCAAGGCGCAGGCCACCGCCAAGCACCTGCTGACCGACGTGCGCGAGGCGGTGAGCGAGCTGCGCCAGGACGACGCGATCGACCTCACCCAGGCGCTGCGCAGCCTCACCGAAGGCGTGCCGGGACTCAAGGTGCACGTGAGCATGCCGCCGCGCTTCAGCGTGGAGGATCCGCGCCGCGCCCAGGTGCTGCTGCGCTGCGCGCAGGAGATCATCACCAATACCGCGCGGCACGCCGGCGCACGCAACCTGTGGCTGACCTTCGCCTACGCCGGGCCGAGCCTGCTGGGCCTGCATGCGCGCGACGACGGCCGCGGCGCCACCCAGCCGGAGGCGGGCAACGGCCTGTCGGGCATGCGCGAGCGGCTGGCCGAGTTCGGCGGCAGCCTGGTGCTGGAAACCGCGCCGGGCGAGGGCTTCGCGCTCACCGTGCGCCTACCGCTGGGCGAGCAGCCGGAATTGGCGCATGCGCCTTCGCGGCTCGAACCGCCCGCGCTGAGTGTGCCGTGATGCTCACTATGAGTTCGCGCCACGCGCTTTTCGCATGCCAGAATGCATCGGTTCGGACACCGCATTGTTTCCCCTGTCGTTCGATGCCGCACCGGAACGACGACCGCTTCGAGGATCCGCGATGATTTCCGTCTGTCTCGTCGACGACCAGAACCTGGTGCGCCAGGGCGTGCGCTCGCTGCTCGATCTGGCCCAGGACATCCGCGTGGTGGCCGAGTGCGCCGACGGCGCGCAGGCGGTGCAGGAGATCCCCCGCGTCAAGCCCGACGTGGTGCTGCTGGACCTGCGCATGCCGAACATGAGCGGGCTGGAGGTGCTGCAGGCGCTCGCCGCGCGCAACGAGCTGCCGCCCACCATCATCCTCACCACCTTCGACGACGACCAACTGGTGCTGCAGGGGCTGAAGGCCGGCGCGCGCGGCTATCTCCTGAAGGATGTCTCGCTGGAGCAACTGGTGGAGGCGGTGCGCACCGTGGCCGCGGGCGGCTCGCTGGTGGCGCCGATGGTCACCCAGCGCCTGCTGGCCGGGGTGGGGCGCATGCAGAACCAGTTCACCAGCCTGGAGCAGCCCGATCCGCTGACCGAACGCGAGACCGAGATCCTGCGCCTGCTCTCCGGCGGCTACTCCAACAAGGAGATCGCCAACTCGCTGAAGGTGGCGGAGGGCACGGTGAAGAACCACGTCTCCAACATCCTCTCCAAGCTGGGCGTGCGCGACCGCACCCGCGCCGTGCTGAAGGCGCTGGAGCTGGGCATCGTCTGAGCCGCGGCGCGCCGATGCATCCATGCGCCCGCGGATGCTGCGGCGCAGCGTCCGGCGCGGTCCGACAAGCCTGCCGCAACAAGGTCTTGCAGCCGTCCATACGGCTTGCCGAAACCCGATGGCGTTCCGGCGCATGAGCAAGTAACATCCAGTCCTTCGGCGTTTGCCGACCCCCGGTCATCTCCCCGCGATCGAGCCGCAGCCAAGGCCCGCGCGACGGCTGGGGCAACACCTGAGTACCGCGTACAGACGTTCGGAGACCCTGGAATGATGCGTGTTCGTGTTCTTGAATTTCTGATGGCGTGCGCCATCGTCATCGGCATCGGCGTGCTGGCCGCGGTGATCATGCCCGGCAGCGGCCACATCGAGCGTTCGCTGGTGGTCGGCAAGGACATGCGCCAGGTCTACGACGTGCTCGCGAACTTCCGTCGCCTGCCCGAGTTCTCGGTGCTGAACTCGTACGATGCGCACATCAAGTACAACTGGTCCGGCAAGGCTTTCGGCCCCGGTGCCGAAGTGAGCTGGACCAGCAGCGATCCCCGCGCGGGCAGCGGCTCGCTGACCATCGACAGCGCCACCCCGGATTTCAACAAGGTCGACGGCACCGCCAAGAGCGCGAAGATCGTGTGGGACCTGGACAACGGCTGGAAGGGCTACGACAAGACCTTCACCCTCGACCTGGAACGCCAGGGCAGCCGCAACCAGCTCACCAACATCACCTGGTCGTATGACGTGAAGTACGGCTGGAACCTGGTGAACCGCTTCGCCAACCTGTACATCCACGGCGATCCCGACTCGTTCATCGAGTTCGGCCTGAACAGCCTGCAGAACGTGCTGGCCTCGGTGCCGAACGTCAACTACGGCGACCTGATCCCGTACATCCGCCAGACCGAGCAGACCCCGGTGCTGCTGGTGCCGGCCTCGATCCAGCGCAAGGACGGCATCGAGGGCCTGGCCGACACCGTCAACAAGGCGGTGGCGCAAATCCAGGCCACGGCGAAGAAGCTGGGTGTGAACGTCACCGGCCCGCGCATCATCTTCACCACCAACTACGGCGACACCACCTACACCTTCGACGTGGCGATGCCGATCGATTCCAGCACCGTCAATGTCAACGGCCAGACCCAGCAGCTCACCGCGCCGACGCCGCCCGCGCTGGACAGCAGCGCCCCGGCCGATGCCGGCACCGCTGCGGCTCCCGCCGCCCCGGCGGCGCTGAACCCGGGCGACCACGACAAGTTCGGCCGCCTGATCGTCGACGGCGACGTGCGCGCCACCCTGGCGTTCGGCGGCGCCGCGCTGGAAGGCGTGTGGAACGGTACCGCCGCCGGCGTGCCGCAGACCCGCGACATGCTGAAGGCCTATGCGTTGACCCACGGCTACAAGTTCGACGACGTGGTGAACCGCATGTACGACATCCTGGCCAAGCCCGAACTGAAGGATGCGCAGGGCAACATCACCAGCTACGCCGAATTCGACGTGTACCTGCCGATCACCAACGCGCCGGACCAGACCCCGGAGCAGGCCGCCGGCATCAAGCAGCCGACGCTGGAAGTGCAAGGCCCGGCCGCCGCCGGCAGCGCGCCGGCCCCGGCGAGCACCGCCCCGGCACCCGCCAGCAGCCACTGAGCCCCGCTTGTCGTTCCATCGAAAGGCCCTTCTCCGGAAGGGCCTTTCGTTTTCATGGCGCACATCCGTGCGCGCCACCCTCGCGGGCGTCCTGCGGACGTGCAAAACGGCAGTCCTGGCGTTTTGTGCTTGGACCGCTGCCGATGCGCCGGAACCTTCCCGCACGCTTGCGGTACATTGCAGGTGTTCCCGCCGCCCGCTCATCCATGATCGAGACCGAACGACTCACCCGCCGCTACGGCCAGCTCACCGCGGTGGACGCGCTGAGCATCCGCGCCGAACCCGGCCAGGTGCTGGGCCTGCTCGGGCCGAACGGCGCCGGCAAGTCCACCGCAATGCGCATGATCGCGGGTTTCCTCGCGCCCACCAGCGGCACCGCGCGGGTTTGCGGGTACGACGTGCAGCGCGCGCCGCTTGCCGCGCGCCGTGCGCTGGGCTACCTGCCCGAGGGCGCACCCAGCTACGGCGAGATGACGGTGCGCGAGTTCCTGGTGTTCATCGCGCGCATGCGCAAGCTCACCGCCGAGGTGGGGCATCGCCGCTTCGACGAGGTAGTGGGCTGGTTGCAGCTGGAGGACGTGCTGGAGGCCGGCATCGACACGCTGTCCAAGGGACTGCGCCGGCGCGTGGGGCTGGCCCAGGCGATCCTGCACGATCCGCCGGTGCTGATGCTGGACGAACCCACCGATGGCCTCGACCCCAACCAGAAGCACACCGTGCGCCAGCTGATCGACGCGATGGCGCGCGAGCGCACCATCCTGATCTCCACGCACCTGCTGGAGGAAGTGCACGCCTTGTGCAACCGCGTGGTAATCGTCGCGCGCGGGAAGCTGCTGGCCGACGCCACGCCCGCCGAGCTGGAGGCGCGTTCGCGCTACCACGGCGCGGTGTCGTTCAGCGCGCCGGGCAGCGGGGTCTCGCAGGAGATGCTGGGTCGGCTGCCGCAGGTGGCTTCGATCGAGGTGGATCCGCTGGACGGGCGCATCACCGTGTTTCCGAGGCCGGGCGCCCGCATCCTGGAACCGGTGGAGCAGCTGCTGCGCGAGCAGGGGCTGGAGGTTTCCGAGATCCAGCTCGAACGCGGGCGGCTGGACGAGGTGTTCCGCCAGATCACCACCGCGCAGGACGCGATGGGGGCGAGCGCATGAGCCCGGTCAACGCGGTGTTGCGGCGCGAGCTGCGCAGCTTCTTCGTGACGCCGATGGCCTACGTGTTCCTGGTCATCTTCCTGGTGCTGGCGGGCATCCTCACGTTCTACACGGGCGACTTCTACGAGCGCGGCCAGGCCGACCTGCAGCCGTTCTTCGTGGTGCATCCCTGGCTGTACCTGATCCTGGTGCCCGCGGTGACCATGCGCATGTGGGCGGAGGAGGCCAAGGGCGGCACGCTGGAACTGCTGCTGAGCCTGCCGCTGACGCTGTGGCAGGCGATGCTGGGCAAGTTCCTCGCCGCGTGGCTGTTCATCGGGCTGGCGCTGGCGCTGACCTTCCCGATCTGGCTCACCGTGAATTACCTCGGTTCGCCCGACAACGGGGTGGTCTTCGCGGGCTACCTGGGCAGCTGGCTGATGGCCGGCAGCTTCGTGGCGATCGGTGCCTGCCTGTCAGCGCTGACCCGCAGCCAGGTGGTGGCGTTCGTGCTCACCGCCACGGTGTGCGTGCTGCTGATCCTGGCCGGCCAGCCGCAGGTGCTGGACTTCTTCTCCGGCGCGCTGCCGCGCCGGCTGATCAATGCGCTGGCCTACCTCAGCATGCTGCGGCACTTCGAGGCGATCGCGCGCGGCGTGCTCGACCTGCGCGACCTGGCCTACTTCGTGCTCAGCATCGTCGGCTGGCTGATCGCAGGCGTGCTGCTGCTCGAACTGAAGCGGGTGCGCTGACGATGGCCCGTCTGCGCCTTCCCGCTGTATTCACCACGCCGCTGCGCTGGAACCGGCGCGCCACGCTGTACGCGGCGCTGGTACTGCTGACCCTGGTCTTCGTGTCGCTGATCGTGTCGAGCGGACACTGGCTGCGCACGCGGCGCATCGACCTCACCGCCGACCGGCTGTACACGCTCTCGTCCGGCACCCTGCAGATCGTCGACCACCTGCAGCGGCCGCTGCGCCTCACGCTTTATTTCTCCGAGCACGCCACCCGCGACCTGCCCAAGCTGCGCAGCTACGAGCAGCGCGTGCGCGACATGCTGCAGGAGATCGCGGCCCGCTCCCACGGGCGCGTGAAACTCGTGGTGGTCGATCCGGTGCCGTACTCCGACGACGAGGCCAGCGCCGAAGGCGCGGGGCTCACCTCGGCCAGCGGCGGCAGCAACGGCGAGCGGGTGTTCTTCGGCCTGGCCGGCAGCGTACTGCCCGGCGGCGCCGACAGCGAGACGGTCGAGGCCGCGCCGGAGCGCATGCTGGCGATCCCGTTCTTCGATCCGGCGCGCGAATCCTTCCTCGAATACGACATCGCCAAGCTGCTGTACGAACTCAACCAGGTCAACAAGCCGCACATCGGCGTGATCAGTTCGCTGCCGGTGGAGGGCAACCCGGTGCTGGGCCAGCAGCCCTGGGTGGCGATGCAGCAGCTGGCCCAGCTGTTCGAGGTGAAGACGATCGATCCCGGTCAGCTCAAGCAGGTCGGCGCGGACATCCGCGTGCTGCTGCTGATCCATCCCAAGAACCTGCCGGCGGACGCGCTGTACGCGATCGACCAGTACGTGCTGCGCGGCGGCCACCTGGTGGTGTTCGTCGACCCGGATGCAGAACTGGACGACACGCCGGGCGATCCCGCCAGCGGCACGCTGCCCGACCACAGCTCGAACCTGCCGCGGCTGTTCGCGGCCTGGGGCGTGCGCTACGACCCGCACGAGGTGGTGCTGGACCGCGCGCACGCGCTGACCATCGAGCTCAACGGCAACAACGTCAGCCATCCGGCGATGCTGGGGCTGGACGCGCAGCAGCTCAACCACGGCGACGTGGTCACCGCGAGCCTGCAGCGCATCGATCTGTCCACCGCCGGCCACTTCGACCTCACCCCGAACGCGAGCGCACGGTTGATCCCGCTGCTGCAGAGCAGCGCCGATGCCGAGGCGGTGCCGGTGGTGCGGGTGCTCCAGGCCATCGACAACCCGGCCCTGCTGCTGCAGGACTACAAGCCGGACAACACCAACTACGTGTTCGCCGCGCGCCTGCGCGGCGGCTTCGCCAGCGCGTTTCCCGAGCGCGCGAAACAGCCCGGCCACCTGGCGCGCTCGGCCGCCGGCGACGAGGTGATCCTGGTCGCCGACACCGACCTGCTCAGCGACCGACTGTGGGTGGAGCCGCAGACCATCCTGGGCCAGGTCATGATGCAGCCGTTCGCGAACAACGGCGAGTTCGTCAGCAACCTGGTGGACAACCTCAGCGGTTCCTCGGCGCTGCTGTCGGTCCGCGGCCGTTCCACCTCGCAGCGGCCGTTCACCCGCGTGGAGGCACTGCGCAACGTGGCCGACCAGAAATTCCTGCAGAAGGAGCAGGAGCTGGAACGCGAGCTGGCCGAAACGCGGCAGCGGCTGGAGGAGCTGCAGCCGGGCAAGGGCGGCCACGGCGGCAACGTCAGCACCGAGCAGCGGCGCGAGATCGAGCAGTTCCGCCAGCGCCAGTTGGCGATCAACAAGGAGCTGCGCGACGTGCAGCACCAGCTCAACGCCGAGATCGACGCGCTGGGCCTGCGCCTGAAGGTGATCAACATCGTGGTGGTGCCTGCGCTGGTGGCGCTGCTGGGCCTGCTGTACGGCTGGCGTCGCACCCGCCGCAACCGGCGGCGGCCGTGAACATGCCGGCGCCGCGAGCGGCAATCCGCCGCAATGGGCGCGCCGCTGCCGGCGCTATGCTGGACTGATGGCAACGTTGCTGAAATGGATCGTGCCGTGGGAGTTCTCGTGGGTGTTTCTCGCGAGCTTCCTGCTGGCCGGCGTGCTGTACTGGCGCGGCAGCCGGCGCCTGCGCGTGAGTCGCGCCCGCCGCGCGGCGTTCTGGGTCGGCATGGCGATCATCTGGCTCACGCTGCAGACCTATCTGGATTTCTACGCCGAGCACGAGTTCTTCGTGCATCGCCTGCAGCAGTTGCTGCTGCACCACCTCGCGCCGCTGCTGATCTGCGCCTCGTTCCCCGCCAGCGTGCTGCGCGCGGGCCTGCCGCGGCGCTGGCGGCTGCGCTGGCTGAAGCCGCTGCGGGGCTCGTGGCCGTGGCGTGCCGTCAGCGGCGTGCTGTTCCAGCCGTTGCTGGCGTCGATCCTGTTCGTGTTCTTCGTGCTGATCTGGCTGGTGCCGTGGGCGCAGACGCTGGCCATGCTGGACTGGCGCGTCTACCGCTTCATGAACTGGACGATGCTGCTCTCGGGCTTCGTCTACTGGTCGCTGATCCTCGACCACCGGCCGCACCCGCCGGGACGCATGGGCGCGGGCATGCGCGTGCTGTCGCCGGGCATCACGATGGCGCCGCAGATCCTTGCCGGCGCCATTGTCACGTTCTCGCGCAGCGACCTCTATCCGATCTTCGAGATCTGCGGCCGTGCGTTCAGCTTCAACGTGCTCACCGGGCAGATGATCGGCGGCGTGATCACCTGGGTGCCGGCGGCGCTGCTGGAGTCGCTCGGCGGCCTGCTGGCGCTGCGCCAGTGGCTGCGGCTGTCGCGCAGCGGGCGGCTGCCGCGCAAGACCTGGCAGCCGCCGCGCCGGGCTGCGCTTGATTGAAAAGGGCGGCCACGCATGACTGCCCGTTCGATCTTCACGATCGAGGACGATCGCAAGGGATCATTGAAGAGTGCGGCCAGGGATGGCCGCTCATTTGATTCTCGCGATCAGGGACGATCGCAAAGGTTCAACGGCCGTCGTCCAGCGCGTTCGCCGGCCGTGCGGTGAAATCCACCGGCAGCGTGGAACCGTCGCCGAATTCCAGCACCACGCGCACCGTATCGCCGGGCTGCACGGGATGTTTCGCGTGCATCAGCATCAGGTGGTAGCCGCCCGGCTTGAGCGCCTGCGTGCCGTGGGCGGGAATGCCCAGCGCATCGACCATGGTCATGCGGTTCATGCCGCCGGCACTGGAGCTTTCGTGCAGCATCGCCTCGCCATAGGCTGGGCTGCTGGCGCCGGTCAGCGAGACCGCGCGGTCGCTGTCGTTGCGCAGGATCACGTAGGCACCTGCAGGCAGATCGCCGGGCAGCACGCGGATCCAGGCGTGGCTCGCGGTCACATGCCCGGGAGCGGCATGCGCGAGGCCGGTGCCGAGCAGGCCGGCGAACAGCAGCGGCAGGACGACGCGCTTCATGCGGAAGTCCCCGCGCCCAGCAGCAGCTGCAGGTCGTGCACCAGGTCGTCCTGCGGCGTGCCGGGCGTGGAGAGCACGCGGGCGCGGCCGTCGCGGTCGAACACGTAGATCGCCGAGCTGTGGGTGACCTCGTAGTTGCCGTCCTTGCCGGAAGGCTCGCGGGTGAACGCCGAGCGGTAGCGCTTGCTCAGCGCCTCGATCGCGCGGGGGCTGCCGGTGAGGCCCACTGCGCGCTTGTCGAAGGCGTTGACATAGGCGTGCAGCACCGCCGGTGTGTCGCGCGCGGGGTCGACGCTGACGAACAGGATGCGCACGTCGTCGCCCGGCTTGCCCAGCTTCTGCAGCGTCACGTGCAGCTGGGCCAGGGTCAGCGGGCAGACGTCGGGGCAGTGCGTGTAGCCGAAGTACAGCAGCAGCACCTTGCCGCGGTAATCCGCGGCGCTCACCGCGTTGCCGTTGTCGTCGGTGAGCTGGAATTGCAGGTCCGGCATGTGCCCGCTGATGTTGGTGAGCTTGAACGGCGGCGCATCGCGATGGCAGGCAGTGAGCAACAGGGCGCCGGCCAGCGGCAGCAGGAGCAGGGCGAGACGCAGGAGGCGTGGGAACTTCATGCGAGAATCCGTGGCATCAAGCGCCCAAGCATACGCTGCGCGACCATCAGTTACCGGAGTCCGGCCATGCTGCGACAAACTGCCCGATCACGCGCCGGCCTGCTCGCCGGCATCGCCGGAGCCAGCGCGGTATTGCTCGGTGCGTTCGGCGCGCATGCCTTGCGCAATGCGCTCGATCCCGCCCATCGCGAGCTGTGGCACACCGCGGTGGAATACCACGCATGGCATGCGCTGGCGCTGGTGCTCGTGGTGGGACTCGGTGCGGGACGTGCGGGTCGTTGTGCGGTGATTGCCTTCGCATGCGGCATCGTGCTGTTCAGCGGCAGCCTGTATGCGCTGGCCTTGGGCGCACCGCGCTGGACCGGCATCGTCACGCCGTTCGGCGGCGTGGCCTTCGTGGTCGGCTGGGTCGCGTTGGGGCTCTCGCTGCGCCGGCGCGGGGCGTAGCCCGGTCGGGCGTCATGCGCCTGTCATGCCGGGGCGCGAGCATGCCGGCATGCCTGCCGTCGCCCCTTCACCTCTGCGCTCCTGGTGGCCTGCCCTCGGCCTGTGGGCGGGCCTGCTGGCGATCGTGCTGGGCGGTTTCGGCCTGGCGCATCCGCCACCGGGCTCGGGGCAATTGATGCGCTGGCACGATGCCGGCCACGACTGGCTGCTGGCCGCCGACGACGAGGCCGACCAGCTGAGCGTGTTCGACGCGGCCGACGGCCGCCTGCTGCACCGGCTCGACGCCCGCACGGTGGGCGACATCGCCACCCTGGCCCGGCGCGACGGCCGCCTGTACGTGGTGGGCGACGACGGGAGGCGCAGCGAACTCCGCTTGCCGCAGCTGACGGTGGCGATGTCCGGCACGCATTGAGCGGGCATGCCGGGCGTGCCGCCGCATCAGCCGTTGCCGCCGCTGGAACCGACGCCGTTGCCGACGGTGCCCGCGGGCGAGGCGGGGGCGCTGTCGATCGGTGCGTCGAAGAGTTCGGTGACCGACTTGACGCTGTCGATGCGCAGGCGGCCGAACAGGTCGGTGACGCCGTAGAAGTGCCAGGGGTCGCCGTCGCCGCTGTCCAGCGCGACGTGGGTGCTGTCGAAGTGCCGCAGCGCGGCGTCGTAGCTTTGCCAGCGCCTGCCCGTCCACGCCTGCACCCAGGCGTGCGGCACGAACACGCGCGCGGCGTTGCCGTAGCGGTCGGTGTAGACCATGCCGGTGACCACGCGCGCGGGCACGCCTGCGGCGCGCGCCATCGCCGCCAGCAGCACGGCGAATTCGGTGCAATCGCCCTGGCGGTTGTTTGCCACTTCCAGCGCCGAGGCGTAACCCACGTCGAGGCCGTGCTGGGTGATGTAGCCGCTGACGAAGTTGCGCAGCCGGCGCATCTTCAGCACGGGCGTGCCGGCGTCGCCGATCGCCGCGGCGGTCAGCTCGCGGATCAGCGGGGCATCGGATTGCAGCCAGGCGTTGGCCGCGAGGTCGCCTGGCTGCGGCGGTGGTTGCCCGTGCAGGTGGGGGCCGCCGGTGTCGATCTGCCAGTCGCCATGGCCGAGTGCGATGACGCGTTGCTCGTCGGTATCGATGAACGGCTGCGTCGCATCGCCGTCGACGTGCACGCGGTAGCGCAGCGAGGTGGTGCGCAGGTTCGGCGTCAGCGCGCGCGGCGAGTCCACCATCGCCGCGCGGAACATGTCCACGCCCTGTGCCGGCGCCTGCGCGCAGGCGCGGTCGCAGGCCAGCATTTCCATGCGGCTGCCCAGCATGCCGAGCAGCCCCTTGCGCACCCGGCCTTGCGCATCCAGCCACAGGTCCAGCACCTGCTCGCCGCGCGTCTGGCGCAGCACCTGGCGCTGGTGGCTCAGTCGTTCCGCGCCGCCCGGCAGTTGCACCGTTTCCTCGCCGAGCACCTCGGTGTCGACGTCCATCACCTGCCGGCTGGCCGGGTCGAACATAGCCAGCCGGTAGTGCCGGCCGGGCTGTCGGCTGGCGTCCAGCATGGCAAGGCGCTGACCCTCGGCGAGCAGGGCGCCGGCGGCCCAGTCCATGATTTCCTGCCGCGTCGCGCCGCCCACGGTGATGTCGACGCGGAACCGGCCGTCGGGCAGGCGCGTGCCTTCGACCACGCTGTCCATCGCCGACATCGTGGTGCGCGCGCCGAAGCCCAGCGGCTGGCCATCCGGCGTTTCCACGCTGCGGATGGTGTTGCCCAGCGGGATGCTCTTGCCGTTGCGGGTCAGCAGGATGGACAGCGTCTGGGTGGTGGTCACCGCCTGCCCGTCGCGCTGGCGCTCGACGTGCAGGCTGCCGATCTTGCGGCCACCGAGCAGCACGCTCATCCAGGTGTCTTCGCGGGTTATCGGGCTGGTTGTCGGGCTGCTTGCCGCGCTGGTGGCGGGAGCCTGCGCGCGGGTCGGCGCGACGAACGCGCAGGCAAGGCACAGCGCCAGCCGGAACAAGGCGCTTGGACGACCCATGGGACGGCTCCGCGGGGACGGGTGCGGCCAGTGGAAGCCGCGGCGCGGGCGCCGTCAATGCGCGGCGCAGCAAAATCTTGCGCCGACGCGACAGCCACGGCGCACCGCCTACAATGCGCTCCCGCCCAACGACGGAGCACCTCCATGAAACCCTTCGGCACGCCCCATTCCGACCATGCCGTGCGCGTGCTGCTGCTGGGTTCCGGCGAGCTCGGCAAGGAGCTGGCGATCGAGCTGCAGCGCTACGCGGTGGAGGTGATCGCGGTGGATCGCTACGCCGACGCGCCGGCGATGCAGGTGGCGCATCGCAGCCACGTGATCGACATGCTGGACGGCGTCGCGCTGCGCCGCGTGATCGAGGCCGAGCATCCCGATCTGGTGGTGCCGGAGATCGAGGCGATCCACACGCCCACCCTGGTGGAGATGGAGCGCGAAGGCCTGCACGTGATCCCCACCGCGCGCGCCGCGTGGCTGACGATGGATCGCGAGGGCATCCGCCGGCTGGCCGCGCAGGAACTGGAACTGCCCACCTCGCCCTATCGTTTCTGCGACAACGAAGCCGATTACCGCCGCGCGGTGGCCGACATCGGCTACCCGTTCGTGATCAAGCCGGTGATGAGCTCCTCGGGCAAGGGCCAGAGCATCGTGCGCAAGGAGTCGGAGCTGCAGCACGCCTGGGACTATGCGCAGTCCGGCGGTCGCGCGGGGCAGGGGCGGGTGATCGTGGAAGGCTTCGTCGATTTCGACTACGAGATCACCCTGCTCACCGTGCGCCACCAGGGCGGCACCAGTTTCTGCGCGCCGATCGGCCATCGCCAGGAGGACGGCGACTACCGCGAGTCGTGGCAGCCGCAGGCCATGAGCGACCAGGCGCTGGCCGAGGCGCAGCGCCAGGCCGCGGCGGTGTCGAACGCGCTGGGCGGCTGGGGCGTGTTCGGCATGGAGTTCTTCGTCAAGGGCGATGCGGTGATCTTCTCCGAGGTCAGCCCGCGCCCGCACGACACCGGCCTGGTCACCCAGATCTCGCAGGACCTGTCCGAATTCGCGCTGCATGCGCGGGCCATCCTCGGCCTGCCGATTCCCGTGATCCGCCAGCTGGGCCCCTCGGCTTCGTGCGCGGTGCTGGTGGAAGGCGAGGGCCGCGCGCCGCGCTACCACGGCGTGGCGGCGGCGCTGGCCGAGCCGGATACCCAGCTGCGCCTGTTCGGCAAGCCCGAGGTGAAGGGCCGCCGGCGCATGGCGGTAACGCTGGCGCGCGACGCCGACATCGAGGCGGCGCGCGCGAAGGCCGTGCGTGCGTCGGCGCAGTTGCGCGTGGAGCTGTAACGCTTCCCTCCCTCTCCCCTTTGGGGAGAGGGCTGGGGTGAGGGGCCGCACTGGCGGCGTCACCTCATCGAAGCACGCTTCGATCAGCGACATCACAAGCCCCGCCCCCTCACCTCGATCCTCTCCCCAAAGAGGAGAGGAGGGGCACAATGAACGGCATTTCCACGCAACACACAGGAGTCGCACATGGAATCGACGGGTTTCGCGCATTGGCTGGTGGTGCTGGTGGAAACGTTCGCGGCGCTGTTCCTGCTGCTGCTGGCGATGGCCGTGGTGGTGGTCGCGGCGGTGTGGGTGGTGGATCGCAACCAGACCGCCAACGCGGTGTTGCGCAACTTCCCGGTGATCGGCCACTTCCGCTACGGCTTCCTGCGCCTGGGCGAGTTCTTCCGCCAGTACCTGTTCTCCAGCGATCGCGAGGAACTGCCGTTCAACCGCGCCCAGCGCGTGTGGGTGTACCGCGCGGCGAAGAACGCGGAGAACACCAACGCGTTCGGCTCCACCCGCGACCTGCGCGGCGAGGGGGTGCCGTTCTTCGTCAACGCGGCGTTTCCCGCGCTGGGCGACCACCACGTGGAACCGAAGCCGGTGCGCATCGGCCCGCATGCGCGCAAACCCTACGATCACGCCGCGTTCTTCAACATCTCCGCGATGAGCTTCGGCGCGCTGGGCGCGCCGGCAGTGCGTGCGCTGTCGCACGGCGCGGCGAAGGCCGGGATCTGGATGGACACCGGCGAAGGTGGACTGGCGCCCTACCACCTCGAAGGCGGTTGCGACATCGTGTTCGAGATCGGCACCGCCAAGTACGGTGTGCGCACGCCTGACGGCAAGCTGGACGACGGCAAGCTTGCGGCGATCTGCGCGCACCCGCAGGTGAAGATGGTCAGCATCAAGCTCGGCCAGGGCGCCAAGCCCGGCATGGGCGGCCTGCTGCCCGCGGCCAAGGTGACGGCCGAGATCGCCGCGATCCGCGGCATCCCGGAGGGACAGGATTCGCAGAGCCCGAACCGCCATCTCGACATCGCGAACGTGGCGCAACTGATGGACGCCATCCATCACATCCGCGAGCTCACCGGCAAGCCCACCGGCTTCAAGGCGGTGTTCGGCGACATGCGCATGATCGAGGAGCTGTGCGACGAGGTGCACAAGCGCGGCCTCGAAAGCGCGCCGGACTTCATCATCGTGGACGGCTCCGAAGGGGGCACCGGCGCCGCGCCGCAGACCCTGATGGAAGGCGTGGGCCTGCCGCTGCACGAGGCGCTGCCCGCGCTGCTCGACACGCTGATCGCCAAGGGTCTGCGCGAGCGCATCAAGGTGATCTGCTCTGGCAAGCGCATCACTGCCTACGACGTGGCGTGGGCGCTGTCGGTAGGTGCGGACTTCGTGAACTCCGCGCGCGGCTTCATGCTGGCGCTGGGCTGCATCCAGTCGCTGCAGTGCAACCGCAACACCTGCCCCACCGGCATCACCACGCAGGATCCGAAACTGCAGCGCGGCCTGGTGGTCACCGACAAGAGCGAGAAGGTGGCGAACTACGCGCGCAACGTGATGCACGAGGTCGGCATCATCGCCCACAGTTGCGGCGTCGACGACCCGCGCCAGCTCGACCGCACGCATTGCCGCGTGGTCGGCGACGACGGCATCTCGGTGCCGCTGGTGAAGCTGTTTCCGTATCCGGAAATACGCAAGACCTGAATCCGCAGGAGCGCACCCCCGGATCAAGTCCGGGGCAGGCTCTGTGCCCGATGGCTCTGGTGCTTGATCGAAGCAGGAACAATCGCGCACAGAGCCTGCCCCGGACTTGATCCGGGGGTGCGCCCCCACGTCAAGGCATCGCCTGCCAGCCCTCGGCCGTGCGCAGCTGCAGCGGCCGGAAGCGCCGCTTGTAGTCCATCTTCGGATGCCCTTCGATCCAGAAGCCCAGGTACACCCAGGGCAGGTTGCGGCGACGGGCCAGTTCCACCTGCTTGAGGATGGCGAAGGTGCCGAGGCCGCGTGCTTCCTCGCCGGGGTCGTAGAAGGTGTAGACCGCCGACAGGCCGCTGCGGCAGACGTCGGTGACCGCCACGCCGAGCAGACGCTCGCGCAGGCGGAATTCCAGGAACACGGTGGGGCTCCACGGCGCGGTGAGGAAGCGGCGGAAGTCGCTGGCGTCGGCCTCGTCCATGCCGCCGCCGGGGTGGCGCCGGCGCAGGTAGTTTTCGTACAGGGCATGGCGCTCGGCGTTGTAGCCGGCCTGGCATTCGGTCACCACCAGGTCGGCATTGCGCTTCAGGCAGCGCCGCTGCGAACGGTCGGCCTCGAAGTGCAGCGCGTCGATGCGGCAGGGCGTGCAGGCGCGACATTCCGGGCAGTGCGGGAAGTACAGGTGCCCGCCGGCGCGGCGGAAGCCGCGTTCCAGCGCCGGGCCGTACAGCCGGTCCAGCTGCGGCGCGGCCGGATCGATCACCAGGTTCTGCGCCGTGCGCTCGGCGAAGTAGCCGCAGGCGTGCGGCAGGGTCTGGAACAGGCGGACGTGTTCGGAGCGCATGGCCCGATTCTAGGCTGGAGTCGCGGCGTGCGCACGCCGCAGGGACGCAAACCCTTGCGTGTGCTCAGATCACGTGCAGATAACGCAGCGTCATCACCGCGATGATGCCCAGGATGGCCAGCAGCATGATGCGGCGCACCCGCGTCACCGTGCTCCGGCGCCGTGCCTGCGGCGAGGGATTGCGTGCCTCGGCCAGCTCCTGGCCGTGGCGGATCACCGGTTCGATGCCCAGCTCGCGCAGCAGGGCCCGGGCGCGGGTGTAGTCGTCGGCGCGGGCGATCCACACCTGCTCCCAGTTGCTGCGGTCGGTGTCCGGCTCCTGGTAGCTGAAGCGGCGGTGGCCGGGCTTGCGCCAGCTGGAGCGGTTCTCCACCGTGGCCTCGATGCCGTGTTCGGCCATCAGGGCGACCACGCGGTCGATGTTTTCGGGGCGGGGCGAGGTGTAGATCTGGCGCATGTCGGTACCTGCTTATTCGCCGCGCAGGCGGATCAGGCCTTCCTGCGCGGTGGAGGCGACCAGCCGGCCGTCGCGGCTGAAGATCTGCCCGCGTGCCAGGCCGCGACCGCCCTGGGCGGTGGGGCTGTCGAAGGAGTACAGCAGCCACTCGTCCACCCGGAACGGGCGGTGGAACCACAGCGCGTGATCGAGGCTGGCCATCTGCACGTTGTGGGTCATGTAGGAAATCCCATGCGGCAGCGTGGCGGTGCCGATCAGGTGGAAATCCGAGGCATAGGCGAGCAGGGCGCGGTGCAGCACCGCCGAGTCCGCGACCGGTGCGGTGAGCCGGAACCAGATGTGCTGGATCGGCGGCCGCTTCACCGGATGCATCTCGTCGCGCGGCCACACCAGGCGGAACTCGAACGGGCCGTCGATGCCCAGCCAGCGCTGCAGCTTCACCGGCAGCTTGGCCAACTCTTCCGGCGGCAGCGGGCGCATCGGCTCCACGTCTTCCGGCGCGGGCACTTCCGGCATCGCGGTCTGGTGCTCGAAGCCCTTTTCCGGCACCTGGAACGAGATCGAGCCGTTCAGGATGGGCTGGCCGTGCTGGATCGCCAGCACCCGGCGCGACGAAAACGAGCCGCCGTCGCGGGCGCGCTCCACGCTGTAGACGATCGGTGCGTCGATGTCGCCCGCGCGCAGAAAATAGGCGTGCAGCGAATGCGCCTCGCGCGACGGGTCGACGGTCCGCTGCGCCGCCGACAGCGCCTGCCCCAGCACCTGACCACCGAACACGAAGCGCGTGCCGATGTCGCGGCTCTGGCCGCGGAACAGGTTGTCCTCCAGCCGTTCGAGCTGCAGCAGCTCGACCAGTTCGTTGACATGTGCTTCGCGCATGGCGGGTCCTTGGCGGGGGATTGGCCAGTATACCGGGGCGCCCGCCGGGGCCGCGTCAGGAGACGGACGCGGCCGGCTCTGCCCCGCTAGCGACCTCCAGTGCCACCGCGACGCCGGCAGGCGTCAACGCAGCCAGGAAATCGCGCGCGTCGAACGCCTGCCCGGCGGCCAGCGCCCCGCTGCCGCGGACCCGGCCGTCGAGGATGCGCTGCAGCGCCTCGGCCAGCAGCGGCGCGGTGACGGCATAGATGTCGCGCCCGCTGGCCGTGGCGCGGCCCTGGTGCGCGCCACGGCGCACACGCACGTCGACCATGAAGCGCTGCGCGGAGCGTCCGCTGTCGTCGGTGGCGACCGGCGCCGGCGTGGCCGGATCGCGCAGGTCGCGCAACGGGGCCAGGTTCATCCATGCGTGCAGGTTGCGGCAGGCGATGTGGTGCGGCACCAGCACCGCCTCGGACAGCGTGAGCAGCACGGTTTCCTGCCGTCCGAACGGCGCCGGGAAGTCCGTGGTGCGTACCGGCGCCGGGTCGGGCAGGTGGAGCGTGCGGCCGTGCTCGATGTAGCTGCGCGGATGCCGGTTGCGTTCGCCGGTGATGCGGGTGCCGCGCGTGGGGTGCCAGCCATCGAGCGCGACGGCGATGTCCAGTGCGTCTGCGTCGGTGGCGCCATCGAGCGCGGCGCTGGCCAGCAGGTCGGCAAGGCCGCCGTAGAAGGCCATCGCGGGCAGCACGGTCACGCCCGCGGCCCGCGCCTCGGCGTCGCGGGCGAGGGTGTCGGCCACCGCGCGCTGCTCGGCCGCCACGTCGAGATAGTGGATGCGCGCGCGCAGCGCTGCGTCGAGCACCGGTGCCGAGGTGTCCATGAAGGGTCCGGCGCAGAGCAGCACGGCGGCAGTGCCGGCGAAGGCGGCGTCCAGCGCGGCGGGATCGTCGACGCCGGCGACGCGGGTTTCGACGCCGGCGGCTTCGGCCAGCGCCGCCAGCTTCGCCGCGTCTCGCCCGCAGGCCACCGGCACGAAGCCGCGGCGGCGCAGTTCGTGCAGCACGAAGCGGCCGGTGTGGCCGTAGGCGCCGTATACCGCGATGCGATCGGGGCGGGCGGCATTCATGCGTGTTCCCTCCAGAGTTCGAGTGCTTCTTCGGCGATCACGTCCGGACGTTCCTCGGGCCAGAACAGCTTGCTGTCGGGCAGCCGGCGCACGCCCTGCGAGTGGCCGAAAGCGCGGTCGAGGAAGCCGGCGTTGCCGGGGGCAAAGATCGTGTCGGCGTCGCCCCAGACGATGCGCACCGGCATGCGGGTGCGCGCCAGCGCGGAGCCGATGCCGGCCAGCGCGTTGTGCCCCAGCGCGATGGCGTAGGCGTGCGCCAGGTCGCGGCTGTGCTGCGATGCCAGCAACGGTGCGAAATACGTGTCGATGGCCTCGTCGGTGGGATGCGCGGGATCGGCGTAGCACATGCCGCCGATGCCGGCGGCCGAGCGCGCCAGGGCGTGGTCGCGATACCAGTGGCCCAGCCAGTCGTCGACGAAGCGCCCCTGTTTGGCCAGCTCGATCACCGGCAGCATGGCCGGCGGCGGACAATCTTGCTCGGTGTCGCAGTTGGCCAGCAGCAGGCTGCGCACGCGCTCCGGGTGGTGGGCAACCAGCAATTGCGCCGCCGCGCCGCCGCTGTCGCTGGCGACCACGTCGGCGCTCCCGATGCCCAGCGCGTCGAGCAGGGCGACCAGCATCGCCACCTGCGCGGCGGGTGCGCACGACTGCCCCTCGGCCACCCGGGTGTAGCCCAGGCCGAGGAAGTCCGGCGCGATGCAACGCCGGTACGGAGCCAGCCTTGCCAGCGCGCCGCGCCACTGGAAGCTGTTGAGCGGGAAGCCGTGCAGGAACAGCGCCGCCGGCCCGCTGCCGCGCTCGACGTGGGCGATGTCGCCGAACGCGGTGCGCGTGTAGCGGCGTGCGGCGTGGAACGCCGCGGCATCCATCGCCGAGGCGCTTGCTGCGGTTGCGGTTGCGGCGGCGCGCGGCCAGCGGGCACAGCCGGCGATGCCGGTCGCGCAGGCGACCGTGGCCAGGGCGAGGAAGCGGCGCCGGCCAAGGTCCGGCGCCGCGGGTTGTGCGGCGGGCAAAAGGATTTCGCCGTTCACGACTGTGCTGCCGCCTCGCGCAGCTTCTGCGCACATTCCTCGCAACAGACCTCGACGGTGCGGCCGCCGATGGTCACCTCGATGGCGTTGCCGTCGAGCGGGTAGTCACAGGCGGCGCAGGTGGCTTCTTTCGTTTGCATGGTGGTGCTCCGGTGATGCCCGTGATCGGGCAGGCACAGGAGACCATGGGCCGCCGTTGGCGGCTGTCAGGATCTTTAGCTCTTCGCGGCGCCCGGGGCCAGCGTAGCCTGGCGGAACTCGCTGGGCGTGCGCCCATAGGCCTGGCGGAACGCGGCGCTGAAGTGGCTGTGGCTGGAGAAGCCCAGGTCCAGCGCCAGCGCGGCGACATCTTCACAGTCGGCCACCAGGTCCAGCGCGCGCGCCAGCCGCAGCCGCAGGTGGTAGCGGTACAGCGGCAAGCCCTCGACCTGCTGGAAGGCCTGGGTGAGGTAGACCGGCGAGCCGCCGACTTCCGCCGCGATCTCCGCCAGCGTCCAGCGCCGGGTGAGGTCGCTGGCCAGCAGCAGCTTGGCCCGGTCCACCAGCCGTTGCCGTGCGTGGGTGGCGCCGGGCGCGTGGGTGGTGCGCGGGCCGAGGCTGCGGCACACCAGGGTCAAGGCCAGGCTCTCGGCCTCCAGTGGCTCGATGGCGCCGTTGTGCAGGCTGTGGCGCAGCAGCGCCACCAGTACCTGGGCGCGTTCGTCGATGCGCAGCGACTGGCCGTGGAACACGGGGATGTCGCGCCGCTGCAGCAGCTCGGCCGGCGCCAGTTCGCGCAGCAGCGGCTGCGAGATCGACAGCGACAGGCAGGCGTCGCCGCCGGTCGCGGGATGGCTGACCTGATAGCCCTGGCCGGCGTTGAAGAACAGCACATGGTTGGCGTCGGCCACCGACTGCGTGCTGCCCACGTGGCGCAGGAACAGGCCGCGGTAGGGAAATACGAGCTGGGTCGCGCTTGCGCATTCCTCGGCACTGCGATGGCGGCACTCGCCACGGCAATGCACGTCGTGCGCCGAGACAGTGGCCGACTGCAGCAGCGGCTGGACGGTGAACTCAGGCATGCGGCGCGAGCCGGGGCGAGTTCGGCGCAGTCTGGCGAAGCCGCTCCAGGCCGCAGGCGGGAACGATGGCGTCCCACGGAAACAGCGGGCCGGGATCGAGCTTGCGCGGCACGGTTCGCGCGGGGTCGTCGCTGGCCGCCACCCGGGCGGTGTCCAGGTCCTCGTGGCCGGCGATGTCGTGCAGGCCCGGGAATTCCTCGCGTAGTTGCGCCAGCAGCGCGCGCAGGGCATCGATCTGCGCGGCAGGGTAGGGCTCGGTCATGGTCTGCCGGCGCGAGTCGAACCAGTCGGGGTAGCGGCCGGTGTTCACCAGTTCGATGCCGATGGACTGCGGGTTCCAGCCGCGCACGTGGTGCGCCACGCGGGTGCCGGGCACGTAGCGGTACGTGGTGCCGTCGCGGTCGACGTAGTAGTGGCCGCCGTTGCCGGCGCCGCTGTCGTACAGCACCTTTTCGCCGTACTCGCGGGCCGTCGCGAGGTCGGGCAGCTCGGTGCAGTGGATCACCACCAGGGTTACCGCGGAGGCGGGGCGCTCGGGCAGTTTCGCCGCGTAGGGCAGGAGCTGGTCATGGATGGTCGGCATGCGCGAAGTCTCGCACGGTGGCCGGTTATCATGGGCGCCTTGCAGCCCGTACCGGAGACCGCCATGCGCGGCCAGATCATCCTTTCGCACGGTTCGGATTCCGGTCCGGGCGCCACCAAGATCAGCGCGCTGGCCGACTGGGCCGAGGCGATGGGCTGGCGCACGCAGCGGCCGGACTTCCGCGCGCACGACGGCCGCGGTTACGCCGCGGCGGTGGCGCCGCGCGTGGCGCAACTGTGCGAGGTCATCGCCGCATGCGAGGCGCCGCCGGTGCTGGTGGGTTCCAGCATGGGCGCATTCGCCTCCGCGCTGGCCTCGCTGGAAGTGCCGGTCGCGGCGCTGTTCCTGCTCGCCACGCCGCCGGCGGTCCCCGGCTGCGCGCAGGCGCTCGAGCTTCGGGCCAACGTGCCCACGCTGCTGATCCACGGCTGGCGCGACGAGCTGTGTCCGGTGGAAGGCGTGCAGGACTTCGCCGCGCGTCGCCGGCTGCCCCTGCTGCTGCTGGACGACGACCATCGGCTGCTGGCCAGCATGGACACGATCGCCGCGCAGTTCGGCATCCTGCTGGGAGCACTGGCATGAGCCGCTGGTTTGCCACCTGCCCCAAGGGCATGGAATACCTGCTGCGCGACGAACTCGTGCAGCTCGGCGCGACGGAGGTGCGCGAGGCGCTGGCCGGCGTGCATTTCGAGGGCCCGCTGACAACCGCCTATCGCGCCTGCCTGTGGTCGCGCCTGGCCAGCCGCATCCTGCTGCCGCTGGCCGAGTTCGATGCGGCGACGGACGATGCCTTGTACGCTGGCGTGCAGGCGATCGACTGGTCGACGCACCTCGCCGCGCACGCCACCCTGGCGGTGGATGCGCATACCGCGCTGAGCAAGCTCACCCACAGCCAGTTCATCGCGCAGCGGGTGAAGGACGCCGTGGTCGACCAGTTCCGCCAGCAGGGCGGCACCCGCCCCGGCGTGGACACCGACGAGCCCGACGTGCGCCTCAACCTGCGCCTGAAGCGCGACCGCGCCACGCTGTCGCTGGATCTCGCCGGCAGCCCGCTGCACCGCCGCGGCTGGCGCGAGCTGCAGGGCGAGGCGCCGCTGAAGGAGAACCTCGCCGCCGCGATGCTGCTGCGCGCGCACTGGCCGGAAGTCTACGCGCAAGGTGGCGCCTTGCTCGACCCGATGTGCGGCTCCGGCACCTTGCTGATCGAGGCCGCGCTGATGGCCGCGGACGTGGCGCCGGGCTGGCGCCGCGACTACTACGGCTTCCTCGGCTGGCAGCAGCACGATCTCGCGCTGTGGCGCGGCCTGCTGGACGAGGCGCGGCAACGCGCCGAGGCCGGCCTGAAGTCATTGCGCAGCTGCTTCTTCGGTTCGGACGCCGATCCGCGCATGGTGCAGACCGCCAAGCGCAATGCGCAGGAGGCCGGCGTGGCCGGCTTCCTCACGCTGGAGAAGCGCGACGTGGCGCACGCCGAGCCGCCGGCTGGCGTGGAACGCGGCCTGGTCATCACCAATCCGCCCTACGGCGAGCGGCTGGGCGAGCGCGCGCAGATGCCCGTGCTGTACCACGCGCTGGGCGAGCGCCTGCGCACGCAGTTCCCCGGCTGGCGCGCCGCCGTGCTGGCGGGCGACGCGGAGCTGGGCCGCGCGCTGGGCCTGCACGCGGAGAAAAAATACGTGCTCTACAACGGCGCGCTGGAAACCCAGTTGCTGACCTTCGAGATCCGCGCGCGCGACGCGGCGCCACGCGAGCCGAAGCCGCTCTCCACCGGCGCGCAGATGCTGAAGAACCGGCTGGAGAAGAACCTCAAGCACCTGCGCAAGCGGCTCGCGCGCGAAGGCATCGCCTGCTTCCGCGCCTACGACCAGGACTTGCCCGAATACGCCGCCGCGATCGACGTCTACGCGCACAAGGACGAGGCACCGTGGCTCCACGTGCAGGAATATCGCGCGCCGGCCGAAGTGCCCGCCGAGACCACGCGCATCCGCCTGCGCGAAATCGCCCGCGTGGCCGGCGAGGTGTTCGCGGTGCCGCGCGAGCGCATCGCGCTGAAGACCCGCGAGCGCGGCAAGGGCGGCTCCAAGTACGGCCAGTTCGACCAGCGCGGCGAGTTCATCGAGGTGGACGAGGGCGAGTTGAAGTTCCTGGTCAACCTCACCGACTACCTCGACACCGGCCTGTTCCTCGACCACCGCCTGGTACGCGCGAAGCTGCGCGAGCTGGCGCCGAACAAGCGCTTCCTCAACCTGTTCGCCTACACCGCCACCGCCAGCGTGTACGCGGCGGCAGGTGGTGCGAAGGACACCACCAGCGTCGACCTCTCCGCGACGTATCTCGACTGGGCCTCGCGCAACCTCGCGCTGAACGGCTTCACTGGCGCGAAGCACCGGCTGATGCAGGCGGACGCGCTGAGCTTCCTGCGCCAGGACCGCGCGCACTACGGGCTGATCTACGTCGACCCGCCGACGTTTTCCAATTCCAAGCGTGCCGACGACTTCGACGTGCAGCGCGACCACGCGGCGTTGCTGGACGCTTGCGGTGAACGCCTGGCGAACGACGGCGTGATCGTGTTCTCCAACAACTTCCGCCGCTTCAAGCTGGACGAGGCGGCGCTGGCGGAACGCTTCGACATCGAGGACTGGAGCGCGGCCAGCATCCCGTTCGACTTCGCCCGCCGCGCCGACATCCACGGCTGCTGGTTGCTCAGGCCGCGTGGTGCCGCCGAGGTCGATCCGTGGGCCGGTTCACGAATCAAGCGCTGAGGTTTTGCTTAGGCCAATCCTTCAGTGCGGATTAAGCGCATCGGGCCCAGCATCCATCCCGCAATCAACGGAGGTTTCTGTCATGTCCAAGCGCAATGTCGGCAAGTGGATGGCGATCGGTCTGGCCGTGGCCGCCGCGGTGGCGATGCCGCTGAGCGCCTCTGCGCACGATCACGATGGCTGGGGCCATGGTGGCGGTTGGGGCCATCACGGCTGGCACGACGGCGGTTGGGGCCGCGGCGGCTATCACGGCGGTTACTACCGTCATGGCGGCGGCTACTGGAGCGGCGGCCGTTGGATCGCCGGCGCGATCGTCACCGGTGTGGTGGCTGGCGTGGTCAGCGATGCGCTGGCGCCGCGACCGGTGTATTACGGACCGGCCCCGGTGGTCTATGGGCCGCCCACGGTGGTCTACGAAGACGCACCGGTGGTGACGCGTCGCGTGGTCACCCGCACGGTGGTGTACGACGACGGTCCGACGCGCTATGTGCGCGACGACGGTTACGACGGCGACTGATCATCGACACCGCTCCCACGAAAAAGCCCGGCCACTGGCCGGGCTTTTTCGTTCGGTGGAGCAACGGGTTCAGGGCTGGGTGGGTTGGTCCGCGCCGCTGCCGCTGCGGCTGGCGTGCGCGCTGAGCTTGTCGAATTCGGCCTTGTCGATCTTGCGCACCGACTGGATCGGGCAAGGTGGCTGGTGCAGCGCGCGCACCGATTCGCCGGCTTCGCCGCAGATGCTGAACGGGATCACCGCCTGGTTCGCCGGATTGGAGTGGAACAGCAGGGTGGGCGGCCCGTAGCTGAGCCTGGGGCAGGCGACCTGCAGTTTCACCAGGTAGCGGTCGGGGCCGGTACGCACCGTGACGGTGCGCGGGTCCACGATGTGCCACTCGTTGATGCGGTCGGTGCGCAGGCAGTCGGCGACCGGGCGCAGCGGGGTGTAGGCAGGGGCTTTGGATTTCGTCTGGGCGGCTGCGGCGTTCGCGGCAAGCACGAACGACAGCGCGAACAGGCCGGTCAGGGCGGATTTCATGGGGAACACCTCATCAGCGGATGTGGCGGATCGCATCGCAATGGTGCGTCGCGGGGGCACCGTGCGCAATCATCGGCCAGCCGGGCAGCACGAGAGGTGAAGGAAAAGCGGCTCTCTCCCCCCTTGCCCCTCCCCCGCGGGCGGGGGAGGGGAGAAAGGCTCACTGCACGCCGTACAGCGACTTCACGTCGCGCAGCAGGTCGGCCTGGCTGTCCGGGCGGGCGTAGAACATGTGGCCGCCGGGGTATTCCTTCACCTGCACGCGAGTCGGGTCGCCCATCGCCGGCATCTGGTCGACGATCAGCACCGAGGCCATGAACGGGCAGGAGAGGTCGTCCCAGCCGTGGGCAATCAGCACGCGCAGGCCCGGATCGTTCGCCACCGCCTCGCGCAACTGCTTGGTCGAGCCGAGGCGCGCGTCGTCGTCCTCGTGCCACAGCCGGTTCACCTCGTAGCTCAGCGCGTTGTAGCGACCGTCGTATTTCCAGCCCACGGTCCGGGTGACGAAGTTCACCATCGCCGTGGTGGTGGGGGCGATGATGCCGTTGAGGATGGGGTCGCCCGAGCGCTGGTGCGGCGCGTAGGGGAACGGGTCCCAGGCGGTGACGTTGGAGTCGTAGCGGCTGCCGACCTTGCCCTCGGCGCGGTACACCTCGCGCAGGTAGGCCTGGGTTTCCAGCCGACCGCCGGAGCGTTTCACGAACAGCGGATCGAGTCCGGTCAGCTCGGTCACCTTCTTGATCATCGCCGCGGTGGCGGCCGGGTTGCTGCGGCCCTCCATCAGCGTGGTGGCGTAGGTGGTGCGGGTGTAGTCGATGATCGGCTGCATCGCTTCGGCCGTGAGCTTGTGCTCGCGCTCCAGGTGGGCGGCGGCGATGGACGGCAGGGTGAGCATCCACGGCAGCGGCGAGACGTTCTCGTCGTCCGACGCCGCCGGGTCGAGGTAGGGCGACAGCAGCACCACGCCGTTCATCGCCACGCCGAGCTGGGTCTGCAGGTAGTCGGTGATGCGCGGGCCGCGGAAGCCGCCGTAGCTTTCGCCCACCAGGTACTTGCGCGACTCCATGCGGCCGTTCTTCACCAGCCAGTCGTAGACGATGCGCGACAGGTACTGGATGTCGCTGTCGGTGCTGTAGAACTGCTTGGTCGCTTCCTTGTCATCCACCAGCGCGCGGCTGAAGCCGGTGCCCACCGGGTCGATAAACACCAGGTCGGTGAAGCCCAGCCAGGTGCCGGGGTTGTCGTGCAGCACGGCCGGGTCGGAGGGGTTGTCGCCCTCCACGCCGAACTTCACCTTCTTCGGACCGATCGCGCCGAGGTTGAGGTAAACCGACGAGGCGCCGGGGCCGCCGTTCAGCGCGAAGGTCACTGGACGGTTCTTGCCGGGCATGGTGTAGGCCGTGAACATCACCTGCGCGATCACCTTGCCCTTCTCGTCGCGCACCGGCAGCGAGCCCACCGTGGCGGTGTACTTCAGCGTGCGGCCGTCCGCCGAGGTGGACTGGGCGACGTGCGCGTCGGCGGGGAAGGGTGGCAGCTGGAAGCCGTCACTGGCGCCCGGCGCCTCCGCCGCGGCGGGCGGCTTGTTGTCGGCGGCCAGCGCCGGATGGTGGAAACCGGCCAGCAGCAGGGCTGCCAGCAAGCTCGTCTGCAGCGGCTTGCGCACGGGTCATTCCTCGCGGGGGAAAAGCTCCAAGCCTAGCGAGCCGGGGCAGCGCGCAACCGTGCCTTTAGGCATGGATTGGCACGGCGCGTGCATTCGGTGCCGCGAGCGTGAAGGAAAATTTCGTTCACCGGACGCTGGCGCCACCCGGACTTGCCCTATCATCGCGCGATGCCACCGACCGCCTTGCCATCCCTGCACGAAACCCGCCGCGGCAGCCTGAGCTGCGTGGGCCTGGGCATGACCCTGGGCTCCCACCTCACCCCGCTGGCGCGCAGCCATATCGAGCAGGCGGACGTGGTGTTCGCGGCGCTTTCCGACGCCATCGCGGAAGAGTGGTTGAAGCGCATGCACCTGGACGTGCGCAGCCTGCAGCCCAATTACGCCGAGGGCAAGCCGCGCATCAAGACCTACCGCGAATGGGTGGCGCTGATGATGGCCGAGCTGCGCGCCGGCAAGCGGGTCTGCGGCGTGTTCTACGGCCACCCCGGCATCTTCGCCTGGTCGCCGCACAAGGTGATCGAACAGGCGCGCGCGGAAGGCTACGAGGCGCACATGGAACCGGGCATTTCCGCCGAGGACTGCCTCTACGCCGACCTCGGCTTTGACCCCGGCCGTTACGGCTGCCAGCACTTCGAAGCCAGCCAGCTGCTGTACTGCGAGCGGCGCATCGACCCCGCGGGCTACCTGGTGCTGTGGCAGGTGGGGGTGGTCGGCAACCGCTCCGTGGGGCGATTCGACGACGGCCCCTCGTATCGCGCCCTGCTGGTGGAGCGGCTGGAGCAGGACTACCCGCCAAGCCACGAGGTCATCGTCTACCGTGGTGCCACCTTGCCCATCGAGCGACCGCGCATCCGGCACATGACCTTGCGCGAGCTGGCCGAGGCATCGGTGACCGCCGAGGAAACCGTGGTACTGCCGCCGGCCGCGGCCTTGCAGCCGAACCGTGCCATGCTGGAGCGGCTGCAAGCGCTGGATGCGAGGGGACGGGCCGCCACAGCGGCCTGAAGCAGGACGGCACGGCACGCCGGTGTCGCCCGAACATGGAGGCAAGGGGAACAACATGACCGATACGATCAAGTTGCTGGCAACCATCGGCAGCGATGCGTCGCTGCGCTATGCCTCGCCCGAGGAGCTGAAGTGCGTGCTGGGGAAGGCGCAAGCGAGTGTCGAGCTCAAGCTGGCAGTGGAGTTGGGTGACGGTGCGCCGCTGCGTGTGGAACTGGGCATATATCGGGTGGAGGAGGCACCCCAGATGCAAGCACCAGGCCATGGGGATGACGAAGATGAGACCGACGTTCCTCCGCCGCCTCCCCC
>NZ_MUNP01000080.1 GCF_002001105.1 Rhodanobacter sp. C06 | reverse complement strand
ACGTCATCGAGTGCTAGGCGCGAGGCCGCCGCGCGAGGTCGAGCCCGAATCGACATGCGTTGAAGCGCATGTCGATCGGAGCGAGGGCGAGCCGTGAACCGGCGAGCGGTGAAATGGCAGAGCCGGCCTCGCGCCTAGCACTCGATGACGTTCACCGCGAGGCCGCCGCGCGAGGTCGAGCCCGAATCGACATGCGTTGAAGCGCATGTCGATCGGAGCGAGGGCGAGGCGTGAACTGGCGAGCGGTGAAACGGCAGAGTCGACCTCGCGCCTAACACTCGATGACGTTGACGGCGAGGCCGCCGCGCGAAGTCTCCTTGTACTTGTCCTTCATGTCGCGGCCGGTGTCGCGCATGGTCTTGATCACCTTGTCCAGACTGACGCGATGCTTGCCATCGCTCTTCAGCGCCATGCGGCTGGCGTTGATCGCCTTCACCGAGCCCATCGCGTTGCGCTCGATGCAGGGGATTTGCACCAGGCCGCCGATCGGGTCGCAGGTGAGGCCGAGATTGTGTTCCATGCCGATCTCGGCGGCGTTCTCGACCTGGTGGATGCTGCCGCCCAGCGCGGCGGTGAGGCCGCCGGCGGCCATCGAACAGGCCACGCCCACCTCGCCCTGGCAGCCGACCTCGGCGCCGGAGATCGAGGCGTTCTCCTTGTAGAGGATGCCGATCGCGGCGGCGGTGAGCAGGTAGTCGATGATGCCGTTCTCGTCGGCCTTGGGGCAGAAGCGCAGGTAGTAGTGGCCCACCGCGGGCACGATGCCGGCGGCGCCGTTGGTGGGGGCGGTGACCACGCGGCCGCCCGCGGCGTTCTCCTCGTTCACTGCCAGCGCGTAGAGATTCACCCAGTCGAGTATGGTGAGCGGGTCCTTCAGTGCGGCCTCGGGTGCGTTGCGCAACTCCTCGGCCATCGCCGGCGCGCGGCGTGTCACATGCAGGCCGCCGGGCAAGGTGCCGGGTGAGCGCAGGCCGCGCGTCACGCAGTCGGCCATGGCCTTCCAGATCGTGAGCAGGCCGGCGCGGGTTTCGGCTTCGGGGCGCCACACGGCTTCGTTCGCCATCATCAGCTGGGCGATCGTGAGCCCGTGTTTCTCGCACAGCGCCAGCATCTGGTCGCCGGTGGAGAACGGGTAGGGCTGTTCAGTGGTGTCGGCGACGATGCGGTCTTCCGCCGCCTCGTCGGTGTTCACCACGAAGCCGCCGCCGACCGAGTAGTAGTCGCGCGTGGCCAGCTCGTTGCCGTCGGCGTCGTAAGCGGAGAAGCGCATGCCATTGGTGTGGAACGGCAGCTTCTGGCGTTTGTTGAAGACCAGGTCCGCCTTTTCGTCGAACGCGATCTCGCGCTTGCCGAGCAGGCGCAGCCGCTGCGTGGTGCGAATGCGCTTGAGCGTCTCGGGGATCAGGTCGGGATCGACCGTGTCCGGATGCTGGCCCTCGAAGCCCAGCAGCACCGCCTTGTCGGTACCGTGGCCGCGGCCGGTCATCGCCAGCGAGCCGTACAGCTCGGCGCGCACGCGCGCGACTCGGTCCAGCACGCCTTTCTCCTCCAGCCAGCGCTCGGCGAAGCGTGCCGCCGCGCGCATCGGCCCCACCGTATGCGAGGAGGACGGCCCGATGCCGATCTTGAACAGGTCGAATACGCTGACGGCCATGATGCGCTGCGAGTGGGAAGGGGAAACCGCTATTCTACGCAGGCACCCGATCCATGCGCAGGCGCATGCCCAACCTCATCCTCTACCAGCGCGACTACTGCCACCTGTGCGACCTCGCGCTCGCCGTCATGGCCGAGGCGCAGGCGCCGGAGTTCGACAGCGTGTGGGTGGACGATGCGCCGGTGCTGGAGGCGCGCTACGGCACCCGCGTGCCGGTGCTGCGTGACGCGCGCGACGGGCGTGAACTGGACTGGCCGTTCGACGCGGCGGCGGTGCAGGCCTTTTTAATCAGGTAAACGCCTGCGCGCAGCGCACGCATTCGCCTCCTCCCCCGCATGCAGGGGAGGATTGAGGTGGGGTCACCCTACTTGGCCAGCAGCACCAGGTGCGCGTGCACTTTCACGTCGGCGCCGATCACGGAGGTGTCGGCGTAGTCGCCGCCGCCCACGCCGAAGTCCAGCCGCTTGAGTGAGCCGTCCACGTCGAGCGTGGCGTTCTTCCCCTGCGACTTGAAGTCCACCGCGAGGCTCACTGGCTTGGTGACGCCGCGCAGGGTGAGCCGGCCGTCGGCGACTACCTTGCCACCCACGTTGCGGAAACCGGTGCTGACGAAGTGCGCGCTGGGGTATTGCTCCACGTCGAAGAAATCCTTGCCGGGCAGCGCGCCCTGCTGATCCTTGTCGTTCACCGCGACGCTGGCCGTGGCCACGGTCACGTCGAACTTCGATTGCGCGAGCTGGGCGGGGTCGTAGCTGATCGCGGCATGCCACTGCTTGAAGCTGCCGTCGAAACTCGCGCCCTGGAAGTTGCCGGTGAAGCCCAGCGTGCTGGCCGGTTGCACCGTGTAGTCGGTGGCCAGCGTGGCGCCGGGCAGGGCGAGTGCCAGCAGCAGGCCGGCGCAGAGAGTATGGATCTTCTTCATGGCAGTTCTCACTTGTCGTTGCGCAATTTGCCGAACGGCAGCATGCGCCTGAGTACATTGTCGCCATCGAACACATGGTGCTTCAGCGCGGCGCCCACGTGCCCCACCAGCACCAGCACGAGGAACCAGAACAGGTATTCGTGCACTGCGTGCGAGAAATGGCGTAGCGCATCGTTCTTCGCACCGAGGCCCGGCAGGTTGAACAGCTTGAAGAACTGCAGCGGCTTGCCGGTTACCGTATTGAACCACCATCCGCTCACCGGGATGGCCAGCGCCAGCAGGTACAGCAGCGCGTGGGTGGTGCGCGCGGCCCATTGCTGCCAGCGCGGCGCAGGCAGTTCGCGCGGCCGTCCGTCCGGCCAGCGCCAGGCCAGGCGCAGCAGCATCAGCGCCAGCACGGTGAGGCCGATCGACTTGTGCAGCGCCAGCCAGTTGATCTTCTGCATCGGGTTCGATGCCAGGTCCATGCACAGGCCGAACACGCCGTTGCCGAGGATGGCCAGCGCCACGATCCAGTGGAAGGACTTGGCGATGCCGCCCCAGTGGCGGTCGTCGCTGCGCAGCTTCATGGGGAGTCCTTGGCGGCAGGGGTGTCGTTGGAAGAATGGTCGTCGCGGATCGCTTCCAGTTCCATCCACACCGACACCTGATGGCCGATCGAGTTCGGAAAGGCGGTGATGCCGAAGTCGGTGCGGTCGAGGCTGGCGGTGGCCGAGAAGCCGGCGACGGCGTGCAGGCCGTACAGCGTGCGCGCCACACGATTGAGGCGGAACGGAATGGTCAGCGGTCGGCTCACGCCGTGCAGGGTCAGCGTGCCGTGCAGTACGCCGTGGTCCGCGTCGGTGCGTTCCACCGAATGGCTGACGAAATGTGCCTCGCGGTATTGCGCGCAATCCAGCAGGGCGTGCCCGCAGACCGCCTTGTCCCAGCCGGCGTCGCCCATGTCCGCGCTGGTCAGGTCGATGTCGAGTTCCGTGCTCGCATGGTCCAGGTCGTCCGGGTCGAGGCGCAACCAGCCACGTGCGATGTGCAGCCGCCCGAACGGTCGCGAATAGCCGTCGTGGTCGATGCTGAAGACGATCTGGCTGTGCACGGTGTCGTAGCGGTACTCGTGCGCGTCGGCGAACGCGGCCATGGCCGGTACGGCCAGCAACAGCAACAACCAGCATGTGGGGCGCGCGCGGGACATGCGGCGAAGTCTGGACGATCGCCGATCGCGGCGCCAGCGACGACGCCGGAACGCAGCGTTCGCGCCGCGGATCGATGCCGTGGCGACAGCCGGGCGCGCTCGCGCGGGTATCGCCGTTTTGGCATGATGCGGCGAGGGGCAGGGGATACGCCATGTTTGCATCACTCGTGTTGGGAGCCGTCTTGTCCGCTGCCATGCCGTTGGCCGCCGGCGGCGCGGGGCAGGCAGGCGCCGCGGCGGCGAGCGCCGCGCCAGGCACAGGCCTGCTGCCCACGCCGCAGTTCAGGCACTACGACACCGGCGATGGCCTGCCCAGCTCGGCGATCAATGCGGTGGAGCAGGACGGGCGCGGCTTCATGTGGTTCGGCGGCTCCGGCGGCCTGGTGCGCTACGACGGCGTGGAGTTCAAGGCTTATGCACATACGCCTGGCGATGCGGATACCTTGTCCTCGAACGACATCACCCAGCTGGTATGCGCCACGGACGGGCGGCTGTGGATCGCCACGGGCGATGCCGGGCTGGATCGACTCGATCCGGCCACTGGTCATTTCGAGCACTGGCGCCACGACCCGAAGCGCCCGGACAGCCTGTCCGGCGACGCGGTGCTGGCGCTCGCGCGCGATCGCGACGGCAGCCTGTGGGTGGGCACGCGCGAGGGGCTCGACCACCTGTCGGCGGACGGCCGCCAGGTGCGGCACGTGCCCTACCTGCAGGCCGCGGATGGTGGCTCCGGCAACAGCAGCCGGGACAGGATGGTCGGCGCGCTGAAGGTCGACGACGACGGCGTGCTGTGGATCGGCACCTGGTCGGGACTGCTGCTTAAGCGGCTGCCGGACGGCAGCATCCGGCAGGTCGAGGTCGTGCATGGCGAAGACAAGCCCGACCAGATCTGGCGCATCAACGGTAGCGGCAAGGACTTGCGCATCGGTACACGGCTGGGCCTGTTGCACGTGGACGCCGACGGCGTGGCGCGACCGATGTTCAGTGCCGCGCAGATGAAGCCGGAATACGTCTTCGACAGCACGCGCGACCGCGCCGGACGGCTGTGGATGGTGACGCTGCACGGCGTGGTGATGGACGATCCGCGCACCGGCATCCATCGCTTCCACAGCCAGCCGCTGGTGCTGGGCGGCTTGCCGGGCGAGTGGACCTGGCGCGTCGTTGCGGATCGCGAGGGCGGCCTGTGGTTCACCTTCTACGACGGCGGCATCGCCTACCTGGCGCCCGGCTGGGAGGGCTTCTCGCGCTACACGCACGTGCCCGACGATCCCGCCAGCCTGCGCGACACGCTGGCCTCCGTGGTGGCGCCCAGCGCGGACGGCAAGCTGTGGGTGGGCGAGCGCGGCAAGATCGACAAGCTTGACCCGCTTACCGGCGAGGTCCGGCACGTGGTCGATGGCGTGAACACCGAAGTGATCTCGATGGTCGACGACGGCAGCAGCCTGTGGTTCACCGTGCGCGGGGCGCTGCAGCGATTCAAGGACGGCAAGCTCACGACGATCGATCCGGAGCGCCGCCAGATCACCCGGCCCGAAGTGCTGGTGCTGGGCGACGACGGCGCGTTGTACCTGACGGTGGCGAAGTATGGCGTGGTCCGGATCGATACCCGGACGCTGCAGGTGACGCCGCTGCCGATGCCGGCGGACGCGAAGGACGTCGACCTGCGGGTATCGGGCCTGGACTGGCACGACGGCGCGCTCTGGTATGCGAGCGGTGCGGGCCTGATGCGCTGGAGCCCCGCCAGCCAGCGCATGGAATTCGTGCCCGGCATCCCCCGGGGCGAAGACGTGCTTGGCTTCACCTCGATCGGGTCGACGTTCTGGCTGGTGCGCGGCGACGGGCTGGAGCATTACCACTGGGAAGGCGACCGGGCCGTGCGCGATTGCCTGGTGGGGACGGCGCAGGGTTGGAAGAATCCGGTGACGCTCGGCATGCATGTGGACCGGCTCGGGCGCCTGTGGATCTTCAGCCAGGTCGGGTTGTGGCGCTACGACCCACGCGACGGCGGCTTCAAGCACTTCGGCGCGCAGGACGGCCTGGTCAACAACGAATTCCTCGGCGGCCCGGTGCGGCCGGTGCCCGGCGGCCCGCTGTTTGCCCCCACGCAAGGCGGCGTGATCGGCTTCAACCCCATGCAGCTGCATGAGCGGCCGGCGGTGCCGTCGCCGGCGGTGACTGCCCTCGACGTGCGTGGCAGCCGGGGCATGCGGGCCTTGCCGACCAACCAGCGCGACATCGGCCTGGTCTGGAACGACCGCGACTTGCGCATCGGCGTGCGCGCGCTTTCCTACGTCAATCCGCGGGCGAACCGCTACCGCTTCCGCTTGGACGGGGTGGACGACGACTGGGTCGACACCGGCAACAGCGGCGACCGCGAATTCGTGGGCATGCATGCCGGCGACTACACCTTGAATGTCGAGGCGGCCGGCGCCTACGGCGGGTGGGGCCGCTTGGCACAGCCGCTGCGCATCCACGTGCAGGCGCCGCCGTGGCTGCGCTGGTGGGCGTGGCTGCTGTATGCGCTGGCGCTGGCGGCGGTGGTGGGCTGGATCATGTGGGCGTGGCGGCGGCGACTGGCGCAGCGCCACCGCATCGAACTGATCGAGCAGCGCCGCGCGCTGGCCGAGCAGGCCAGCGCGGCGAAGACGCAGTTCCTCGCCACGCTGAGCCACGAGATCCGCACGCCGATGACCGGCGTGATGGGCATGGCCGAGTTGCTCTTGAACACGCCGCTGGATCCGAAGCAGCAGGACTACACGCGGGCGATGCAACGCTCCGGCAGCATGCTGCTGAAGCTGCTCAACGACGCGCTGGACCTGGTGCGCATCGATGCCGGGCGGCTGGAGCTGGAGCCGGCGCCGTTCGACCCGCGCCAGCTGGTCGAGGACGTGGCGCAGCTGGAGCAGGGCCAGGCCTGGAGCAAGGGCCTGCGCTTCGTGGTGGAGATCGCCGACGACCTGCCGGCGCAGACGATCGGCGACGCGGTGCGCGTCAAGCAGGTGCTGCTGAACCTGGCGAACAACGCGCTGAAGTTCACCGCGCACGGCAGCGTGACTCTGCGCGCCGCGCGCGGCGGCGACAGCCTGCTGTTCAGCGTCAGCGACACGGGGCCGGGCATTCCCGAAGGCAGCCAGGCGCGGCTGTTCCAGCGCTTCGAACAGGAGGACAGCCCGCAGCGCCGCGCTGGCAGCGGTCTGGGTCTGGCGATCTGCCGCGAGCTGGTGGAGATGATGGGCGGCAGCATCGAGCTGCAATCGCGGCTGGGCCACGGCAGCAGCTTCCTGGTGCGGTTGCCGCTGATCGAGGTGGGCCACGTCGCGGATGAACAAGCCTCGCCGTCACCCGCCGATGAACATCCGCTGCGCCTGCTGCTGGTGGAGGACGACCCGATCGTGGCGGCGGTGATCACCGGCCTGCTGCAGCAGCAGGGCCATGCGGCCTGCCATGTGGCGAACGGCTTGCTGGCCTTGGCCGAGCTGGAGCGGAACTGCTACGACGCGGTGCTGCTGGACCTGGACCTGCCGGGCGTGGACGGTTTCCAGGTGGCGCGGCTGATCCGCCAGCGCGAGACGGGGCCGCACCTGCCGATCGTGGCGGTGACGGCCCGCTCGGGCGAGACGGACGAGGCGCACGCGCGCGAGGCGGGCATGGACGGCTTCCTGCGCAAGCCGCTCAGCGGCGAACAACTGGCGGCGATGCTGGCGCGCGTGCTGCGTGCGACAGGCGACGAGGAGGATGCCGAGGCGGTTGCGGCCGGGTAGGGTGCATTCCGCGCCGCTCCCGCGCGCCGGGTGCGCGGGGCAGCGGCCCCGCATTCGCTTCCCCGGCCTTGTTTTGGCATGATCCGCGGACGAAACGGTGCAGGCCGTGCGGGGTCGCCGCGCCTGCCCGGGCGCCGCCATGCAGGGGAACGTGATGGGTTGCAGGCCGATGCTGTCGGCAGGTTTGTCCGGCCTGCTCCTGCTCCTGCTCATCGCGGCGCCCGCGTCCGTGAAGGCGGCCGCCCCGCCGGCCCCCGCCGCGGCGGCGGTGCCCATGGTCACGCCGCAGTTCCGCCGCTACGGCGTGCCCGACGGCCTGCCCAGTTCCAATGTCTACGCCGTGGTGCAGGATCACGCCGGGGCGATCTGGTTCGGCACCAAGGGCGGCATCGCGCGCTATGACGGCGTGCATTTCAAGGTGTTCCGCCACGTGGCGAACGATCCGGGTTCGCTGTACGACAACGGCGTTGCCACGCTGCTGGTGGATGACCGCAACCGCCTGTGGGCGGGCGGCCTCAATGCGGGACTGAACCGCTACGACGCGGTCACCGGCAAGTTCGAGCACTGGGGACACGACCCCGACGATCCCGCCAGCCTCGCCAGTGACCGCACATGGTCGCTCGCGCAGACACCGGACGGCACGCTGTGGGTGGGCACGGGGCAAGGGCTGGACCGCATGCGGCCGGATGGCCGCGGCTTCGAGCACGTGAGCTACCGGGCGCCCGGCGGCAAGGCCGAGAGCTTCGGCCTGGTCGGCGCGCTCCATGTCGATGCCCGCGGCCAGCTGTGGATCGGCAGCGACCTCGGCGTGTTCCGCCGCGATGCGCAGGGGCAGGTGCATCCGGTGCTGGCCGCCGATCCGCGGCAGTCGATGTCAGCCTGGAGCATCGGCGGGAATGGCGACGACGTGCGCATCGCCACCATCCGCGGCCTGATGGTGGTGGGGCCGGACGGCTTGGCGCGGCATTTCGGCGGCAGCACGATTCCCGCCACCAACGTGATGGCCAGCGTGCGCGACGATGCCGGTCGGCTGTGGGTCGGCACGCAGCGCGGGCTGTTCATGCAGCCGCGCGCGGACGCCCCGGTGATGCCGGTGACCAACCAGCCCGCGTTGAACGGCGACCTGCCCGGCACCTGGGTATGGCAGATGCTGGTCGATCGCGCCGGCGGGCTGTGGTTCGCACTGTTCGACGGCGGCGTCGGCTACCTGGCGCCGGGCTGGGACAGCTTCAGCCGCTTCACCCATATCCCGGACGATGCGGCCAGTCTGCGCGACTCGATCGCCACCACCATGGCGCGCGGCAAGGATGGTCGCCATGTCTGGGTGGGCGAGCGCGCCGGCCGGGTGGACCGGCTCGACCCCGTCACCGGGCAGGTGGAGCACAGCTACTCGGATCTCGGCGGCGACGTGGTCGGCATGACCGAGGACGCGCGCGGGCGCCTGTGGGTGGTGGTGCAGGGGGCGATCGAGGTGTGTGACGACCCGCGCCATCCCTGCATGCGCGTCGATCCCGCGGGCAGCAGCGGCATGCGGCGTCCGCTGGAGGTGGAGCCGGGCCCTGACGACAAGATGTATGCGCGCACCTTCGGCGAAGGCATCTTCCGCATCGATCCGGACACGCTGGCGGTGAGTCCGGTGGCGATGGACCAGGCCAACGAGAAGGTGCGCTGGGGCAGCCAGATGACGTTGCGTGGTGGCGTGTTCTGGTACGCCAGCGACGGCGGCATGATGCGGCTGGACGGTGCGCGCGACCGTTTCGTGATGGCGCCGGGCGCGCCGCAGGGGCAGAGCGTGGACGCGTTCGCGTTTACCCCGCACGGCATCTGGATGGCCAACGCGAATGGCCTGGCGCACTACCGCATCGAAAGCGACGGCAAGCTGGTGCGCGAGCGCACCGTAGATGCGGCGCATGGCTGGCCGTCGATCAACGTGGTGGATCTCAAGGTGGATACCGGGGGCCGGGTCTGGGTATTCGGTCACGACGGCCTGTGGCGCTTCGACCCGGCGAACGGGCGTTTCCGTTCCTTCGGCCTGCAGGACGGGCTAGCCAACGGCGAGTTCTCGCGCGGCTACGCCCTGATGCCCAGCGGCTACCTGTATGCACCGACCCTGGGCGGCGTGGTGGCCTTCGATCCGGACCGGATCGGCGTGCAGAAGACGGCGTCGCCACTGGCGATCACCGGCATCAACGTGCGCCGGCACGGCACGCAGCAGGCGCTGCCGATCGGCGCCGGGGTGGTGAAGGTCGGCTGGCGCGACCGCCAATTGGACATCCGGGCGCGCGTGTACTCGTACCTCGATCCCGTGGACAACCACTATCGCTTCTTCCTGCACGGCTTCGATCCCGGCTGGGTGGACGTGGGCAACCAGGGCGAGCGCGACCTCTCCGGCTTGGGCGGCGGCGACTACACGCTGGACGTGATGGCGACGGGAGCGGAGGGTGTGTGGTCGCATCTGGCCACGCCGCTGCGCATCCACGTGCAGGCGCCGCCGTGGCTGCGCTGGTGGGCGTGGCTGCTGTATGCGCTGGCGCTGGCGGCGGTGGTGGGCTGGATCATGTGGGCGTGGCGGCGGCGACTGGCGCAGCGCCACCGCATCGAACTGATCGAGCAGCGCCGCGCGCTGGCCGAGCAGGCCAGCGCGGCGAAGACGCAGTTCCTCGCCACGCTGAGCCACGAGATCCGCACGCCGATGACCGGCGTGATGGGCATGGCCGAGTTGCTCTTGAACACGCCGCTGGATCCGAAGCAGCAGGACTACACGCGGGCGATGCAACGCTCCGGCAGCATGCTGCTGAAGCTGCTCAACGACGCGCTGGACCTGGTGCGCATCGATGCCGGGCGGCTGGAGCTGGAGCCGGCGCCGTTCGACCCGCGCCAGCTGGTCGAGGACGTGGCGCAGCTGGAGCAGGGCCAGGCCTGGAGCAAGGGCCTGCGCTTCGTGGTGGAGATCGCCGACGACCTGCCGGCGCAGACGATCGGCGACGCGGTGCGCGTCAAGCAGGTGCTGCTGAACCTGGCGAACAACGCGCTGAAGTTCACCGCGCACGGCAGCGTGACTCTGCGCGCCGCGCGCGGCGGCGACAGCCTGCTGTTCAGCGTCAGCGACACGGGGCCGGGCATTCCCGAAGGCAGCCAGGCGCGGCTGTTCCAGCGCTTCGAACAGGAGGACAGCCCGCAGCGCCGCGCTGGCAGCGGTCTGGGTCTGGCGATCTGCCGCGAGCTGGTGGAGATGATGGGCGGCAGCATCGAGCTGCAATCGCGGCTGGGCCACGGCAGCAGCTTCCTGGTGCGGTTGCCGCTGATCGAGGTGGGCCACGTCGCGGATGAACAAGCCTCGCCGTCACCCGCCGATGAACATCCGCTGCGCCTGCTGCTGGTGGAGGACGACCCGATCGTGGCGGCGGTGATCACCGGCCTGCTGCAGCAGCAGGGCCATGCGGCCTGCCATGTGGCGAACGGCTTGCTGGCCTTGGCCGAGCTGGAGCGGAACTGCTACGACGCGGTGCTGCTGGACCTGGACCTGCCGGGCGTGGACGGTTTCCAGGTGGCGCGGCTGATCCGCCAGCGCGAGACGGGGCCGCACCTGCCGATCGTGGCGGTGACGGCCCGCTCGGGCGAGACGGACGAGGCGCACGCGCGCGAGGCGGGCATGGACGGCTTCCTGCGCAAGCCGCTCAGCGGCGAACAACTGGCGGCGATGCTGGCTTGGGTGTTGCGCGGAGCGGGCGGGGGTGAGCTGGCGATGGCCGGCTGAGCCGCTTACATGTCGTTCTTGTGCAGCTCGAAGCCGCGACGCTTGTATTCGCTCCAGCGTTCGCGCGATCCCGTGCGCTCCGCCTCGTCGGCAGGCACCACTTCCAGCACGCGCTGGAACTGGCCGCTGGCGCAGCCCTCGCGGAGGTTGATGACCAGCGGGCGATCGGGCGTGTCCACGCCGGGCGGCACGATCAGCACCGCGGTACCCGCATCGTCGTCGTCGCCGGCGAGCTGGTGCGGGATGAAGGCATCCTCGTCGAACGCCCACAGCAATTCGTCGATCGCCTCGGCCTGCGCGTGGTCGCGGGTGAGGATCAGCGTGGGCTGCTGTGCCGCGAACGCGCGCTTCACCAGCTCGCATACCAGGAGCAGCGGCTGTTCGCGGAAGCGCGGCTTGTCGATCAGGTAGAAGTCGGCGCGCATAAGGCAGGAGTGAGTAGGGAGGAGGGAGAAGTGGCATGGGCATGATGCCTCAAACCTTCAGCTCTCACTCCCCCACTTCTCTTCACTCACTTCTCGCAACGATCCAGCAACCACTGCGCCAGCAGCGCCACCGGGCGGCCGGTGGCCAGGCCCTTGCGGCCTTCATCCCAGGCCGTGCCGGCGATGTCGAGGTGCGCCCAGCGCTGGCCTTCGGCGAAGCGCGACAGGAAGCAGGCGGCGGTGATCGCGCCGGCGCTCTTGCCGCCGATGTTGGCGACGTCGGCGAAGCCGGAGTCGAGCTGCACCTGGTAGTCGTCCCACAGCGGCATGCGCCACGCGCGGTCCAGCGCGTGCTCGCCCGCGGCGAGCAGTTCGGTGGCGAGGTCGTCGTGCCTGCTGAACAGGCCGCTGGCGTGCTTGCCCAGCGCGATCACGCAGGCGCCGGTCAGCGTGGCGGCATCGATCATCGCCTGCGGCTGGAACGTCCGCGCGGTCCAGGTCAGCGCGTCGCACAGGATCAGCCGACCCTCGGCGTCGGTGTTGAGCACTTCGATGGTGAGGCCGGACAGGCTGGTGAGCACGTCGCCGGGACGGTAGCTGTCGCCGTCGGGCATGTTCTCGGCCGAAGGCACCACGCAGACGAGGTTGTGCCCGACGCCCATTTTCACCGCGGCAACGAACGCGCCGAGCACGCCGGCCGCACCGCCCATGTCGAACTTCATCTCCTCCATGCCGGGGCCGGGCTTGAGGCTGATGCCGCCGGTGTCGAAGGTGATGCCCTTGCCCACGAAGGCGTAGGGCGCCGCGCCCGCGGCGCCGCCGTGGTACTGCAGCGCGATCAGCTTCGGCTTGTTCGCCGAGCCACGACCCACCGCGAGCAGCGAGCCGAAGCCGAGCTTCTCCATCTCCACGTGGTCGAGCACGCGGCAATCGACCTTGTCGTGCGCGTCGGCGAAGGCCTGCGCCTGCTCGGCGATGTAGACGGGCGTGCAGATGTTCGGCGGCAGGTTGGCCAGTTCGCGCGCGAAGCGCACGCCCTCGGCGATGCCGCAGGCCTGCGCCAGGCCGGCTTCCGCATCGGCGCCCGCGGCGAAGGCGAGCGACGCCAGTTCCGTCTGCGCGCTCTTCTCGCGCGGCTTGAAGGTGGCGGTGTAGCGGTAGGCGGCATGGTCGGCGGCCAGTGCGGCGGTGCGCACGCGCCAGGCGGCGTCGCGGCCCGGCACGTCCACCTCGGCGAGATACCACGTCGCCTCGGCGAGCGGCAGCTTGCCCAGCGCGCGGGCGGCCTCGATCGCCACTTTCTGGTAGCGCGCCGCGTCGAAACCCTTCTGCGTGCCCAAGCCCACCACCAGCACGCGCTTCGCCGCGATGCCGGTCGGCGCGTAGAGCAGGGTGGTGCTGCCGGCCTTGCCGCTGATGTCGCCGCTCTCCACCTGGCGCTTGATCGCGCCACCGGTGGCACCGTCCACACAGGCGGCAGCGCTGGTCAGCACGCCCTGTTCGTACACGCCCACCAGCACGCAGGCGGTGTCGGCGGTTTCGGGAGCGGCGGTGGTCAGGCTGAACTGGAGGGTCATCGGGCGTTCCTGCGTGGGCGCGGCCAGCGGCGAACCGGCTAAACTGGCGGTTCGCCGGCGGGGTCGGCGTTGACGGAAGCCCACAAGTTTATCGCATGCTGAGCATTCTCGACCGCTATTTCCTGCGCGAGCTGGCGCAGACCGTGGCCGCCACCGTGGTGGTGCTGATGGTGATCGTCGCCGGCACGGCGTTCGCCAGCGTGCTGCAGCAGGTGGCCAGGGGCAGCTTTCCGGCCAGCGTGATGTTCCAGGTGCTGGGCCTGCGCACCTTGGGAGGGCTCACCAACATGCTGCCGCTGGCCAGCATGATCGGTGTGCTGATGGCGCTGGGCCGGATGTACCGCGAAAGCGAGATGCACGTGCTGATGTCCTCTGGCATGGGGCCGAACGGGCTGCTGCGGCCGATGGCGATACTCGCCGTGGCGCTGGTGCTGCTCACCGCGGTGGTGTCGCTGTGGCTGGGGCCGTGGGCGGCGCGCACCAGCGATGCGATGGTGACCGCGGCGAACCGTTCGGTGGTTGCCGCCGGCCTCGACGCCGGCCGCTTCACCGAGCTGCCCGGCAAGGGCGGCATCATCTTCGTCGACACGCTGAGCCAGGACGGCACCCGGCTGGGCCGCAGCTTCGTGTCCACCCAGCGCACCAGCAAGGACGGCCAGCTGCACGTCAAACTGGTCACCGCCAGCAACGGCCAGCTGTACCAGGAGAGCAACGGCGCGAACCGCTACATCGCGTTCCACGACGGCTGGCAGTACGACATCCCGCTGGGTGCGGACAGCTGGCGGCGCATGCAATACCAGCGCAACGATTCCTCGCTCTCCAACGTGACCAGCGACGACGACGAGGATCCCGCCGAGAGCATGTCCACGCTGGATCTCGCGCGCTCCACCAATCCGCTCGCCCTTGCCGAGCTGGCCTGGCGCACCAACGCGCCGGCGCTGACCCTGGTGATGCTGATGCTGGCGTTGCCGCTGTCGCGGCAGAGCCCGCGCGAACCGCGCTACGGCCGCCTGATGCTGGCGATGCTGAGCTTCTACCTGTACTACCTGCTGCTGGCGCTGGGGCGGGCGCAGATCGGCAAGGGCCACTGGCACCACCAGACGGCGCTGTGGATGCTGCACGTGCTGATGCTGGCGTTCGCCGCGTGGCTGTGGCGCAAGCAGTACGCGCCGCGCAAGCCGCGCAACGAGAAGGCGCTGCCTGCATGAAGTTCGCGATCAAGAGGGTGGATCGGCTGGTCGCGTTCAGCGTGCTCGGTTCGCTGATTGGCGTGTGGCTGGTGCTCACCGGCTTCGATGCGGTCACCCAGTTCCTGCGCCAGCTCAGCAATGTGGGCAAGAATGGTTTCACGCTGACGAATGCGACGGTGTACGTGCTGGTGACCACGCCACGCCGCGCCTACGAGATGTTCGGCAACGCGGCGCTGATCGGCGGGCTGCTGGGCCTGGGCGGCCTCGCCGCCACCGGCGAGCTCACCGCGCTGCGCGCCGCCGGCATGTCGCGCCTGCGCATCGCCGCCTCGGCCACCGGAGTGATCGCGGTGCTGATCGTGGGCGTGGTGATCCTGGGCGAGACCGCCGCGCCCTGGGGCGACCAGCTGGCGCAGACCATGCAACTGCGCATGAAGAGCGGCAACATCGGCGCCACCGGCAGCGGGCTGTGGGCGCGCGACGGCGACCGCATCATCAACGCGCGCGGCAGCGTGGTGCGCCGGGTGGGCGACCACGACGCGGTGCAGCTCACCGACGTGCGCGTGTTCACGCTCACCGCCGACGGTCAGCTCAGTCGCTTCGACTGGGCGAAGACCGCCGACCACGACGGTCACGAGTGGATCCTGCACGAGGTGCGCAGCACCACGCTGGACGCCACCGGCACGCACAGCAGCACCGCGGCCAGCGAGCAGTGGCAATCCAGCCTCAACCCGCAGGTGCTGGCGCAATCGGTGATCCAGCCGCAATACCTGTCGATGCGCGACCTGCGTCGCAGCATGAGCTACCTGGAGCGCAACGGCGAAAGCCCCGGCGTGTATGCGGTGGCGTTCTGGGGCCGTGCGCTGTATGCGCTCAACGTGCTGGTGCTGGTGCTGTGCGCGATGCCGTTCGCGTTCGGCGCGATGCGCTCGGGCGGCCTCGGCAAGCGCATCTTCATCGGCATGCTGCTGGCGATCGCGTGGTACTTCCTGCAGAAGGCGATGGTGAACTTCGGCACCGTCTACGGCATGCCGCCGCTGCTCGCCAACCTGCTGCCCGCGACCCTGCTGGCGCTGGTGGCGTGGCTGTATTTCCGCAAACACGCCTGAGGCGAGTGCCATGAATGTGGTCGACCTGCGCAGCGACACCGTGACCCGTCCCACGCCGGCGATGCGTACCGCGATGCTGGACGCCGAAGTGGGCGATGACGTCTACGGCGAAGATCCCACCGTCAACGCGCTGCAGAAGCGACTGGCCGACGAGCTCGGTTTCGAGGATGCGCTGTTCGTGCCCAGCGGCACGCAGAGCAACCTGCTCGCACTGATGAGCCACTGCGAGCGAGGCGACGAATACCTGGTCGGGATGGATGCGCACACCTACAAGTTCGAGGGCGGTGGCGCCGCGGTACTGGGCTCGATCCAGCCGCAACCCATCGTGCAGGACGAGGACGGCACGTTGCCGCTCCCGCGCGTCGCCGCGGCGATCAAGCCGGTCGATCCGCACTTCGCGCGCACGAAACTGCTCGCGCTGGAAAACACCTGGCACGGCCGCGTGCTGCCGCTGGACTACCTCGGAGCTGCGCACGACTTCGCCCGCGAGCGTGGGCTGGCGCTGCACCTGGACGGCGCGCGCCTGTACAACGCGGCCGTGGCCAGCGGCGTTTCGGCGCGCGCCATCGCGCAGCTCTTCGACAGCGTGTCGATCTGCCTGTCCAAGGGACTCGGCGCACCGGTAGGCTCGGTGCTGGTGGGTTCGGCGCCGCTGATCGAGAAGGCACGCCGCTGGCGCAAGGTCGCCGGCGGCGGCTGGCGCCAGGCCGGCATGCTCGCCGCCGCGGGCCTGCACGCGCTCGATCACCACGTGGCGCGCCTCGCCGACGACCATCGTCGCGCGGCGTACCTCGCCGGTTGCCTGCGCGAGATCGCCGGCGTGGACCTGCTCGGCCAGCACACCAACATGGTTTTCGTCGACGTGCCGACCGCGCGCCTGCGCGCGCTGGACGCGCACCTGCGCGCGGCGAACATCCGCATCAGCATCGGCTACCTGCCCACGCTGCGGCTGGTGACGCATCTCGACGTGGACGATGCGGGCATCGAGAGGGTAGTGGGCGCGTTCCGCGCTTTCTTCGGCAAAGCCTGACGCGGCTTCGCTGTCTCCGCGTCGTTCGGTCTGCGACGCCGGTTTGCTAGCATGCGTGCGATGATTTCCAGCGCGCTCGACATCCTCCAAAGCGTTTTCGGCTATTCGAGCTTCCGCGGCCAGCAGGAGGCCATCGTCGAGCACGTGGCCGAGGGCGGCGACGCACTGGTGCTGATGCCGACCGGCGGCGGCAAGTCGCTGTGCTACCAGATTCCCGCACTGCTGCGGCAGGGGACTGGCATCGTGGTGTCGCCGCTGATCGCGTTGATGCAGGACCAGGTGGATGCGCTGCGTGCGGCGGGCGTGGCGGCGGCTTATCTCAACTCCAGTCTCGACGCGGCGTCGCAGCGCGAGGTGGAGCGGCAGCTGCTGGCGGGCGAGCTGAACCTGCTCTACGTGGCGCCGGAGCGCCTGCTCACCGGGCGTTTCCTGGGCCTGCTGGAGCAGGTCGAAGTGGCGCTGTTCGCGATCGACGAGGCGCATTGCGTCTCGCAGTGGGGGCACGATTTCCGCCCCGAATACCGCGAACTGACCGTGTTGCACGGGCGCTTCCCGCGGGTGCCGCGCATCGCGCTCACCGCCACTGCCGACCCGCGCACGCGCGAGGAGATCGTGGAACGGCTGGCGCTGGGCGCTGCACGCCAGTTCGTCGCCAGTTTCGACCGGCCGAACATCGGCTACCGGGTGACGCTGAAGCACAACCCGCGCACGCAGCTGATGCAGTTCCTCGACGGCCATCGCGGCGAGGCCGGCATCGTCTACGCGCTCAGCCGCAAGAAGGTGGACGACACCGCCGCATGGCTGGCCGAGGCCGGCATCGAGGCGCTGCCGTACCACGCCGGCCTCGATGCGGCCACGCGCGCGAAGAACCAGCAGCGCTTCCTGCGCGAGGACGGCGTGGTGATGGTGGCCACGGTCGCGTTCGGCATGGGCATCGACAAGCCCGACGTGCGCTTCGTGGCACACCTGGACCTGCCGCGCTCGATGGAAGGCTATTACCAGGAGACCGGCCGCGGCGGCCGCGACGGCTTGCCGGCCGAGGCGTGGATGATCTACGGGCTCGCCGACGTGGTGACGATGAGCCAGATGATCGCGCAATCCGAATCGGCGGACGAGCGCAAGCGCATCGAGCGGCAGAAGCTGGAATCGCTGCTGGCCTATGCCGAGGCCACGCGCTGCCGGCGCGAACTGCTGCTGGGCGCGTTCGGCGAGGACTACCACGGCCCTTGCGGCCATTGCGACAACTGCGTGGAACCGCCGAAGACCTGGGACGCCACCGTGCCCGCGCAGAAGGCGCTGTCCGCGGTGTACCGCAGCGGCCAGCGTTTCGGCGCCGGCCACGTGATCGACATCCTGCGCGGCGTGGACAACGAGCGCATGAGCCAGCTCGATCACGACAAGCTCAGCACCTTCGGCATTGGCGCCGATCTGGACGAGAAGGGTTGGCGCTCGGTGTTCCGCCAGTTGCTCGCGGCCGGGCTGCTCGCCACCGACGCGGAGGGTTACGGCACCTTGCGGCTCACCGCGAGCAGTCGCGAGGTGCTGCTGGGCAAGCAGCGCGTGCACCTGCGCGAGGATGCGAAACCCGTGCGTTCCGCGCGCCGTCGCCGCGACAGTCAATTGATCACCGGTGCCAACCTCGGCATCGAAGCCTACGAGCAGCCGCTGTGGGATGCGTTGCGCGCCCTGCGCACGCAGTTGGCGCGCCAGCAGGGTGTGCCGCCCTACGTGGTGTTCCATGACGCCACCTTGCTGGCGATGCTGCGCGCGATGCCGGCCAACGAAGGCGAGCTGGCCCAGGTCAGCGGCGTGGGCGAGGCCAAGCTCGCGCGCTACGGGCGCGATTTCCTCGCGGTGATCAACGCGGTCGAGTGAATCGCCACGGCGGCGTGCCCGTGCGCGTCATCGGATGCCCTTTAATGGGAGTCGTCGCGCGCCCGCCAGGGGCTTCCATGCACGAAGCCTCGTGCATCGCCACCCTCGTCAGCGGCATCGTGCCGGCCGCCGCCCGAATCACCGCGGCTCAGCCGGCCAGCAGCCAGTCGTCGTTGTCGTTGACGCTGATCTGAACCAGCCGTGCCGGCGGTTCACCCAGATAGCGCCAGTGCTCCAGTGCTGCCGGCAGGCGGGCTCGCGGGCAGCTCGCGTGCAGGTAGGCCAGCGCCGCGGCCACGTCGTCGTGCCGCGCCAATTCGCAATCCCCCAGCAGGCTGCGCCAGCGCCGCCCGTGCCGCACGATGCGGAACAGGCCGAACTTCGAGGGGGCAACGTATTGCGCCGGCATGGCCGCGGTCCTCGGGAGACGGGGCGGACAGTCTGGACGGCGCAGATGGCCCGCCGGTGATCCGCGGGTGGCAGCGGGGTGACAGCCGGCGTGGAGCAGCGGCCGTTGGACGGCATTGCGTTGGCGCGAGGGTTGGGACTGTTTGCTTGTATGCCCTGCAGCGGATTGGAGCGTTCCACGAAGGCGCACCTTCGGGGCCTGCAAGCCTGAGGCGTCGGAGCGGCGGACTTGGCGACCAGTTGGCAAGCTGGCATTGCTTTTGCTTGAACATCATCGATGCGGCGGACCCATGCCGGGGCTGGCATGGCCCACAATCCGGTTCTATGCTTCTTCGGGTTGCGCCGCGGGACGGTGGTTCGGCACAAGTACCGCGATGATGGCGGCGTGATCGGGTCTTCGGGGCAGGGGTCAAGGATCGAGCGGGGGGACGCAATGCGCGTTGGATCGTGGTCGGGGGCCGTGTTGCGGCAAGCCTTGGTGGCAGGTGTCTACCTGGCTGTGCTGTCCCTGTTTCATGCGGTTTCCATCCGGCATTGGGTCATCCTGGCCGGCCTTCACCTTGCCGCGTTGATGCTGGTCCCGTACCGCTACTGGCCAGCACTCTTCTTTGCGGACACCGCCTGTCAGGCCTACGTCAGCTACATTTGTTTTGATCAATTCGGTCTGCTCTGGACCGTGCTCAACACAATTCCATCGCTAGCCTATGAGGCTCCCGTGGTGTGGTGGTTTCGGGAGCGCTGGCGGCTGTTTCCGTCGCGGGGAACGGTCAACATGCCGATCTTCGTACTGTGCGCCTTGATCATTGCGATCATTGCGACGGTTGAGACCATCGTACAGGTGCGGTTTGCGACGCTCCCACCAGGCTATGTCGTCCATTACAGCGCGGTGACGGCTCGCATGGTGCTGGGCAATTTCATGGGCGTGCTCACGGTCGCGCCGATCACGCTGGTGGTCTACCAGAGTTTCGCAGCTGCCGATTTCCAGTGGCGGCGTTGGCTGCCGGCACTGCTGGAGAGCCGCTTCCTGATCGAAGGTGCGTTGGGAGCGCTCCCGCTCATCGCGTTCCTGGTCTGGCTCGGCGACCACAATCCCCAGATCCGAGCCATGGTGCAGATGGCCATGTTCCTGCCGGTCATCTTCATGGCATTCCGGCATGGCTGGCAGGGTGCGGCGGTGGCTGGTACCTTGGCCAGCTTGGGCATCGTGATGCTGATGCCCGCCACCAACGATCCCGCCACCCTGCAGGCCGAGACCTTGGTGGCCTTGGCCATTTCCACCATGCTGCTGGTGGGCGCCCGCATGACGGCGCTGACGCAGCGGGTGGAGCAGGAGCGTTTCGATTCGCGCATGGCGATGGCCTTGGCGCATCGCAATGCGGCCTTGGGCGAAGCTCAGCTGCGCGTCACGGCGCAGGCGCTGGATCAGCTAGGTCAGTCGATCCATGGTGCGTTCAAACTGATACTCGGGCGCCTGCGCTATCTGCAGCCGGTGACGGACGACATCGGTTATCGCCGGCACGCCGAGAGCGCCCAGGAGCAGCTTTTCCTGCTGACCGACAGCCTGAACCCCGGCGTGCTGCGCGAACATGGCTTGCCCGGGGCCTTGAACCAAGGGGCCTTGGCCCGTGTTCTGCACGAGGCCGGCATCAGGTACTGGTGTGACTTGCGCGGACCCGTGGGCGGCTTTCCGCGCGAGCTGAGCTTGGTCGTTTACCGTGTGGTGTGCGAAGCGATCTCGGAGGCCTGCCTCACGCACGAGCCCGCGGATGTGCTGGTGAAGGTCCGCTGCGGCACCAAGGGCCGGACATGGGCGGTCGTGATGATCGACCTCCGCTGGAATCCGGCGCGATCGCTGCACGTGGACTGGGTGACCCTGCGGCAGCGTCTGCGCATCAGTGCCACGGGCCTGGGGCGCGAGGCCATCATGGATCGGGCCGCCACCTATGGCGGCCAACTGCGCGAACGCGCCATGCCCGATGGCAAGCAGGTGGTGGTCTCGTTCCTGGAGCCGAACCACCCCCGCATCTGATACGAGGGCGGCTGGCTGCAAGCTTCAGTGAATGCCTTTGAGACTGCAGTCGATCGGGTCACACGGGAGCTGGGCGGCTGCAGCATTGAGGCGCATGGTGCCATCACTCAACGGTGTGGCCGTCACCGCCGTGGTGCCGTCGTTGTAGACCGTGGCGGCTGAAGCCGTGGCGGCGGCGGTCGTGGGCGCGCTGGCCGGCTGGCTGGGCGTGACGACCTGCTGGGCAAAGCGACCGATCGGCAGCGTGATGAACTGGCCACCCGCGGTGCCGACACTGCCGAGCACGTTGCCGTTGAGATCGTTGACCTGGATGTATTCGACGCCGCCCATGGCGAACACATACACGTGGAAATTCGGGTTGGTGCTGACGTCCTGGGCATTCGGCCAGGCCTGGCCGAGGCCGGTGGCGGGCGTGGCCGCGAAGACAGCCCCGGTGGCTATGGCGAACGACGCCGCGAAGATTGCACGAGTCAACATGCGCATGGTGGACCCCTTGATTTATGGAGGGCGATCTGCCCGAGCCGAAACTACCACTACCGAAGCAAGGCAAATGCATCCCCAGTTGGCAATCCGCATGCGATGAGTGGCGCCGCCGCCGTGGCCATCGCCGCGCAGGAGCGGGCGGTGAGGGGCGAAAAACGAAGCGCGCCACATGGGCGCGCCTGATGCATGACGATGGTGGCCGGGGACGGAATCGAACCGCCGACACGGGGATTTTCAATCCCCTGCTCTACCAACTGAGCTACCCGGCCAAGTGCCTTGCCAGCAGGACGGGCGTTGCGCGCGTCGGTGTGGCGTGGAGCCGTGCATTAGACCGAATGCACGGCTTGTCGTCAAGACTGCAGGTCGGGCGGGGTGAAGCCGGCGGCCTGGTCGACCTCGCCGCCGAACAGGAATTTCTCCATCTGCTCGGCGAGGTATTTGCGCGCCTTCGGGTCGAGCGGATTGAGTCGGTATTCGTTGATCAGCATGGTCTGGTGGGCCAGCCATTGCTGCCATGCGGGCCTGGAGATCTCGGCGTAGATGCGCTGGCCCAGCGGACCGGGCCAAGGCGCGAAATCGAGGCCCTCGGCATCGATGCCGAGCTTGGTGCAGTGGATGGTACGGCTCATGGATTTTCCTCGGGTCTTTGCCTGGCCGGGCAGGAGCGCACCTGTGCGCGAACGCTTTTGCTTCGATCAGGGTACGAAGCATTCGCGCACAGGGTGCGCTCCTACGACGGCGGGTTGGCGATGTCGAGCAGCAGCTTGCGCACGGGTGCCGGCAGGCCGAGCGCAGCCAGCTCTTCGGCGCTGCACCAGCGCAGTTGGGGATTGTCGGCGATGCCGCGCGGTGCCGTTGCGCCGTCGAACAGCAGCGGCTCGATACGCAGCTTGTAGTGGCTGAATACGTGGACGAATGGCGCGAGCGCCTGCGCGTCGTCGATGTGCGCATGTCGCTTGGCATCACGCCACGCGCCGTCGATGTCGGCGGCTTCGGGCAGGCTCCACAGGCCGGACCATACCCCTTGCGAGCCGCGCCGCTCCAGCAGCACGCGATCATGCGCATCGCGCAGGATCAGCATCACGGTGGCGCGCACGGGCGTGGTTTTCGTCGGCTTCGGCGACGGCAGCTGCGCGACAAGTCCATCGCGTCGGGCGACGCAAGCCTCGGCCAGCGGGCAGGCTTCGCAGCGCGGCTTGCCGCGCGTGCAGACCGTGGCACCCAGATCCATGATCGCCTGGGTGTAATCGGCTACTCGAGTGGCCGGGGTATGCGCGTCGGCGTGTCGCCACAGCTGCTTCTCCACCGCGCTCGTGCCGGGATGGCCGTGGATGCCGTGATAGCGCGCCAGCACGCGCTTCACGTTGCCGTCGAGGATGGGGAAGCGCAGGCCGTGCGCCTGGGCGAGGATCGCGCCCGCGGTGGAACGGCCGATGCCGGGCAGGGCGGCGAGCGCGTCGAAGTCGCGCGGCAGCTTGCCGCCGTGGCGCTCCACGCAGAGCTGCGCGGCAAGATGCAGGAAGCGCGCGCGCCGGTAGTAGCCGAGGCCCGACCACAGCGCGAGCACCTGGTCCTCGGGCGCAGCGGCGAGCGCGGGCAGATCGGGCAGCGCTGCGACGAAGCGCTCGAAGTAGCCGACCACGGTGGCGACCTGGGTCTGCTGCAGCATGATCTCGGACAGCCACACGCGGTAGGCGTCGCGCGGGTGTTGCCAGGGCAGGTCGTGGCGGCCGTGGCGGTCGAACCAGGCCAGCAGGGCATCGGCGAACGGCTTCACTTCGACTTGCTGCCTGGCTTGCCGCCTGCACCGGACTTGACCGGTGCCGCTGCGGGTTTTGTCACCGTGCCGGCTACGGCGGGGGCGTCGCCACCGGCCTGCACGCTGAGTCCCTCGATGGCGAGGTTGCCGACCTGCAGTTTCGCCACCTGCAACGTGCCGCTGCCGGGCGGCACGCTGGGCAGCGGCCCGGCTTGCCGGTCGGCTGGTGCGTTGAGCGTGCTCCACCAGTGCGCCAGCGCCAGCGGCGGCAGGCGCAGGTCGGCGTGGTTGTCCGGGCCGTCCAGCTTCAGGTGCAGCAGCAGCGGGTCGGTCTGGTTGGCCGGTGCGAGCGTCAGCGCGATGTCGTAGCTGCCGGCGTCGGCCTGGTCGAGCTTGCCGCTGAGCTGCGCGGCTGCATCGGCCGCGCCGTGCCAGCGGGCGTTGCCGCTCAGCGCGAGCGTGGTGCCGCTGCCCTGCGACAGGTGCAACTGGATGTGGTCGAGCTGCATCGCGTTGCCCTGCATGTGCGGGGTGGCGGTGAGCCGCAGCTGCAGCGGCAGGCCCGCGGCGGTGCTGGCGGACATGCTGAGCGGGAATTCCTGGCCGGGCGCGAGCGTGCCGGCCGTGAGCGTCACGTTGTTGAGCAGCAGCTGGTCGCCGCGCACCACGCTGCCGTGCTCGATGCTGATGCCGGCATCGATGCGCGGGATCGTCGGCGCGGTATTGGCCGGCTGCGGCGGCAAGGTGGCCAGCCAGTCCTGCAGCGCGTCCAGATCCACCCGCGGCGCATCCACTTCCATTTGCGCGATCGCGGTGGGGCCGCCGAACAGGGTGCGCCAAGGCAGTACCAGCCGGCCGCGCGAAGCGAGCAGGATCGGGCTGTCCGCGCCCTCGGCATTGAGCGTGATGCCGCGCAGATCCAGCGCCGGGCGCGGGAACAAGGTGGGGCTGGCGGGGCTGGCGAGGTTCAGCACCAGGCCGGCATCGTGCGCCTGCTCCTGCAGCATCGCGGTGAAGCGATCGGGCTGCAGCAGCAGGTAGACCACGACCAGCACGGCGAACAGCGCGGCGAACGCCAGGGCGCCCGCGCCGATCAGCAGCCGTCGTAGTCCGCGCGTCATGTCAGCGCCGCACTCTTTCGATGCTCAGACATGGCCGGCGGGCAGCAGGCCGTCGACGAAGGCGGCGGCGTCGAAGCTGCGCAGGTCGGTGGCGGTTTCGCCCAGGCCCACGTAGCGGATCGGCAGGCCGAACTCGCGCGCCAGCGCGAACACCACGCCGCCCTTGGCGGTGCCGTCGAGCTTGGTGACCACCAGGCCGGTGACGCCCACGATCTGGCGGAACTGGCGCACCTGGTTCACCGCGTTCTGGCCGGTGGTGCCGTCGATCACCATCAGCACCTCGTGCGGCGCCTCGGGGTCGAGTTTCTTCAGCACCCGGGCGATCTTGCCCAGCTCGTCCATCAGGCCGCCCTGGGTATGCAGGCGGCCGGCGGTGTCGGCCACCAGCACGTCGGCGCCGCGCGAGCGCGCGGCCTGCAGCGCGTCGAAGATCACGCTGGCGGCGTCGGCGTCCTGGCCCTGCGAGATCACCGGCACGCCGTTGCGCTCGCCCCAGGTCTTGAGCTGTTCGACCGCGGCGGCGCGGAAGGTGTCGCCGGCGGCCAGCAGCACGTTGTGGCCCTCGTCGCGCCAGCGGCGTGCGAGTTTGCCGATCGTGGTGGTCTTGCCCACGCCGTTGATGCCCACGGTGAGCACCACGAAGGGCTTGCGGCCGGCGGGTTCCAGCGGCTGCTGCACGGGCCTCAGCAAGGCGACCAGCGCCTCGCGCAGCGCCTCGCGCAAGGCCGTGGCGTCGGCGAATTCGCGTTTGTGCATGCGCCGACGCAGGTCTTCCACCAGCGCGGTGCTGGCTTCCACGCCTACGTCGGCGCTGATCAGGGTGGTCTCCAGCTCGTCCAGCAGATTGTCGTCGAGCTTGGGGTTGCGCTGGAACAGGCTGCCCAGACCGCGACCCAGCGCACTGCCGGCGAGGCGCTCGCGCCAGCCGCGTTTGCCCGGCGCCGCTTCCGGCGTTTCGGCGACGGCGGGCGCGGAAACCTCGGCGGCGACTGTCTCGACCGGTGACGCAACCGGGGTCGCCGCTTCCTGCGGCGCATCCGCGGCCGGCGCCTCGGCGGGAGGCGTGGACGGGATTTCGGCGGGCTTCTTCTTCCAGAACTTGAGCATTGCGGAGGCGATTCAAAGACAATGGGCGGCATGCTAACACCCCCATCCGTACCGGCCGCTGAGCCGCGGCAAGTCCGATGAACAGCCGTCCCGGCCGCATCCGCATCATCGGCGGCAGCCTGCGCAACTCGCGGTTGGAGGTGCCCGAGCTGCCCGGCCTGCGGCCCACGCCGGAACGCGTGCGCGAGACGCTGTTCAACTGGCTGGCGCCGATGATCGAGGGTGCGCGCGTGCTGGACCTGTGCGCGGGCACCGGCGCGCTGGGCATCGAGGCGCTGTCGCGCGGCGCGGCCAGCGCCTGCTTCGTCGAGCCCGATGCGCGGGCGGCGCGGGCGTTGCGCGACAATCTCGCGCGGCTCAAGGCGGCGGATGGCGAGGTGGCGGCGGTTGATGCGCAAGCCTTCCTGCGCGGTGCGGCGCGGGCCTTCGACCTGGTGTTCCTCGATCCGCCGTTCGCTCTGGATCTGTGGAGTGCGCTGGCCGAACGCCTGGAGCAGGGCGGCTGGCTGGCCGAACGGGCGTGGATCTACGTGGAGTCACCGCGCGAACAGGTGCCCGTCCTGCCGCTGTGCTGGTCGCTGCACCGCGAGGGACAGGCCGGCGAGGTGCGCTTTGCGCTCTACCGGCGCGCGCTTCCGTTAAGCTAGGGCCTGTTTCCGCTGCCGTTCCTGTCCTTTGTGAACAAACCCTCCGGCAATCCCCGCCTGGCCGTGTACCCGGGCACCTTCGATCCGATCACCAACGGCCATGCCGACCTGGTGGCGCGCGCCGCACCCCTGTTCGACCGCGTGGTGGTCGCGGTGGCCGAAAGTTCGGGCAAGGGGCCTGGCTTCAGCCTCAACGAGCGCATCGCGCTGGCGCGGCTGGCGCTGGCCGATTTGCGCAACGTGGAAGTGCGCGGCTTCGACAGCCTGCTGGCCGATTTCGTGGCCGAGATCGGCGCCGGCGTGATCATCCGCGGGCTGCGCGCGGTGTCGGACTTCGAGTACGAATTCCAGCTGGCCAGCATGAACCGGCATCTCATTCCGCAGGCCGAGACGCTGTTTCTCACGCCGGCCGAGCAATACAGTTTCATTTCCTCGTCGCTGGTGCGCGAGATCGGCCGCCTCGGCGGCGATATCTCCGGTTTCGTGCATCCGGCGGTGCAACAGGCCATGCGTCAGCGCTGGCACAAGGGCCGCAGCGGCGGCCTTCCCAAGCAACCCGAAACAGAAGGTGACCATCATGCGTAAGTTCGCTCTCATCACCGCCATCGCGCTGGCCGCCGGCTTGGCGCTCGCCGGCTGCTCCAAGCACGCCGACGAGCAGGATCAGGCCTCCGCCCAGCAGGCCAAGGCGGTTACCAAGCCCACCGACGTCAACGACACCAAGGCCTGGCAGACCTATCTGGGGCCGCTGGTGCAGAAGAACCTGCAGGGCATGGCCGCACAGCAGCCCTACATCTACTTCATCACGCCGGGCCAGACCGACGACGACAAGGCGATGAACGATCGCCAGTTGCAGAACGTGCAGGACACCGTGGCGCGTGGCGTGCTGCCGGGCAACCTGCTGGCCTTCACCGGTCCGGTGTCCGCCACCACTGCCGACTTGGCCGTGGCGGCATTCAAGGACGCCAAGCCCGGCACCTTCAAGGACGTGATCGTGATGTTCATCGGCGACAAGGCCGACGAGCAGCGCGTCGAGGACGTGATCAAGCCGACCGGCGCCACGTTCCGCTTCGTGCAGATGTAAGAACAGTAGTGAGTGGTGAGGAGTGAGAGAAAGCTTGGGCGCGGCAAACGCTGTGCCCTCTCTCGCTTCTCACTCCTCTTCACTCGCTCCTCGCTTGTCCCCATGTCCCTGAAGATCCTCGACACCTGCGTCAACTGCGACGTCTGCGAACCGGTCTGCCCGAACAAGGCGATCTCGCTGGGCGAGGAGTACTACGTGATCGATCCGGCGCTGTGCACCGAGTGCGTGGGTCACCACGACGAGCCGCAGTGCGTGGAGGTGTGCCCGGTCGAATGCATCATCGTCGACCCCGAGCGCACCGAGTCGCGCGAAACGCTCGAACTCAAGTACCGCCACCTGATGGGATCGGGCACCGCCGCTTGAACTAGCCTAAGGAGTTCGCCGCATGAAGTTCCAGATGCACGGCCGCGTGTTGTTGCTGAGCCTGCTGCTGACCAGCGGCGCGGCGTTTGCCGCCGATGGCACGCCGGAGACCGCGCCGGCCACGGCCCCCGCACCGCAGGCACAGCGACCCGGCCACGCCGGCATCGCCAGCGCGAACTTCCTCGCCACCAACGCCGGTTTCGAGGTGCTGGCCAAGGGCGGCAACGCGTTCGACGCGGCGGTGGCGGTGGCCTCCACGCTGTCGGTGGTGGAGCCGGAGAGCTCGGGCATGGGCGGCGGCTTCATGGCCACGCTGCACATCGCCAAGACCGGCGAGAACGTGTTCATCGATGCGCGCGAGACCGCGCCGATGGCAGTGAACCCCAAGGATTACCTCAACCCCGACGGTACGCCGAACCGCGACGCCGCGCTGAAGGGGCCGCTGTCCGCCGGCATTCCCGGCGAGCCGGCCGGCCTGGTGCTGTTGGCGAAGAAGTTCGGCAAGCTGCCGCTCAGCGTGTCGCTGGCGCCGGCGATCCGCACCGCCCGCGACGGCTTCAAGCCCGATCCGCGCCTGCTGCACTCGATCGCCGAAGAACAGAAGAACCTCGAGCGCTGGCCCGCTTCCGTCGCCAAGTACCTGCCCGGCGGCAAGCCGCCGGTGGCGGGCGAGATCTGGCGCGATCCGGACCAGGCGCGCACCTGGGAGCTGATCGCCGAGAAGGGTGATGCCGGCTTCTACCACGGCGAGGTTGCGCAGAAACTGGTGGACGCGGTACGCGCCGCCGGCGGCAACTGGACGCTGGAAGACCTGGCGAACTACCGCGCCAAGGAGCGCACGCCGATCACGATCGACTACCAGGGCTACAAGATCGTCACCGCGCCGCCGCCGTCCTCGGGCGGCGTGGCGATCGCCGAGATCCTCAACATCCTGCGCGGCTACGACCTCGCGAAGATGGACCAGGCGCATCGCGTGCACTACATCGTCGAGGCGATGCGCCGCGCGTTCCGCGACCACAACGACTACCTCGGCGATCCGGATTTCGTGAAGATGCCGCTGGACATGCTGCTGTCGCCGTACTACGCCGACGGCCTGCGCCAGAGCATCCTGGCGGACCAGGCCACGCCATCCTCCATGCTGCCGCACGGACCCGCGCACGATCCAGGCATGCACACCACGCATTTCTCGATCATCGACAAGGACGGCAACATGGTGGGGATCACCTCCACCGTGAACTACATCCTCGGCTCCACCTTCGTCGCCAAGGGCACCGGCGTGCTGCTCAACGACGAGATGGACGACTTCGCGCTGGTGCCGAACAAGCCGAACGTCTACGGCCTGCTCGGCAGCAAGGCGAACGCGCCGGTCGGCGGCAAGCGCATGCTGTCCTCGATGTCGCCCAGCCTCGTGCTCGGCAAGGACCGCAGCGCGGTGATCGGCTCGCCCGGCGGCTCCACCATCATCACCCAGGTGCTGGAAGGCATCCTGCATTTCGTCGACGGCCAGAGTGCGCAGCAGATCGTGGCCGACAAGCGCTTCCATCACCAGTTCCTGCCCGACGAGGTCTTCGTGGAGGATGGCGTGTTCGACGCCGCCACCAGCGAGCAACTCAGGAAGATGGGCTACACGCTGAAGCCGCGCGAGCCCTGGGGCTTCATGAACGTGGTCACCTGGGACCACCGCGACAACAAGCTCGATGCAGCCAGCGATCCGCGCCGGCCGTCGGGATTGGGCAAGGTGGAGTGATTTTGCGGCAACGCCGGGTGGCCGACGCAAGCGCCCTCGTAGGAGCACACCCTGTGCGCGAAATGCTTTTGCTCCGGCCAGTGCCAAGGCATTCGCGCACAGGGTGCGCTCCTACATCGGTTGGCCATCGCTTGCGTTGCCGCCCGCCTGGCTTCTTCGACCCGCGCGTGACGCGATAAGGTACGTGTCATGGAATTCTTCTCGTTACTAGGCAACTCCCAGCGACTCGATGGCGGCGCCATGTTCGGCAATGCGCCGAAGGCGATGTGGTCGCGCTGGATCGCGCCGGACGAGCAGAACCGCATCCCGCTGGCCTGCCGCTGCCTGCTGGTGAAGGGTCTCGCGGTGAACGGCGTGCCGGGCCGCAACGTGCTGTTCGAGACCGGTATCGGCGCGTTCTTCGAGCCGTCGCTGCGCGAGCGCTGCGGCGTGGTGGAGGATCGCCACGTGCTGCTCGACTCGCTGGCCGCAGTGGGCCTGACGCACGAGGACGTCCATGCGGTGGTGCTGTCGCACCTGCACTTCGACCACGCCGGCGGCCTGCTGGCGGCGTGGCAGGAAGGGCGGCCGCCGCGACTGCTGTTCCCCAACGCCACTTATGTCGTGGGTGCAGCGCACTGGCAGCGTGCGCAGAAGCCGCATCCGCGCGATCGGGCCTCGTTCATCCCGGAACTGCCGCAGCTGCTCGTGGACAGCGGTCGGCTGGAGCTGGTCGAGGGCGAGCACTCGCAGGCACTGGGCGAAGCGGTGCGCTTCCACTATTCGGACGGCCATACGCCGGGCCTGATGCTGGCCGAAGTCGGCGGCGTGGTGTTCTGCGCCGACCTGATCCCGGGCCGCGCCTGGGTGCATGTGCCGATCACCATGGGCTACGACCGCTACCCGGAGAAGCTGATCGACGAGAAGCGCGCGTTCCTCGACGACAAGCTGGCGCGCGGCATGCGACTGTTCTTCACCCACGACCACGCCTGTGCCGCAGCGCGCGTGCAGCGCGACGAGCGTGGCCGCTACGGCTGCGCGGACGAATTGCCCGAACTGCGCGGGAGCCTCGGATGATGTCCTTCGGCCGCATCGTTGCCTTGCGCGGCCCGGCGGCCATCGCGGTCGGCCTGGCAGCGCTGGTAGTGGGCATCGTGCTGGCGGCGTGGACCGAGCGCAGCCTGGGAAACTACCAGCTGGCGTTGCAGCTGCATGGTGGCGGGGTGGTCGACCTGGGCCACAGCATGGAGCCGCAGGATGGCCTGCAGGGCCGGATGGTGCGCATCAGCGGCACGCCGCGGGTGGTGGAGGCGCCCTACGATTCCGATTTCAACCAGCAGGCGGCCACGCCGGTGCTGGCGCGCCACGTGCGGATGTTCCAGTGGCGCGAACTGCGCCTCGGCAGCAACGTGACCTATGAACTGGATTGGGCGGACAAGCCGCAGGACTCCAGTCGCTTCGCGCAACCGCAAGGTCACGCCAATCCGGGGCCGTTCCCGATCGCCAGCAAGCGCTTCGACGCCGGCAACGTGGAGCTGGGGGGCTACAAGCTGGATGCGGCGCTGGTGCATGCCTTGCCGGACAGCGAGCCCGTCGCGCCGGTTGTGAAGGCATTGCCGGCGAACCTCGCGGCCAGTTTTTCCCTGCAGGACGGTGCGCTGGTGACCAGTGCCAACCCGGGCAATCCGCGCCTGGGTGACTTGCAGGTGAGCTGGAGCGCGGTGCCATTGCAGGAAGTGACGGTGATCGCGCGCGTCGATGGCGACCATCTCGTGGCGGTGCCGAACGCGGTCGACGGCGACGGCTACGAAGTCAACGTGGGCGACAGCACGCTTCTGGACATGCGGCCCGACATCGCGGCGCAACCGGTGCTGATCTGGCCGCGACGCATCCTCGCCGTGCTGCTGGCGGTCTTGGGCATGTGTCTGCTGTTGCGACAGCGGGATGCGACGCGCATCGACCCGCGGCTGGCCCTGGGTGGTGGCCTGCTGGTGGTGGGCGTGTTCGCCGCGTTGCCCTGGCTGGGCAGCAGCACGGCCGCTGCCCTGGCCTGGCTCGGCGTCGCATTGGTCGGCCTGGCCTTGCTGCTGTGGCATCGCCGCGCGTCACGCCGGCATTCCCACCACTGAATCGCTGATCGCCATCGGCAAAATGTCGGTATCGTGCCCGCGACAGGCCCGCCGTGGCGGTCATGCTGCGCATCCGTTCCCATGGATGACCTTCCCATGCACCTGCGTTCGCTCTCCGGCGCCGTCCTTGCGCTGAGCCTGATCTTGGCGGCCACCCATGCGGCGCCGTCCCCGTATGATGTCGACCGCATGCAGTGGAACGCACCGCAGCAGCCGTTCCGCATCTACGGCAACACTTGGTACGTCGGGCCGCACGGCCTGTCTTCGATCCTGGTGGACACCGGGCAGGGGCTGGCGCTGTTAGACGGCGACCTACCCGAATCCGCGGCCCAGATCGAGGCGCATATCCGCAAGCTCGGTTTCCGGGTGCGTGACGTGAAATGGATACTCAACTCCCACGCGCACGTCGATCACGCGGGCGGCATAGCTGCGCTGCAGGCCGCTAGCGGTGCGCAGGTATTCGCGAGCGTTGACGGCGCGCAGGAGCTGGAGCTTGGCGGCGCGTATCACGCCGATCCGCAATACGGCTTTGGGATGCGATACACGCCCTTGCAGAACGTGCGAGTGGTCCGCGATGGCGAAACCCTGCAACTCGGTCATGTGGCGGTCACCGCGCACTACACCCCGGGCCACACGCCGGGCAGCACCTCGTGGACTTGGGAGTCCTGCTCGGGCCGGCGCTGCCTGCACATGGCCTACGCCGACAGCCTCAGTGCCATCGCCGCACCCGGCTACCGCTTCACCGACCATCCCGCTTACCTGGCCCGGTTCCGCGAAGGCATTGCCACCGTGGCCGCGCTCCCCTGCGACATCCTGCTGACCCCGCACCCCGACGCCAGCGACTTCTGGCGGAAAGTGGCGAAGCGCAAATCGCCGACGGACGCGGCGCCGCTGGTCGACGCGAACGCCTGCCGCGATTACGCGGCCGCGGCGGCGAAGAACCTGGACGCGCGGCTGGCGCGGGAGCACGCCGCGTCACGGTGAATCAGGCGGTGGGGCCGTGCTCCAGCAACCACAATCCGGCGAACAGCTTGGGGTCGATGGAATATCCCTCGGCGGCGCGCGCGAACAGCCATGCTCCCGCCTCGCCCCGCGGCACCTCGTGCACCACGATGTTCTCGCTGGCATCGCCGCCGCCCGTGCCCACCTTCACCAGGTCGAATGCGCGCACGTAGGCGATCATTTCGGTGCTCATGCCCGCCGAGGACGGCCCTTGATGCAGGAAGGCCATGCGGGCACTGCGCCAGCCGGTTTCCTCTTCCAGTTCGCGCCGCGCGGCCAGCAGCATGCCTTCGTCTTCCTGCCCTTGGATGTCGCCGATCAGCCCGGCCGGCATCTCGATGGTGCGGGACCGGATCGCCACGCGGTACTGCTCCACGAACAGCACGCGGTCTTCAGGCGTCACCGCGATCACGATGACCGCGCCGCCGGGGTTGTTGCGCTCGGCGTACTCCCAGCGGCCGCGCTTGCGCAGGCTCAGCCAACGGCCCCGGTACAGGGTTTCCTCCGGCGCGTCGGCATCGGGGGGCGCGAGATGGTCGCGAGGGTCCATCAGGACGTGCGCTGCACCGAGTAGTCCGCCAGCGTGGCCAGCGCGTCGCGGTACGGCGATGCGGGAATCGCGGACAGCGCCTGGTGTGCGGCGACGGCATGCACCTCGGCGCGGGCGCGGGTGCGCTCCAGCGCGCCGGAGTCGCGGATCGCGGCGACGATGCGGTCCAGCGAATCCAGGCCGCCATGCTCGATCGCGTGGCGCAGCGAGGCGACCTGTTCCGGCGTGGCGCTCTGCAGCGCGTAGATCAGCGGCAGCGTGGGCTTGCCCTCGGCGAGGTCGTCGCCGATATTCTTGCCCAAGGTGTCGGCGTCGCTGGTGTAGTCGAGCAGGTCGTCGGCGATCTGGAACGCGTAGCCCAGTTCCATGCCGTAGCGGCGCAGCGCGGAAACCTGTTCCTCGGGCAGGCCGCCGAGCAGGCCGCCAAGCTCGGTGGCGGCGGCGAACAGCACCGCGGTCTTGCGTTCGATCACCGCGAGGTAGGCGGCCTCGTCCACGTCGGCGTTGCCGATGTTGAGCAGCTGCAACACTTCGCCTTCGGCGATGGTGTTGGTGGTGTCGGCGAGGATGCGCATCACGCGCATGTCGTCAAGCTCCACCATCAGCTGGAACGAGCGCGAGTAGAGGAAATCGCCCACCAGCACGCTGGCGGCGTTGCCCCACAGCGCATTCGCGGTCTGGCGGCCGCGGCGCAGGCCGGATTCGTCCACCACGTCGTCGTGCAGCAAGGTGGAGGTATGGATGAACTCGATCACGGCGGCCAGCTTGACGTGCTGCTCGCCGCGGTAGCCCGCGGCGCGCGCGGCCAGTGCATGCAGCATCGGCCGCAGCCGCTTGCCGCCGCCGGCGATGATGTGTTCGGCGATTTGGTTGATCAGCACCACGTCGGAAGCCAGCCGCGTGCGGATCAACTGGTCGATGCGCCGCATGTCGGCGTCGGCGAGCGCGCGCACGGTGGCGAAGTCGGCGGGGCGGTTGGCGTCGGCTGGGATCGAGTTCATGGGCTATCGCGGTCCGGGTCCGGCGATTATAGGGGCACGTCGCCGCGAACCATCATCCGGCGGCCGATTGCAAGCCGGGCCGGCCGGCCCAATGATGGGGCGACGGCATGCCGTTGCCGCCGAAGGGGCTGCTCCGATGGCTCATGAAATCATTGCGTTGATCGCCCAGTACGGCCTGCTGCTGGTGTTCCTGAATGTGCTGGCGGCGCAGGCGGGCGTGCCGGTGCCGGCCGTGCCCACTTTGATCGTGGCCGGCGCGCTGGTAGCGGGCGACCGCCTGCCGCTGGCCGGCATCGTGACGGCGGCGCTGGCCGGCAGCCTGCTCGGCGACCTGGCGTGGTACCTGGCAGGCCGGCGCTATGGCGCGGGAGTGATGCGCACGCTCTGCCGCATCTCGCTGTCGCCGGATTCCTGCGTGAAGCAGTCGGAACTGCGCTTCCATCGCTGGCGCGGTCGGGTGTTGCTGGTAGCCAAGTTCGTGCCGGGATTGTCGATGCTGGCGCCGCCGCTGGTCGGCGCGATGGGCCTGCCGCCACGGCACTTCCTGCTGCTCGACGGCTTGGGCGCGCTGCTCTGGGCGGGCGTGGCGATCGCGCTTGGCTACGCCTTCGCGGGCGAGGTCGACCGCGTGCTGGACGCCGTTGCGAATGCCGGCACGGTGGCAGTCGAGCTGGCGGCAGCGCTGCTCGCGGTCTACGTGCTCGCCAGGTGGTGGCGGCGCGAACGCCTGCTGCGTTCGTTGCGAATGGCACGCATCGGCGTCGAGGAACTGGTCGGCGCGATCGCGGCGGGCCGCGCGCCGGTGGTGATCGACGTGCGTTCGGCGGTGGCCCGACAGCTGGACGACCGGATCATCCCCGGCGCCCTGATCGCCGATGTCGAAAGCATCGCGCAGGTCGTCGTCGCGATACCGTTCGATCGCGAGCTGGTGGTGTATTGCAATTGCCCGAATGAGGTTTCCGCCGCCCATGCGGCGCAGGCGCTGATGACGCGCGGCTATCGTCGCGTGCGGCCGCTGCAGGGCGGCCTGGATGGGTGGGAGGCCGCTGGCCAGGCGGTGCAGCGGCTGGCCCCCGTCGTGGCGGCCGGGGTGGGGCAGGGCGTGGACGACTCCGCGCCGACGGCAGTCTAGGGATGCTCTGATCAACCCCGGGCACGCGACTCTCGCCGCCGAAAAATTTACGCGTTCTATACGCGCTGGCCGCGGATCGCTACCCCTTTCTTATGCGGCACTTCCTACAGTGCGCGTCGTCCTTTCATGGAGTCGACGCCGATGGATTTCGTCTACCTGCTGTTCCTGTTCGTGCTGTGTGCGGTGGTGTTGGGTTTCGTGCTGCTCTGCGATCGGCTGAGTCCACGCAAGTAGGGCGCTGCGCCGTGCCTGCCTTCCTTCATTGCATGAGTTTCCCGTCATGAATGTCCTCTACCTCCTCGCCGGCGTGATCGCGGTGGCGCTGACCGGCTACCTGTGCGTGGCCTTGCTCAAGCCGGAGTGGTTCGAATGACCACCAACGACATCTTGCAGGTCGGCCTGTACCTGGTGGTGTTGCTGCTGCTGGTGAAGCCGCTCGGCAATTACATGGCGCTGGTGTTTGCCGAAGCGCCGAACCGCGTGACGCGATTCGGCGGCCGGATCGAGCGCGTGCTCTATCGCCTGTGCGGCATCCGCGCCGACGAGGAGATGGGCTGGAAGCGCTACGCGCTGGCCATGCTGCTGTTCAACGTGCTTGGCGTGCTGGTGGTGTATGCCTTGCAACGCGTGCAGCAGTGGCTGCCGTTGAACCCGCAGCACTTCGGCGCGGTATCGCCCGATTCGGCGATGAATACCGCGATCAGTTTCGTCACCAATACCAACTGGCAGGGTTACGCCGGCGAGTCGACGATGAGCTACCTGACCCAGATGACGGGGCTGGCGGTGCAGAACTTCCTGTCCGCGGCCACCGGCATCGCGGTGCTGGTGGCGGTGGTGCGCGGTTTCAGCCGGCGCAGCGCGGTGGGCATCGGCAACTTCTGGGTCGACCTGACCCGCAGCACGCTGTACGTGCTGCTACCGCTGTCGTTGCTGATCGCCATGCTGCTGGTGTCGCAGGGCGTGGTGCAGAACTTCAAGCCGTACGTGGATGTGCCGGTGCTGCAGACCAGCACGTATGCCCAGCCGGTGACCGATGCGGCGGGCAATCCCGTCAAGGACGCCGCCGGCAACCCGGAGACCAAGCCCGCGCAGCTCACCACGCAGACCTTGCCGATGGGCCCGGCCGCCTCGCAGGTCGCGATCAAGATGCTCGGCACCAACGGTGGCGGCTTCTTCAATGCCAACTCGGCGCATCCGTACGAGAACCCCACGCCGTTCTCCAACTTCATCGAGATGCTGGCGATCTTCCTGATCCCCGGCGCCCTGTGCGTGATGTTCGGCCGCATGGTCGGCGACCGCCGCCAGGGCTGGGCGATCCTCGCCACCATGCTGCTGATCTTCATTCCGCTGACGATCGGCCTGGTGGCTGCCGAGCAGGCCGGCAATCCGGCGCTGCACGGGTTGGCGGTGGATGCGCATGCGTCCGCGCTGCAGGCCGGCGGCAACATGGAAGGCAAGGAGACCCGCTTCGGCATCGCCGCCAGCAGCCTGTTCGCGGCGATCACCACGGCGGCCTCGTGCGGTGCGGTGAACGCGATGCACGATTCGCTGACCCCGCTGGGCGGCCTGATTCCGATGTGGTTGATCCAGCTGGGCGAGGTGATCTTCGGCGGCGTCGGCTCGGGCCTGTACGGCATGCTCGCGTTCGCGGTGGTGGGGGTGTTCATCGCCGGTTTGATGGTAGGTCGCACGCCGGAATACCTCGGCAAGAAGATCGAGGCCCACGAGATGAAGATGGCCAGCCTCGCCGTGCTCTTGCCGTGTGCGCTGGTGGTGATCGGCACGGCGGTCGCGGTGATGTTGCCGGCGGGTGTGGCAGGCATCGCCAATCCCGGGGCGCACGGTTTCAGCGAGATCCTCTACGCGGTCAGCTCGGCCTCCAACAACAACGGCAGCGCGTTCGGCGGTCTTTCGGCGAACACGCCGTTCTGGAACGTGCTGCTCGGCATCTGCATGTTCCTGGCGCGTTTCCCGCTCGCGATCGCGATGCTGGCCATGGCCGGTTCACTGGCCGCCAAGCGCCACGTGCCCGAATCGGCCGGCACGCTGCCGACGCACACGCCGCTGTTCATCACCCTGCTGGCCTCCGTGGTGATCGTGGTGGGCGCACTGACTTTCCTGCCGGCGCTGGCCCTGGGGCCGATCGCCGAATTCCTGATGTCGGGACACTGAATCATGACCGCACAAACTCAAGCAGCCAGCGGCTTCAGTCGCGAGCTGGTGCTCACGGCGATGGCCGATTCGTTCCGCAAGCTGTCGCCGCGGTTGCAGTTCCGCAATCCGGTGATGTTCGTGGTGTTCGTCTGCAGCGTGCTGACCAGCTTGCTGTGGGTGCAGGCGCTCGCCGGCAAGGGCGAGGCGCCGACCGGTTTCATCTTCTGGGTCAGCCTGTGGCTGTGGTTCACCCTGCTGTTCGCGAACTTCGCGGAGGCGCTGGCGGAAGGCCGCGGCAAGGCGCAGGCCGATGCGTTGCGCAGTTCGCGCAAGGACGTGGTCGCGAAGAAACTGGCCGGCCCCGACAAGACGGCCGCGATCACCTTCGTGCCGTCCAGCGACCTGCGCACCGGCCATCACGTGCTGGTCGAGGCCGGCGAGCAGATGCCCGGCGACGGCGAGGTGGTGGCCGGTGCGGCCAGCGTGGACGAGAGCGCGATCACCGGTGAATCCGCGCCGGTGATCCGCGAGTCCGGCGGCGACCGCAGCGCGGTCACCGGCGGCACCAAGGTGTTGTCGGACTGGCTGGTGGTGCGCATCACCAGCAATCCCGGCGAAAGCTTCCTCGACCGCATGATCGCGATGGTGGAAGGCTCCAAGCGCCGCAAGACGCCGAACGAGATCGCGCTGACCATCCTGCTGGCGAAGTTCACCCTGATCTTCCTGCTCGCCTGCGCCACCTTGCTGCCGTATTCGATCTACAGCGTGCAGGCGGCCGGCATCGGCCATCCGATCACGTTGACCGTGCTGGTCGCGCTGCTGGTCTGCCTGATCCCCACCACGATCGGTGCGCTGCTGTCGGCGATCGGCATCGCGGGCATGGACCGGATGATCCGCGCCAACGTGATCGCCACGTCAGGCCGTGCGGTCGAGGCGGCCGGCGACGTCGATGTGCTGCTGCTGGACAAGACCGGCACCATCACGCTGGGCAATCGCCAGGCGGTCGCCTTCCATCCCGCGCCCGGCGTGGCGGAGAGCATCCTCGCCGAAGCCGCCCAGATCGCCTCGCTGGCCGACGAGACGCCGGAAGGGCGCAGCATCGTGGTGCTGGCCAAGCAGCAGTTCGACCTGCGCGGGCAGCCGCTGGAGGCGATGCACGCGCAGTTCGTGCCGTTCACCGCGCAGACCCGCATGAGCGGCGTGAACCTGGGTACGCGGCAGATCCGCAAGGGCGCGCTGGATGCGGTGGAGAAACATCTGGAGGCGCAGAACAGCCACCTGCCGCCGCTGGTCAAGCGCATGGCCGAGGACGTCGCGCGGCGCGGCGCCACCCCGCTGATCGTGGTCGAGGGAGCCCGTGCGCTGGGCGTGATCGAGCTGAAGGACATCGTCAAGGGCGGCATCAAGGAGCGTTTCGCCGAGATGCGCAAGATGGGCATCAAGACCATCATGATCACCGGCGACAACCCGCTCACCGCGGCGGCGATCGCCGCCGAGGCAGGCGTCGACGATTTCCTCGCCGAGGCCACGCCGGAAGCCAAGCTCAAGCTGATCCGCAGCATCCAGGCCGAGAACCGGCTGGTGGCGATGTGCGGCGACGGCACCAACGATGCGCCGGCGCTGGCCCAGGCCGACGTGGCGGTGGCGATGAACACCGGCACGCAGGCGGCGAAGGAAGCCGGCAACATGGTCGACCTCGATTCCAACCCGACCAAGCTGATCGAGGTGGTGGAGATCGGCAAGCAGATGCTGATCACCCGCGGCTCGCTGACCACGTTCTCGATTTCCAACGACATCGCCAAGTACTTCGCGATCATCCCGGCCGCGTTCGCGACCACCTATCCGGCGCTCAACGCACTCAACGTGATGCGCCTGGCGACGCCGCAGAGCGCGATCCTGTCGGCGGTGATCTTCAACGCGCTGATCATCATCTTCCTGATCCCGCTGGCGCTGAAGGGCGTGAAGTACCGCGCGCTCGGCGCTGGTGCGCTGCTGCGCCGCAACCTCTTGGTCTACGGCCTGGGCGGCATCGTGGTGCCGTTCCTCGGCATCAAGCTCATCGACATGCTGCTGGTCCTGTGCGGACTGGCCTGACCCTTTTGTTCGTCATTCCGGCGAAGGCCGGAATCGCATCATGGAGTTGTGTCATGCAGATTTTGAAAGTATCCGTATCCCTGCCTGACGGCTCTCGACAGCCGGATGGCCGGTCAACCCGTGCCGACATCGAGCTGCGCCTGTCGGCCAACGATCCGGATTGCGACGTGGTGATCGCGTTGCCGCTGCACCCGCGCAGCGAGCCGGTCACCGTGGCGACGGCGCAGGCGGACGTCCGGAGCGCAGCCGCGGATGCCGACGACGTCGGTGGATACGCCGGCACCTGATCCTTTCCTACCGAGGTACATCGCATCAAGCGGTGTGGAGAACCCCATGAGCAGACTTTTCACTTCCATCGTCGTGGCCGGCCTGGTCCTGGCGGCGACGGATACGGTCAGGGCCGATATGGCACCGACCACCACGTTCACCGGCAACGTCGAACTGACGACGAACTACATTTTCCGCGGACTCACCCAAAGCTGGGGCAAACCGGCGGTGCAGGGTGGCGCGGATCTCTCCTTGCCGAATGGCTTTGCCGCCGGCGTCTGGGGTTCCAGCATCAGCGACCGCAGTTATCCGGGCGGATCGATGGAGCTGGATCTGTACGCCAGCTACGGCCGGACGATCAACGACGACTGGTCATGGCGTGCCGGCCTGTACGGCTATATCTATCCCGGCGCCAATCTGGATCATGCCGGCCTGGCCCCGCGCTCGCTCAACACGGCGGAAGCCAACGTGGCGCTGTCCTGGAAACTGTGGACGCTGAAATACAACTACGCGCTCACCGATTACTTTGGCGCGGATCGCGAGCAGGGCTTCCGCGACAACTCCAAGGGCACCAGTTATCTGATGCTGGAAGGCGCGTACCCGCTGAACGACCAGTGGAGCCTGACCTTGCACACGGGCTATACCCATTACAGCACCGAGCTGGCGTTGCCGATGGCCGACGGTGCGCGCGATCCCGGCTACGCCGATATCGGTGTCGGTGCGAAATATGCGATCGACAAATCCTGGACCGTGGTCGGCGTGCTCACCCACGCCACCAACGATCGCTACTACCGCCACACCGTCAGTTTCGTGAATGGCAACGACAGCATGAATGTCGGCGGCACCGGCGGCTTCGTGATGTTGCAAGGTTCGTTCTGAAAATGCCGGATTCTCCCGCCACGCGCGGAGAATCCCTGTCCGGAGAAGATCCATGAAATCCATCGTTCGTCCCGCGCTTACACTCTTGCTGCTGCTGACCGTGATCACCGGCGTGATCTATCCGCTGGTGGCCACCGGGCTGGCCCAGCTGGTCTTTCCGCAGCAGGCCAATGGCAGCCTGATCGAGCGGGACGGCAAGCCGGTCGGCTCCGTGCGGATCGGGCAGTCGTTCACCGATCCGAAGTACTTCTGGGGCCGGCCGTCGGTGACCTCGCCGCAGCCGGACAACGGCATCAACTCCGGCGGCTCCAACCTGGGGCCGAGCAATCCGGCGCTGACCGACGCGGTGAAGCAGCGCATCGCCGCGCTGCGTGCCGCCGACCCCGGCAACACAGCGCCGGTGCCGGTGGACCTGGTCACCGCCTCGGGCAGCGGCCTCGATCCGGAAATCAGCCCGGCCGCGGCGCAGTACCAGATTGCGCGCGTGGCGCGGGTGCGCGGACTGAGCGAGGCGCAAGTAGCCGCCTTGGTGGCGCGGGCCACCAAGGGGCGCCAGCTGGGCGTGCTTGGCGAGCCGCGGGTCAACGTGCTGCAGCTCAATCTTGCGCTGGATGCGTCGCAGACGCACGGCACGTGATCGCGCTAACTTAGGAGCCTGCCCGGCCAACCAAAGCCCACAGATTCCCGCGCCATCCATGGAACCGACGAGCGCATGACCGAACCTTCCCGTGAAGCGCGTGCCGATGCCCTGCTGAGTGCCGGACAGGACGAGCGCAACCGTCGGCTGAAGATCTTTCTCGGCGCCGCGCCCGGCGTCGGCAAGACCTACGCGATGCTGTCCGCCGCGCGCGAGCTGAAGCGGCAAGGCGTGGACGTGGTGATCGGCCTGGTCGAGACGCACGGCCGCGCCGAGACGGCCGCGCTGCTGGAAGGCATGGAAGTGCTGCCGCGCCGGGCAGTGCGTTACCGCGACCGCGATTTCACCGAGTTCGATCTCGACGCGGCGCTGGCGCGCAAGCCCGCCGTGCTGCTGGTCGACGAGCTGGCGCACAGCAACCTGCCGGGCGGCCGCCATGAACGCCGCTGGCAGGATATCGCCGAGCTGCTCGATGCCGGCATCGAGGTCTACAGCGCGCTCAACGTGCAGCACCTGGAAAGCCTCAACGACCAGGTGCGGCGCATCACCGGCGTCACCGTGCGCGAACGCGTGCCCGACGCCTTCCTCGACCGCGCGCGCGACATCGTGCTGGTCGACCTGCCGCCGCGCGAACTGATCCAGCGCCTGAAGCAGGGCAAGGTGTACGTGCCGGAAACCGCGGCGGCGGCGCTGGACGCGTTCTTTTCGCCCACCAACCTCGCCGCGTTGCGCGAGCTGTCGGTGGATACCGTGGCCGGCCATGTCGAGAGCGACTTGCGCGGCGCCATGCTGGCGCGCGGCGGTGTGATGCCGGTGCGCCGCCGGGTGCTGGCGGCGATCGACGGCCATGCGCAGAGCGAATACCTGGTGCGGGTGGCGCGGCGGATCGCCGAGCGCCGCGGCGCGCCGTGGAGCGTGGTCTTCGTCGACACCGGCGCGCGGCTGGAGCCGGCGCGGCGCGAACGGCTGGACAGCGCGATGCGACTGGCGCGGCGGCTGGGCGGCGACGCCGTGGTGCTGCGCGGCCACGCGGTCGCCGACGAGCTGCTGGCGCACGCCGAGCGCGAAGGCGTGGGGCAGATCCTGCTGGCGCGCACCCGCGAGCGGCTGTTCGCGCGCATGGTCGGCCGCTCGCTCACCCAGCAGCTGCTGCGCCGCGGCGCCCACCTGGAGCTGACCATCGTCGCCACGCCGGCCGAACGCGCCGCGTCGCGTCGCCGCCTGCGCCTGCCGAACCTGCCGGGCGGCGTCGGTCGCCGCGGCGAGTACCTGTACGCCACGCTGGCCTCGCTGGCGGCGCTGGCGCTGGCCTTCATCGGCGAGCGTTACCTGTCGGTGGCGAACCTGTCGCTGATCTTCCTCACCGCGGTGCTGGTGGTGGCGGTGCGCACGCGCATGGCGGTGGCCGTCTACACCGCCATCCTGTGTTTCGTCGGCTACAACTTCTTCTTCGCGCCGCCGCGCTATTCGCTGGAGATCGCCAACTCCGACGACGTGCTGGCGGTGTGCCTGTTCCTGGTGGCGGCGCTGGTGTGCAGCCGGCTGGCCACGCGGCTGGCGCTGCAGGTGGAGTCGCTGCGCACGGCGCACGTGCATGCGCGCGCGCTGCTCACGCTGGGTCAGCGGCTGGCCAGCAGCACCGACGCCGAGGGCATCCGCACGGTGGGCGCGGCGGCGCTAGCGCAGGCCCTGCGCTGCGAGGCGGCGCTGCTGGCCCGCGATGCCGGCGGCGCCCTGCAGGCGGCGGCCACCGCGCCGCGCGAGTGGCCCCTGCAGACGCAGGACCTCGCCGCGGCCGACTGGTGCGAGCGCCACGCCGAACAGGCCGGCCGCTATACCGAGACCCTGAACGCGGCGCCGTGCTGGCTGCTGCCGCTGGGCGGCGAGGATCATCCCCTCGGCGTGGCGGCGCTGCGTTTCGCGCCGGACGCGGGAGAGCCCGATCCGGAGCGGCGCAGCATGGCGCTGGCGATGGTGCAGGACATCGGCCAGGCACTGGCGCGGGCACGAATGGCCGACGAACTGGAGGGCGCGCGCGTGCAGGGCGAGACCGAGCGCCTGCGCAACGCGCTGCTGTCCTCGGTGTCGCACGACCTGCGCTCGCCGCTGGCCTCGATGATCGGCGCGGCCGGCACCCTGGTCAGCTACGAGGACAAGCTGCCGCGCGACGAGCGCCGGCAGCTGCTGGAGGCGATCCTTGGCGAGGGCCAGCGGCTGGATCGCTATATCCAGAACCTGCTCGACATGACCCGGCTCGGCCACGGCACGCTCAAGCTCAACCGCGACTGGACCGACGCGGCCGAGATCGTGGCCGCCGCGGTGCATCGCCTGCGCAAGCTGTTTCCCGCGCTGCGGGTGGACACCGAGCTGCCGCCCGACACCGTGCTGCTCCACGTGCACCCGGCGCTGATCGAGCAGGCGCTGTTCAACATCCTGGAGAACGCGGCGCGCTTCTCGCCGGACGGCGAGCCGGTGTCCGTGGCGGTGCGCGTCGAGCGTGAGCGCCTGCTGCTCGAGGTCAGCGACCGAGGCCCCGGCATCCCCGAGGACGAGCGCGCACGCATCTTCGACATGTTCTATTCGGTCTCGCGCGGCGACCGCGCCAGCCAGAGCACCGGGCTCGGCCTGGCGATCTGCCGCGGCATGATCGGCGCCCACGGCGGCAGCGTGGAGGCCTTGCCGCGCGAGGGCGGCGGCACCACCATTCGGGTCAGCCTGCCGCTGCCCGAGCCCGCCGCCAGCCCCGCATGAACCCGTCCCTCCGCATCCTGGTGATCGACGACGAGGCGCAGATCCGCCGCTTCCTCGACATCGGCCTGCGGGCCGAGGGCTACGAGGTGCTGTTGGCCGGCACCGCGGCGGAGGGGCTGGCGCTGGCGGCCACGGGCGGCCCCGACCTGGTGATCCTCGACCTCGGCCTGCCCGACCGCGAGGGCCACGAGGTGCTGGCCGAGTTGCGCCAGTGGAGCCAGCTGCCGGTGCTGATGCTGTCGGTGCGCGACGCCGAGACCGAGAAGGTGCGCGCGCTGGACGCCGGCGCCAACGACTACGTGACCAAGCCGTTCGGCATCCAGGAACTGATGGCGCGGCTGCGCGCACTGCTGCGCCAGCGCCCGCCGGGCGAGCCGGAAGCGCCGCCGCGCTGGGACGACGACCGGCTCAGCGTCGACCTCGCGCGGCGCGAGGTGCGGCTGGACGGCGCCGAACTGGCGCTGACCCGCAAGGAGTACGCCGTGCTGGCGATGCTGCTGCGCCATGCCGGCCGCGTGGTCACCCAGCCGCAGCTGCTGCGCGAAGTGTGGGGCCCCAGCCACGCCGCCGACAGCCAGTACCTGCGCATCGTGATCGGCAAGCTGCGCCAGAAGCTGGGCGACGACCCGGCCCAGCCGCGCTGGCTGAAGACCGAGCCGGGCGTGGGCTACCGCTTCCTCGGCTGAGCGAGGCGCCCCGCAAGCGGGGCGACCTTCATGCCCGCCGGCGTCGCGTCGGCGACAGTTCCCGCGCTGCGGCATCGATCGCATCCAGGCACTCGCCGAACAGCTGCGTCGCTTCGTGCAACTGTGCCTTGGAAAGGCCGCAGTAGCCGAGGATGAGGCCGGGCACGTCCGGCGGCTTCTGGTAGTGCGGCGCTATGGAATACAGGCCCAGTCCGCGCTCGTGTGCATCGGCGATCAACGCATCGACCTGCGCGTGATCGTAGGCGGACAGCCAGACCGTGATGTGCATGCCGGCATGCGCATCCGCGATCCGCACGCGATCGCCGGCATGCTGTTGCAACCCGGCGATCAGCTCGCGGCGCCGTGAGTTCAGCTCCTTGGTCATGAAGCGCAGATGGCGATCGAAGCCGCCGTTCTCCATGAAATGCGCGAGCGCGGCCTGCTGAACCGCCGGGCTCCCGCGATCGCACAGGTACTTGGCATTGATGAAGTCGTCGCACAGCACTTCCGGCAGCACCATGTAGCCAAGCCGCAGCGCGCCGAACATCACCTTGGAGTAGGTGCCGACATAGATCACGCGGTCGTCGTCGTCGAGTGCGCGCAGGGCCGGCAGCGGCGGCGATTCGTAACGCAGTTCGCCGTCGTAGTCGTCCTCCATGATCCAGCAGCTTCCGATCCTTGCGTAACGCAGCAACTCCTGCCGGCGCGCCATGGAAAGCGTCGGGCCCGCGGGAAACTGGTGTGACGGGGTGACCATCACCAGGCGCGGAGCCTGTTTCGGCAGGGCGCTGCAGACCAGGCCTTCCTGATCCGTGGGGATCGCCAGCAGTGACGCGCCATGGGCGCCGAACTGCTGCCAGGCACTGAAATAGTGCGGTTCCTCGATGGCCACCTCGTCACCTTCGTCCAGCAGCACGCGCGAGGCCAAGGTAATTGCCTGCTGGGTGCCGCTGACGATCAGGATCCGGTCCGGCGAGGTGCGGATCCCGCGGCGCCGGGCCAAGTGGTCGCAGATCTGTTCGCGCAGTACCGGCAGCCCCTGGACGTTGCTGTATTCGAGCCGGGTGTGCGTCGCGGCCCAGGCGAGTTCGCGTCCCCAGAGGGTGCCCAGCGTGGGATTGACCTGCGGGCGGCCGTATTGCATGTCCAGGCGACGGTCGCGATGCCTGGCCGGGATCGACCAGTCCACCAGCTGCCGCGCACGTTTCGCATAGCGCGTGAGTGGTGTGATCGACCGGCTCGGCGCCTGTTGCGGCGGCATCGGTTCGGCGCGCGATGTACTCACGTAACTGCCGGAGCCCACGCGGCCGACGATGTAGCCCTCGGCCCGCAGCTGTTCGTAGGCCGTCAGCACCGTGATGCGCGAAACCCCCAGCTCCTCGGCCAGCGCCCGGGTCGGGGGCAGGCGGGCGCCGGCGACCAGCCGGCCGCTGAGAATGGCGGACTTCATGGCGCGGGTCAGCTGGCTGTAGTGCGGGCCATGCCCATCGAGTTCGAGAAACATGTTGCCTCCATATTGGTTATGGATGCTTCCGTGGAATTGGTCATGTGCACGACGTGGCTTCGCCAGACCAAGACGTTTGATGCGTCGAAAATTTGAAATAACGACGATCTGCCGGGGAACAAGATGTCGATTGGCTTGGTTTTACATCGCCGGATGACACTGTCATGTGCCACAAGGCATGGCAAGGCTTTGAGTGCAATGCGAACAAGTCGTGCGGAGCGATGGACATTGGCCATGCCTGTTTCATTTCGATTGGTTCTGTAAAGACCGCAAATGTTTATTTAATGTGACCAAAGGGCCGATTCAATGAGATGACCCGTTCGGCATATGGACACGGCATTGCATGAAGCCGGTTGGCTCGATATGCCGATCGGTGGGTTCTTGCGACATGAAATCACACATGATGAGGCGCGGGAGACTGGCAGATGCGCATGAGGTTCTATCCGGACGAGCTGAAGGACGAGGCTATCCGGCTGGTGGTCAAGCACCGGTTCACGGCGGGCGAGGCGGCTCTGCAGCTGGGTTTGCGCAGTGAGGTCGTCCGGGTCTGGGTGCGCCGGTTTCGCAGCAGCAAGACACGTCCCAATGATGTCGACCAATTGCGCGCGTGCGTGCAGAAACTTGCGATCGAGCGCGACACGCTTGCCGGCATTGCTGCCCGCCTGCTTGAGAAAACAGGCTGAAGTCACGCGCGATTGGTATGCACGTGCTGGAAGCTCGTGATTGTCCAGGCAAGGAGGCCATTCATTCCGTTGTTTGTGCAGCCGTTTCAAATCGCGAGCAAGAAACCTTTTTGGGGTCGCGGGCCAGCGAGGCCGGGGCCTTTGTTTATGGCATACGCTCTGGGGAGTCGCTTGATGAATATCGCAAAGCTTCGTAATTCACCGTCGCATGGCGCACGACTGCGTCGTACGGCATTGGCCTTGGCCATCGCCACCAGTGCCGGCATGACGGGACAGGTGCTGGCGCAGGCCACCACGAGCACGATTTTCGGTACCGCGCCGGCCGCGGCCGGCGAGACCGTGCAGATCGTTGGCGGTGCGGGTTTCAACCGCACCGTGCCGGTGGACAGCACCGGCCGTTATTCGGTGACGGTACCGGTGGGCACCTATACCGTGAACCTGCTGCAGAACGGCAACATCGTGCAGTCGCAGGCCAACATCACGCCGAAGGTGTCGGGTGCGCAGGCGGTCAACTTCATCGAGGCTGGCGCCAGCGCGAAGAACGCGCAGAACCTGTCCACAGTGACGGTCACGGGCAACGCCCTGCCAGCGATCGACGTAACCTCGACCCGCGAGGCCTCGGTGATCACCGCCGAGCAGCTGAAGCATCTGCCGGTGGCGCGCAGCGGCGAAGCGATCGCCCTGCTGGCCCCGGGCACGGTGCAGGGCGCAGGCATGCTGGGCAACGGTCCGACCGGACAGCCGATGGTGTCCTTCGGTGGTTCGTCGGTGGCCGAGAACGCCTACTACATCAACGGCTTCAACACTTCCGATCCGCTGGGCAACGCAGGTGGCATCACTCTGCCGTACGGCTCGATCTCCCAGCAAGAAACCCTGACCGCCGGCTACGGTGCCGAATACGGCCGTTCGGCGGGTGGGGTGATCAGCCAGATCGGCAAGAGCGGCACGAACGACTGGCACTTCGGCGGTCAGGCGCTGTGGCAGCCGGCGTTCGCGCGCGCCAACTACATCAACACCCATTACGTGAATCCGCGTTCGGATATCCCCGGTCAGACGGCCGGCAGCATCTATGACTATCGCAACCGCGACAGTCGTTGGGAAAACGTCTATGACGCCTACGTCAGCGGTCCGCTGATCAAGGACAAGCTGTTCTTCTTCATCGCGGCCGAGTCCGACAAGCAGCAGCGCACCAACGTGCAATCCGTCGAAGCGGGTACGGTCTACTACCGCAAGTACAGCATGCCGAAGTTCTACGGCAAGCTGGACTGGAATATCAACGACAGCAACATCCTGTCGCTGACCGGCGTGCGGAACAAGGAGCAGTACTCGGCCTCCATCTACGACTACAACTACGCGCCGAACAACAACTACTCGCAGAACTCGGTGGGCGCGTTCAACAGCCTGGACCAGAGCTTCAAGAATGCGTTCAGCATCTGGATCGCCAAGTACACCTCGTACATCACCGACAACCTGACGCTGGATGCGATGTACGGAAAGATGCGCGGGACCTACTACACCGTGCAGCCGGCCTATCCGGGTTTCGATCCCACGCTGGCGCACATAATCCAGGGCGGGCGAGCCAACCCTGCGCTGTGGCCCAACGGGAAGCCGCCGCAAAACAACAACGCGAACACCAACGTTCCGAGCCCGGATCACAAATCGAGCACGACCAACCTGCGTCTCGACCTGGATTGGAAGCTGGGGCAGCACGATATCAAGTTTGGTATCGACAACATGACCACGATTGACATGGGCGACGGCAGCGCAATGAGCGGCCCGGGCTACGCCTGGGATTACGACAAGGCACCCAGCGCCACCGTTCCATTCGTGGGCTCGGACGTCAGCCAGGCCCCCTTTGTTGACGCCACGGGCAATTATCCGAATGGTGCGGGTGGTTACATCGTCAGCAAGTACGTCTTCGTGACCGCGGCTGCAGTCAAGGTCAGCCAGCGCGCCCAATACATCGAGGACAACTGGCAGATCACCCCGAACCTGCTGCTGAACCTCGGCCTGCGCAACGACCAGTTCACCAACTACAACCCCGACGGCGTGCCCTATGTGCGCCTGACCAAGCCGCAATGGGCGCCGCGCCTGGGCTTCAGCTGGGATGTGTTCGGCGACTCGACGCTAAAGGTATACGGCAATGCGGGTCGTTACTACCTGGCGTTGCCGGCTGGCGTGGCGCTCCGCGAGGCCTCCGGCTCGACGTATGTGCAGTCGTACTACACCTACTCGGGCATCGATGCGAACGGCGTCCCGCAGGGTCTCACCCCGATCATGTCGCATGGCTTGACCCAGGGCCCGGGCGTGCCGGTTTCGAACAACAACGAGTACGGCCAGCCACTCGACCCGAATACCGTGCGCTCGACCAACCTCAAGGCCGAGTACCAGGACGAGTTCGTGCTGGGCATGCAGCAGCAGATCAACCCGTCCTGGGTGTATGGCGTGCAGGGCACGGTGCGCAAGCTGGGTCGCATCGTCGACGACGTTGCCGATACCCGCACCCAGTGCGCCCAGCTGCTCGCGCAGAACCCGGGCCTGACCGACACGAACTGCAGCGACTACGCCTTGCAGGGCAGCGTGCTGATCAACCCCGGATCGACCAACCAGTTCCGGATCTCGGACGGCCACGGCGGCTACTACAGCTACACCGTGTCGCCGGAACAGTTCGGCTTCCCGAAGGCCAGCCGCAAGTACTACGCGCTGGAGGCCTACCTGGAGCATCCGTTCGATGGCAAGTGGCAGGGCAAGATCGACTACGTGTTCTCCAAGAGCTACGGCAGCACGGAGGGCCCGGTGCAGTCGAACATCGGCCAAGGCGGCAGCTCCGTGTCCGCCACCACGCAGTGGGACTACGGCCAGCTGATGCAGTACGCGAACGGCGTGCAGGCGAACTCGCGCAAGCACGTGCTGAAGGCCTACGGCACCTACCAGGTCACGCCGGAATGGACGGTCAGCGGCATCCTGACGGTGGCTTCGGGTACGCCCAAGTCATGCCTTGGTTACTACGGTCCTGGCGAGACCAATCCGGGCAATGGCTACGGTGCGTTCTATCACTGGTGCGGCGGTGTGCCGACACCGGGCGGCAGCACGGGCTACACCCCGTGGATCCACCCGCTGGATCTGAGCGTGGAGTACCGGCCGGAGTGGGCGGACAAGAAGCTGGGCTTCCAGTTGCAGGTCCACAACGTGCTCAACGAGCAGAAGATGACGCAGGCCTATGAACACTACGGCAGTACCGCGATTCCGAACCCGCGGTATGGCCAGCCGTTCGCTACCGAAACGCCGCGCTACGTGCAATTCGGTGTCACTTACGATTACTGATGACTGAAAGCGCGCAAGGATGCGCAGGTACCTCGTGACTCTGCCGCCGGAGCTTTCCGGCGGCAGGTTGCAGGCAACAACTTGTCCCGGCAGGTGGCACGATTCCATGGCCAGTCTGCCGTTCCCAGACAGGTGCGCCCATGAAAGCCCTGGCCCACGCAGTTGTTCTTGCCCTCCTGTGTCTGCTACCCGGCGGCGCACGGGCCGATACCGCGCCAAGCCAACCGCCCGAATTCGCCGGCATCGCCGAATGGCTCAACTCTCCGCCGCTTACCATGGCAGGCCTGCGCGGCAAGGTCGTGCTAGTCGATTTCTGGGCCTATTCCTGCATCAACTGCGTTCGTGCGTTGCCGCATGTCGAGCACCTATACCAGACCTACAAGGACAAGGGCTTGGTGGTGGTCGGCGTGCACACGCCGGAGTTCGATTTCGAGGCGAATCCGGCCAACGTGCGGGCCGCGATACAGCGCCTGGGCATCACCTACCCGGTGGCGATGGACGACCACGGTGGCACTTGGAGCGCATGGCACAACCAGTTCTGGCCGGCCGAGTACCTGATCGACCAGAACGGCCGGTTGATCGGTCATCACTACGGCGAAGGCGCCTACGACGTCATGGAGAACGCCATCCGATCCTTGCTCGGCATGGGGCTGCTGCCTGCCAATGCCGCTGCAACTGGCGGAGTTCCCGCGGCCAAGGAAACGCCGGAGCTGCACCTCGGCAGCGCGACCCAATTCGGTCTGGACAGTTCCGAAGTCAATGATGGTGGCAACGGCATGCACCGGTTCAGTGCGCCGGGCCAGCCGGCCGCCAACCACTATGCCTTGAACGGGCGATGGGAAATCACCGATGAATACGCCCGCCTGGCCGGATCACAGGGTGACATCAAGCTGCGTTTCAAGGCGGCGAAGGTCTACGTGGTGGCCAGCGCCGCGCAGCCGATTGCCCTTCAGGTGACGGTCGACGGCAAGCCGCAGCCGGCAGTCACAGTGCAGGGCAGTCGGCTCTATACCTTGTACGACGGCGTGGCTGATGGCGAGCATGTGCTGGTGCTGCACGTCCCGCAAAAGGGCCTGCAGGTCTACAGCTTCACCTTCGGGTGACTGGTCTTCTTCAGGACTCGAACTGGCTGCGCAACGCCGCCAGCGGCGCGGTGTAATGACCGCTCCGCAATGTGTCTGTCGCAGGGGGCGACGTACCCGCGCCGCGCTGGCCCTGCTGTGAGCTTCGCGCTGGGTGCGGTGTGGCGAGAGGCAGGCCCAATCGAAGCCCAACCGGCAGAAATCGAGCGGGCGCCTCACCTGCAGCTCGGTTTCCCTGAGCAGGGACTCGTGCGAAAAATCCAGGACACGCGCCGGATGGCGTTCCAGCCAGTACAGGCTCAGCTGCTGGTAGTCCTTGCAGTGTGCGGCCATCGCGTCGAGGTCGTACGCGCGCCCGCAAGTACCGGTTTGCCCGCCTGGGCGACGCACGCGCCCGGTGCCCGCGCCTCGCATTGCCGGATGCGCACCATGTGCGCCTTGCGGTCGCCGTCGATGCCGTCCTGCATGGCAGTCAAGCCGGGGCTCTGAAGGGAGGGGCTTTCACCCGCTAAAATACGCCGTCGACACCTCAGTCGGGCGTTCACTTCCAAGGTTCCTGATATCCATGAATACCGTCTACCGCCAATCCCTCCCCGGCACGTCGCTGGACTATTTCGATGCGCGCGCCGCCGTGGAGGCGATCCGGCCGGGCGCCTATGACGCGCTGCCCTACACCTCGCGCGTGCTTGCAGAGAACCTGGTACGCCGGTGCGATCCGGCGATCCTCGTCGAGTCGCTCAAGCAGCTCATCGAGCGCAAGCGCGAGCGCGATTTCCCGTGGTTCCCGGCGCGCGTGGTGTGCCACGACATCCTGGGCCAGACGGCGCTGGTGGATCTGGCCGGCCTGCGTGACGCCATCGCCGACCGCGGCGGCGATCCGGCCAAGGTGAACCCGGTGGTGCCGGTGCAGTTGATCGTCGACCACTCGCTGGCGGTGGAATGCGGCGGTTTCGACCCGGATGCGTTCGCGAAGAACCGCGCGATCGAGGATCGCCGCAACGAGGACCGCTTCCACTTCATCGAGTGGACCAAGCAGGCGTTCGAGAACGTCGACGTGATCCCGCCGGGCAACGGCATCATGCACCAGATCAACCTGGAGAAGATGTCGCCGGTGATCCAGGTACGCCACGATGAGAACGGCAAGGGCGTGGCCTATCCCGATACCTGCGTGGGCACCGACAGCCACACGCCGCACGTGGATGCGCTCGGCGTGATCGCTGTCGGTGTCGGCGGCCTGGAAGCGGAAAGCGTGATGCTCGGCCGCGCCTCGTGGATGCGCCTGCCCGACATCGTGGGCGTGGAACTGACCGGCAAGCGCCAGCCCGGCATCACCGCCACCGATATCGTGCTTGAGCTCACCGAGTTCCTGCGCAAGGAGAAGGTCGTCGGCGCGTACCTGGAGTTCCGTGGCGAAGGTGCGGCCAGCCTCACGCTGGGCGACCGCGCGACCATCTCGAACATGGCGCCCGAGTACGGCGCCACCGCCGCGATGTTCTTCATCGACGGCCAGACCATCGACTACCTGCGCCTCACCGGCCGCAGCGACGAGCAGGTCAAGCTGGTGGAGACCTACGCCAAGGCCGCCGGCCTGTGGGCCGACACGCTCATCGCTGCGCAGTACGAACGCACGCTGACGTTCGACCTGTCTTCCGTCGTGCGCAACATGGCCGGCCCGTCCAACCCGCACAAGCGCCTGCCTACGTCCGATCTCGCCGCGCGCGGCATCGCCGGCGAGTGGAAGGAGCAGCCGGGCCAGATGCCCGATGGCGCGGTGATCATCGCCGCCATCACCAGCTGCACCAACACCAGCAACCCGCGCAACGTGATCGCGGCCGCACTGCTTGCGCGCAACGCGAACAAGCGCGGCCTCACGCGCAAGCCGTGGGTGAAGAGCTCGCTCGCGCCCGGCTCCAAGGCCGTGCAGTTGTATCTGGAAGAAGCGAACCTGCTGCCGGAGCTGGAGAAGCTCGGCTTCGGCATCGTGGCGTTCGCCTGCACCACCTGCAACGGCATGTCCGGCGCACTCGATCCCAAGATCCAGCAGGAGATCATCGACCGCGACCTGTATGCCACCGCCGTGCTGTCCGGTAACCGCAATTTCGACGGTCGCATCCATCCGTATGCGAAGCAGGCGTTCCTGGCCTCGCCGCCGCTGGTGGTGGCCTACGCCATCGCCGGCACCATCCGCTTCGACATCGAGCAGGACGTTCTCGGCATCGACGCCAACGGCCAGCCGGTGACGCTCAAGGACATCTGGCCCAGCGACGAGGAGATCGACGCGATCGTGTCCTCCAGCGTGAAGCCCGAGCAGTTCCGCAAGGTCTACGAGCCGATGTTCGCGCGTACCGGCCGCAGCGGTATCCGCGCCACGCCGCTGTACGCCTGGCGCGCGCAGAGCACCTACATCCGCTGTCCGCCGTACTGGGAGGGCGCGCTCGCGGGCGAGCGCACGCTCACGGGGATGCGTCCGCTGGCGGTGCTGGGCGACAACATCACCACCGACCATCTGTCGCCGTCGAACGCGATCCTGCCCGACAGCGCCGCGGGCGAGTACCTCGCGAAGATGGGCCTGCCGGAAGAGGACTTCAATTCGTACGCGACCCATCGCGGCGACCACCTCACCGCGCAGCGCGCCACCTTCGCCAACCCCACGCTGCTCAACGAGATGGCCGTGGTCGACGGCGAGGTGAAGAAGGGTTCGCTGGCACGCGTGGAGCCGGAAGGCAAGGTCATGCGCATGTGGGAAGCGATCGAGACCTACATGGGCCGCAAGCAGCCGTTGATCGTGATCGCGGGCGCCGACTACGGCCAGGGCTCGTCGCGCGACTGGGCGGCGAAGGGCGTGCGGCTGGCGGGCGTCGAGGCGATTGTCGCCGAGGGGTTCGAGCGGATTCATCGCACCAACCTGATCGGCATGGGCGTGCTGCCGCTCGAATTCAAGCCGGGCACGAACCGCAAGACGCTGGGCATCGACGGCACCGAGACCTTCGATGTGATGGGCGAACGCACGCCGCGCGCCGACCTCACGCTGGTTGTCCACCGCAGGAACGGCGAGCGCGTCGAGGTGCCGGTGACGTGCCGGCTCGACACTGCCGAAGAAGTGTCGATTTACGAGGCGGGTGGTGTGCTGCAGCGTTTCGCGCAGGATTTCATCGAGGCCTCGCAGGCGGCGGCATGAGCCGGATTGCGGAGCGTCGTTTGTTCTTCATGGCCATGCCTCCGCCGGCATGGGTGGATGACACGCGCGCTCTGCTGGTGCGGCTTGGGCTGGAAAAGCGTCTGCGAAGCGCGCTGTTTGCACCGGCGAATTGGCATCAGTCGTTTTCCGAGCGCATTTTTTCACCGACCGAGGAAGAATGCGCTGCGTTGCTGCAGGTTGGCTCAGCCGTTTCCGCATCCTCGTGCACGCTGCATTTCAACCGCATCGACGGACCGGCCGACATGCCAGGCCGGATTCATTGGACGATGCGTGCACGTGGCGTGCCGAAAGCGTTTGCCGCCTTGTTGCAGGAGGTTCGTGACCGCCTTGGCCATGCAGGATTCGGTCGCATCGCCACTGGCGTGACGCCGCACATGACCTTGAGCTATTGCGCGCACGATACGCTGGACAAGATCGTGCTCGATCCGCCCGTCGCATGGACCATCGACGAGTTGTGTCTCGCCATCGGTGGCGGCGATCCGTACCGCTACGACATCATCGGCCGTTGGCCATTGCTGCCTGAAATTGATCCACCCGCCACGCAATCTGGCTTGTTTTGAGGCGGCGGCGAACACTTCCGGAGATTCCCATGTCGCATGCTGCACAAATCCGCATTGCCGCCACCTACCTGCGCGGCGGCACCAGCAAGGGCGTGTTCTTCCGCCTGCAGGACTTGCCCGAGGCGGCGCAGGTGCCGGGCGCGGCGCGCAATGCGCTGCTGCTGCGCGTGATCGGCAGCCCCGATCCCTACGGCAAGCAGATCGACGGCATGGGCGGCGCCACCTCCAGCACCAGCAAGACGGTGATCGTGTCCAAAAGCACGCGGCCGGACCATGACGTGGATTACCTGTTCGGCCAGGTGGCGATCGACAAGGCGTTCGTCGACTGGAGTGGCAACTGCGGCAACCTCTCGGCGGCAGTCGGTCCGTTCGCCATCGCGGGTGGCTTGGTCGATCCCGCGCGCGTCCCGCGCGACGGCATCGCCACGGTGCGCATCTGGCAGGCCAACATCGGCAAGACGATCATTGCCCACGTGCCGATGACCGCTGGCGCCGTGCAGGAAACCGGCGATTTCGAACTGGATGGCGTGACGTTCCCCGCTGCCGAAGTGCAGTTGGAATTCATGGACCCGGCTGCCGAAGAAGAGGGCGCCGGCGGCGCGATGTTCCCGACCGGCCATCTCGTCGACGATCTGGACGTGCCGGGTGTCGGCACGCTCAGGGCGACCATGATCAACGCCGGCATCCCGACGATCTTCGTCGAGGCCGCCGCGATCGGCTACGCCGGCACCGAACTGCAGGACGCCATCAACAGCGACGCGAGGGCGCTCGCGATGTTCGAGACCATTCGCGCGCACGGCGCACTGCGCATGGGCCTGATCGAATCGCTGCCCGGGATCGCCACCCGCCAGCACACGCCCAAGGTGGCTTTCGTCGCCAAGCCGGCCGATTACGTCGCGTCGAGCGGCAAGCCCGTGCAGGCGGGCGACATCGACCTGCTCGTGCGCGCGATGTCGATGGGCAAGCTGCACCACGCCATGATGGGGACGGCGGCGGTGGCCATCGGCACCGCCGCGGCCATCCCGGGCACGCTGGTGAATATCGCCGCAGGCGGCGGCGAGCGGAAGGCGGTGCGCTTCGGCCATCCGTCGGGAACGCTGCGGGTGGGTGCCGAGGCGGTGCTGGCTGACGGTGCATGGACCGTCACCAAGGCGATCATGAGCCGCAGCGCGCGCGTGCTGATGGAAGGCTGGGTACGTGTGCCTGCGGGGTGAGCCCGCCGTAGGGGCACCGACCCGATTCGGCGGCGGCAACTCGGCCCGGCCCTGCGCATCGACGGGCGCTTCCGGAGCGGCTCCGCCCGCCCACGGGTCGACCGGCCAAACGGGCCTGTACCGCGCGGCCTTCACGGCGGCGCGCGGTGGACCGGCTTTTGGCAGGAATCGTGGAGCCGGATCGCCCGGGGCCGACAGCGCCCCGCGGCGCCGGCCGCGTGCTTCCGGCCGGCGACAAGGTAAGATGCCCATTCTACCAACCCCGGCCGCAATCCAACCTCACGTGCGGCTGGCTCAACCAGGAACGAATCCATGGCACGCGGCATCAACAAGGTCATTCTGGTCGGCAACCTCGGCAACGATCCGGAGGTGCGTTACACCGGCAGCGGCACCGCGATCGCCACGCTGAGCGTGGCCACTTCCGAAAGCTGGACCGACAAGCAGAGCGGCGAGCGCCAGGAACGCACCGAGTGGCACCGCGTGAAGATGTTCGGCAAATTGGCGGAGATCGCCGGCGAGTACCTGAAGAAGGGCCGGCAGGTCTACATCGAAGGCTCGCTGCGCACCGAGAAGTACACCGACAAGAGCGGCGTGGAGAAGTACTCCACCGACATCGTCGCCAGCGACATGCAGATGCTCGGCGGTCCCGGCGGTGGCGAAGGCGGCGCGGGTGGCGGCGGCTTCCAGCGCGAGCGCCCGCAAGGTGGCCAGCGCCAGCAGGGCGGCGGCGGTTACGGCAACCAGCCGCGCGGCGGCGGCGCCCCGGCGCCGTCGGCGCCCGCCGGCAGTGGCGGCTTCGAGGACGACGACATTCCGTTCTGAAACCTCCCAGCTCTCTTTTTGTTGTAATTGATCTAAGCCCGCGATTTAGCGGGCTTTTTTTACACTCGGCGAGACCGGAGCGATGCGTTCGTAGGTGCTTATTTCCGCCCATGGAGTGGTTGCAATTTTGGGCATGAGCGAACAGACGCTGCAGCGTCAAAGCCTTTGTCTTCGCAAGCGACGAGCGAGTCCCCTTGCTTCTGGACTCCAACGCGCAGCCCCTGGTGACGCTTCTAGCCAAGCTTGGCTAGGTAGAGTACAAATGTACTCCATGCCTGATCTCAGCCCCCGCCGTGCCGCCATCCTCACCTTCATCCGCAAGCGGGTGACGGAGCAGGGGCAACCGCCGTCCCTGGCCGAGATCGCCGAGGCCGGCGGCCTGGCCTCGCGCGGGGCGGCGCGCAAACACGTGTTGGCGCTGGCCGAGGCGGGACTGATCGAGGTGGCGTCCGGGCAGGCGCGCGGCATCCGCCCGGCCGGTTCGCGCACGCGCACCAGCTTGCTGCAGGTGCCGGTGCTGGGGCGGGTGGCGGCCGGTCCGCCGATCGGCGCCGATGCTGGACTGGTCGACACGCTGTCGCTGGACGCGCGGCTATTCTCCACGCGACCGGACTACCTGCTGCGCGTGCAAGGCGATTCGATGATCGGGGACGGCATCCTCGACGGCGACCTGGTCGGCGTGTGCCGCACGCCGGAAGCCCGCGACGGGCAGGTGGTGGTGGCCCGGCTCGAGGGCGAACTGACGATCAAGCGCCTTGCCCGCGGCAAGGGTGGATTCCGGCTGCTGCCGCGCAATCCGGCCTATGCGCCGATCGAAGTGCGGCGTGGGCAGGACTTCGCCATCGAGGGCGTGTTCTGCGGCCTGGTGCGCCGGGGGTGACATGGGCGCGGTGGTGGCGATCGATGCACTGCTGCATCCGCAGCAGGTCTGGCGTGGTCGGCCGGCGATGCCGCCGGCCGGTACGCAGCCCACCGGCCATGCCGGCTTGGACGCGGTGCTGCCCGCCGGCGGCTGGCCCGAGGCTGCGCTGAGCGAACTCCTGATCCCGGCGGACGGTGTCGGCGAACTGCAATTGCTGTGGCCGGCCCTGGCGCGCCTGTCGCGGGCGGGCGAACGCGTCGTGCTGGTCGCGCCGCCGTATCTGCCGTTTGCACCGGCATGGCAGCAGGCCGGTGTGGATCTGCGCCAGCTGCAGGTCGTGCACACCGGGACACCGCGCGATGCATTGTGGGCGACCGAGCAATGCCTGCGCTCGGGCAGCTGCGGCGCCGTGCTGTGCTGGCCGCTGGGCGTCGACGACCGTGCGCTACGTCGCTTGCAGGTTGCGGCCGCCTCGGGACGCACGCTGGCGTTCGCGACGCGACCGCTAGCCGCGGCCATCCATCCGTCGCCGGCGGCGCTGCGCATCGCCATCGATGCGGCGCCGGCGCAGTGGCGCGTGCTCAAGTGCCGCGGCGGGGCGGCGCCGGTGCAGCCGATCCCGCGGGGAGCGTGAGCCATGCGCTGGGCCTGCATCCTGCTGCCCCAGCTGGCGCTGGACGGCGTGCTTCGCCGCTGCGCGGATCCGGATGCGCCCCGCGTGCTGGTCGGCGGATCGGCGCAACGGCGCATGCTGTATGCGGTGAATCCTTCGGCGCGGGCACTGGGCCTGCGCCGGGGCATGGCGCTGACCGCGGCGCAGGCATTGGCCCATGGCTTCGCGACGGCGGCGTACCGGCCCGAGGACGAGGCGCGCTGGCACCGCTTTCTTGCCGGCTGGGCCTACGGTTACAGCTCGCAGGTCAGCCTGCAGTTTCCGCACGCGCTGCTGCTGGAGATCCAGGGCAGCCTGGGGCTGTTCGGGCCGTGGCCGCGCTTCGAGGCGCGATTGCGCGAGGAACTGACGGCCCTCGGTTTCCGGCATCGCATCGTCGCCGCGCCCAACCCGGTGGCGGCGCGCGTGCTGGCCAACGGGCACGACGGGCTGGCCATCGAAGGCGACGCGCCGTTGCGTCGCGCACTGGGGCAGTTGCCGATCCAGCGCGCGGGCTTCACGCCGGAGGTGGCCACCGCGTTCGCGCGCATGGGCCTGCGCACGTTGCGCCAGGTGTGGGCGTTGCCGCGCGACGGCGTGGCGCGACGCTTCCCGGCCGAGGTACTGCGTCACCTCGATGCCTTGCTGGACGAGCGCGACATGGCGCTGGAAAGCTATCGCCCGCCCGATCGCTGTGAGCTGCGGATCGAGCTCGGCCATGAAGTCGAATCGTCCCAGGCGCTGCTGTTTCCGCTGAAGCGGCTGACCGCGGACCTCGCCGCCTTTTTGGCCGGGCGCGACGGCGGCGTGCAGCGCTTTGTCCTGCAGTTGGAGCACGGCCACGACGCGCGCACCAAGGTGCCGGTCGGCCTGCTCACCCCCGAGCGCGACGCCGCGCTGCTGTTCGAGCTCGCGCGCGGCCGGCTGGAGCAGGTGCAGTTGCCGGCGCCGGTCGGCGCGATCGCGCTCTGCGCCGACGAGCTGCCGCCCTTCGTGCCGGTGCATCGCGAGCTGTTCGACCAGCGACCCCAGCAGGCGATGCCGTGGGAGCAACTGCGCGAACGCTTGCGTGCGCGCCTGGGCGAGGATGCCGTGCACGGCGTGCAGGCGCGTGCCGACCATCGCCCGGAGTGCGCCTCGCTCAGTCCGCCGGAGGTTCCGGTACGGCACGAGGCATCGTCGCCCGGCACCGCTCCCGGTGCGCGCCCGGGCTGGCTCCTGGCGAAGCCCGTGCCGCTGCGCGGGCCGATGCCCCGGCTCGTCGCCGGGCCCGAGCGCATCGAGAGCGGCTGGTGGGACGGCGATGACGTGCGCCGCGACTACTACCTTGCGCGACTGGCCAGCGGGCAGGACGCCTGGGTATTCCGCCCGGTCGGCGGCGGCGGCTTCATGCTGCACGGCTGGTTCGCATGAGCTACGCCGAGCTGCATTGCCTGTCGAACTTCAGCTTCCAGCGCGGGGCATCGAGCGCGCACGAACTGTTCGAGCGCGCGAAACGGCACGGCTACCAGGCGCTGGCGATCACCGACGAGTGCACGCTGGCCGGCATCGTGCGCGCCTGGCAAGCCGCGAAGGCGGTGGACCTGCCGCTGATCGTGGGCAGCGAAGTGCGGATCGATGGCGGTCCGAAGCTGGTGCTGCTGGTGGAGCACATCGCGGGCTACCGGGCGCTGTGCCGGCTCATCACCGAAGCACGCCGGCGTGTACCGAAGGGCAGCTATCGACTGCTGCGGGAAGATTTCCCGCACACGACGGACGGCCTGCTCGCTCTGTGGGTGCCGGACGATCCGGACGACGCGCGGGAAGGCGACTGGCTGCGCGCACGCTTCCCGCGGCGGCTGTGGATCGCGGCGGAACTGCACCGCGGCCCGGACGACACGGAGCGGCTGGCGCGGCTGCAGGCGCTGGGCCGATCGCTGCAGTTGCCGCTGGTCGCCGCCGGCGACGTCCACATGCATGCACGCGGGCGCCGCGCGCTGCAGGACGTGATGACCGCGATCCGCCACCACACCACCGTGGCCGAGGCCGGCGCGCGGCTGTTTCCCAACGGCGAGCGTCACCTGCGGCCCTTGCCTGCGCTGGCGGAACTGCATCCACCGGAGCTGCTCGCCGAGTCCGTGCGCATCGCCGGCCGCTGCACGTTCCACCTCGGCCAGTTGCGCTACCAGTACCCGCGCGAGCTGGTGCCCGACGGGCACACGCCGGCCGCGTGGCTGCGCGAGCTGACCGGGCAGGGCCTGCACTGGCGCTGGCCGGGCGGCATCCCGGCGAAGGCGCAGAGCCTGGTCGAGAAGGAGCTGGCGCTGATCGCCGAGCTGGGCTACGAGAGCTACTTCCTCACCGTGCACGACATCGTGCGCCATGCCCGCAGCCGGGGCATCCTCTGCCAGGGGCGGGGCTCGGCCGCGAACTCGGTGGTCTGCTATGCGTTGGGTATCACGGAGATCGATCCTGATCGCATCGGCATGCTGTTCGAGCGCTTCGTCTCGAAGGAGCGCGACGAACCGCCCGACATCGACGTCGACTTCGAGCACGAACGGCGCGAGGAAGTCATCCAGTACGTGTTCGCGCGCTACGGCCGCCACCGGGCGGCGATCACCGCGGTGGCCAGCACCTACCATGGCGCCGGCGCCGTGCGCGACGTGGCCCGCGTGCTGGGGCTGCCGCCCGACCAGGTCGATGCGTTGGCCAACTGCTTCGGGCGCTGGAGCGATGCGCTGCCACCGGCCACACAGCTGCGTGAGCAAGGCTTCGATCCGGGCAGCCCGCTGCTGCACCGGGTGCTGGTGCTGACCGCCGAACTGATCGGATTTCCGCGGCACCTGTCGCAGCACCCGGGCGGCTTCGTGATTTCCGAACAGCCGCTGCACGAGCTGGTGCCGGTGGAAAACGCCAGCATGGAAGGCCGCACGGTGGTGCAGTGGGACAAGGACGACCTCGATGCGGTGGGCCTGCTCAAGGTCGACATCCTGGCGCTCGGCATGCTCAGCGCCTTGCGCCGCTGCCTCGGCTTGGTCGAACGCCACCACGGGCGCTCGCTGACGCTGGCGACGATACCGCCGGAGGATCCCGACACCTACGCCATGATCGGCAAGGCCGACACCATCGGCGTGTTCCAGATCGAGTCGCGGGCGCAGATGGCGATGCTGCCGCGGCTGCAGCCGCGCAACTTCTACGACCTGGTGATCGAGGTGGCGATCGTGCGGCCGGGGCCGATCCAGGGCGACATGGTGCATCCCTACCTGCGCCGGCGCACCGGCGAGGAGCCGGTGAGCTATCCCTCCGAGGCGCTGCGCAAGGTGTTCGAACGCACGCTCGGCGTGCCGCTGTTCCAGGAGCAGGTCATGCAGCTGGCGGTGGTGGCGGCTGGCTACACGCCGGGCGAGTCGGACGACCTGCGCCGCTCGATGGCGGCCTGGAAGCGCCATGGCGGGCTGGAGCACCACCGCGACAAGCTGACCCGGGGCATGCTGGAGCGCGGCTACTCGGCCGACTTCGCCGCGCGCATCTTCGAGCAGATCAAGGGCTTCGGCAGCTACGGCTTCCCGGAGTCGCACGCGGCCAGCTTCGCGCTGCTGACCTACGCCAGTTGCTGGCTCAAGCGTCATTACCCGGCGGCCTTCACCTGCGCGCTGATCAACAGCCAGCCGATGGGTTTCTACAGCCCCGACCAGTTGCTGCAGGACGTGCGCCGCCATGGCGTGGCGGTGCTGCCGGCCGATGTGCGCCACAGCGACTGGGACTGCACGCTGGAACCCGACCGGCGCGGCGGCCATGCACTGCGCATGGGCCTGCGCATGGTGCGCGGATTCAGCGAGGACGATGCGCGGCGCATCGAGCAGGCGAGGGCGGCGAAGCCGTTCGTGGACATCGCCGATTTGTGCGAGCGGGCCATGCTTGACCCTCGCGCACGCGAGCGCTTGGCCGATGCCGGCACGTTGCGTGGTCTGGCGGGGCATCGGCACCGGGCACGCTGGGCGGTGGCGGGCGTGGAAGAGCAGCGTCCGCTGCTCGGCGCGGCCACGCAGCCACGGGAGTCGCAGGTCGCGTTGCCGTTGCCTGGCGTCGGTGAGGACCTGCAGACGGACTACGCCACGCTCGGCACCACGCTGGGACGCCACCCGCTGGCCCTGCTGCGTGCACAACTGCGGGCGCGGCGCTGCCGCAGTTCGAAGGAGCTGGCGGACATTCCCGCCGGACGCCACATCGTCGCGGCCGGGCTGGTGGTCGGTCGCCAGCAGCCGCAGACCGCCAGCGGCGTCACCTTCGTCACGCTGGAAGACGAGCACGGCATGATCAACGTGGTGGTCTGGCGCCACCTTGCCGAACGGCAGCGTCGCCCCTTCCTGGAATCGCGGCTGATGATGGTGGAAGGCAAGCTCGAAGCCGAGAGTGGCGTGCGCCATTTGATCGCTCGAAACCTGCATGACCTGACGCCGTTACTGAGCAGCCTGGATGTGCGAAGCCGTGATTTCAGGTGACGCGTCATCTGATCTAACGCCTTCGATGATTGAAGGTCGACGCCTACAACCCCAGCCACCCAGCGTGCGCAACCTGCGCATGCCCCGTGAGTCAGGCCCTATCCGGCGATGGTCAGTCCGGCTGCAAGCGGACGACGCGCGATCAGGCGCGGGCTGGTGACCGGGGTGCCCTTCAACGACTGGGGCAAAGCGCAGTTGGCCTGGATGAAGGGCCAGACGATCGCGAAGATGCCCAGCGTGAGGATGCTGAGCAGGAAAACCCAGCCCCAATGCAGCGAAGGCGGGGGCGGCAGGTAGGCGTGATCGGCGGCCTCCGTGTGCCAGGTCTCGGCATCCCGATCTGCAAGCCCTGACATCGTGTCGTTGCGCTCCATTCCATTCCCCTTTGCCGGATCGAAAAATTATGCGCACATCCTCCATTGAAGCAAGATGCGAACCGGGGGAATACAGGCACGGATCAGTTGCGCCCGGCGCGCCGGTATTCGCCCGGCGTGATGCCGTAGCGGCGCAGGAACAGCTCGCCGAAGTGCGAGGGCGTGGCGAAGCCGAGGTCGGACGCGATGGCGGCGACGCTCTGCTCCGTTTCGAGCAGGCGACGGCTGGCCAGGTGCAGGCGATGCGTGCGCACGTAGTCGCTCCAGCTCATGCCGACCTGTTGCTTGAAGCGGCGGCTGAAATACGCGGCCGACATCGCGCACAGTAACGCGGCCTGCTCCGCACCGGGCGCATCCGCGGGGCGGCGGCGCAGGCGGTCGATGGCGGGGCGCAGGCGCTGCAGGCCGCGTGTGTCGGCGGCCAGTTTTTCGCCGGCGATCGCTGGCGCCAGCGCGGCCGCGCGCAGCAGCAATTCGGCCAACGGCAGGGCCAGCGGATCGCGTGCGTCGAGCTCGACCAGCCAGCCGGCGAGTTGTTGCAGGCGCCGGCCGAGACGTCGGTCCGGCCTGGCGCAGAACGGCTCGTGCAGGCGTTCCAACCCCGGCGCACGCGCAATCGCCTCGCCGGCGGCGGCCTCGACCTGCAGCAGCACCCAGTCGCGCGGCCCGGCTTCCAGCGAGAAGTCGTGCTGGCGCATCGAGGGAATGAAGGCGATGCAGCCTGGCACCAACGCGTAGCGGTGATCCTCCACATCGAAATGCCCGGCCACGCGGCCGAACAGCACCAGTTCGTGCACGTCGTGGAAATGCACGAACGGTTCGCTGCGCATCGCGTTGCCACCTTGCCGGATGCGTTCGATCCGCAGCGGCGCACCCGGTGGCAGTTCCACCGGTTCGCAGATCGGACGATCGAGGTGAGGTAGGGCCATGGCCGTTGCCTGTGCCGCCGTGACCCGCCGGATTGTCCCCGATTTCGCGTGCCCGAATGGTTCAGTGTGGCGAGGACGTGCCCACGAGACGCACCTGCATCGGTTGCAGCACCGCGTCCGCGGTGCCGGGCTTGCCGTCGTCGAGCAGGTCGACCCAATGCGTGGCGCCGGCGAGTTGCGTGCCCAGGTTCGGCCGCGCCGCAGCCTTGCCGAGGTTGACCAGCAGCAGCGTGCGCCGCTCGCCCTCCTCGCGCAGTATGCACAGCACCGCGCTGTCGTCGTCGCAGAGGATGCGCTGGTCGCCGCCACCGATTTCCGGTCGCGCATGGCGCAGCGCCAGCAGTTTGCGATACCAGTGGTAGAGCGAGTCGGGCCGGACTTCCTCCTCCCGCAGTGAGACGCCGTCATGCGAGCGGTTGTAGCGGTCCTTCCAGAACCACTGGTCGCCGCGATACCAGATCGCCGAACCCGCCGCCTCCAGGTCGGTGTTCCAGCGGAACGCCTCGCGCACCGGGATGCCGACGGCGTCGGTGAGCGGGATGCCGCCGGATTTGCCGACGTTCTTCGGCTGCACGCCGCGCATGCCCAGTTCCTGGCCGTAGTAGATCAGCGGATCGCCCTTGAGCATCAGCGCGATCGCAGCGCCGGCGCGCGCCTTCGCGGGGTCGTCGTGCACCTCCGACATGTAGCGGTCGACGTCGTGGTTCTCCAGGAAGATCACCTGCTGCTTGCCCGGTGGCGTGGCCGCATCGGTGGCGCGGATGTTCCGGACGATGGTCTGCTTGTCCAACGACACCAGCGCGCCGCGCAATGGGAAGGCGAACACCATGTCGACGTGGCCCGCGGTCAGCCACTTTTCGCCGTAGCCCCAGTCGGCCTGCTCGGCGAGGATGCGCAGCTCCGGCCGGCGCGTCTTCAGCGCCTGGAAGATCGGCGCCCAGAAGCCGGCGAACAGGTTCTTGTCCAGGCCCTTGTGGTCGAGGTCGTCCATCATGTGGTCGATGCGGAAGCCGTCCACGCCGTCGCGCCCGCTGCCGTCGCCATGCGGGTCGGCCCAGTACAGCAGCAAGTCCTGGAAGTACGCGCGTACCGCCGGGTTTTCCAGGTTCACCATCGCGATGCCGACGTCGCGGCCGTCGTAGCCCAGCCACTTCGCCTTGCCGAGGTAGGGCTCGGCCACGCAGTGCTGCTTGTCTTTCCACAGGAGGTAATCGGCGTACTTCGCGTGCGCCTTGCAGATCGAATCCTTCCACCACGGATGCCCTTCGGCGACGTACTGGAATTCCTCGTCGAGGTAGACCTTGAGGCCTTGCGCGTGCGCGGTGCGGACGAAGGCGAAGTAATCGTCCAGCGTGCCGTAGGCCGGGTCGATCGCCTTGAACGCGGTGGCGAAATAGTTGTGGTAGTACGGCGAGGGCTGCAACGGAGTCAGCAAGATCGTGGTGGCGCCGAGCTGCTTGATGTAGCCGAGCCTGGAGGTCAGCCCCTTGAGGTCGCCGATGCGGTCGCCGTTGGAGTCGCGGAAGCTGCGGAAGAAGATCTGGTAGAAGACCTGGCTGCCCGGTTGCGCGGGTGGCGGTGTCGCGGCGCGTGCCGCAGCCACGGACAGCAGTGCGAACAGGCTCGCGGCGAGCCAGGCGAGCAGGGGGCGTGCGGGTTTCATGCGTCGTCCTCCTTTGCGTGCAATACCTGGCCGAAGAAGCGCAGCGTGTGTTCCAGCGTGGCCGACCAGTAGCCCCAGTCGTGGCCACCGGGAGCTTCGGCATAGTGGTGCGCGATGCCGGCGCGCTGCAATTCGAGGTGCAGTTCGCGGTTCGCTTCGAGGTAGGGGTCGTCGAGGCCGCAGTCGATGCGCAGCGCCGGCCGCGGACCGCTGCCGTCGGCGAGCGCGGCCAGCACACTGCGGTCGGCGGACGCCGCGCTCCAGCCGGCGCGGCTTTCCTCGATCAGCGCGTCGAACTGGCTGGCGTCGGTCACGGCCGACAGCGCCGCCGCCGCCGCGATGCGCCGCGGGTACTTGCCGGCGAATCGCAGCGCACCGAAGCCGCCCATGCTGAGCCCGGCCAGCAGCAGCGGCGAACGTGCGCTGCAGCCAGCGACGAGTTCCCGCGCCAGCGCCGGCATCTCGTCGACGATCCAGTGCTCGACATCGTGGTCCGCGTGCACCACGTAACCGGAACCGTCGCCCCACAGGCCGTCCGAGGGCATCAGCAGCGCCACCGGCGGCAGCGCGCCTTGCGCGATCAGGCGCGCGACGGTGAGGTGCGCGCGGCCTTTCAGCGCCCACGCCCAATGCGAGCCGTACACGCCGTGCAGCAGCACCACGATCGGCAGGTCCGCCACGCCCTGCGCCACCGGCGGCACGTACAGGGTGACGTCGGCGCGCCGGCGCAGCGCGCGGCTTTTCACGGTGACGAAGCTGAGCCCGTCCGCCGCGATGGCGGGATCGGAAACTTCGATGGTGCGGAAGGTTTCGTCGTTCATGCGATGCGCAGCACGCCCTTGCTGCTGCGTCCGGTCAGCATGTCGTCGAACGCGCGCTCCAGCGCTTCCATCGGATAGTGGTGGGAGATCAGCGCGGCGAGTTCCAGCCGGCCATCGGCGATCCACTCGAACAGCCGCGGGAAATCGTGCGCGGGCACGCAGCCGCCGTACAGCGGCGCGAGGTAGCGCTTGTTCCAGAACAGCTCGGTGAGTTCGAGCGTGGCGGGGCCGTGCGCGCCGCTCACCTGCAGTGCGTTGCCGCCGTTGCGGGCAAGCTTCAGCGGCAGGAAGGCGAGCGCGGGCACGCCGGTGGCCTCGAAGGCGTGGTCGACGCCGCGGCCACCGGTGAGTGCGCGTACTTCCGCGACGAGCTGCGCGTGGTCGCCGTCGTGCTCGTGCGGCGCCAGGGTGTGGGTGGCGCCCAGTACGCGGGCGCGTTCCAGTCGTGCCGGCACGCGGTCGATCGCGATGATCGTGCTCGCACCGGCGATGCGCGCGCCCTGGATCACGTTCAGGCCCACGCCGCCGCAGCCCAGCACCGCCACCGTGTCGCCGGGAGACGCCTGCGCCACGTTCACCGCCGAGCCCACGCCGGTCATCACCGCGCAGCCGAGGATGCAGGCGGCGTCGAGCGGCAGCGTGGGGGACAGCGGCGTGACCGCCTCCGCGCGCACCACGGTGTGGCTGGCGAAGGTGCCGAGATGGAACGCACGCTCGATCGCTTGCCCGCGCCAGCGCGTGGCGCCGACGTGCGCGCGGCTGTTGCCGAGGCGGGCTGCGTCGAGTTCGTGGGTGCGTTCGCACAGCGCAGCGGCGCCGTGTTCGCACTGCCAGCAGTGGCCGCAGGGGATCGCCCAGTTCAGCAGCACGGGCAGGCCGATTTCCAGACCTTCCACGCCTGCGCCGATGGCTTCGACGTGGCCCGCGCCTTCGTGGCCCATCACCAGCGGGCCCGGCCAGCGCAGCGAGGCATGATCGGTGTGGCAGACGCCGGCGGCGGCGATCGCCACGCGCACCTCGCCCGCGGCGGGCGGATCGACCTCGATGGTGTCGACGACGAAACGGCCCGCGCCGTCGGCGATGATCGCGCTGCCGCGGACGACGCCGGCCGTCATGCGACCGCCGTGCCCCCGGACCGTCGACCCTCGAACAGCACCGGGTTCTTCGGCGTGTCGATGACCGCACCAACTGCCGCACCGGGGCACCAGCGTTCCCAGTCGGCCTGCTGCATGTGGTTGTCCGGCGCCTTCAGGCGCATGTCGCGATCCATGTAGATCACCGTCATCACTGCGCGCGGTTGGGCGGAGCGGTTGGGGCCGGCGCGGTGGAAAGTCCAGCCGGAGTGGAAGCTCACCTCGCCCAGGTCGAACGGTTCGTCCACCACGGGGAACCCGTGCGCCTGCATGTTCGCGGTGATCGCGCGTTCGCTTTCGTCGGAGATGCCGAGGTCGCGGCCGAATTCCACGTGCTGGCTGCCGGCGAAGAAGGCCAGCGGGCCCATGTCCTGCGGCACCGCCTGCAGCGGCATCCAGGCAGTGATGGTGCGGTCGCTGGCCAGCGGCCAGTAGTACTGGTCGGCATGCGCGGGCGTGATGCCGCCGCCCGGCTCCTTGTACAGCGACTGGTCGTGGTACAGCCGTACGCCGTCCGCTTCCATCAGCGCGGCGGCGATGCCGGCGAGGCGCTTGCCGAACACGAACTCGCGCACGACGCCGCTTTCCTCCCACAGGTTCATCACCTGCAGGAAGGCGCGGTCGTAGGTGCTGCGTTCTTCAAGCGGCTTGGTCTGCGTGTTCAGCGCGATGGTGAGACGGGCGATCTCCGCGCCGTAATGGGCAAGTTCATCGGCGTCGAACACCTGCTTGAGCTTGATGAAGCCGTCGCGGCGGTAGTCGGCGATTTGCTGCGCGCCGAGTGGGTAGGGGCAGTCGAGGTCGATGGCCATGGGCATGGGCATGCTTCTGCAGGGATGGGTGCCATCCTAGGAAGCCGGCGATGGCTGCGCATCGGTACGGCATGCTCAATGAAGCCGCGAAACTGTCGGATTCGTGACCTTGGCGAAGCATGACCGTGCCCACACGGACATAGCGTAGGAGCGCATCCTGTGCGCGATTGCCTTTGGTTCCGGTCGAAGCGCCAGAGCCTTCGCGCACAGGGTGCGCTCCTACGGCGGCTCCGCCAGCCGCACCCGCAACGTGCACAGCCCCGCCACCAAGAGGCTGGCGCCGCCCGTCGCCAGCGCCCACACCGGCTGGCCGTGGAAGCAGCGCTTCAGCAGTTCGCCCAGCACGCTGGCGGCGACCAGCTGCGGGATCACGATGAAAAAGTTGAAGATGCCCATGTAGACGCCCATCTTCGCCGCAGGCAGGTTGTCGGAAAGCATCGCGTAGGGCAGCGACAGGATCGAGGCCCAGGCGAAGCCCACGCCCAGCATCGGCAGCAGCAGCCAGTGCGGATCGCGGATGAACAGGAACGCCAGCAGTCCCGCACCGCCCAGCCACAGATTGAGCAGGTGGCTCGCGCGCAGGCCCCAGCGGCGCACCATCCACGGGATCGCGAACGCGGCCAGCGCCGCGCAGCCGTTGTAGACGCCGAACAGCACGCCCACCCAGTTCGCCGCCTCGTTGTAGCGCGCCGAGTGCGCATCGGTGACGCCGTACTGCATTTGCGCCACGGTGGCGGTGGCGTAGATCCACATCGCGAACAGCGCGAACCACGAGAACAGCTGCACCCAGGCGAGCTGGCGCATCGCGGCGGGCATCGCGTGCAGGTCGCCCAGCACGTGGCCCAGCAGGCCACGCTGCCGATTCAATGCGGGCCGCAATTTCAGTGCGAGGTTGTAGCCGAGCAGCAGCAGGCCGTACAGCGCCAGCCCGGCGGCCAGCAGGTACACCTCGTCGCGCAGCCGGTAGCGCTGGATCAGCCACGCCGCCACGCCGCCGGCCAGCAGCCACGCGGCGCCGTTGCGCCAGATCCCGTGCAGCGCGGGCAGCGCATCGGCGTCGGGTGCGGGGTCGAAGGCGCGCAACTGCTCCGGCGGGTATTCGCGCGTGCTCGCCACCGTCCACAGCACCGCGCCCAGCAGCGCCGCGCCGCCCGCGTAGAACGCGTACTTCACCGTGTCGGGGATGACGCCCGGCGGCGCCACGTTGCTGACGCCGAGGTGGGTGAGGATCCACGGCAGCATCGAGGCGATCACCGCGCCCGTGCCGATGAAGAAGCTCTGCACCAGATAGCCCAGCGGGCGCTGGCGCACCGGCAGCTGGTCGGCGACGAAGGCGCGGAACGGCTCCATCGCCACGTTGAAGGTGGCGTCCATCAGCCACAGCGCGATCGCCGCCATCCACAGCGTGCCGGCGTTCGGCATCCACAGCAGCGCCAGCGTGGCCAGCAGCGCGCCAGCCAGGAAATACGGGCGCCGGCGACCCAGCCGCGTCCAGGTGCGGTCGGAGCAGTGGCCGATGATGGGCTGCACGATCAGCCCGGTGATAGGCGCGGCCACCCACAGCAGCGGGATCTGTTCCAGCGAGGCGCCCAGGGTCTGGAAGATGCGGCTGACGTCGGCGGTCTGCAGTGCAAAGCCGAACTGGATGCCGAGGAAGCCGAAGCACATGTTCCAGATCTGCCGAAACGACAGCTCGGGGCGCGCGATCGCGCCGCCGGCGGGGTGCGTGCCGTGCCGCGATGCCTGGAGGGATGACGTCAAGGAGATGATCCTGCGCGAGGCGAGTCGTGCAAGCTTAGGCAGCATCGCAATGCAGCAACCAGTGTTCACAAGCGTATTCATTCGAAAGAGTCGCCAGTCGCGACGGGCAGGATGCGAACACGGTCGCGGCTCCGGCACGTTGTCACTTGCCGTTGGCTGGATTTCACGAACGGCGTGCTTTGATGGCGCGATCGCGTTCCTGCCGTTGCCACGGATACCGCCATGAGCCGCCCGTTACGCCTGTGCCTGTGCGCCCTGCTGTCGATGCTCGCGACGACGGCGATGGCGCAGATCGAGATTCGTCCGTTGGCGGAACAGGCGCCGCCAAAGCCGGTGCCGCTGGGTGCGCATCAGCTGATGGCGGACGATGCCGGTGCGTGGCTGGACGGCCTGATGCCCTACGGCCTGGCGAAGAACGACCTCGCCGGCGCGGTGGTGGTGGTCGTCAAGGGCGGCCAGGTGCTGCTGGCGAAGGGTTATGGCCACGCCGACGTGGCGGCGGGCAAGCCGGTGGATCCGGCCAGCACGTTGTTTCGCGCGGGCTCGATCTCCAAGCTGTTCACCTGGACGGCGGTGATGCAGCTGGTGGAGCAGGGCAAGCTCGATCTCGACGCGGACGTGAACCAGTACCTCGACTTCAAGATACCGCCGAAGGACGGCCAGCCGGTGACGTTGCGCGAGCTGATGACGCATACGCCGGGTTTCGAAGAGACGATCAAGAACCTGTTCGCGCCCGATGCGCGGCACTTCCGCGGCAACGCGGCGTGGGTGAGGGAGTGGGTGCCCGCACGCGTGTACCCGCCGGGCCAGGTGCCGGCGTATTCCAACTATGGCGCGGCGCTGGCGGGCTACATCGTGCAGCGTGTGTCGGGCCAGCCGTTCGACGATTACGTCGAAGCGCACATCCTGCAGCCGCTCGGCATGCAGCACGCGACGTTCCGCCAGCCACCGCCGGCCGCGCTGGCACCGTACATGGCGAAGGGCTACGCGCAGGCCGGTGCGCCGCCGAAGCCGTTCGAACTGGTGAACGCGGCGGCGGCCGGCGCGCTGTCGGCCAGCGGCGAGGCGATGGCGCGCTTCATGCTCGCCGAGCTGCAGGGCGGCAGTTACAACGGCGCTCAGATCCTTGCACCGGCCACGCTGCGCGAGATGTTCGATTACCGTCGTGCCGCGGTGCCCGGCTTGCCCGCGATGGCGCTGGGTTTCTATCACATGGATCGCAACGGCCAGGACATCCTCGGCCACGCCGGCGACACCCAGTGGTTCCACAGCGAACTGGCATTGTTCCCGCAGCAAGGCGTGGGCGTATTCGTGGCCATCGACGGTGGCGGCGATGGCGGCCTGCGCAAGCAGCTGCTGGATGGCTTCACCGATCGCTATTTCCCGGCGCCGCCGGAAGTGGCGCAACCCGCCTTGGCGAGCGCGCGCAAGAACGGCGCCCTGCTGGTGGGGCGTTATGCGAACAGCCGCGCCTCGCAGTCGAACTTCATGGCGATGCTGGGCCTGTTCTCGCAGGTGCGCGTCGAGCAGGCGGTCAACGGCGAACTGGTGACGCCGGATTTCCACAACCTCGCGGGCGCGCCGCGGCACTGGCGCGAAGTGGCGCCGTTCCTGTGGCGCGCGGCGGACGGCCACGAGCTGCTCGGCGCACGGGTGGAGCAGGGCCGGGTACGCTGGATCTCGATCGACGCGGTCTCGCCGGTGATGGTGTTCCTGCCGGTGTCGGCTTGGCGATCGGTGGCGTGGAACCTGCCGCTGCTGGTCCTGATCGTGCTGGTGTTCGCGTTGGCGGCGCTGTTGTGGCCGGTGGCTGCGCTGGTGCGGCGCGCCTGCGGCAAGCCGTTCGCGCTGGCGGGGCGGGCGCGGCTCTGGTACCGGCTGAGCCGCGTGGCAGCGATCCTGCAGCTGCTGTTCTATGCCGGCTGGGCCGGCGTGCTGGCGCGCCTCGACGCGAACATCGCGGCCATGAACAGTGGCTTCGACGGCACGCTGCGGTTGATCCAACTGGTCGGCGTGCTGGCGGTCCTCGGCATCGCCGCGGCGGCGATGAACGCGTGGCATGCGTGGCGCGTGCCGGGCGGCTGGTGGCGCAAGCTCAACAGTCTGGCTCTGCTCCTGGCTTGCCTCGCCACGCTGTGGTTCATCGCCAGCCTGCATCTGCTCGGCCTGCACTTGAACTATTGAGCGGGCCCGCGGTATCCGTGTTCGCGCCGGGCGACGGTATGCTTTGGATCGGTTGAAGCGGTCATGGGATGTCGTTCCACGACTTTGTGCCCGATTTATTGCGGTGCGGCATGCGCCATGGCCGGGTCGGTGTTAGCGTCCACATGGATCGATCTAAATCGGTGGCGACAGTGGCCGTGACGGCGCCTGCCCGGGCCCGACGATGCGGTTCCCGGAATGCGGGCGAGATTATAGAGGGGCGGGCGATGGCAAACCGGATGGCGCGGCGCACGATGGGGGCACGCATGGAGCGCCGCACGCATGAGCGGGCAGGCGGCTTGGGACGCTGGCTGGCAGGTGCACTCCTCGCCGTCGCGCTGGGTGCGCCGCTGCCAGGCATCGCGGCAGGGCTGGCGACGCAGTCGCTGGACGCCGGCTGGCAGTTCCGGCTCGCGCCAGGTGACCGCCACGCCGCGGCGCACCCGCAAGCCGCGCAATGGCTGCCGGCGACCGTGCCCGGCACGGTGCAGACCGACCTGATGGCCGCGAAGCTGGTCGCCGATCCCTATGTCGCCGACAACGAGGCGAAGATCCAGTGGGTGGGCCTGTCCGACTGGCAGTACCGCAGCACGTTCACCGTGGATGCGGCCACCTTGGCGCGCAAGCACGTCGAGCTGGTGTTCGACGGGCTGGACACGTTCGCCGACGTCAAGCTCAACGGCCACCCACTGCTCGCCGCCGACAACATGTTCCGCCGCTGGCGCATGCCGGCGAAGGCGTGGCTGCACGCGGGCGCGAACACGCTGGAAGTCACCGTGCATTCGCCGATCGCGCGGCTGCAGCCCTGGCTGCTGAAGCAGCCGTATGCGTTGCCGGGCGAGTTCGACTCGGCCTTCGGCGACGAGCCGGAGGGCAAGCAGACGGCGAACTACGTGCGCAAGGCCGCCTACCAGTACGGCTGGGACTGGGGCCCGCGCATCGTCACCGAGGGTATCTGGCAGCGCGTGAAGCTGGAGAGCTGGGACACGCTGCGCCTCGCCGACTTCCATGTCGCGCAGCCCAAGGTCGATGCCGATGTGGCGCAGCTGCAGGCGCAGTTGCGCATCGCATCCGATGTGGCGGGCAAGGCGCAGGTCACGCTGCGCTGGCGCGCACCGGACGGCGGCACGCAATCGCTGCGGCGCGAGGTGACGCTCAAGGGCGGCGACAACGAAGTGTCGCTGCCGTTCGAGATCGCGCATCCGCAACGCTGGTGGCCGGTGGGTTACGGCAAGCCGAACCTGTACGACTTCCACGTCGATGTCGCGGTGGACGGCAAGAAAGTCGCCAGCGCCGAGCGCGAGACCGGCCTGCGCCGCGTCGAGCTGCTGCGCCAGAAGGACCAGTGGGGCAAGAGCTTCGCGTTCGTGGTGAACGGCGTGACCATCTTCGCCAAGGGCGCGAACTTCATCCCGATGGACAGCTTCCCGAACCGCGTCACGCCGGCGCGCATCGATGCGATGTTGCAGTCGGCGCGCGACGCCAACATGAACATGCTGCGCATCTGGGGCGGCGGCTATTACCTCGAGGACGCGTTCTACGCCGAGGCCGACAAGCTGGGCCTGATGGTGTGGCAGGACTTCATGTTCGGCGGCGCCATCCCGCCCTACGCCGCGGCCTTCCGCGACAACACGCGCGCCGAGGCGATCCAGCAGGTGGATCGCCTGCGCGACCATCCGTCCATCGTGCTCTGGTGCGGCAACAACGAGGTCGAGACCGCGTGGGAGTCCTGGGGCACCAGCCTGGATTTCCAGAAGGCGCAGGGCAAGGCCGAGAGCGCACGCGTCGAACAAGGCATGCGCGAGCTGTTCGACCACACGTTGCGCGACGCGGTCGCCTCGCAGTCGCCCGAAGTGCCGTACTGGCCCAGCACGCCCAGCAGCGACTACGACGGCAAGGCGAACGTGCTGGACGACGGCGACTACCACTACTGGAACGTGTGGTCGGGCGACGCACTGCCGGCCACGACCTACCTCGACGTCACGCCGCGCTTCCAGTCCGAATACGGCCTGCAGTCCTTCCCGGCCATGGCGACGCTGCGCAGCGTGCTCGAGCCGGCCGACCTCGCCATCGACTCGCCCGTGTTGCGCGCGCACCAGAAATTCGACAAGGGCAAGGGCAACCAGCGCCTGCTGATGTACGTGGAACGCGAGTACGGCAAGCCTAAGGACTTCGCGTCGCTGGTGTATCTCAGCCAGGTGATGCAGGCCGAGGGCATCCAGCTCGCCGCCGAGCACTTGCGCGCGGCGCGCCCGCAGAGCATGGGTTCGCTGTATTGGCAGCTCGACGACGTGTGGCCGGGCGTCACCTGGTCCAGCGTGGATTACTACGGCCGCTGGAAGGCGCTGCAATACCACGCGAAGCGTTTCTACGCGCCGCTGCGCGTGGTGGCGATCCGCAAGGATGGCCATGTGAAGGTGTCGCTGGTCTCCGACCGCACCGTGCCGCTGGCCGCCGAGCTGCGCGTTCGCGTGCTGGACATGGACGGCAAGACCGTGTGGGAACACACGCAGCCCGCGCAGGTGGCGGCGCTGGCCAGCACGCCGACGGGCGACTACACCGATGCGCAACTGCTGCACGGCGCCGATCCGCACCGCACGGTGGCGGTGTTCGAGCTGCTGGATCACGGCAAGCCGCTCAGCCGCCATCTGGTGTATTTCGCGCAAGCGAAGGATCTGCATTTGCCCGATCCCGGACTCGAGGCCGAGCTGTCCGCCGATGGCCGCAGCGTCACGGTGAGTGCGCAGCACTTCGCGCGCGAAGTATGGATCGATTTCGGCGACCTCGATGCGCGCCTGTCCGACGATGCCTTCAACCTGCTGCCCGGCGAATCGGTGACTTTGCAGGTGGAAAGCAAGGCCGATCCCGCTGCACTGCGCAAGGCCTTGCAGCTGCGCAGCCTGTACGGCGCCACGGTGGCCACCCCGTGACGACAGCTGCCGCCTGCACCGCGCTGTTCGCGTTGCTGTTGGCGGCGGGTACCGTGGCGCAGGCGCAGGATGCGTCCGCTCGCGCGCAGGCGCTGGTGGCGCAGATGACGCTGACGGAGAAGGTGGCGCAGCTGCAGAACGACGCGCCGGCGATTCCTCGCCTGGGTGTGCCGGCCTATGACTGGTGGAACGAGGGCCTGCACGGCGATGCCCGCGACGGCCATGCCACCGTGTTCCCGCAGGCGATCGGCCTGGCCGCGAGCTGGGACGCGCCGCTGCTCGAAGCGGTGGGCACGGCGATCTCGGTGGAGGCGCGCGCGAAGTTCAATGCGGTCGGCGCGGGCAAGGCGCACGCGCGCTACCAGGGCCTGACGATCTGGTCGCCGAACATCAACATCGACCGCGATCCACGCTGGGGCCGCGGCCAGGAGACCTACGGCGAGGATCCGACCCTCACCGGCCGGCTCGCCGTGGCTTTCGTGCACGGCATCCAGGGCGACGACCCGCGGCATCCGCGCGCGATCGCCACGCCCAAGCATTTCGTCGCACACAGTGGCCCGGAGCCCGGCCGCGACAGCTTCGATGCGAAGGTCACGCCGCACGATCTGGAGGACAGCTACCTGCCGGCGTTCCGCGCCGCGGTCGTCGAGGGCGGCGCCGGTTCGCTGATGTGTTCCTACAATGCCTTGAACGGCGTGCCGATGTGCGCGAACGCGGCGCTGCTGGATGCGCGCCTGCGCAAGGACTGGGGCTTCACTGGCTACGTGGTGTCCGACTGCGACGCGGTGGGCGACATCTCGGCGTTCCATCACTACAAGCCGGACGACGCGCAGGCTGCCGCGGCCGCGCTGCGCGCGGGCACCGATCTCGACTGCGGCCACACCTACGCCAGCCTCGCTACCGCGGTGCGCAAGGGTGAACTTCCGGAATCTGCGCTGGATGCTTCATTGGTACGCCTGTTCACCGCACGCTATCGCCTCGGCGAACTCGGCGGCGACGATCCGTATGTGCATATCGGCGCCAGCGAAATCGATAGCGCCGCACATCGCCAGCTCGCGTTGCGGGCCGCGCAGGAATCGCTGGTGCTGCTGAAGAACGTGCATGACGCGTTGCCGCTGCGCCCCGGCCTGCGCCTCGCGGTGATCGGCCCGGATGCGGATACGCTGGAAACGCTGGAGGCGAACTACCACGGCACCGCGCGCGCTCCGGTGACGCCGTTGCAGGGGCTGCGTGCGCGCTTCGGCGCCGACCGCGTGGGCTATGCGCAGGGCGCGCCGGTGGCGCCCGGCGTGCCGATTCCCGTGCCGGAAACCGCGCTGCGCACGAAGGACGGCGCCATCGGCCTCAGCGGTGCGTACTACGCGAACACCGATTTCCGCGGCGCGCCGCGGCTCGCGCGCATCGACCGCACGATCGACTTCGACTGGGATCGCGTGGCACCGGCCGCCGGCCTCGATGCCGGCCATTACGCGGTGCGCTGGAGCGGCGAACTGTTGCCGCCGGGGCCGGGCGACTACGTGCTGGCGGTGCACGTGGATCGCTGTTTCGACTGCGACGCGCACGATGCGGTGCGCCTGTACGTCGACGACAAGCCGGTGCTCGTCGACGCCGGTGACGACAAGAACATGCAGGCGAAGCTGCATTTCGCCGACGACAAGCCGCATGTACTGCGCCTGGAACTGGTGCACCGCAGCCGCGACCAGGGCGTGCGCCTGCAGTGGCTGGCACCCGCCGCGGCGCAGCTCGCCGAGGTCGACCGCACGCTGCGTGCGGCCGATGCCGTGATTGCCTTCGTGGGCCTGTCGCCGGACGTGGAAGGCGAGGCGCTGAAGATCGACGTGCCGGGCTTCGACGGTGGCGACCGCACCGATCTCGCCCTGCCGGCGCCACAGCGCGCGCTGCTGGAACGCGCCGCCGCCTCCGGCAAGCCGCTGGTGGTGGTGTTGCTGTCCGGCGGTGCGGTGGCGCTGGGCTGGGCACAGCAGCACGCCGACGCGATCCTCGCCGCGTGGTATCCGGGCCAGGCCGGCGGCACCGCGATCGCGCAGGCGCTGGCCGGCGACATCGATCCGGCTGGCCGCCTGCCGGTGACGTTCTATCGCTCGGTGCGCGACCTTCCGCCATTCGCCAGCTACGCGATGGACGGACGCGGTTATCGCTATTTTCGCGACACGCCGCTGTATCCGTTCGGCTACGGGTTGAGCTATACCCGTTTCGCCTATGCCGCGCCCACGCTGTCGGCAGCCGCGCTCAAGGCCGGCGCTCCGCTGGAGGTCAGCGCGGAACTGCGCAACACCGGCGCGCGCGCCGGCGACGAGGTGGTGCAGGTCTATCTGGACTATCCGCCCTCGCCGCTGGCGCCGCGGCATGCGCTGGTCGGCTTCCGGCGGGTACAACTCGCGCCGGGCGAACGGCAGCGCGTGCGCTTCACGCTCACGGCGCGAGACTTGAGCAGCGTCGACGCGGCCGGCACGCGCGCGGTCGTGCCCGGCCGCTACCGCGTCTTCATCGGCGGCGGCCAGCCCGGCGATGCCGCGGGCGTCGCCATCCCATTCACCATCGACGGCCGCGAGGTGCTGGCGCCATGACCCTGGACTCACTCACCCGCCGCGACCTGCTCAAGCTGCTGGGCGGCAGTGCGGCGGCACTCGCGATGCCCGACTTTGCGCTGGCGGCAGCGGCGCCGGCCGCGCGCTTCGCCAGCCATCGCCCGCCCGTGGCCAAGCGCAAGTTCAGCAGCGCGGCGGTGGAGGCGGAGATCGCCCGCGTGCAGGCGAAGATCGGCGACCCCGAGCTGGCCTGGATGTTCGGCAACTGCTATCCGAACACGCTGGACACCACGGTGCAAATGGACACGCTGCACGGCAAGCCGGACACCTTCGTCATCACCGGCGACATCGACGCGATGTGGCTGCGCGATTCCTCGGCACAGGTGTGGCCCTACCTGCCGCTGGCCGCGAAGGACGAGTCCCTGCGCCGGCTGTACCGCGGCCTGATCCGCCGCCAGGCGCTGTGCATCGCTATCGATCCGTACGCGAACGCCTTCCTGCCCGATCCACGGGGCAAGACCACGCTGGACTGGGCGCAGCACGACCTCACCGACATGAAGCCCGGCGTGGCCGAGCGCAAATGGGAGATCGATTCGCTGTGCTGGACGATACGCATCGCCCACGGCTACTGGAAAGCCACCGGCGACCGCACGCCGTTCGACGACGACTGGCGTGGCGCGGTGCACCTGGTGCTGGCGACGTTCCGCGAGCAGCAGCGCAAGCATGGGCCGGGGCCGTACCACTTCCAGCGCGCATCGGCGGTGCCCACCGACACCGTGCCGCTGGGCGGCTTCGGCAATCCGGCGAAGCCGGTGGGGCTGATCTGGTCGATGTTCCGGCCTTCGGACGATGCCTGCATCTATCCGCTGTTCGTGCCGGCCAACGCCTACGCCGTGGTCTCGCTGCGCCAGCTCGCGGAGATGTCGCGTGCGCTGCACGGCGACGTCGCGTTCGCCGCCGACTGCGAGGCGCTGGCGAGCGAAGTGCAGGCGGCACTGGAACAGCATGCCGTGATGCACGAGGACGGCGCCGACTTCTGGGCCTACGAAGTGGACGGCTACGGCAACCAGTTGTTCATGGACGACGCCAATGTGCCCAGCCTGCTGTCGCTGCCGTACCACGGCTTCTGCGCGCGCGGCGACGCGCGCTACCGGCGCACCCGCGCGCGGGCATGGGGCGAGCGCAATCCGTACTTCTTCCGCGGCAAGGCGGCGGAGGGCATCGGTGGGCCGCACGAGGGCCTGCGCATGATCTGGCCGATGTCGCTGATGGTGCGCGCGCTCACCAGCGACGACGCCGGCGAGATCCGCCAGTGCCTGCATTGGCTCAAGACCACCCATGCCGGCACCGGCTTCATGCACGAAGCCTTCGATCAGGACGATCCCGCGAAATTCACGCGGCCCTGGTTCGCCTGGGCCAACAGCTTGTTCGGCGAACTGATCGCCGGACTGGCCGACCATCACCCCGAGCTGCTGCGGTAGCCGCCGCATCGACCCATCCCCGAAGGAGCCCACGAACATGGTGACCCGTAGACGATTCCTGCAAGGCGCGACGGCATTGACCCTGCTTGGCGGTCTCGATGCGCAGCGCGCACTGGCCGCGACGCACAAGCAGGCTGGCGCGGATGCGCTGTCACTGGCCAGCCTGCCGAAGAACAACGTGTCGAAGCACGTCGACATCTTCGTCGGCACCGGCGGCCACGGCCACACTTATCCCGGCCCCACGCTGCCGTGGGGCATGGTGCAGTTGTCGCCCGACACCAACAACTCCGGCTGGGACGCGTGCTCGGGCTACCACCAGGCCGATGGTTCGATCATGGGCTTCTCGCACACCCATCTCAGCGGCACCGGCGGTGCCGACATGCTGGACGTGCTGGTGATGCCCGCGCAGGGCGAGGTACTGCTCGATGCCGGCGAGCGTGGCCTGCCCGATCAGCTGTACTACTCCAAGTTCGACGGCGCGGCGCACGGGCCGCACCTCACTGCAGACGTGGTGGCGCACCCGGGCAAGGGCTATCGCTCACGCTTCGACAAGGGTTCCGAACGGGCGGTGCCGGGCTATTACCGCGTGCGCCTCACCGACCACGACATCCTCGCCGAGCTCACCGCGACCTTGCGCACGGGCCTGCACCGCTACACCTTCAACAAGCATGGTCCCGGCCATCTGCTGGTCGATTTCGCGCATGGTTACCAGGACAAGCCGGACATCCCGTGCAAGGTCACCGACGCCGAGCTGCGCCTGGTCGGCAACGACACCCTGGTCGGCGGCCGACGCGTGCATGAATGGGCCGATGGCCGCTACATCTACTTCGCGATGAAGCTGTCGCGGCCGTTCTCGCACGCCGGGCTGTATTCGGATGACAAGCCGCTGCCTGCCGGTGCGACCGAGGCCAAGGGCAACAGCCTGAAGGTCGCCTTGCACCTGGAAGACGCCGCGAAGGCGCCCTTGCTGGTCAAGGTGGGGCTCTCCGCCGTGGACATCGACGGCGCCCTGCGCAATCTCGAAGCGGAACTGCCCGACTGGGATTTCGATCGCGTGCAGCGCGCAGCCGCACAGCAATGGGAGCAGGAACTCTCGCGCATCCGCATCGAAAGCCCGTCCAACGTGGTGCTCAAGACGTTCTACAGCTCGCTTTACCACACGATGGTCGCGCCCACGCTGTTCAGCGACGTCGATGGCCGCTATCGCGGCATGGACCTCAAGGTGCATACCTTGCCGCTGGGGCAATACACCTACAGCACGTATTCGCTGTGGGACATCTACCGCGCGCTGCATCCGTTGTACACGTTGTTCCAGCCGGAGCGCATTCCCGGCTTCGCCAACGACCTGATCCGCCAGGCGAACGAGAGCCCGCAAGGCCCCACGGTGTGGCCGCTGCAGGGCGTGGAGACCGGCACCATGATCGGCTACCACTCCATCGTGCTGCTGGCCGAGGCACAGGCCAAGGGCTACCCGGGGATCGATTTCGACAAGGCGTGGCCGGTCTTTCGCAAGCGCGCCTTCGACGACGATTGGCGTGGCCTGCCGTACTACCGCAAGCTCGGCTACATCCCCAGCGACAAGGAGGGGGAGGCGGTCAGCAAGACGCTGGAATACGCCTACGACGACTGGGCCATGGCGCGCCTCGCCGATGCGGTGGGGCAGCATGCGGATGCCGAGACGCTGCGCAAGCGCTCGCGCAACTACCGCAACGTGTTCGACACCAAGCTCACCTTCATGCGCCCGCGCGACGGCGCCGGCAAGTGGATCGAGCCGTTCGATCCGCGCGAGATGGGCCACTTCGAGAAGTGGCGCGACTTCACCGAGTCCAACCCGTGGGAGGCGACCTTCCTCAACCAGCACGACTTGTATGGCTACATGCCGATGTTCGGCGGGGTGGCGGCGTTCGAGCGCAAGCTGGACGAACTGTTCACCACCAGCTCCGCGTTGCCGGCCGACGCGCCGCCGGACATCGCCGGCATGATCGGCCAGTACGCGCACGGCAACGAGCCCAGCCACCACGTAGCCTTTCTCTACGCCTATACGGGCTCGCACTGGAAGACGCAGTCGCGCGTGCGCATGCTGCTGGAAACCATGTACCCGCCGCTTCCCGACGGCATCGCCGGCAACGACGACTGCGGCCAGATGGCGGCGTGGTACGTGCTGGGCGCGCTGGGTCTGTACGCGGTGGATCCGGTGAGCGCCGAGTGGGTGTTCGGCAGCCCGCTGGTGGACCGCGGCGAGGTGACGGTGGGCGAGGGCAAGAAGCTCGTCGTCGAGACCAAGGGCAATGGCCCCGGCAAACCCTACATCCAGTCGGTGACATGGAACGGCAAGCCGTGGTCGAAGAGCTGGATCAGCCACGCGGACCTCGCCGCCGGCGGCACGCTGGTGTTCGAGATGGGCGACAAGCCGAACAAGAAGTTCGGCGCGGCCCCGGAAGACCGCCCGCCGTCGTTCGGTCGGCTGGCCGGCAAGGGCGAGGCCTGAGCGATGCGGCTCAAGCTGCATAGCCTTGGCCTGCTGCTCGCCTGTGCCTGCGCAAGCCTTGCCGCGCACGCTACGCCGCCGCCCGCGGCGTCGGCACCTGCCGAAACTGCGCCCACGGATGCGCAGCGCATGCAATGGTTCGCCGATGCGAAGTTCGGCATCTTCATCCACTGGGGCATCTACGCGGTGGACGGCATCGACGAGTCGTGGTCGTTCTACGACGGCTACGTCAGCCACGACCACTACATGCAGCAGCTGAAGGGCTTCACCGCGGCGAACTACCACCCGCAGGCCTGGGCCGACCTGATCCGCGAAAGCGGCGCGCGCTACGCCGTGCTCACCGCGAAGCACCACGACGGCGTGGCGCTGTGGGACACCACGCAAGGCCTCAACGTGGTGAAGGACACGCCGGCGAAGCGCGACCTGGTCGGGCCGTTCGTGCAGGCGCTGCGCAAGGACGGCATCAAGGTGGGCCTGTACTTCTCGCTGATCGACTGGTCGTACAAGGACTACCCCGGCTTCACCAAGACCGAGTCGCGCTACGACGCCAAGGCCGACCCCGCGCGCTGGAATCGCTTCGTGAGGTACTACCAGGGCCAGTTGAAGGACTTGTCGCGGCGCTACAACCCGGATCTCTACTGGTTCGACGGCGACTGGGAGCACAGCGCCGAGGAGTGGCACGCGAAACAGGATCGCGAGATGCTGCTGGCGCGCAACCCGGGCGCGATCATCAACTCCCGCCTCGCCGGCTACGGCGACTACGCCACGCCGGAACAGGGCGTGCCGATCACGCGCCCGCCCCAGAAATACTGGGAGCTGTGCCTGACCATGAACAACTCCTGGGGCTGGCAGCCGAACGACCAGCACTTCAAGAGCGCGAACCAGCTGATCCGCATCCTCGCCGACACCGTCGGCATGGGGGGCAACCTGCTGCTGGACATCGGCCCGCGCGCCGACGGCACGATCCCGCAGCAGGAAGTCGACACGCTGAAACAGATCGGCCGCTGGACGCACAAGCACGCCGAGGCGATCTACGGCACGCAGGCCGGCATCCCCAAGGACTACTACGCCGGCTCCAGCACGCTGTCGAAGGACGGCAGCACGCTGTACCTGTTCGTGGATGGACGACCGAACGGCCCGGTGCTGGTGAAGGGCCTGATGAACCGCGTGCTGCATGCCCGCGTGGTCGGCAACGGCACCACGCTCGACACCCAGGTGGTGGGCGGCTCGTACTGGAGCAAGGTGCCGGGCCTGCTCTACATCGCCGTGCCACCCGCCACGCTGGATCCCGAGGTCACCGTGCTCGCGCTCAGCCTGGACGGGCCGGTGCGCCTGTTCCACGACGAAGTGAAGCTGATCGAGAGCAACTGAGCCGCAGTGGGCTGCGGATGGCGCCGCCGCGGAGCCATCCGGCGGCAGCCTGCCCGATGGAAGTGACCGCCATATTGCAATGCCGCTTGCAACGTTCATGGGTGAGTGATAGTTTCAAATATGAATCGATCTAAACCGGAGATGGGCCTTCCGGTCGAAGCGGCAGGGCAAGAGAAAAAGAGGGTGTTGTGCGGCGTTTTGCGGGCCATGGCGTGCGACATGCCGCGATTGATTGACACGATCCAAATATGTTCCTTGGTCGCGAGACCTGATTGACGAAAGGTCGGGAAGCAGGGGTTCTCCCGGCCACGCAACAACACAGACAACAAACACGTTTGAGGGAGGGGTTTCCATGCGTCATGCCATCGCCTTGCGTCGCAACGCACTCGTGAGTGCGCTTTCCATTGCCCTGCTGTCGCCGCTGGTCGCCTACGGGCAGGCCGCGTCTGCGTCGGGCACCGACCAAACCGCCACGCCGCAGTCCAGCAATCAGTCGTCTGCAGCGCCTAGCCAGCAGAAGGCAGTGAACCTGAAGACGGTCACGGTCACCGGCTCGATGATTCCGCGCGTGGAGATCGAGGGCGATGCGCCCGTGGTCACCATCACCGGCGCGGATATCAAGAAGCAAGGTTTCACCACATTGTGGGAGTTCCTGGATTCGCTGCCGCAGATGGGCCCGCAGGTGCAGGATCCGGCTTCCTGGGGTGCCACCGCGGTCAATGCGCGTCCGCTCAATCTGCGCAACCTGGGCCCCGGCTTCAGTCTGCTGCTGATCGACGGCCATCGCGTGGTGGACTACCCGCAGTCGCTGTATGCGCACAGCAACTTCCAGAACTACAGCAACATCCCCGCCGGCATGGTCGATCGTATCGAAATCCTCGCCTCCGGCGCCTCGTCGATCTACGGTTCGGACGCGGTGGCCGGCGTGGTCAACGTGATCCTGAAGAAGAACTATCAGGGTAACGAGTTGCGGGTGACTGGCGGCGGCGCGCAGCACGGTGGCCGCGCCTATGGCGACATCAACTTCCTGGGTGGCACGTCCGGCGACAACTGGCACATCCTCTACAACGTGGAGAAGTCCAACCGCTCGGCGATGTGGGGCATGGATAGGCCGTATCAGGACTCGGAGTCCGATGCGGGTTATGGCGCCTGGAATCCGAATGCCCGCATGTTCGGTTACCCGGACAGCCCCGCCCTCATGGCCCAGGACGCCTCGGGTAACTACATCACGCCGCCCGCCGGCACCTGCGACAAGTTCAGCAACTCGCAGCTCTACCATGCACACACCGTCAGCACCAATGGCACCCAGGTCACCGGTGTGACTGACAACGGCTACTACTGCAAGCAGCCTGCCCTGTTCCAGAACTGGGTGCTGACGCCGGGCAGCCGCAGCAACAACGGCTACCTGGCCGGCGAGTACGACTTCAGCAACGGCCTGCAGCTCTACGGCTCGGCGGCCCTGTACGACACGGTGGGCATCTCCAACACCCAGTTGTGGGGCTTGGGCACGGGCGAGTTCTACGACCAGACCACGGGCCAGGTCATCAGCAACGCCGCGCGCCAGTACACCGCGCAGGAAATCGGCACCTCGGGCAACACGCACGACCGCGAGCAGAACTGGAACATCACGACCGGCCTGCGCGGCACCATGTTCGACGGCAACTTCAACTGGGACTTGAGCCTCAATACCCAGAAGTACATCGTGCATGAGGACTACACGGCCTTCAACCAGCAGGCCACGGACAACTTCTTCCTCGGCCCTCAACTGGGCACCACCACCGACAGCAAGGGCAACAACATTCCGATCTATGCCATGAACTGGCAGCAGTGGTGGAATCCGATCACGCCGCAGCAGTACAGCCAGTTCTCGGTCAACGGCCAGGACAGCGCATCGTCGTGGCTGGACCAGGCGCAGTTCCGCATCAACGGCGACCTGTTCAAGTTGCCGTGGGTGGATCAGCCGGTGGGTTGGGCGGCGGTACTGGAAGCCGCGCACAATGGCTTCCAGCTTTCGCCCGACGCGCGCGCGACGAATTCGGCGACGTTCGTGAACCCGTTCTATTCCGACAACACGGGTGCCGGTACCCGCCAGCGCTACTCGCTGGGCACGGAGTTCCGCGTGCCGGTGCTGGATTCGCTGACTTGGACCATCTCCGGCCGACTGGACAAGTACAACGACCACAGCCGCGCCGATGTGGCCCGCACCTGGGGCACCGGCCTCGAATGGCGTCCCTTCGACAGCCTGCTGATCCGCGGCACCTACGGCACCAACTTCAAGGCGCCGGACATGCAGGCGGTCTACCAGACCGGCTCCACCGTGCCGGTGGGCATCTACGCGGATGATCTGACCTGCATCAACGCGCTCAAGGCAGGCGATACCAACAACACATGGTGCAACGGCAACATCCAGCGTCCGCAGTCGCAGTACTACACCTCGTTGACGGGTGGCAGCAAGTTGCTGCTGCCGGAAACAGGTCACTCCTGGACCTACGGTTTCGTGTTGCAGGTGCCGGGCGTCGAGGGCTTGTCGGTATCGGCCGACTACTGGCACATGGGTGTGGACAACTCCATCCAGTACCTCGGCAACTCCACGGTACTGCAGGACGAGGCGGGCTGCCTTACCGGCTTGCAGGTCGTGGGCACCAGCACGTTGCAGCCATACACGGCACACGTGCCGGGTTCGGCGTATTGCCAGATGGTGATCGCCATGGTCCAGCGCAATGCGGATGGCACCATCAACACGGTGCACTCCGGCCCGATCAACGAGGCTTCGTTGTACGTGAGCGGCGTGGACGCCTCGCTGGACTACAAGTGGCGTAACGAGAATTACGGCGACTTCACCGCCAGCATCAACTACACCGACAACCTCTCGTACAAGCAGCGCGTACTGGCTTCCGACCCGTTGCTGAACACCCGCTACAACAATGCGGCGAGCAGGGTCACGTGGATGGGTACCTGGCACAAGGGTGACTGGGACGCGTCGATCTCCGGCGTGCGTGTCGGCAGCGTGCGTGCCAACAACTACGGAGGTTGCAACGTGTTGGACAACGGCATCCAGCCGGCCATGGGCACGGCTACCGCGGCCAACGGCACCGTTTACAGCACCGGTGTCTGCACGGTGGCGTACAACGGCGGCTCCGAAGTCGTCGCCGACAGCATGTACATGGGCCGCGTGCCGCCGTGGATCACCTGGAACGGCTCGGTCGGCTGGCAGATCAACCCGGAGACCAAGGTCAGCTTCACCGTGTCCAACATCTTCGACAAGATCGCGGCGATTCCGTACTACGCCGGTGGTTTCGAGTTCGTCCCGACCAATCAGTCCGCCGACGAATACACCGGCCGCGAAATGTTCCTGTCGTTCGACTACAAGTTCAACTGATCCCTCTCAGGTTGAGCTTGTTCCCCCAGCCCCGGCTTCGGCCGGGGCTTTTTTGTGCGTGCAAACCGCCGGCACAAAAAAACGCGCCGCAATTGCGCGGCGCGCAGGGGAATGCTGTCGGGTTCAGGCTGCCGGGCCGTACAGCTGCAGCAGCTCGTGGCAGGCGCCCATGGTGTGGTAGTCCACCTTGCCGGCGGGGCTCTTCTCGTCGCTGTACTTGCGGTTGTCGACCGTGAGGATGCGGTACCAGGCGCCGTACTCGTGGTCGACGAAGTGCTTCCACGAGTAAGCCCACAGCTTGTCGTACCACGCGGCATAGCCGGCGTCGCCGCTGCGTGCGTGCAGCAGGGCGGCGGCGGCGAGCGATTCGGCCTGCACCCAGAAGTACTTGTCGTCGTCGCACACGCTGCCGTCGGGGGCGAAGCCGTAGCTGAGGCCGCCATGGGTGTCGTCCCAGGCGTGTTTCACTGCGGTGTCGAACAGGTGGCGCGCGGTGGGCAGCAGCCAGTTTTCCTCGCGGTTGCGCTCCAGCAGCAGCGATTCGAGGATCAGCAGCAGCTTGGCCCACTCGGTCTGGTGGCCGGGCTGGAAGCCCCAAGGGCGGAACAGGTGCTTGGGATTGTCCCGGTTGTAGTCCCAGTCGATGCGCCACTCGGCGTCGTAGTGCTCCCACACCAGGCCGTCGGCCAGCGCGGCCTGGCGGCGCGTCATGTGGTCGGCGAGCGTGAGTGCGCGCTCGAGGTAACGCGGCTCGTCGCTGGCTTGGTAGGCGGCCAGCATCGCCTCGCACATGTGCATGTTCGCGTTCTGGCCGCGATAGGCACTGAAGTGCCAGTCGGCGTCGGCCTCGTCGCGGTACAGGCCGGCCTCGGCGTCCCAGAACCGGCGTTCCAGCAGTTCCCACGTTTCGTCCATCCAGGCGGCGGCCCCGGCAACGCCGGCCTTGCGCGCGCTGGCATAGGCCAGCAGCACGAAGGCGACGCCGTAGGCATGGTTGGTGCGGTCCTCCGGCTGGCCGTCGCGGATCGTCCAGGCGTAGCCGCCGGTGTGTGGGTTGCGATGCACCTCGCGCAGGTAGCGCAGGCCGTGCAGCATGGCGTCGCGGTATTCGGCGGCGAGCTGCGCGTCCGCGCCGAACTCCAGCGCGGCCATCGCGTAGTTGTAGACGAAGCGCGTGCTGCTCACCAGGTGGCGGTGGCTGCGGTCGTAGATCGCGCCGTCGTCCTTGAAGTAGTGGAAGAAGCCGCCGGCCGGATCGATCGCGCGCGGATGGTAGAGCGCCATGGTGTCGGCGATGTGCCGGCGCAGGAAGGTGGGTGAACGGAAATCGGGCAGCGGCGCGAGGGGGAGGACGGTGCTCATGCGTGCGGGACTCATGCGTGCAGGACTCAGGCGTGGGATGCCATGAAGGCGTGGACTTCGTTGGTGGTCGGCAGCGAAGCGAACGAGCCTTGCCGGGTCACCGCCAGCGCGCCGGCCGCGGCGGCGTGGCGCAGCGTGGCGTGCAGGCGCGGCAGCGTGGCGACCAGGTTGTCGAGTCCGGCGGCGCCGATCTCCTGCTCGGCCAACTGCTGCAGCAGGCCGCCGACGAAGGCGTCACCCGCCGCGGTGCTGTCCACCGCGGGCACGCGGTAGGCCGGCAGTTCGCCCTCGGCATCGGGGTGGAACCAGCGCAGCGGGCCGGGGCCGTCGGTGACCACCAGCAGGCGCGTCCGGCCTTGCCACAGGCGATCGAGCACGGCGGCTTCGCCGTCCACGGCCAGCCAGGCGAATTCCTCGGCGCTGAGTTTCACAAGGTCGGCCAGATCCAGCGCCGGCCAGACCTGAGGGCGTGCATCCACGTCGAGCGGCCACAGCGCAGGGCGCAGGTTGAGGTCGAAGCTCACCAGCGCGCCGGCAGTGCGGGCGCGGCGCATGCCTTCGCGCGTGGTTTCCGCGGCATCGGGTTCGGTCATGCTGTTGGAGCAGACGTGGAACACCGCGGTGTCGGCGAACGCATCGGCGCGGAAATGTTCGGGACGGAACAGCAGGTCGGCCGAGGGCGGCCGGTAGAAGCTGAAGCTGCGTTCGCCGTGGGCGTCCAGCGCCACGAAGGCCAGCGCGGTGTTCGCCTCGCCGGTGCGCGCCACGTCGCGGGTGTCCACGCCGGCATGCTGCAGGCTGTCCAGCAGCAGGTCGCCGAACAGGTCGGTGCCCAGCATGCCGGCGAAGCGCGCGACGCCGCCGAGCTTCGCCACCGCCACCGCCACGTTGGCGGGGGCGCCGCCGGCGAACGGCACGAAGGCGCGCGGGTAGCCGTGCGGGTCGCGGCCCTCGGCGTGGAAATCGATCAGCGCTTCGCCGAAGCAGAGTATGGAACGCATTTCAGTCCGTTGCCTCCGTGGCCGATGCGGTGGCAGGCGCACTGGTGCGGATCCGCGAACCGGAAAGACCGTAGAAAATGATGTACGCGTAGCACAGCAGCGGCAGCACGAAAGCCTGCTGCAGGCCGATGCGATCCGCCAGCACGCCCAGCAGCCAGGGCACCACGGCGCCCCCCACGATGGCCATGATCAGCAAGCTCGACGCCTTGCTGGTCATCGGCCCCATTCGCTCGATGCCGAGCGCGAAGATGGTGGGGAACATGATCGAGTTGAACAGTCCGATGGCGATCACGCTGACCATGGCCACTTCGCCGTGGCTGAACATGGTGGTCAGTACCAGCGCCATGTTGATGGCGGCGAACGCGGCGAGCAGCTTGCGCGGCGATAGCATCGCGGTGAGCCACGAGCCAAGGAAGCGACCGACCATCGCCCCGCCCCAGTAGAACGAGGTGTAGTAGGCGGCCTGCCGTTCGCTGATGTGGCCGATGTCGGGCATCGACAGGTAGTTCACCATCGCGCTGCCGATCGAGACCTCGGCGCCCACGTAGAAGAAGATGCCGAGCACGCCGAAAAGCACGTGCGGATGGCGCAGCACGTCGAGGTAGGTGTGGTGGACCACGTCGGCCTTGTCGGTGGCCTCGCGCAGTGCGGGCAGGCGGAACAGCCACACGAACACGGCCAGCAGGAACAGCACCACAGCCAGGCCGATGTACGGCCCTTGCACCGCGTGCGCTTGCTGCGTCTGGTAGGCGAGCTGCTGCGCCGGCGCCATCCGGGCGATCGCGTCCGGGGTCTGCACCACGCTGGAAAGGATCAGCTTGCCGCCGAACCACAGCGCCAGCGCCGTGCCCAGCGAGTTGAGCGCCTGGGCCAGGGTGAGGCGGCTGGAGCTGGTGCGCTCCGGGCCGAGCAGGGACACATACGGATTGGCCGCCACCTGCAGCACGGTGATGCCGGTCGCCAGCACGAACAGCGCGGCGAGGAAGGCGTCGTACAGGTGCAGCGCCGCCGCCGGCCAGAAGCCGAGTGCGCCGACGCCGGCGATGGCGAGTCCCGCCACCACGCCGTTCTTGTAGCCCAGCGTGGCCACCAGCTTGCCCGCCGGCAACGACATCAGAAAATACGCGCCGAAGAACGTCGACTGCACCAGCATCACCTGTGCATAGTCGAGCTGGAAGGTCGACTTCAGGTGCGGGATCAGGATGTCGTTCAGTGCGGTCAGCAGACCCCACATGAAGAACACGGTGGTGATGACGCCGAGCGCCATCGGGTAGTCGGTGTAGTTCCGGCGCCCGCCCGATGCGGGTGTGGGCTGCAGTGGTGCGGTGAAAGCCATGCGGTTCCCCTCTGGGTGGGTGCGTGCGCTCAGGCGCTGGGCGGTGGACAGCTGCTGCCGCGCACCACCAGTTGCACCGGAACCACGGTGCGTTGCGCCGGCGCCTGCGGGTCGCGCAGCCGCTGCAGCAGCAGTTCGGCGGCCTGGCGGCCACGCGCGCGCGGCGTGGAGGCAAGCGTGGTGAGCGGCGGTGCGCTGAGTCCGGCTTCGGCGATGTCGTCGAAGCCGGTGACGGCGAAGTCGCGGCCGGGCCGGATGCCGCGCTGGTGCAGGCCCAGCATCAGGCCCAGCGCCACCGCGTCGTTGTAGCAGACCGCCGCGGTGGGCGCGGGCGCGTCGAAGAACAGCGCGCCGCATTGCGCCGCCGCGTCCACGCGGTTCGGTGCGGATTCGATGCGCCAGTGCGGCTCGATGGTCAGGCCCGCCGCCTTCATCGCCTCGACGTAGCCGGCGTGGCGCTGCTGGCAGGAGCTGGAGCCGGCATGGCCGCCGAAGAACGCGATGCGCCGCTGGCCCAGCGCGATCAGGTGCTCGGTGGCCAGCCGCGCGCCACGCTGGTTGTCCAGCATCAGCCGGTCCCAAGGCGCCTCGGTCGAGGCCTTGCCGCCGAGCTCGCGGTTGAACAGCACCATCGGCGTGCGCAGGCCGATCGTCCGCAGCACGCTGCCGGCGTCGCTGCCCTCGGCGGGCGAGAGGATGATGCCGGCCGGGTCGTGTTCGAGCAGCGAGCCGAGCACCGCCTGTTCGCGCGCGACCGACTCGCCGGTGCTGCCGAGCAGGGTGACGTAGCCGGCGCCGCCCAGCGCCTCGTCCACGCCGGTGGCAAACTCGGCGAAGAACGGGTTGGCGAGGTCGTTCAGCACCAGCGCGATGCTGGAGGAGGTGCGTCGGCGCAGGTTGGCAGCGGCGCGGTTGTACACGTAACCTTGGCGGCGCAGCTCCTCCTCGACCCGTGCGCGGGTGAGCTTGTTCACCAGCGGGCTGCCGCGCAGCACCAGCGACACCGTGGCACGCGACACGTCGCAACCAGCGGCGATATCGGTGAGGGTAACCTTGCGATTGGCGTGAGGCGTGCTGTCCGTGGCCATGCTCGTCGTCGTGGTCGATTGGAACGATCAAAATGTACCGGAAGCGTGCCGCGGATGCTTCCGCGTTGCAACATGCGCCAGCACACGACCCGGTGTTAGCGTCTGCAGCTTGGAACGATCCAAATTTTGATGCGAGGGGAGGGTCCATGAAGCAGCACGCTCCACAGACATGGCTGATGTTCGCGTTGGCCACCGGCCTGGCCCTGTGCTCCACCGGCGCGGTGGCGGCGAACGGCCATGCGGCCGAGGTCGATCCGCGCATCGGCACCGGCGGCGACGGCCACACCTTCCCCGGCGCCACCGTGCCGTTCGGGATGATCCAGCTCTCGCCCGACACGGCGATGCCGGACTTCAAGCACGCCTACAAGTGGGCCGCCGGCTACCAGTACGGCGATCCCACCATCATGGGTTTCTCGCACACCCACTTCTCCGGTTCCGGCCATTCGGACCTGGGCGACGTGCTGGTGATGCCGATCGCGGGCGACGTGAAGTTGGACCCCGGCGATCCCGCGAAGCCGGGCAGCGGCTACCGCTCGCGCTTCAGCCACGCCAGCGAGGTGGAGCAGGCCGGCTACTACGCGGTGACGCTCTCCGACTACGGCGTGCGCGCGGAGCTGACCGCCTCGACGCGCATCGGCTGGCACCGCTACACCTTCCCGAAAGGCAAGCCCGCGCACCTGCTGCTCGACCTGCGCCCCAGCATCTACGACTACCCCGGCAAGGTGCTGTGGTCGCGCCTGCGCGTGCGCGCCGACGGCACCGTCAGCGGCTGCCGCACCACGCGCGGCTGGGCGCCGGGACGTGAGCTGTGCTTCGCGATGCGCTTCAACCAGCCGATGGTCTCGCGCACGCTGTACGACCGCGAGACGGACGTGCTCTACAAGGGTTTCGCGGGGCCGGGCAACCAGCCCGAGGACCATGACGCCGAGAACGGCCGCGCGCTGGAAGGCGTGTTCGACTTCGGCAAGCTCGACAAGCCGCTGCTGGTGAAGGTGGCGATTTCGCCGGTGAGCGAAGCCAACGCGATCGCGAACCTCGACCAGGACGGCAAGGGCTGGGATTTCGATACTCGTCGCGCCGACGCCACCGCGGCATGGAACAAGGCGCTGTCCGTCATCGACGTGGAGGGCACGCCGGCGCAGCGCACCGGCTTCTACACCTCGCTCTACCACGCGATGCTCGCGCCCACGCTGAGCATGGACGTCAACGGCGAATACCGCGGCCCCGACCACCAGGTGCACAAGGCTCAGGACAAGCAAGGGACTTTCGACTTCTATTCCAGCTGGTCGATGTGGGACGTCTACCGCGCCGAGGAACCGCTGATGGTGCTGCTGCGGCCCGACCTCAGCACGCAGTTCATCCGCTCGCTGATCGCGGCGCAGCAGGACAGCCCGTTCGGCATGCTGCCGGTATGGGCGTACCAGGGCCTGGAGACCTGGTGCATGACCGGTTATCACGCGGTGGCGATCATCGCCGACGCGTACATCAAGGGCGTGCGCGGCTTCGATGCCGACCAGGCGCTGAAGGCGATGGTGTCCACCGCCACCTACGGGCCCTACGGCGACCTGGCCGACTACATGAAGCTCGGCTACGTGCCGATCGACAAGGAAACGGAAGCCGGTTCCAAGACCCAGGAATACGCCTACGACGACTGGGCGGTCGCGCAGATGGCCAAGGCCCTGGGCAAGCACGGCATCTACGCGACCTTCGAGAAACGCGCGGCCAACTGGCGCAACGTGTGGGATCCGAAGACGGACTTCATGCGCGCCAAGTTGAGCAACGGCCAGTTCCGCACCCCGTTCGATCCGACTTCGGCTGCGTACGGCAGCGACTACACCGAGGCGAATGCCTGGCAGTACTCGTGGTACGTGCCGCAGGACGTGGCCGGGCTGGTCGCCGCCTATGGCGGCGACCAGAAATTCGTCAGCAAGCTCGACCAGCTGTTCGACGCCAAGGTCGATCCGGCCATCTTCAAGAACGTCGAGGACATCACCGGCCTGATCGGCTGGTACGCGCACGGCAACGAGCCCAGCCACCACATCGCCTACCTGTACGACTACGCCGGCGCGCCCTGGAAGACGCAGCAGCGCCTGAAGCAGATCATGGACAGCCAGTACCACGACGGCCCGGATGGCCTGGTCGGCAACGACGACCTGGGCCAGATGTCGGCCTGGTACATCTTCACCGCGTTGGGTTTCTATCCGGTGACGCCGGCCAGCGACGAGTACGCGATCGGCCGGCCGTTCGTGCCCAAGGCGGTGCTGCACCTGCCGAACGGCCACAGCTTCACCGTGGTGGCCGAGCACCTGGACGACGCGCATCCCTACGTCGGCGCGGTCACGCTGAACGGCAAGCCGCTGGACCGGGTCTACCTGCGCCACGGCGAGATCCTCGCCGGTGGGGAGCTGCGTTTCACGATGCAGGCCGAACCGAACCGGGAGTGGGGCACGGCGGTGGCGGCGCGGCCGGCGGCGATGAGCCCGTACGGGAAGTAGTCGCCTGCGCTTCCGGTTGCGCGCCGTCATGCCGGCTTGGCCCGCGGCGCGAAACCTGCGCAGAATAGCCCCTGCCTCAGAGCCTGTTTATGATCTCCAAACACCCCGCGTTGTCATCGAGTGGCCGCCAGGTGGTAGTGCGTGGCGCTGCGCCTGACTGGCCGTCAGGTCAAGCCGCGCGCTGCCGCATGGTGGCCACTCGGTGGCAACCCGAAGGGCCGGGTCTGTTTGCCCGCATGCTGGCGTCATCACTCGGTCGTGGACGGACGTCCACTCCCTCGTTCTTCCTTGGCCTGCGCGCAAACAGCTCCCGGCGCGGGGTGCTTGGAGATCGTAAACAGGCTCTTAGCGAACCGGACGTGGTCCGGCGGGGTCAGCCGATGCGGTCTGTCCAATGAAAGTCAAGGGTCTGCTGCGCTGGCGTGTCGCCGGCCTGCTGCTCGCGATGGTCGTCATCGTGGTGCTGCCGTATCTCGCCACGCGAGTGATGGCCGACGAAACGCAGCAGGCCAACCTCTGGCTCAACCACGCCAGCACGGTCAAGGCGCTCACCTACCGCATCGCCTACCTGATCCGCGACAGCGAGGCGGCGAGCTATCGCATCCTCGCCGGCGACGGCGACGCGCCCACCGAGCAGCGCGCCGGCGGCGCGAAGGACCAGGTGCCGGCCCTGCTGACGCAGCTGCGCGGCCTCACCCGCGACAATCCCGACCAGCAGGCGCGCATCGGCGCGCTGGAGAGCGTCACCAACGGCCGCATCATCCTGGTGGACCAGGCGCTCGCGCGGCTGCACCAGGGGGATGCCGTCGGCGCGCGGCAGTCGCTGCGTGACACCGGCGACCTGTTCCACATGCACGAGCTGATCGACGGCATCGCGCAGACCGAGGATCGCCTGCTGGTCGAACGCACCCGCGACGTCGAGCAGCAGGTGAGCCGCGGCCAGTTCGTGCTCGGGCTCACCGCGCTGGCGCAGTTGGTGCTGCTGATCGTGGTGGTGATCTCCTCGGAGCGGCAGATCGGCAAGCGCCTGCTGGCGGAAACCCGCGAAGGTCGCGCGGTGCTGCGCTCGCAGATGATCGTGCAGGCGGTGCGCGAACCGATCGCGCTGTTCGACGAGCAGCTGCGCAGCCTGCTGGTGAACGCCGCCTTCAGCGAGCTGTACGGGCTGGACCCGAAGCACCACCGCGCGCTGCCGCTGCCGCAGATCGGCGACGGCGCCTGGAGCGACGGCGCACTGCTGCAGCGGCTCAACGACGTGCTGCTGCGCAACCGCGAGCTGTGGGACTACGAGCTGGTGCAGCGAACCGTCGACGGCGTGGACCGCCACGTGGTGATCAACGCGCGGCGCATCCAGCAGCAGGACAGCGACGCGCAGGCGCTGCTGCTCACGGTGAGTGACGTCACCGCGCGCGCGCTGGCCGAGCAAAAGGTCAACGAGCTGAACCACCAGCTGGAAGGCAAGGTCGCGCAGGTTTCCGATGTCAATCGCGAGCTGGAGGCATTCAGCTACTCCGTCTCGCACGACCTGCGCGCACCGCTGCGCCACATCGCCGGTTTCGCGCGCAAGCTGCGCCTGCACCTGGGCGAGCGGGTGGACGACACCGGCAGCCACTACCTCGACGTGATCGGCAACTCGGCGCAGCGCATGGCGCAACTGATCGACGATCTGCTGGTGTTCTCGCGCCTCGGCCGCGGCGCGCTGCGTCTGCAGCCGGTGGACATGCAGTCGCTGGCGGAAGAGGCGCGTGCATTGAGCGAGGGGGAGGCGCCGGGGCGGCGCATCAGCTGGTCGATCGCGCCGCTGCCGATCGTGGTGGGCGACGAGAACATGCTGCGCACGGTGTGGCAGAACCTGATCGGCAACGCGGTGAAGTACACCGGCAAGCGCAAGCTGGCGCACATCGCGGTGGACGTGCGGCGCGGCCGCAACGGCGACTACGAGTTCACCGTGAGCGACGACGGCGCCGGCTTCGACATGCAGTACGCCGACAAGCTGTTCGGCGTGTTCCAGCGCCTGCACCGCACCTCGGATTTCCCCGGCAACGGCATCGGCCTGGCCAACGTGCGGCGCATACTCGCCCGTCACGGCGGCCGGGTCTGGGCCGAGGCCGAGCCGGAGCGCGGCGCACGCTTCCACTTTTCGCTGCCGGCACGGGACCTGTCCGGCACCTCCACCGAGAGAACCACATGATCAATCGCCACATCCGCACCATCCTGCTGGTCGAGGACAGCATGGCCGACGCCGAAATGTCGCTGGACGCGCTGCGCGAGGCCAACCTCGCCAACCCGGTGGTGCACCTGCAGGACGGCGTGGAATGCATGGACTGGCTGCAGTGCCGCGGCGCCTGGGCCACGCGCGAGCCCGGCAACCCGGCGGTGGTGCTGCTCGACATCAAGATGCCGCGCATGGACGGCCTGGAAGTGCTCACCCGCATGCGCGCCGACGAGCACCTGCGGCGCATCCCGGTGGTGATCCTGTCCTCCTCGCGCGAGGAGAGCGACCTGGCGCGCAGCTGGGATCTGGGCGTCAACGCCTACGTGATCAAGCCGGTGGACGTGGACCAGTTCTTCACCGCAGTGCGCACGCTGGGCCAGTTCTGGGCGGTGCTGAACCAGGCGCCCGAGCAGGAGTGATGCGGAATCGCGACCGGCGGTCAGGGGTTACCATGCCGACATTCCGGCGAACCGCGTGGCCGCAGCCGCAGGCCGATCGGGCGGCGGGCCACGGGCGATGGAAGTCGCCGGATGACGAACAAAAAACATTCGGCAAGGAAGGCGGCAGCATTTCGTACGATTGAAATGCATGGCGTTTGAAGCGAGGCAGCGAGACGAGGGGAGGAGCCCATGCACGGTGCGCACGGCAGCGACACACGCCCGATCCGGGTGCTGCTGGTGGAGGACAACCGCAACGACGCCGAGCTGGCGCTGGTCGAGCTCGACGACGACGGGCTCGCGCACGAGGCGCGGGTGGTCGACGAGGAGGAGGCCTATCTCGTCGCGCTGCGCGAGTTCGTGCCCGACATCGTGCTGTCCGACCTCAGCCTGCCGAGCTTCTCCGGCCAGCGCGCGCTGGAGCTGCTGCGCCAGCGCGACCCGGACCTGCCCTTCATCTTCGTCTCCGCCACGCTGGGCGAGGAGGCGGCGATAGCGGCGCTGCGCAACGGCGCCACCGACTACATCCTCAAGCAGAATCCCGCGCGCCTCGCCAGCGCGGTGCGCCGCGCGCTCGCCGAGGCCGCCGAGCGGCGTGCCAGCCAGCGCGCCCAGGCCGAGCTGATCCGCGCCCAGCGCTTCGAGAGCCTGGCAATGCTCGCCGGCGGTCTCAGCCACGACCTGCGCAACCTGCTGCAGCCGCTGCTGCTGGCCGGTGACAGCCTGCGTGACCGCGCCGACGACCCGCAGCTGGCGCGGCTGGGCGAACTGGTGCGCGACTGCGGCAAGCGCGGGCTGGACATGGTGCAGTCGATGCTGTCCTTCGCCCGCGGCGCGCGCCGCGCCGAGCAGGTGCGCCTGGGCGCGCTGATGGACGCACTGGGCTTGCTGCTGCAGGGTAGCGTGCCGCGCGCGATCCGCATGGAAATGGCGGTCGACGCCCCCGAGCTCGCGTTCGCCGGCAACCACACCGAGCTGCAGCAATGCCTGCTCAACCTCTGCCTCAACGCGATCCAGGCGATGTCCGAAGGCGGCGAGCTGCGCATCGAGACCGCGCAGCAACGGCTCGACCCGGAGTTCTTCCTGCCCGGGGAAGAGCCGCATCCCGGCCGCCACCTGCGCCTCAGCGTGGTCGACAACGGCCCCGGCATGAGCCGCGAGGTGCTGGCGCGGCTGTTCGAACCGTTCTTCACCACCAAGGAGAACGGCACTGGCCTCGGCCTCGTGTCCTGCCGGCGCATCGTCGCCAGCCACGGCGGCGTGATGCGGGTGGACAGCGCGTCGGGCCGCGGCACCCGCTTCGACCTGTACATCCCGTTGCAGGAATTGGCGGCCGACGCCGTCGACGCGAACGGCGACGACAGTGACAGCCTCGAAGGCGCCGCCGAGCAGGTGCTGGTGGTGGCCGAGGCGGCCAGCCAGCTGTCCCTGCTCACCGATACGCTGGACGCGTGGGGCTACCAAGCCCATGCCAGCCAGAGCGGCACCGCCGCGCTGCAGTGGATCGGCGCGCACGGCCTGCCCGACCTGGTATTGATGGACGCCGACATGAACCTGTTCACCGCCGTGCGCACGCTGGGCGCGTTGATCGAGCAGGGCTACGACAGCGCGGTGGTGATGCTGATACGCCCCGACGCGCCGCCCCACCTCGACGAACTCCCCCCGCTGCCGCGCCTGCACGTGCTCGACAAGCCGGTCACCACGCGGAAACTGCTGCGCACGCTGCGCTTGGCGCTGGTCAGCGCCGCTTGAAGCCCTCTCCCCTTCGGGGCACGCGGGGAGCGGCCATGGATGGCCGCAGCTTTCCTCGCTCCCCAGAGCCGAGCACATCCCTGTGCTCTCTCCGCGTGGAGGAGCGAGGAGAGGGTTGGGTGAGGGGCGGGTGCTCGCGACGCTGCTACGGGT
>NZ_MUNP01000027.1 GCF_002001105.1 Rhodanobacter sp. C06 | reverse complement strand
CGATGCGCGTCTGGTTGATGTCGAAGCCGAGCGTGGCGTAGTGCTTGCCGAATTCCACCGCGAGCGGCAGGCCGACGTAGCCCAGGCCGATGATGGCGATCTTGCTGTCTTGCGGATTCCGCATGCGAGCGTCCTTGGGATCTGCTGGCTGGCACGCGGCTGCCTCTGGGCGGCCGCGACGGATGGCGGCGGTCGCGCCGCCGCGGTCGCGGACGGGGCCGCGGGCCGCAGGCGCGGGATCGTATGCGCGATCCGTGACGCAGGCGCTCCCGCTCGACCTATCCTAGCGGCTGCCCGGTCCTGTCGCATAGCGCGTGCGGTCGCCGTCGTGGCTGCGTTCAGGCCGCGGCCTCCTCGCGCAGCCAGCGTTCCAGCGCGGCATTCGTCGCCGCCAGCGGTTCGGCGCTGGCCGAGCGTTGCAGCATCGCCGCCAGCGCGGACGGCACGTCGACGGGATGGCCGAGCAGCGGCTCGACCACCTGCTCGAACTTCGCCGGATGCGCAGTGGCGACCACGGCCCACGGTTGCGCGTCGCTGCTGGCGCGGAGGCGATCGAGCAGGTGCACGGCGGTCGCCGTGTGCGGGCAGAACACCTCGCCATGTTCGCGCGCGTGTGCGGCAAGCGTGTGACGGATGGTGGTGTCGTCCACGCTTTCGGCGTGCAGGGCGTGGCGCAGCGCGAAGTTGTCGCTCCCGAAAGTCCAGCACAGGCGCTCGAAGTTGCTGGGCGCGCCCACGTCCATCGCGTTGGCCAGCGTGGCGACCGCCTGGCGCGGCGCGTAGTCGCGGCCCGCGAAGAACTCGGGCAGCGTGGCGTTCGCGTTGCAGGCCAACCGGACTTCGCCCACCGGCAGGCCCAGCGCGCGCACCCACAGGCAGGCCAACGCATTGCCGAGGTTGCCGGTGGGCACAATGAAGCTCAGCGCTGCGCCGCGCTCGCGCCAGAAACCCAGCGCGGCATGCGCGTAGTAGCTCATCTGCGGCAGCAGCCGGCCGAGGCTGATGCTGTTAGCGGAACTGAGCGGCACATCGCGCTGCAGTTCCGCGTCGTTGAGCGCGGCCTTCACCATGCGCTGGCAATCGTCGAAGCGGCCGGCCACGCGCAGCGCCTGCACGTTGTCGCCGAAGCAGCCGAGTTGGTGCGCCTGCCGCGGCGAGACCAGGCCGTCGGGATACAGGATCACCACGCGCACATTTGAATCCGGCACGCCCGGCTGGCGATGGAACGCCGCGCCCACCGCCGCGCCGGTATCGCCCGAGGTGGCGACCAGGATGGTCAGCGGCCGCGCATCCGCCCGCGGCAGGCGGCGCAGGCAGGCGGCGAGAAAGCGCGCACCCACGTCCTTGAACGCCGCCGTCGGCCCGTGGAACAACTCCAGCACCTGCGCATCGCGATACGGCAGCGTGCGCATCGGCACCGGGAAATCCAGCGCCTCCGCACAGATCGCCGGCAGTCCGGCGGCGAGCGGGTCGCCCGCGAAGAACGGCGCCAGCAACGTCGCCGCGGTATCCGCCAGCGTTCCCCGTGCATCGAAGTCCGCCGGATCGAGCGTCGGCAACCGCTCCGGCACATACAAGCCACCATCCGGCGCCAGCCCCGCGGCGATGGCCTCGCCCAGCGTGGCGGCCGGCGCGCGGCCGCGTGTGCTTATGTAGCGCAGCGAGTCACTCATGCGCCATCCCGTCATCGACCAGCACCGCCGCCGGCCCATCAATCGGCGCCACGAAGGCGTCGCTGCCCAACCCGGCCTCGGCGAACGCCGCCCGCATCGCCACGGCAGCCGCCTCCGCCTCGGCGCGATGCTCGAACCAGCCGAACACGCTGGGCCCACCGCCGGAAATACTCGCTCCCAGCGCGCGATGATCGCGCGCCGCCTGCTTCACGCGCGCGAAGTTCGGCACCAGCGGCGCGCGCCGCGGCTCCACCAGCACATCCTTGAGGCCTTCGCGCACCAGCGCGGCGTCGCCGCGGAAACAGCCGGCCAGCAGCAGCGACAGGTTCGCGCTCTGCGCCACGAACTCGCCCAGCGCGTAATGCCCGGCCAGCGCGGCGCGTGACTTGCGCGTCTCCAGCACGCAGTGCGGATGCACCAGGGCGCAGTGCCAGTCGGCGGGCACCGGGATGCGCAGCACGCGCTCGTGCGTGGCCAGCGTGAGTCCGCCCAGCAGTTGCGGGCCCACGTTGTCGCCATGGCGGCCGCCGCTGGCCACCGCCTCGCCGTCCATCGCGAAGCCGTACAGCGCCTCGCGCGGCAGCGGACGTTCCAGCAGCGCGTTCGCGGCCACCAGCGCGGCCACGCAGGAGGCCGCCGAGCCGGCCATGCCCGAACCCAGCGCGATGCCCTTGTGCAGCACGAGTTCGAAACCGTGGTGCAGGCCCAGCGCCTTGCGCAGCGCGAGCAGGGCGGCGCCGGCGGTGTTGTGCTGCGCTTCCAGCGGCAGCCCGCGGGTCACGCCGTGGATCGCCGCGATGCGCACGGTCGGCTCGGCGATGCGGCGCACTTCGGCGCGGTCGCCGGCGCCGGCCATGCTGTGGCCGAGGATGTCGAAGCCCACGCCCACGTTGCCCACGCAGGCGGGGGCGAAGGCGGCGGCGTGGTCCAGGCGGGGCGATCGTGCGCTCATGGGTTCCTGCAAGGGGACATCGGCGAGGGCGTTCATGCCGGCACCCCCAGCGACTCGGCGATGCGCAGCAGGTCGGCGAACACGCCGGCCGCGGTGACTTCCGGCCCCGCGCCGGGGCCTTGCACCTGCAGCGGATTATCGCAGTAGCGGCGGGTGGTGAACTGCACCACGTTGTCGGTGAGCCGGCTGTGCGCGAAGGCATGTGCGGTCGGCAGCACCGCAAGGCGCACGCTGGCGCGGCCATGGTGGTCGAGGCTGGCGACGTGCCGCAGCACGCCGCCTGCGGCGCGCGCGGCGGCCAGTTTCGCGGCCAGCGGCGCGTCGAGTTCGGCCAGGTGCTGCATGAATTCCTCCGGCGCCGGCATGACCAGTTCGGGCGGCACCAGGCTCTCCACGTCCACCTGTTCCAGTGACAGCGGCCAGCCGGCCTCGCGGGCGAGGATCACCAGCTTGCGCGCCACGTCGAGGCCGGACAGGTCGGCGCGCGGATCGGGTTCGGTGTAGCCCAGCGCATGCGCCTCGCGCAGCAGCGCGGAGAACGGCTGGCTGCCGTCGTGGCGGTTGCACAGCCACGCCAGCGTGCCGGAGAACATGCCCTCGATGCCGAGCAGTTCGTCGCCGGTGTCGAGCAGGTCGCGCAGGGTCTGCACCACCGGCAGGCCGGCGCAGACGGTGGCCTCGTAGCGGAAGCGCGCGCCGCCCGCGCAGGCGGCGCGGATCGCCTGCCAGCGCTCCAGCGGGCCGCTGCCGGCCAGCTTGTTCGGCGTCACCACGTGCAGGCCGGCGGCCAGCCAGTATGGGTAGTGCGCGGTCACCGCCTCGCTGGCGCTGCAGTCGATCAGCAGCGCGTGGCGGTCGCCGTCGCCGCGCACGTGGGCGGCGAACGCGTCGAGGTCGTTCGGCCGCCAGGTCTGCGCGCCGCCGTGGCGACCGTTGAGCTCGGCGTCGTCGCAGTCCAGCCACATGCGCTTGCTGGCCACCACGCCGCACAGTTTCAGGTCCAGTGCGTGGTCGCGCGCCAGCCGCGGTTGCGCCGCGCGCAACTGGTCCAGCAACGCACCGCCGACCCGGCCGGGGCCGATCACGCCCACCGCCAGCGTGCGCTGGCCGGTGGTACCGATGCGCGGCATCGCCAGCGGCGGCAGGGGATGCAGCGGGACTTGCTCGGGTGCACAGGTGATCACGACGGCCTCTCCGTTGGAGGCCCGTCCCGTCTGGCGTGTCGGCGCGTGCCGGCCCGCCTCGTCGAGGGCGGGCCGTTGCGTGGGAAAACTCAGCTACGCACGATGCTCCGCCCGGGACGCGTGGTACCGGTACCGGTGGTAATCGTGGTGGTAATGATGCTGGCGATGTCGCCCGCGCGTGATGGCATGCGGCCGGCGGAAGCCGGGGCGAAGTGCATGCGAACGAGGGCGGAATGCGGCGACATGGCGCTGACACTAAGTCCGATGCTGCACTGCAGTCAACAGGTGCATTTGCAACTGTTTTGCCGCTGCCGCTGCCGCTGCCGCTGCCGATGACGGCAGCCGGCCGCGGCAGGTTGTCGCGATGGCCCGTTTCGGCCGTCCGGCGCGGACCCGCGTCACTACAATGGCGGCGATGAATTCCTCCTCCCCCTTGCGCTGGCTGCTCCGTGCCGGCGTCGCGGTGCTTGCGCCAGGCGCCGGTGCGGCAGCCGCTGCAACGGATGTCCCGGACCCCATGCAGCAGCGCGTGGCCGCCTGCGCCAGCTGCCACGGCGCCCGCGGCGAAGGCCTGCCCGGCGACGCGAAAGTGCCGCGCCTGGCCGGCAAGCCGGCCGCTTACCTGCAGCAGCAGCTCGCATCCTTCCAGAGCGGTCGGCGCCATCATGCGGCGATGGAATACGTGGTGCGCCAGCTGAGCCCGGACTACCTGCGCCAGATCGCCGAATACTTCGCGGCCCAGCAGGTGCCGTACCGCCGGCAGGCGGCGCCAGCGGTGGCCGCCGCCGCGATGCAGCGCGGCGAGCAGCTGGTGCGCCACGGCGACCCCAGCCGCGGCGTGCCGTCCTGCGCGAGCTGCCACGGCGATACGCTGACCGGCGTGGAACCGATGATGCCGGGCCTGGCGGGCCTGTCCTACGCTTACATCGACGCCCAGCTCGATGCGTGGCGCACGCATCAGCGTGTTGCCGACGGCCCCGGCTGCATGGTCGTGGTGGCCAACCGCATGACCGGCGACGATGTCGCCGCAGTGGCCGCGTGGCTGGCCAGCCAGCCGCCGCCGGCCGATATGCATCCCGTGCCGGCCGGTGCGCAGCGCGAGCCGCTGCCGGGCTGGTGCGTGCCGGGCAATGGCGGGGTGAATCCATGAAACGCTGGTGGCGACGCGGCATCCTGATCTTCGTGCTGCTCGGGATGGCGCTGCTCGGCTGGTGGCTGTTCGCGCCCGGCTGCGTGCAGCAGATGCCGCCCGCGCAACTTGAGGCGGAGGCCGCGAAACTGCGCGCCCCCGCGCTGATCGCCCGCGGCGAATACCTTGCCGCCGTGGGCGACTGCGCCGCCTGCCACACCGAGCGCGGCGGCCAGCGCTATGCCGGCGGCCGCGTGCTCGCCACGCCGTTCGGCGACGTGCCTGCGCCCAACATCACGCCCGATCCGGAGACCGGCATCGGCCGGTGGAGCTTCGAAGACTTCTGGCGCGCGTTGCACGAGGGCAAGGGCCGCCGCGGCGAGCCGTTGTATCCGGTGTTCTCCTACACCTCGTTCACCAAGGTCACCCGCGACGACGCGCTGGCGATCTTCGCCTGGCTGAAATCGCTGCCGCCGGTGCACCAGCCCGATCGCGCGCCGCGCCTGGCCTTCCCCTACAGCGTGCGCAGCAGCCTGCTGGCGTGGCGTGCGCTGTACTTCAAGCCGGGCGTGTACCGGCCCGATCCGGCCCGGTCGCCGGAATGGAACCGCGGCGCCTACCTCGTGCAGGGCCTGGGCCATTGCAACGAGTGCCACACCACGCGCAACGCCTGGGGCGGCATGGAGCAGGATCGCCACCTCGCCGGCGGCACCATTCCCGTGCAGGACTGGTATGCGCCCGATCTCGGCACGCAGCCGGGCGGCGGCCTGGCGGGCTGGAGCAGCCAGGACATCGTGGACCTGCTCAAGACCGGCCAGTCGGCCAGGGGCGTCGCCTTCGGTCCGATGGCCGACGTGGTGCGCAACAGCACCCAGCACATGAGCGACGTCGACCTGCAGGCGGTGGCGGTCTACCTGCAGGCGCTGCCCGCGCGTGCACCTGCGCCCGCGCCCGCCACATACACGCAGGCCGCCAGCCACGCGCAGGGCGGCGAGCTCTACGCGCGGCAATGCGCCGCCTGCCACGGCAAGCAGGGCGAAGGGGCGCCCGGCGTCTATCCGCCGCTGGACGGCAACAGCTCGGTGACCGCGCCCACGGCCACCAATGCGGTGCGCAGCGTGCTGCTTGGCGGTTTCGCGCCGGCCACCGTCGGCAACCCGCGGCCGTATTCGATGCCGCCGTTCGCGCAGCAGTTGAGCGACGACGAGGTGGCCGCGGTGGTCAACTACATCCGCCAGTCCTGGTCGAACCGCGCCAGCGCGGTGTGGCCCGCCGAAGTGGGTCGCCTGCGCCACACGCCGGTGGATTGAGCGCGTTCGGCGCGCGAGGTCGATCGCGCAGGTCGCGGTGCCGCCGCCGTGTTCCTGTGCTTCGCGGAGCTTGCCCGTGCCGTCCGCGTGGCGGGCGCACCGGATGCTTCCCCTGGCGCCCAAACGATACGTGGGGCGACCCGCTCCTCGGGTGGCCCGCGCATCGGTCGCCGCCAGCCGGATCTTGAAGATCGGTTTTGGCTGTTCGCGCTTGCACGGCGTCAGGCGGCTCGGTCGACCACGCCGACGGTTCAGTCACGGGCACGCATCGGCGGCTCCTGTGCCCGAATCCATGGGGCCTGCAGTCGCCATCCCCTCCGGCTCGCCCACGGCCTGGGCAGTCCCTTGCTCGAGGCGAGCTGCGCCACTCCATTACCTGCGAAGTAATCGTCTTGCGGCGGTGGCCACCGCAAGCTGTGCCCACACCCACCACGGAGCACAGCCATGAGCGCCATCCGCGAACTGATCGAGAACTACATCCGCAGCTGGAACGAAACCGATCCGCTGCGTCGTCGCGCGCTGATCGAGCGCGTCTACGCCGAGAACGTCGCCTACACCGACCCGATGGCGCAGGTGCGCGGCTGGGAAGGCATCGACACCACCATCGCCGCGGTGCAAGGCATGTTCCCCGGCCATCGCTTCGCCCTCGCCGGCGAAGTGGACGCGCATCACGACCTGGCCCGCTTCCGGTGGCAGTTGATCGCTCCGGGCAACGACGAACCGTTGGTGGTCGGTTTCGACGTGGCGGAACTGGACGAGGGGCGCGTGCGCCGCATCCACGGCTTCCTGGACAAGGTGCCGCAGGCGGCCTGAGCCGCTTGCGCCACGCCTGTCTCCCCGCATCACCTCTGCCGGAGTACGCCATGAGCCACTTCACCACCACCGATGGCACGCAACTGTTCTATCGCGACTGCGGTCGCGGCCGGCCCATCGTGTTCGTCGCCTCCTGGGCGCTGGATTCGCGCGCCTGGGCCCCATACATGCTGCACTTCCAGGAACTCGGCTATCGCTGCATCGCGCTGGACCGGCGCGGCCATGGCCGTTCGGACGACCCCGGCCACGGCTACCGGCTGGACCGCCTCGCCGACGATCTGGCGGAACTGCTCGAACACCTGGATCTGCGCGACGTCAGCGTGGTCGCGCACTCGATGGCCAGCGGCGAAGCCACGCGCTGCCTCGCAGGGCATGGCCGCGGACGCGTCGCCCGCGCGGTCTTCCTTGCCCCGACCGCACCCAGCTACGTCGAGGGCAGCCGCGAGCCGTGGAGCATGGACGAACCCACCACTGCGGCGGTGCTCGCCGCGATCCGCCATGACCTGCCGTACTGGCTGACCGACAACGCGAACGACTTCTTCCTGCCCGCCGAAACCGGTACCACGCCGGAATACATGCAGTACACCATCGACATGATCTGCGACACCTCGCTGCAGGCGCTGGTGGAATGCTTCCGCGCCAAGCGCGTGGACCTGCGCGAGGAGTTGCGCAGCTTGCCGGTGCCGCTGCTGGTGATCCACGGCAACCGCGATGCCAGCGAGCCGGTGCAGCAGGGTCGCGCCATCGCGGCGATGGTGCCGAACGGCCGGTACCTGGAGTACGACGGCGCTCCGCACGGGTTCTACCACACGCATTACGAGCGGCTGGTGGCGGACATCCACGCCTTCCTGCGCGAGGCCGGCGGCGTGCCCCGGGCCGCCTGACCATCGACCTCCGACCGCTGGCATCATCGCCGCATGAACGCCCAACCCATCGACACCGCCCGCCCAGTCGGCGACCTGCTGCGCGAGTGGCGTCGCCACCGACGCCTCTCTCAACTCGAACTCGCCACCGATGCGGAACTCTCCACGCGGCACTTGAGCTTCGTCGAGTCCGGCCGCGCGCAGCCCAGCCGCGACATGATCCTGCGCCTGGCCGAGCACCTCGACGTGCCGTTGCGCGAGCGCAATACTCTGCTGATCGCCGCGGGCTTCGCGCCCACCTTTCGCCAACGCACCCTGGACGATCCTGCGCTCGCTGCCGCACGCGCCACCATCGACCTGCTGCTCAAGGGGCTGGAGCCCTGCCCGGCGCTGGCAGTTGACCGCTACTGGCAGCTCGTCGCCAGCAACGGGGCAACCCTGCGCCTGCTTGGCGGCGTGGCGCCCGTGTTGCTGGAGCCGCCGATCAACGTGCTTCGCCTGAGCCTGCATCCTGCCGGGCTCGCGCCGCGCATACGCAATCTGGGTCAATGGCGAGCACACCTGTTGCAGCGCCTGCGTCAACAGATCGATGCCTGCCACGACCCCGTGCTCGTCGCGTTGCTGCGCGAACTGCAAGCCATGCCGGTTCCGGACGGCTCGGGTGTGGCGGACGTCCAGACGTCCATAGCCGTACCCATGCAACTGGAGGTGGGCGACCAAGTGCTCTCCATGCTCAGTACCACCACGGTGTTCGGCACGCCGGTGGACATTACCTTGGCCGAACTGGCGCTGGAGGCCTTCGTGCCTGCCGATGCGACGACGGCCGAATGCTTGCGGCGCATGGCGGAGTCGGACGAACCCGCCATGCCGCTCTGAGCAAAGGTCTCGCCCAGGGCGCGGACCCGGCTCGACCGTTTCCGCGCGTTTCGGGCCGGCGCGCGAGGTGGCGCCGCTGCCGGTGAACGAGGGTCGGGTCGAACTGGAGTGGCGCCGCCCGCTCGTCAAGCTCGTCGAGTGCGATCCGGCGCGCTGCGAGCAGAGGCGCGCGATTGATCGTCCGGACCGCCATCCATTGTGCTACCTCTAGCCGAGGCCGGCGGCACCGCGGGAGCGCGCCACCGGGCAGTGCTCGTCAGCGCGACAGGTCGATGGCGTAGGTGGCGGTGCCGTCGCCGTGGTCCTGCACCTCGCGGATCGAATCGAGGCCGTCGGACTTCGCGATGGCGGCCTTGCCGCTGGCGCTGGTGAACAGCACCGGTCCGGCGGTCTTGAGCGGGGCGAAACACCAGGAGCGGGCTGGCAGCTCGCGTGCGGTGATCTCGCGATGCTGCTGCAGCCAGCGCGCCACGATCTCGCGCGTGCCGTCGGGTGCGGCCAGCACGATGTTCTTGCCGTCCAGCCCCGGGAAGCGGCCGCCGCCGCTGGCGCGGTAGTTGTTGGTGACCACGATGAAGGCTTGGTCGGGCGTGACCGGCTTGCCGTCGAAGCTCAGCGACACGATGCGCTGGCCCGCGGGCTTGCTCACGTCGATGACGTAATGGATGCCGCCCTGGATCTGGTCGAAGTTGAAGCCAGGGAAGCGGGTGTTGACGAGTTCCTGCGGCGTGCCTTTCGTCGGGTCGATGCGGTTGAAGCGCCTGGCGGATTCCTCCAGCCACGCCTTCACGCCCGCGCCATCGGTCTTCACCGAGGCCAGCGTGTTCGGATAGAAGTAGAGGTCGGCCGCGCTGCGCAGGGTGAGCGGGCCCGGCGCCACGTCAGTGTAGTCGTCCGGGCCGCCGAAGCCGGTGCGGAACGCGGCGGCGGCGGAGAGCACCGGCACGTCCGCGAGTTCCGGATGCAGGCGCGGCAACTCGGCACGCACGTAGTCGCGCTGCGCGGCGTTGACCACGGCGAGCGCGCTCATGTCGCCCTCGTCGGCGAAATAGCTCGACATGCGCACGCGGCTTTCGCCGATCGGGGTGTTCACGTAGGCCACCGCGGCCTGCTGCACCTTCGCCACCAGCGGCGCGATGGCGGGATCGGCCGCCACGCAGCTGGCGGCGTCGCCGGGCTTCGTGCAGATCGGCCGTACCTCGCTGTGCGTGTCCTGCTTGTCGATCACCCAACGGCCGTCGACGCGATCCAGCGCCAGCGCGATCACGCCGAGATCCTTGCCGAAGAAGCCGCCCATCACCGCCGGCTTGCCGCGCACGAAGCCGTGCATGTCGTCCACGTCCTTCATCGCCGCGAAGCGCGGGCCGGGGAACTCGGTGTGCGAGTGGCCGAGCAGCAGCACGTCGATGCCGGGCACGCCGGCGAGATGCCAGCCGGCGTTCTCCATCGCGGGCGTGTACGGTGCGGTGTCGAGGCCGCCATGCACGATCGCGACCACCAGGTCGGGATGCTGCGCCTCGATCTGCGGCAGGTACTTCTTCGCCGCCTCCACCACGCCGTCCACGGTCACCTTGCCGGCCAGGTTCTGCTTGTCCCATTGCAGGATCGGCGGCGGGGTAAAACCGATGATCGCCACGCGCAGCGGCACGCTTTCCGTCTTGCCGTCAGGCAGCTGCACGGCGATCGGTTTGGTGACGATCGTCCACGGCTTGAAGATCGGTGCGCCGTCGCGTGCGCTGTCCACGTTCGCCAGCACCAGCGGGAAATGCGGGCCGGCGCAGCGCTGCCGCGTGCCACCGTCCACGTTCATCGGCGTGCCGGTGACTTGCGACAGGTAAGCCAGCCCGTAATTGAACTCGTGGTTGCCCGCGGTGCCGCCGTCGTAGCCCACCGCGTCCATCGCGCGGTAGATCGCCAGCTCCTGGTCGCAAGCCAGCTTCTGCACCTGTGCCTGCCAGTCGGCCAGCACCGTGCCCTGGATGGTGTCGCCGCTGTCGAACAGGAAGTGGTTCGGGAACTGCACGCGCGCCTGCTTGATCAGCGTGGCGGTGCGCTCGAAGCCCAGCGTGGGGTCGGCCTTCTGCTTGTAGTAGTCGTAGCCGAGGATGTTGGAGTGGATGTCGGTGGTTTCCAGGATCGCCACCGTGGCGCGCGTGCCGTCCGGCAGCGCGGGCGCATGCACGGGCTGGTGGGCGCAGCCGGCGAGCAGGGCGGCTGCGAACAAGGCGACGATGGTGCGGCGTGGGAACATGACGGGATCGCATAAGCACATGGATTCGGGAAACTAGCAGATCGCCGCGACGGCGCGCAGGCCGCAGCGTGTCGCGGTCGGCGCCGCCTGCAGGCGATGTGGCCCGATACGGCACGCGCTTTGCCGCCTGCCCGCGAAACCGCGACAATGGCCCGCTGCCATTCCCCCTTGCCGTCAGAGAGTCGTGCCGACCATGTCCGATACGCCGAAGATCATCTACACCCTCACCGACGAAGCGCCGTTCCTCGCCACCGCTTCGCTGCTGCCGATCGTCAAGGCGTTCACCGCCACCGCGGCCATCGCGGTGGAGACGCGCGACATCTCGCTGGCGGGGCGCATCCTGGCGCAGTTCCCGGACCGCCTGAAGGATGGGCAGCAGATCGGCGACCATCTCGCCGAGCTGGGCAGGCTCGCCACCACGCCGGACGCGAACATCATCAAGCTGCCTAACATCAGCGCCTCGGTGCCACAGCTCAAGGCCGCGATCAAGGAGCTGCAGGCGCAGGGCTACGCGCTGCCGGATTATCCGGACACGCCCGCCAACGACGCCGAGAAGGACGCCAAGGCGCGCTACGACAAGGTCAAGGGCAGTGCGGTGAACCCGGTGCTGCGCGAGGGCAATTCCGACCGCCGCGCGCCGCTCTCGGTGAAGAACTACGCGCGCAAGCACCCGCACAAGATGGGCGCGTGGAGCAAGGATTCGCAGACCCACGTGGCGCACATGGACGGCGGCGATTTCTACGGCAGCGAGAAATCCGTGGTGGTGGATGCGCCCACCGCGGTGAAGATCGAGTGGCTCGGCAAGGACGGCTCCAGCAAGCTGCTGAAGGAGAAGGTGGCGCTGAAGGCCGGCGAGATCCTCGACGCGTCGGTGATGAGCCGCAAGGCACTGGCCGCCTTCATCGATGCGCAGGTCGCCGACGCCAAGGCGAAGGGCGTGCTGTTCTCGGTGCACCTCAAGGCCACCATGATGAAGGTGTCCGACCCGATCATGTTCGGCGTGGTGGTGAACGAGTTCTACAAGGACGTGCTCGCGAAGCATGCCGACGCGCTGAAGCAGGCCGGCTTCGATGCCAACAACGGCATCGGCGACCTCTACGCGCGCCTCGGCAGCCTGCCGGCGGAGACGCAGGCGGCGATCAAGGCCGACATAGCGGCCGAATACGCGAAGCGCCCGGCGCTGGCGATGGTGAATTCCGACAAGGGCATCACCAACCTGCACGTGCCCAGCGACGTCATCATCGACGCTTCGATGCCGGCGATGATCCGCGACTCCGGCAAGATGTGGAACGCCGAAGGCAAGCTGCAGGACTGCAAGGCGATCATTCCCGACCGCAGCTACGCCGGCGTGTATGCGGTCACCATCGACGACTGCAAGGCACACGGTGCGTTCGACCCCGCGACCATGGGCAGCGTGCCCAACGTGGGCCTGATGGCGCAGGCGGCCGAGGAATACGGCTCGCACGACAAGACCTTCCAGATCGCCGCCGATGGCGTGGTCAAGGTCACCGATGAAACCGGCAAGGTTCTGCTGCAGCACGACGTGGAAGCCGGCGACATCTGGCGCGCCTGCCAGACCAAAGACGCGCCGGTGCAGGACTGGGTGAAGCTCGCGGTGTCGCGCGCGCGCCTCAGCAACACGCCGGCGGTGTTCTGGCTCGATGCCCAGCGTGCGCACGACCGCGAGATCATCAGGAAGGTGGAGCGCTACCTCAAGGACCACGACACCGCCGGCCTCGACATCCGCATCCTCGATCCGGTGGCGGCCACGAAGTTCTCGCTGAAGCGCATCCGCAAGGGCCAGGACACCATCTCGGTCACCGGCAACGTGTTGCGCGACTATCTCACCGACCTGTTCCCGATCATGGAGCTGGGCACGTCCGCCAAGATGCTTTCCATCGTGCCGCTGATGGCCGGTGGCGGCCTGTTCGAGACCGGCGCCGGCGGCTCCGCGCCCAAGCACGTGCAGCAGTTCCTCGAAGAGGACTACCTGCGCTGGGATTCGCTGGGCGAGTTCCTCGCGTTGCAGGCCTCGCTGGAATTCGTGGGCGACAAGACCGGCGACGCGCGGGTGAAGGTGCTGGCGAAGACGTTGGACCAGGCCAACGGCAAGATCCTCGACCACAACAAGTCGCCCGCGCGCAAGGTGGGCGAACTCGACAACCGCGGCAGCCACTACTACCTCGCCCTGTACTGGGCGCAGGCGCTGGCCGCGCAGGGCGAGGACGCCGCGCTGAAGGCGAAGTTCGCCCCGCTGGCCAAGGTGCTCGCCGAGAACGAGGCGACCATCGTCGGCGAACTCAACGGCGCGCAGGGCAAGCCCGTCGACATCAAGGGCTACTACCACCCCGACATGACGCTGGTAAGCAAGGCAATGCGGCCCAGCGGCACGTTCAATGCGGCGTTGGCGGGGTTGAAGTAAGCAACCGGACCGGCAGGCGAAACGGGGCGCCGCGGCGCCCCGTTTGTTTTGTCGCTTCAACGCCGCGACTGTACGGCCATGTGTACAGCAAGCCCGGCGAGCACCGTACCCATCATCCAGCGTTGCGCGCCCAGCCAGCGTGGCCGACTGCCAAGGAATGCGGCAATGCTGCCGGCAAGCACGACGATGACAGCGTTCACCGTGAGGCTGATGCCCATCTGCGTGGCGCCGAGCACCAGCGCCTGGCTCAATACACTGCCGTGCCCGGGGCTGATGAATTGCGGCAGCAGTGAAAGATAGAGCACTGCGGCCTTCGGATTGAGCAGGTTGGTGAGAAAGCCCATTGCAAAGAGCTTGCGGGGCTGTACACGTTCCAGCTCGCGCACATGGAACGGGGAGCGCCCGCCGGGGCGCACTGCTTGCCACGCCAGCCAGAGCAGGTAGAGCGCGCCGCCGAAACGCAAGGCGTCGTAGGCATAGGGCACGGCGAACAGCAAGGCCGTAATGCCCAGCGCTGCGCACAGCAGATAGACGACGAACGCCAGCGCTACGCCGCCAAGCGAGATCAGGCCGGCTACGTGGCCTTGGCAGATCGAACGCGAGATCAGGTAGATCATGTTCGGACCCGGCGTGAGCACGAGGCCGAAGGCGATCAGTGCGAAGGCAAGCAGATGGGGTGTTGTAGGCATGGCACGGCTCCGTTGCGGAAGGAGGAGTGCCCAGGCGCGCGGCTACGGTATGGTGTCCGCGCTCCCCGAGGGTGCTCCCTCTCGCGGCGCCAGTGACGCGAACGCGACCATTGTTCCGACATGGCGATGGTCGTTCAAGTGCCGTTGCCGCTGCGGCAGCGAACATCGCGCAACTGCCTCGGCCACAACGCCGGCAATCGACGATGAGGATGAAACTGATGCGCCCTTGGACCGTGCCGTTGTGCTTCGTGCTTGCCGCACCGGCTGTGCTTGCCGTGCCGGCACGGCTGCCGCCATCAGCCGCCACGACCACGGCGCCACCAGTGCCCAGCGACGTGCCCCTGCTCTCGCCCGTGGTCGTCAGCGGCGTGGTGCCCGGGCCCGGCTTGTGGAAGGTAAGCAAGGGCGATCACGTGCTGCGGGTGCTGGGGACGCTGTCGCCGCTGCCGGGGCATATCCAGTGGGAGTCGCGCGAGGTGGCGCAGGTGCTCGCGCAGGCTAGGCAGGTACTGCTGGAGCCGAAGATCAAGCTCAAGGCGGACGTAGGTTTCTTCGGAAAGCTTTTCCTGCTGCCCACGGCCTACGGCGCGCGCAAGAACCCGGACGGCAAGACGCTGGACCAGGTGATGGATGCGCCGACCTACGCGCGCTGGCAGGCGCTGAAGCGGAAGTACCTCGGCGGCGACAGCGGCATCGAACGCTGGCGCCCGCTGTTCGCGGCGCAGGAGTTGTACCGGAAGGCGCTCAAGGCGAATGGGCTGAGCAACGATGGAGGCGTGTCGGGTGCGGTGGCGGCGATGGCGAAGCAGGACGGCGTTCCGGAGACGCCGGTGGAATACCGCGTGGAGATCAAGCAGCCGCGCGAGGCGCTGAAGGCGTTCAAGGCCGCGGCGCCCAGCGACCTGGAATGCTTCAACCGCACGCTGGACAGCATCGAGCACGACTTGCCGGCGATGACCGCGCGCGCGAACGCCTGGGCCACCGGCGACCTGGAGGAGCTGCGCCGCTTGCCCGACAGCCATCGCCGCGACGCCTGCGTCACCGCGATCACCAGCGCCGGCTTCGCCCACCAGCTCGGTCTCGACGATGTGCCCGCGCAACTGGAGGCCGTGTGGTTGGGCGCGGCGCGCAAGGCGCTGGCGGACAATGCGAGCAGCTTCGCGCTGCTGCCGATGGGCGAACTGCTCTCGCCCACCGGCTACTTGAGCAAGCTGAAGGCCGCGGGCTACACGGTGGAGGCGCCGCCGGGGCTGGACGAGGCGCCGGTCGCCGCAGGCAGCGCCACGGCACCGGCCGCGGCGGCCAGCGTCACGCGCTGATCGTTGCGCTGGCGCGGTCCAGCGCGGCGACTTCGTCGGCACCCAGGTCGAGCTGCATCGCGCCCAGCAGTTCCTGCAGCTGCGGCACGCTGGTGGCGCTGGCGATCGGCGCGGTGACGGACGGACGCGCGATCAGCCAGGCCAGCGCCACCTGCGCGGGCGTGGCCTTGTGCGTGGCGGCGATGTCGTCCAGCGCGGCGAGCACCGCCAGGCCGTGCGGGTTGAGGAAGCGCTTCGCCGCGCCGCCGCGCGCGCTGCTCTTGGCCAAGTCCGCCGCGCTGCGGTACTTGCCGCTGAGGAAGCCGCTGGCCAGCGCGTAGTAGCAGGTCACGCCCAGCTCTTGCTCGCGCACCAGCGGTTCGAGTGCCGTCTCGTAGCCGGCACGCGCCACGAGGTTGTATTCCGGCTGCAGGCATTCGTAGCGGGGGAGGCCGTATGCCTTCGACACCGCCAGCGCCTCGACGGTGCGGTCGGTGGTGAAGTTGGAGGCGCCGATCGCGCGCACCTTGCCTTCCCCGATCAATCGCGCGAACTCGCCCAGTGTCTCGTGCATAGGCACGCTGGCATCGTCCTGGTGGGCGAAGTAGAGGTCGATGCGGTCGGTCCTGAGGCGCTGGAGCGAACCCTTCACCGCCGCGCGGAGGTTGATCGGCGACAGCCCGGGATGCCGGTCCCACTTCGCCACCTTGGTGGCGATCAGCACGCGGTCGCGCTTGCCGCTCTTTTGCAGCCATTTGCCGATGATGGCTTCCGACTCGCCGCCGTGGTTGCCCGGCACCCAGGCCGGGTAGACGTCGGCGGTGTCGACCGTGTTGCCGCCGCCGTCGACGAACGCGTCGAGCAGCTTGAATGCGCGCGCCTCGTCGACGCTCCAGCCGAACACGTTGCCGCCGAACACCAGCGGGGCGATGGAGAGCGGCGAGCGGCCGAGCGGGCGGTATTGCATGGAAATCTCCTGATGCCGATGCGGCCAGACGGCACCACGAGCGCCGACTCAGCCGGAACTTTCGAAAGCACTCACGACGTAGTGCCGGACCTGCGGCTCGAATTCCAGCAGATAGTCCCGGTCCTCGGGGTAGTACTTGGCCGTGAGCAACGCGTCTCCGGCGAAGGCACGAATGCTCTCCTCCGAATCCCAGTGCGTCACGGTCAGGAAGTGCGTGACCTCGGCTTCGTCGCGCCGAAGCACGGCGACCGAGCGGTTGCCGGAAACGGAACGGTAGTCCGGAATCGCGCGCTGCTCAAGGAAGCGCGCGTAGGCATCGGCCTTGGCGCGTGGCGTGATGCCGTGCCAGATGCGGCAGATCATGGGGTTCTCCCGTGCCGGGTCAATCAGGGTACGCCTAGACCCAGATGTCGTTGCGGGTCGTGCGCTCGCTGGCCGTGTCCCCGGTGTTGACGACGCCACGCGGCTCGACCAGCAACACCTTGGCCTCGCCGTCGGCAAACGGCTTGTGCTCGACACCCTTCGGCACCACGAACATCTCGCCGTCGGCGAGCTCCACGGCGCCGTCGCGGAAGTCGATGCGCAGCCGGCCTTCGAGGACGATGAAGACCTCGTCGGTGTCCGCGTGGGCATGCCAGACGAAGTCACCCACCAGCCGCACGAGCTTGAACTGGTAGTCGTTCATTTCGGCCACGACCCGCGGCTGCCATGGCTCGGCGAAGAGGGCGAGTTTTTGCTGGAAGTTGATGGCCTGGCGGTTCACGGTCGCACTCCGTTCATGGGCGCCCCGACCGGGCATGCCGGTGCGGGCATGCCCGGCTGACCAGCTCAGGGCGAGTTGATGGGGAACAGCCGGCGCGCACCGCCGGCCGTGGCGCGCCACGAGTTGCGGCGTTCGGCGGCGTCCGGCGCGGTGAGTTGACGGAACGCACCGCGCAGGGTCAGCGGACGCTGGTCCGCGCGATCCAGCTCGCGGACGAGTTCAGGGGAATGCACATGGCCGTGCTGCAGCAGCAGGCCGACGAAGGGCGAGCGCATGGTGAATTCCTTGCAAGTGGGGGTGGGGACGAGTGCAAGGTAAAGCGTGGCGCCGCGCCGAAAAAGCGATATCTTCGCAAGTCTGCCTTGAAGGAAATTCAAGATGACGCGGCTCTCGCTGGACTTGCTGCAGCAGTTCGTGCTGGTCGCCCGCTTCGGCAAGCTGTCGCGCGCCGCCGAACAGGCCAATCTCACCGTGAGCGCGCTCAGCCACCAGATGCGCCAGCTGGAGGATCGGCTGGGCCGGCGCCTGTTCGAGCGCGGCCCGCGCGGGGTCAGCCTCACCGTGGAAGGCTGCCGCCTGTTCGAGGCGGTGGGCGAGCATTTCGACGGCATCGAGCACGCGCTGATGCGCTACCGCGAACACCGTCACGACGCGCTCACCCTCAGCGCCAGCCCCGGCATCATGTCGAGTTGGCTGATGCCGCGCCTGCCGCGCATGGTGGCGGCGCATCCGGATCTGGAGCTCAACCTGCAGTCTTCGTCGGCGCTGGTCGATTTCGAGCGCGAGCCGGTGGACTGCGGGCTGCGTTACGGTCGCGGCGAGTGGTCGGGCCTGCATGCCGACCGGCTGTTCGCCGAATGGCTGGCTCCGGTGGCGGCGCCGGCGCTGGTGGCGCGGATGGGCGGCGCCAGCTCCGCCGACCTCAGCGACTGGCCGTTGCTGGGCGATCCGAACCCGGCCGACCGCTGGCGCGACTGGTTCCAGCGCTTCGGCGGCAAGCTGCCCGCGCGGCGCGTGGCGAACTTCGACAGCGTCGACGCGGCGCGCCACGCGGCACTGGAAGGCCTCGGCGTGGGGCTGGGCCGCATGGTCACCTCGAAATCGCTGATCGACGCCGGCCTGCTGGTGGTGCTGGGCAGCCACTACCTGCCGGTGCCGGAGGCGTACTGGCTGGTCTACCCGCCGCGCTCGCAGGAGCACCGCGGCCTGCAGACCTTCCGCGAGTGGCTGCTGGTCGAGGCGAAGACCTTTCGCGAGCAGATGCACGTGTGGGAGCCGGACGCACTGCTGCCCGTCGCCTGATCCGCTTCGCCGACGACAGGCATTGCGTAAAATGCGGGCGCGCGCCGTTGCGCGCGGACCATGCGTACTTTATTAGCTGCACCCCATGAGGATTTCCTATGCAACGCACCGCCATCCTCGTCGACGGCGCCTTCTTCCTCGCCCGCTACCGCAAGGTGTGGGGCGAGCGCGACGCGAACGACGCACGCACCGTGGCCAAGACCGTGTTCGGCATGGCACTGGAACACCTGAAGGCGCTGGACCGCCCGCGCGAATCGCTGTACCGCATCTTCTTCTACGACTGCCCGCCGCTGGACAAGACCTTCGCGCGCCCGGTGAGCGGCGACAGCGTGGACTTCGGCCGCAGCGGCGCCGCCGCGTTCCGCCGCGAGCTGCATGAGCAGCTGCGCCGCCAGCGCAAGATGGCGCTGCGGCTGGGCCGGCTCGCCGAGCGCGGCGAGTGGAAGCTGAAGTACCAGGCCATGCAGCAGCTCCGCGACGGCAGCTTGAAATGGGACGACCTGCGCGACGAGCACTACGAGCCGGACATGCGCCAGACCCAGGTGGACATGAAGATCGGCATCGACATCGCCGCGCTGGCCTACAAGCACCTGGTGGACCAGATCGTGCTGGTGGCCGGGGACGCGGACTTCATCCCCGCCGCGAAGCTGGCGCGACGCGAAGGCATAGACTTCATCCTCGACCCGATGTGGCAGGGCATCGCCTCGGACTTGCACGAGCATATCGACGGCCTGCAATCGGTGTGTCCGCGACCGTTCTGAGGCGCGGCTGTTACGTCTCGACCGTTCCCCCACTGACCGGCCGGCAGAGTGTGCGGCCGGCTTCATGTACGAGGAGTCACCATGAAACGTTCGCAGCTCCGTGGAATAGGCATTGCACTGATGGTTTTCGGCGCAGCGGCAGGCGCGCAGCAGGCGATGAAGCATCCACCCGCCGGCGCGGCGGTATCGTCGACCGGCGCCAGCAGCATCGATGCCGTGCTGGCGGGCGGCTGGCGCTCGCCGGCGAATCGCGCGCGCGACGTCTACCGCCACCCGAAGGCCACGCTGCAATTCTTCGGCGTCCAGCCGAACCAGACGGTGGTCGAAATCAACCCGTCCGCCGGCTGGTACAGCGAGGTGCTTGCGCCACTGCTGCGCGACCACGGCCACTACATCGCTGCCGAGCCCGTGCCGGCGAGCGGTGACGAAGCCAAACGCGACGACAGCAAGCTGCGCAAGAAATTCGCGGCCGATCCGGTCGATTACGGCAAGGCCCGCATCGTCGAGTTCGATCCCAGGGCGCCGGTGTTCGGGCCGCCCGGCTCGGCCGACCGCGTGCTGACTTTCCGCAACGTGCACAACTGGACCGAGGCCGGCACCGCGCCGGCGATGTTCAAGGCGTTCTTCGCCGTACTCCGCCCTGGTGGCGTGCTCGGCGTGACCGACCATCGCGCCGCGCCGGGCGCCAGCCTGGCCGCCGTGGAATCCAGCGGCTACCTGCCCACGGACTACGTGATCAAGCTCGCCACCGACGCCGGCTTCAGGTTCGCCGGCCAGAGCGAGATCAACGCCAACCCCAGGGACACCAAGGACTATCCGAAGGGCGTGTGGACCTTGCCGCCCACGCTGACCTTGGGCGACAAGGACCGGGCGAAGTATCTGGCGATCGGCGAATCGGACCGCATGACGCTGCGCTTCGTGAAGCCGGTGGAAGCCACCGCCGCGCCAGCGCACTAACACCGCGCACACGGCGGCCATGCTCATCGCGCTGAACAAGCCCTACGGCGTGCTCTGCCAGTTCACCGACGAGCACGGCCGGCCCACGCTGGCCGACTACGTGAAACAGAAGGGCGTCTACGCCGCGGGCCGGCTGGACCACGACAGCGAAGGCCTGCTGCTGCTCACCGACGACGGCCGGCTGCAGCAGCGGCTGGCCGACCCGCGCCACAAGCAACCCAAGACCTACCTGGTGCAGGTGGATGGCACGATCGACGACGCGGCGCTCGCCGCGCTGCGCCGCGGCGTGCTGTTGAACGACGGCCCCACCTTGCCGGCGCCTGCCGAGCACGCGGAGGAGCCGGACTGGCTGTGGCCGCGCGACCCGCCGGTGCGCTTCCGCAAGAGCATCCCCACCAGCTGGCTCGAGCTCACCTTGCGCGAAGGCCGCAACCGCCAGGTGCGGCGGATGACCGCGGCGGTAGGTTTCCCCACGCTGCGGCTGATCCGCGTGCGCATCGGTGACTACGCGCTCGATGGACTTGCGCCGGGCGAAACGCGCGTGATCGCTTGAAGAGTGCGGCCATGGATGGCCGCCCGTTTGATCCTCGCGATCATGGATGATCGCAAGAGGGTAGGGAGTGCAGCCATGGATGGCCGCCCCGTTTGATCCTCGCGATCAGGGACGATCGCAAAAAAAACCATGCACTGAGGCGCGATAATCGCGGCGTCCGTCCCCACGGAGTCCGCGCATGGAATTCAAGGATCACTTCTCCGGCCACGCCGCGTTGTATCGCGACGCGCGTCCCTTGCCGCCCGCCGACTGGTTCGACTGGCTGGCGCAGCAGGCGCCCGACCGCGCGCTGGCCTGGGACGCCGGTTGCGGCAACGGCCAGGCCAGCCTCGGCCTCGCCGCGCATTTCGGGCGCGTGGTCGCCACCGATCCCAGCGCCACCCAGATCGCACAGGCTGCCGCGCAACCGCAGATCGACTACCGCGTGGAGCCGGCCGAGCGCAGCACGCTCGCCGCGGGCAGCGCGAGCCTGGTCGGCGTGTCCCAGGCGCTGCACTGGTTCGACCTCGACGCCTTCCATGCCGAGGTGCGCCGCGTGGCGAAACCCGGCGCGCTGCTGGCGATCTCCGCCTACGGCAACTGCAGCGTGAGCCACGAGGTCGATGCGGTCGAACGGCGCCTCTACGCCGACACGCTGGGCCCGGACTGGCCACCCGAACGCGCGCTGGTAGATACCGGCTACCGCGACCTGCCGTTCCCGTTCACGCGCGTGGAGTCGCCCAGTTTCATGATGCGTGCCGACTGGAACCTCGCCCAGTTCCTCGCCTACCTGCGCTCGTGGTCGGCCACCCAGCGGTACCAGAAGCGCACCGGCAGCGACGCGGTACAGGCGGCAACGCCGGAACTGGCTGCGGCATGGGGTGACCCTGAGCAGGTGCGCGCGGTGCGCTGGCCGTTCGTGACGCTGGTGGGCCGCGTGGGCTGACGTTCGCCCGTGTGCGTCGATGCACACTGCGACAACCGCGTGCACATCAGGATAGGCTTTGCGAATTCTTCGCCGGGTGTCGTCTCCATGACCAAACCAGCCTTTCCCGATGGCCACTTCTACTCACCGGTGGTCAACCCGGACGAGGCGATCGCCGACCGCACCATGCTGTGGGAAACGGAACGCCCGATGCGCGGCATCGATCTCAATCCGTCCGGGCACGAACATCTGCTGCGCGAGGTGTTTCCGCCGCTGCTCCAAGGCTACGATTACCCGGAAAGCGGGCCGTCCGACGATACGCTCGACCGCTTCTACGACTTCAACGGCCAGTTCGAGCGCCAGGACCCGCGTGTGATGTACTGCCTGCTGCAGACGGTCAAGCCGCGTCGGATCGTCGAGGTGGGGTCGGGCTATTCCACCCTGCTCCTGCTCGACATGAACGCGCGGTTTTTCGGAGACGAGGCGTCGATCACCTGCATCGAGCCATATCCGCGGCCATTTCTCCAGCGGTCACACGACGCGGGTCGCATCACGCTCATTCGCGAGCGGGTGCAGCGAGTCGACGAACGGTGCTTCGCGGAACTGGCGCGGGACGACGTGCTGTTTGTCGATTCATCGCATGTCTCCAAGACCGGCAGCGACGTGAACCGGCTGGTGCTTGACATCCTGCCGATCCTGCAGCCAGGCGTGCTGGTGCATTTCCACGACATCTTTCTGCCGCTCGATTACCCGCAGCGTTGGGTATGCGAACTCGGCTTCAGCTGGAACGAGCAATACCTGTTGCAGGCCTTCCTGTCGGGCAACCGCGATTGGCAGATCGTGTACGGCAGCGCCATTGCGCGGGAACGCCACGGTGCTGCGCTCGGCGACTTTCTCGGCGAGCGTCCACGCCACGGCGGCAGCCTGTGGCTGCGCCGCACCGGCTGATCAGTCGGCGCGTGGCAGACCGAAGAACGCCGCGGCCGTGGCCGTGCTGTTCGCCGCGGTGACCTCGGCCGGCTCACCGCGGTCGCGTGCGATCTCCGCGCAGATGTGCTTCAGGTACATCGGTTCGTTGCGCCGGTGCGAGGGCTGCGGGCGCACGGTGCGCGGCAACAGATAGGGCGCATCGGTCTCGATCATCAGGCGGTCGGCGGGAATCTCGCGCACCAGCTCGCGGAGGTGGCTGCCGCGGCGTTCGTCGCAGATCCAGCCGGTGATGCCGATGTGGCAGTCCAGCGCGAGGTAGTCGCGCAGCGCCTCGCGGCTGTCGGTGAAGCAGTGCACCACCGCGGCCGGCACCTTGTCGCGCCAGCGGCGGAGCAGGGCGACGAAATCCCCGTGCGCGTCGCGTTGGTGCAGGAACAGCGGCTTGCCCAGTTCCGCCGCGATCGCCAGTTGCCGCTCGAACACCGCCAGCTGCACGTCGCGCGGCGAGTAGTTGCGGTTGTAGTCCAGCCCGGTCTCGCCTACCGCACGTACCGCAGAATCCTGCGCCAACACGCGCAGCCGTGCGTCGGTGGCGTCGCCGTAGTCCACCGCGTGGTGCGGGTGCACGCCGGCGGTGGCCCACAGCACGCCGGGATGGGCATGCGCCAGCGCCAGCGCGTGTTCGCTGCCCTCGCGCGATGCGCCGGTGACGATCATCCGGTCCACGCCATGTTCCCGCGCACGCTGCAGCACGGCGTCGAAGTCGTGGCGGAAGGATTCGTGGCCGAGATTGGCGCCGATGTCGAGCAGCTGCATGCGCGGATCCATGGAGGGCGAACGGGGATTGTCCCAGACCCGCGCAGATTCGCCATCCGTCCGCCGCGGATGACACGAACGCAAACCGCGCCGCGTTATCGGCAGCTTATGCAAGAACTTTCGTGATTCGTATTGACCTTCGCAAATCTTTGCGGCTAGTTTGCGAAGCATGTCACGAAACGGGCGGGGCGCGGGCCGGTGTGACCGCCCCGCCTGTCCACGCCCGTGGACTGACCGGACGCCGTTACCTCGTGGGGACGAGGAACGGCATATCGAAGGCGCCGATGGGCGCCAGGGACGCCGGGCGGCGGATGGCCGCCGGCACAACGGGGAGTTCGGCATGACGAAACACTTGGGAGTCAAGGGTTTGCTCGCGGCGGCCGTGGCCATGGCGCTGTCGTTGCCCGCGGTGGCGGGCGGCGCGCTGCAGGCGGCGGCGCGTTTCGATGTCAGTGGCCTGCAGGATGGCGGCAGCTACGACCGATTCATCGTCAGTTACCGCGACGGCAGCACGCAGGCCGTGCAGCGTGGCGCCGCGGTGCAGAGCGTCGGCGCGGCGATCGATCGCGCGGGCTTGAACGCGGCGGCGCGCATGCCGGGCAACACGCCGCCGAAGACGGTCGCGGCGAGCTACCAGCGCAAGCTGGCGGCCGGGGCGGACCTGATCCGCACCTCGCGCAAGCTCGGCCGCGCCGAAGCCGCCGCGCTGATCGAGCAGATCGCCGCCGATCCGGCGGTGGCCTACGTCGAACCCGACCTGCTGTGGCACGCGGTGCGCGACATCCGCGCGTCCGATTTGCTGGCCCCGGCCACGTTCACCCCGAACGACACCTACTACGCGAAGTATCAGTGGAACCTGAAGACGCCGGACGGCGCGGCCACCGTGTCCGGTGCCGCGAACTGGGGCGGCAGCAACGTCAACAACGCCTGGGATCTTGCCGACGGCAGCGGCATCGTGATCGCCGTGCTGGACACCGGCATCACCAGCCATGTCGATGTCGACACCTCGCTGGCCGACGCCGGCTACGACTTCATCACCGACGCCTTCGTCTCCGGGCGCGAGCAGGACGGCCGCGTCCCCGGCGGCTGGGACCTCGGCGACTGGACCACCACCGAGCCGTGGCTGAGCGAATGCACCGACGCCGCCAATCCGCCCGAGGACAGCAGCTGGCACGGCACCCACGTCGCCAGCACCAGCGGCGCCGAACTGACCAACAACGGTGCGGGCATGGCGGGCATCGCGCATGGCGCGAAGGTGTTGCCGGTGCGCGTGCTCGGTCATTGCGGCGGCTACAACAGCGACATCAACGACGCCATCGTGTGGGCGGCGGGCGGCAGCGTGGACGGTGTGCCCGCGAACACCCATCCGGCCCGGGTCATCAACCTCAGCCTCGGCGGCAGCGGCAGCTGCACCGCCAGCAGCTCGGCCGCCAAGGCGATCGACAAGGCTCGTGCGCTCGGCGCCGTGGTGGTGGTGGCGGCCGGCAACAGCAACAAGGATGCGGCTGGCTACTCGCCCGCCAGCTGCCCCGGCGCGATCGCGGTGGCCGCCTCCGGCGTCACCAGCAAGCGCGCGTACTACTCCAACTACGGCAGCACGGTGAAGATCGCCGCGCCGGGCGGCGGCGTCTACGCCAACGACGGCAGCAGCGGCGCGCAGGCCAACGACGGCTTCATCTGGCAGGCGCTGAACAGCGGCAAGACCACGCCGGTGGCGAACGACAGCAACTATGGCGGTATGGCCGGCACGTCGCAGGCCACGCCGCATGTCTCGGGCATCGTGGCGCTGGTGCAGGGCGCGCGCCTCGCCGCCCACCTGCCGCTGCTGGGTCCGGACGAGGTGCTCGACGTGCTGCAGTCCACCGCGATGGCGCCGAAGGTGGCGCCGCCGGACAACCGCCCGATCGGCGCCGGCATCGTCGATGCCGCTGCCGCGGTGGCCAAGGCCGTGGCCGGTGGCGGCGACGAGCCGGGCGAACCGGACCCGGCCATCGTGCTGGGCAACGGCCTGGCGTTGGCCGGTCAGTCCGGCAAGGCGGGCGCGAACACGGTCTACAAGCTCGAGGTGCCGGCCGGGGCGCTCGGCCTCAGTCTGCGCACCTCGGGCGGCCAGGGCGACGTCACGCTGTACGTGAAGCAGGGCGCCCCGGCCAGCGCCGGCAGTTACGACTTCAAGTCGGCGCATTCCGGCAACAACGAGTCCGTGGTGATCACGCGTCCGGCTGCCGGCACCTGGTACCTCACCGTGACGGGCGAAAGCGTCTGGAGCGGCGTGACGGTACTGGGCAACTTCACCGCTCCGCGCTGAGCGGGCCGCGGCACCCGGCCTCCCGCCCGCACGGCGGGGGCCGGTCCATCCATTCCCACGCCCCCGCCGGTCCGGCGGGACCGCGTGCGCACACCTGCACATGCCACCGACGGCGGGCCGCCCTGGGCGCCCGATCGGCTGGCGATCACTGGCTTGAGGGGAGCAACACATGAACAGGATTCACAGCAAGGTCTGGAACAAGGCGCTCGGCTGCCTCGTCGTCGCGTCCGAACACGCGCACGCCAGTGGCAAGGGCGGTGCCTCGAAGCGCCTGCGCGCCGCGCTCGGCGCCACCGCGCTGGCCGTCGGCATCGCCGGCACGGCCCATGCCACAGGAGTCACCCCTGCCGTGCCTGCCGTTCGCAGCGTGACGGCGCCGGCGCCCGCCGACGTCACGCCGGACGAGGCCGCCAATCCCGACGGCAGTTTCGCCACTGGCGGCGGCACCGCTACCGGCAACAACGCCACCGCGATCGGCAACAACGCCTCCGCCGCGGCCAATGGCAGCACGGCGGTGGGTGGCGCCAGCCAAGCCAGCAGGATCAGCGCCTCGGCCTTCGGCAACAACGCCAAGGCCATCGACACCAATGCCACCGCCATCGGCGCGAACACCCAGGCGCTGCAGGCCACCGCCAGCGCGCTGGGCTCCAACGCGCAGGCGCGTTCGCGCGGCGCCACCGCGGTCGGCTACGACAGCCGCGTGCTGGACAGCGCCGTGAACGGCACTGCGCTAGGCATCGCCAGCCATGCCAATGCGCAGAACAGCGTCGCGCTGGGCGCCAACAGCGTCGCCGACCGTGCCGACACGGTTTCCGTGGGCAGCGCCGGCAGCGAGCGGCAGATCGCCAACGTGGCGGCCGGCAGCGCGGCCACGGACGCGGTGAACGTGGCGCAGCTGGGCGCCGCGGTGGACGGCTTGAACGCGACGGTGGAAGACGCCACGCGCTTCCTGCAGGCCGATGGCGCGACGGACGGCAGCGAGGACGCGCTGGTGCTGGGCGAACATGGCGTGGCCGCGGGCGCGAGCGCGATGGCGAACGGCGACGAGAGCGCGGCGTTCGGCTTCGGCGCCGATGCGGAAGGCGCGAACAGCACCGCGATCGGCGCGGGCAGCTTCGCGCTGGGAGACCGGGCCACGGCGCTGGGATCGGGCGCGTATGCGCTGGGCCTGGGCAGCCTGGCCGTGGGCTACGGCAGCCTGGCGTCCGGCGGGTACAGCGTGGCCACCGGCAACAACGCGCAGGCCAACGGCGAAGGCAGCGTGGCCACCGGCGCGGACAGCCTGGCCGATGCGGACGGCACCTCGGCCTACGGCAACGCCGCGCAGGCCACCGGAGCCTACGCCACCGCACTGGGTACCGAGGCGGCAGCCGGCGGCGCGCAGGGGCTGGCGCTGGGTTTCCGCGCCGGCGCCACCGCCGACGGGGCCACGGCGCTGGGCAGCTACGCGCAGGCCGGCGGCTTGCTCGGCACCGGCGTGGGTTACGGCGCGACGGCCTCGGGCGACTACGCCTTTGCCGGCGGCGCGGGCGCCGAGGCGGCAGGTGCGGGCAGCGTGGCGCTGGGCGAGAGCAGCCAGGCCAGCGGCGACGAGAGCGTGGCGATCGGCGGCTCGACCTACTACGGCCTCATTCCGTCGCGGGCGAGCGGCACCGGCACGACCGCGCTGGGTGCGGGTGCCTGGGCCACCAACGAGTACGCCACCGCGCTGGGCTGGAACAGCTATGCCGACGGCGTGAGCAGCGTCGCGGTGGGCGAAAGCGCGGCGGCGGCGGACCTCGGTTCCAGCGCCTTCGGCGCGCAGGCCGAGGCCTGGGGCGTGCAAGGCACGTCGCTCGGCGCGGGCGCAGTCTCCGACGAGGACTTCGGTTCGGCACTGGGCAGCGGCAGCTACGCGGCCGCCGCGAATGCCACCGCCGTGGGCGCGTTGGCGGGCGCCCTCAACGTCGACAGCACGGCACTGGGTTTCCAGGCCGTGGCGTTGGCCGACAACAGCGTGGCGATCGGCGCGAATGCGGTGGCTGATCGCGCGAACACCGTCTCGGTGGGCGCCGTCGGCGCCGAACGGCAGGTTGCCAACGTGGCCGCGGGCACCGAAGACACCGATGCGGTGAACCTGTCGCAGTTGAACGAGGCGGTGGCCGGCTCGACGCGCTTCTTCCAGGCCGACGGCGCGACCGACGGCAGCGAGGATGTCCTCGTGCTGGGCGAGCACGGCGTGGCGGCGGGTGCAAGCAGCTTCGCGATCGGCGACGAGAGCGCGTCGTACGGCTACAAGGCCGATGCGGAAGGCATGTACAGCACCGCGCTCGGTTCGGGCAGCTTCGCCTGGCAGGACCAGTCCACCGCGCTGGGCTCGAGCGCGTACGCGCTGGGCCTGGGCAGCGTGGCAGTGGGTTACGGCAGCCTGGCGCAGGGCGCGAACAGCGTGGCCACCGGCAACAACGCGCAGGCCACGGGCCAAAACAGCGCGGCGTACGGCGCCGACGCCCGCGCCGACGGCGCCGCCAGCATCGCGATCGGCGGCGTGGCCGTGGACGAGGACGGCGATCCGCTGCTGCAGGACGGCAGCGGCAATCCGGTCGCCGCCGCCGCCAGCAGCAAGGGCGCCGGCGCGACCACCGTCGGCGCCAGCGCGGAGGCCGATGGCCTGGCCAGCGCCGCGTTCGGCGTGGGCGCCAGCGCCGTCGGCCAGCAGGCCACGGCGCTGGGCGGCGTGGCCACCGCCAGCGGCACGTTCGCCACCGCGGTGGGCTCGCAGAGCGCCGCGATCGGCAACGGCAGCGTGGCGCTGGGCGGCTCGGCCGACCTGATCCCGGGCCTGGGCTTCTACGTCGACACCGTGGCCAGCGGCGAGAACGCCGCCGCGCTGGGTGCGGGCGCCCATGCACTGGCCGACAACGCGACGGCCGTGGGTGCGATCAGCGAGGCCGGCGGCATCGCCAGCACCGCGCTGGGCTACTTCGCCTACGCGCCGGCGGACTATGCCACCGCGCTGGGCACCAACAGCTGGGCCTCCGGTGCCAGCAGTGTGGCCATCGGTGACAGCAGCACCGCGCTCGCCGACAGCAGCGTGGCGCTGGGCGCGAACAGCTGGGCCGAGCGCGACAACACCGTTTCGGTCGGCAGCGTGAAGGATGGCCTGACCCGCCAGATCACCGGCGTGGCGGCTGGCACGGAGGCGACGGACGCGGTGAACAAGGCCCAGCTCGACGCGGTGGCGAATGCCGCCGCGTCGGCCTCGCACCTGTTCGCCGCGGATGGCGCGACGGACGGCAGCGAGGATGCGCTGGTGCTGGGCGAGCACGGCGTGGCGGCGGGCGCGAGCGCGATGGCGCTGGGCACGGAAAGCGCGGCGTTCGGTTTCGGCGCCGACGCGGAAGGCGTGAACAGCACCGCGATCGGTGCGGGCAGTTTCGCGTGGATGGACCAGTCCACGGCGTTGGGATCGAGTGCGTACGCGCTGGGCGTGGGCAGCCTGGCCGTGGGCTACGGCAGCCTGGCGCAGGGCGTGAACAGCGTGGCGGCAGGCAACGGGGCACAGGCCAATGGAGACGACAGCGTGGCGACCGGCGCGGGCAGTTTGGCCGACGCGGATGGGGCGTCCGCCTACGGCAACGCGGCACAGGCCACCGGTGCGTACGGCACGGCGCTGGGCGCCGGATCGGCAGCCGACGGCACGCAGGCGCTGGCCGCGGGTTTCCGCGCCAGCGCCACGGCCGACGGGGCCACGGCGCTGGGCAGCTATGCGCAGGCCGATGGCTTCCTCGGCACCGGCGTGGGCTACGGCGCCACGGCCTCGGGCGATTACGCCTATGCCGGCGGCGTGGGCGCCGAGGCGGCGGGCGAAAGCAGCGTGGCGGTGGGCGAGGGCAGCCTGGCCCATGCCGACCAGAGCGTGGCGATCGGCGGCAGCGTGTACGGCTTGTTCGCCACCGAGGCGAGCGGCTTCGGCACGGTGGCGGTGGGTGCCGGCAGCTATGCCACGGCGGACCAGGCCACCGCGCTGGGCTGGCTGGCCGGGGCCGATGCGGCGAACGGCACTGCGCTCGGCGCCGGTGCCTGGGTAAAGGCGACTGCGGTCAACGCCGTGGCGCTGGGCGCGCAGTCGCTGGCCGACCGCGCGAACACCGTCTCGGTGGGCAGTGCCGGCTTCGAGCGCCAGATCGCCAACGTGGCGGCCGGCAGCGCGGCCACCGACGCGGTGAACGTAAAGCAGCTGCAGGACGCCATCGGCGGCATCGACGGCAACATCGTCAATGCGGTGACTTACGACGATGCCGACAAGGCCGCGATCTCGCTGGCCGGTAACGGCGGCACCACGCTGGCCAACGTCAGGGCAGGCGCGCTGGCTGCCGGCAGCATGGAGGCGGTCAACGGCGGCCAGCTGTTCAACCTCGCCGGCGACGTGGCGCAGGCGCTGGGCGGCGGCGCGATGATGGGGGCCGGCGGCTTCATGGGGCCGGTCTACAGCTTGCAGCTCGGCAGCTACTACAGCGTGGGCGACGCGCTGGGCGCGCTGGACGGGGCGCTCGGCAACCTCACCGGTCGCGTGGATAGTGCGGAAAGAGCGCTGACCGACCTGCAGAACGGCGGCGCGCCCGGCTCGGGCAACAGTGGCCTGCCGTCCGGCAGCGGCGACGGCATGGCGCTCGGCCACGGCAGCGTGGCGAAGGACGGCGGCGACATCGCGATCGGTCATGGCAGCTCGATCGGCGCCGACAACAGCACCACGATCGGCACCAACGCCAGCTCCACCGCGGCCGCCACCGACTCGGTCACGGTGGGCGCGAACGCCAGCAACGACGCGGCCTCCGGCGTTGCGCTGGGTGCCGGCGCCAGTGTGGTGAACGGGGCGAGCAACGCGGTGGCGCTGGGCGCGGGTTCGGTGGCCGATCGCGCGAACACGGTGTCGGTGGGCGCGGCGGGCAGCGAGCGCCAGGTTGTCAACGTGGCGGCCGGCACGCAGGCCACCGACGCGGCGAACACCGGGCAGGTGCAGCAGGCGCTGGTCGACGCCAAGGCCTATGCCGATGTCGGCAACCAGGCCACGCTGAATTCGGCCAAGGCCTATACCGACCAGAAGGTGGCCGGGATGGCGACCAGCGCCGACCTGAACTCCCTGCGCGGCGAGGTCAACGACCAGTTCCGCGTGGTGAACCAGCGCATGGGCCGGATCGGCGCGATGGGTGCGGCGATGTCGCAGATGGCGTTCAGCACGCAGGGCATCGACACGCCCAGCCGCGTGGGCGTGGGCGTGGGCGGCTACCGTGGCCAGGCCGCGCTGTCGGTGGGCTACTCGCGCTCGCTGTCGCGCAACGCGAACCTCACCGTCGGTGCCGCAGTGAGCGGCAACGAGGCGTCCGGCGGCGTGGGCGTGGGCTTCGGCTGGTAAGCGACGACATCGAAGCGATGTAGGGAAAGCCGGCGCCCATGGGCGCCGGCTTTCTTTGCGCGTCCGGCGCGGTGTTCGCAAGAACTGTCGCGCTGAACCGCATCGCGCCGGCGCGGTCGTACCGCTTGTCGGGGTGGCACGGTACAGTGACTGTCCGATCGGGGATGGATCGCAAGCGAGGGTGCAGCGGATGTTGACGACGGCGGCAGCTGGAGAAACATCGACGGCAACGGAAGGACGCGAGGCGGCGGTGTGTGCGCTGCTGGTCGCGCGCGGCCGCCTGAAGGATGGCGACCTGACGCGCGCGCGCCGGCTGCACGAGGAGGCCACCGAGGGCACGCTCACCGCGCTGCTGGCGCGGCTGGGCCTGGTCAACGAGCGCGAGCTGGCCGAGGCCTGGTCCGAGTTGCTGGCCGTGCCGATGCTGGCCGCGCGCGAGGCGCCGGAACTCGCGCCACCGGATCTCGACCTCTCGTTGCGCTTCCTCAAGCAGCAGCACGTGGTGCCGGTGAGCGACGGCGGGCACGGGCTGGCGCTGCTGATGGCCGATCCGGCCGACCCGTATCCGCTGCAGGCGGTGACGCTGGCGGCGGGGCGCCCGGTGGCGCTGCGCATCGGGTTGCGCTCGGAGATCGACGACCTGATCGAGCGCTATTACGGCTCGGGTCGTTCCGCGATGGGCACCATCGTGGAGAACATCGACGGCGGCGCCAGCGAAGTGGACGACGTGGAACACCTGCGCGACCTCGCCAGCGAGGCGCCGGTGATCCGCCTGGTCAACCTGATCCTGCAGCGCGCGGTGGAGCAGCGCGCGTCCGACGTGCATATCGAGCCGTTCGAGAACCGGCTCAAGGTGCGCTACCGCATCGACGGCGTGCTGCACGAGGTGGAGGCGCCGCCGGCATCGAGCACCGCGGCGGTGATCTCGCGCGTGAAGATCATGGCCAAGCTCAACATCGCCGAGCGCCGGCTGCCGCAGGACGGCCGCATCCAGCTGCGCGTGCAGGGCAAGGAGCTGGATCTGCGCGTGTCCACCGTGCCGACCAGCTTCGGCGAGTCGGTGGTGATGCGCATCCTCGACCGCGAATCGGTGGTGTTCGACTTCGCCACGCTGGGCTTCACCGACAGCTTCCAGTCGCGCTTCGTCGAGGTGCTGGAACGCCCGCACGGCATCCTGCTGGTCACCGGCCCCACCGGCTCGGGCAAGACCACCACGCTGTATACCGCGCTGTCGAAGATCAACACGCCGGACGTGAAGATCATCACCGTCGAGGACCCGGTCGAGTACCAGATCGAAGGCATCAACCAGATCCAGGTGAAGCCGCAGATCGGGCTGGATTTCGCCGGCGCGCTGCGCTCCATCGTGCGCCAGGACCCCGACGTGATCATGATCGGCGAGATGCGCGACCTGGAGACCTGCCGCATCGCTATCCAGTCCGCGCTCACCGGCCATCTGGTGCTGTCCACCCTGCACACCAACAGCGCGGCCGGTGGCATCACGCGCTTGCTCGACATGGGCGTGGAGGACTACCTGCTCGGCTCCACCGTCAACGGCATCCTTGCGCAGCGACTGGTGCGCCGGCTCGACCCGGCGACCGCGGTGCCTTACGAACCCTCGCCCGAGGTGATCGCCCAGTTCGAGCTGGAGAAGTACGCGGGCGGCAAACCGATCCGCCTGTGGAAGCCCGGCAGCAGCGCGGCGAATCCCAGCGGCTATCGCGGCCGTCAGGCGATCATGGAATTCCTCGTGATGAGCGACTCGCTGCGCCGCCTGGTGATGCAGAAGGCCGACGCCGGCGAGATCGAGAAGCAGGCGCGCGCCGAAGGCATGCGCACCATGTACGAGGACGGCATCGCCAAGTCGCTCGCCGGCGTCACCACGCTGGAGGAGGTGCTGCGTGTCACGCAGGAGGGCTGATGTGCTCTTTTCCTTCTCCCTCCGGGAGAAGGTGCCCGCAAGGCGGATGAGGGTACGGCCGGAGCGCAGCATTGCGGCATACCCGAACCCTCACCCCAACCCTCTTCCTCGCTCCTCAAAGCAGGGCCATCCGTGGCCCTTCTCCGCGTCCAGCGGGAGAGGGGCTCAAGCATGCAGTTCGGCGCCATGAGCCAGTTCCAATACAAAGCCGTCAGCGAAGCCGGCGAAGTCCTGCAAGGCCAGATGGAAGCCGCCAGCGTCGAAGAAGTGGTGGCGCGGCTGCAGGACCAGGGCCACACGCCGCTGGAGGCGCAGCCGGCCGATGCGTCGGGAGGCGGCTCCGGCCTTGCCGCGCTGCTGAAGCGCGGTCCGTTCACCGGCGACCAGCTGGCGCAGTTCACCCACCAGCTCGCCACCCTGCTCGGCGCCGGCCAACCATTGGATCGCGCGCTGGGCATCCTGCTCGACCTGCCCGAAGGCGAGCGCGCGAAGAAGCTGATCGAGCGCGTGCGCGACCGCGTGCGCGGCGGCATGCCGTTGTCGCAGGCGCTGGACGAGGAACACGGCGTGTTCCCCAAGCTCTACATCGCGCTGGTGCGTGCGGGCGAGGCGGGCGGTTCGCTGGAGGAGACGCTGCGCCGGCTCGCCGATTACCTCGAACGTTCGCAGCAGCTGCGCGGCAGCATCGTCAACTCGCTGATCTACCCGGCCTTCCTGCTGGTAGGCGTGCTGGGTTCGCTGGTGCTGCTGCTGGCCTACGTGGTGCCGCAGTTCGTGCCGATCTTCGAGGACATGCAGGTGCCGCTGCCGTGGATCACCGAGGCGGTGCTGGCGCTGGGCCAGACGCTGCAGTCGTGGTGGTGGCTGATCCTGCTGCTGCTGGTCGGCGGTGCGTTCTTCTTCCGCATGCGTCTGCGCGAGCCGGCCACGCGGCTGGCCTGGGATGCACGCGTGCTGCGCCTGCGCGTGGTGGGGCCGTTGCTGCTCAAGGTGCAGACCGCGCGCATTGCCCGCACGCTCGGCACGCTGCTGAAGAACGGCGTGCCGCTGCTCGGCGCACTCGCCATCGCGCGCCAGGTCACCGCGAACCGCGCGCTGGACGAGGCGCTGGCGCAGGCGCACGAGCAAGTGAAGGAAGGCTCCGGGCTCGGCTTCGCGCTGGGCCAGTCGAAGCTGTTCCCGCGGCTCGCGCTGCAGATGGTGCAGGTGGGCGAGGAGGCCGGCGAACTGGACGGCATGCTGCTCAAGGTGGCCGACACCTTCGAGCTGGAGAGCCGTCGCAGCATCGACCGCCTGCTCGCCGCGCTGGTGCCCGCACTCACCGTGGTGATGACCGTGCTGGTGGGTTTCATCATGGCGGCGATCCTGCTGCCGCTGCTCAGCCTCACCAGCAACATCCAGTAGCCACCGCACACCGTTCCGGAGTTCGACATGACGAGGTCTTGCATGCAACACAAACGCATCCGTTCCCTGCGCCGCACGCGCGGCTTCACCCTGCTGGAAATGCTCGCGGTGATCGTGCTGATCGGCGTCATCGGCGCGGTGGTGGTGACCCAGGTCGGCAAGAACATGGACAAGGGCAAGTACGGCGCGGGCAAGGCGCAACTGGTGACCCTGAGCCAGAAGATCGAGAACTATGCGCTGGACAACGGCAGCCCGCCGCAGCAGCTGGAGGATCTGGTCGCCAAACCCGCGAACGCGCCGAATTGGCAAGGCCCGTATGCGAAGGAATCCGAACTGAAGGATCCCTGGGGCCATGCCTTCGGCTACAAGGCGCCCGGCGACCACGGCAGCTTCGACCTGATCTTCTTCGGCCGCGACGGCAAGCCCGGTGGTGACGGTTACGACAAGGACGTGGGCAACTGGCAATAAATCCATGCGCCTTGCATCGCCATGCGAGCCCGGATTCCCTGCCACACAGGCGACGGGAGCGTGGCGATGCGGGCGCGGCTTCACCCTGCTCGAAATGCTGGTGGTGATCGTGCTGATCGGCATCGCGGCGGCGGCGGTCGCGGTGTCGGTGACCCAGGGGCTGGCCAGCGCGCGCATCAATGCGGCCAGCGGCGAGATCGCCGCCGCGCTGCGCGCCACGCGCGCACAGGCCATCGTGCAGGGCAAGGAACAGCATTTCGATGTGGATGTCCGCAGCGACACGTACAGCGACGCGAAGCGGAAGGACGTGCGCCTGCCCAAGGGCCTGAAACTCTCGATCACCAGCGCGCTGGAAGATCGCCCGGACCAGCACACCGGGCGCATCCGCTTCTTCCCCGACGGCAGCTCCACCGGCGGCCACATCACCCTGGCCAGCGGCCGCCGCCAGTGGCGCATCAACGTGTCGTGGCTCACCGGGCAGGTCGCGGTGGTGGACCAGGTGGTGGCGCGATGAAGCGGCAGCGCGGCTTCTCCCTGCTCGAAGTGATAGCCGCGATGCTGCTGCTGGCAATCGCCTTCGCCGCGCTGATGAAGGTGGCCGGCGGCGCGATCGCGCTGTCGCGCAACGCGGCGGCGCACGACGAGGCGGCGCTGTGGGCGCGCAGCCTGCTCGACAGCGCCTTCGTCACGGAGCCGGTGGCGCCGGGCAGTCGCAGTGGCCGCTTCAATGATCGCTATCGCTGGATGCTGGACGTCACGCCGTGGCAAGTGCCCGGCACGCCGCCCGGTGGCGGCGGCGCGCTGCAGCTGTACCGGCTGGATCTGGCGGTGCAGTGGGGCAGCGCCGCGCATCCGCAAACGGCGCACTTCGACACGTTGCGGCTGGGCCAGCCGCAGGCGCCGGCGGGCGGTGCGCCATGAACATGCATCGCGGTTGCCCGATTTGCGCGAGGTTCGAGGCGGTATCGGATACCTGTCGGTATCCGACTCCCTTCACCTACTTGCGGGATGCGATTGCTCCCTCTCCCCCAACAGTTTGTCCGTTGGGGGAGAGGGTTGGGGTGAGGGGGGTTTCTGCTTCTGTGCTTGCACGCGCTTCAAAGCGGTTTCGGACGCCTGCCGGCGCCCGAGCTACTTCTCTTTTGCTTGTCCACGCCGCCGCAGGAGCGGCGGCGAACAGCGGAAGCTGGCCCGAAGGGCGGAGGGCAGGATGCCCGGAGTCAAGAGAAAGTAGCCAAAGAGAAACGGCCCCCCGATGGCGCGCCCTGCGCCCACCCATGGGCTACGGGTGCGCGGGCGGGTTACGGGGTTTTCCGACGGCACCTCCGTGTGCCGGCGGAAAACTGGCCCGCATCCCTGCGGGCCATCCTGCGGACTTTCCTCCACCCACCCGCCGCGCCATAGGGGGCCCGGGTGAAGCAGCGCGCTCCTGCGCGCAGAAACAACGGCAAGAGCACCCCACCCCGGCCCTCCCCTGCAGGCAGGGGAGGGAGACAACACGCTTGCATCGCCCTGCTTTTGCTCTCGCTGTTGCTTCTGGCGCGCACGATGCGCACCGGCTCTTGTGGGGCCCCTCGGCGGCGGTGAGGCGTGGACGACAAGGCCGCGCAGCGGGCGAGGCCATGGATGGGCTCGCCTTTTCGCGCGGGCAGGAGCCCGCTCGAAAAGCCCGGCCACGGATCACGGACTTTCCGCCCATGGATGGGTGGAAAGCGCCGCCGCGGGGTGTCTTTTTCTCTTGGCTACTTCTCTTTGACTCCGGGCATCCTGCCCTTCGCCCTTGCGGGCCAGCTTCGCTGTTCGCATGCGCTCCTGCGCATGCGTGGACAAGCAAAAGAGAAGTAGCTCGGCCACCGGCAGGTGGACGAAACCGCTTTGAATCTTGCGAGAGCGCGACGAGAAAAGCCCCTCTCCCCAACCCCCTCTTCCTCCAGCGGGAGAGGGGGAGCCTGCGCACATGAGGCCCACCTCCCTCTCCGCCCGCGTCACCGTGCTGCTGGCCATCGTCTGCCTGCTGGTGCTGGGCGGCGGCGCCAAGCTGATGGATTGGCGGATCGACCACGAAATGGCCAGCCGCTTCCGCGCGGACCTGCTGAGCCAGGCCCGTACCCTCGGCAACATGGTCGCGCTGGAGCAGGACGCGCCCAACGGCCGCCTCGCCGCCGGCCAGCCCGGTGGCGACGGCAACAGCTGGTACGAGCTGCGTTGCGACGGGGCCGCGCCCCGGCGCAGCGACCCGCCGCCGCCGGCCGTGCCCGAGGGCTGGCCCGACGACACCGGCCCGCAGCCGCGTTTTGCCCGGCTTGGCCACCACGAGCATCATCTGGATTCGGTACGGCTGAGCTTCCCCCGCCCGGTCGGTGAGGACGACGAAGGCCTGGCCGCGGCCAACGCCGCGCCCGCCACCTGCCGCCTGCTGTTCGTGCAGGATCGCCATTCGCTCGACCAGTTGCTGCTGGCGATCGACTGGATCCTCGCGCTGGGGCCGCTGCTCGCCGCGGTCTTCGCGCTGATCGTGGTGCCGCTGGTGGTGCGCCGCGGCCTGCGCCCGATCGGCGCACTGGTGGAGCGCATGCGCGGCATCGGCCCCAACGCGCCCGGCCAGCGGCTCGCCGCGGTCGGCCTGAAGGAACTCGACCCGCTGGTGGCGCGCTTCAACGACGTGCTCGGCCGCATGGACGACGGCCTCGCGCGCGAGCGCCAGTTCGCCAGCGGCCTCGCCCACGAGACGCGCACCCGGCTCGCCGAACTGCGCGTGCTGGCCGAGGTGGAAGCGCGCTACCCCAGCGGCCGCAGCACGCCCGAACTGCTTGCCGAGATCGGCAGCATCGGCGCCGAACTGGAAGCCACCGTCACCGCCCTGCTGCTGCTCACCCGCCTGCAATCCGGCCTGGAGCAGCCGCAATGGCAGACACTGACGCTGGCGCCGTGGCTGGAACGCCAGTTGCAGCGCCAGCACGCCACCGCCGCGGCGCGCGACCTCGTGCTGAGCTGCGAAGGCACGCCTCCGGAGGGCCTGCACACCGACTCGGCGCTGCTGGAGGTGATCGTGGGCAACCTGCTGGGCAATGCCTGCGCCTACGCACCTGCAGGCGGCACCGTGCGCCTGCGCGTCGACACGCGGGGGCTTTCCATCGACAACGCCGCGCCCGGCCTCACGGACGCCGATCTCGCCAGCTTCGGCCAGCGCTTCTGGCGCAAGCAGTTGCCGCACGCGGGGCACGCCGGGCTGGGCCTGGCGCTCACCACCGCTGCGGCGCAGGCGCTGGGCCTGGCGCTGGACTTCCGGCTCGATCCGCAGCAGCGTCTGCATGCCACGCTGGACTGGCGCGCCGCCATCACTTCGGAGACGCCATGAGCGACACCCCCACGCCCATCCTGCTCGCCTGGAGCGGCGGCAAGGATTGCCTGATGGCGCTGCAGCGCCTGCGCGCCGACCCGCACTGGCAGGTCGTCGGCCTGCTCACCACGATCAATCGCAACTACCAGCGCATCGCCATGCACGGCGTGCGGCAGGACGTGTTGAAGGCCCAGGTGGCCGCACTCGGCCTGCCGCTGGTCGAAGTGCTGCTGGACTGGCCCGGCAGCAACGAGGCGTACGAGGCCGCGCACGTGCAGGCGCTGGCCGAGGCGCACAGGCGCTGGCCCGGCATCCGCCACTGCGCGTTCGGCGACCTCTTCCTCGAAGATGTGCGCGACTACCGCGTGCGCCAGCTCGGCCGCGACAACTGGCGCGCGGTCTTCCCGCTGTGGGGCGAGGACACCGCCACACTGTCGCGCCGCTTCGTGGCCGAAGGCCATCACGCGATGCTGTGCTGCGTGGACACCCAGCAACTCGCCGCGGATTTCTGCGGCCGCGCCTACGATGCCGCCCTGCTCGACGCCCTGCCGGCCGGCGTCGATCCCTGCGGCGAGCGCGGCGAATTTCATACCTTGAGCTTCGGCGGCCCGCTGTTCAAGCAGACGCTCAAGCTCAGGCGCGGTGAATCCGTGCTGCGCGATAACCGCTTCCAGTTCACCGATTTCCTGCTCGACGATGACCCGCAAGCCTGAAGCGCACGTGCTGCCCGACGTGCTGCGGCCCGGCCTCGCCCTGGTGTTCTGCGGCACCGCGGCGGGCAAGCGCTCCGCCGCCGAGCACGCCTACTACGCCCACCCCGGCAACCTGTTCTGGCGTGCATTGCACGAGGCCGGCTTCACGCCGCGCCTGCTCGCACCCGCCGAGTTTCCGCTGCTGCCGCAATTCGGCATCGGCCTCACCGACCTCGCCAAGCGCCACAGCGGCAACGACGACGAACTGCCGCGCGATGCCTTCGACGCGCCGGCACTGTGGGCGAAAATCGAGCGCTACGCACCGCGCTTCGTCGCCTTCACCAGCAAGAATGCCGCGCGCGCCGCGCTGGGCCATGCCGTCGACTGCGGCCTGCAGGACGAGCGCATCGGCGAGACGCAAGTGTTCGTGTTGCCTTCGCCTTCCGGGCAGGCTCGAGGGCATTGGGATGTCGAGTCGTGGCGTGCACTGGGTGCGTTGTATCGCACCGAACAGCAGATACACCGATAGCAGCTGCGCTCCACTCCGAATGGAGAACGGTTCTACGGAGCTTACGCACTTACCCCGACGCTGCCGCAATCCGACTCGATCCGGAAGGCTGGCGCATGGCCAGCGGCACCGCCGCGTCGCGACGCGGTGTTCATGTACCGTCGGCGCTGTCCGCCAGCACACCGCAGCGCAGCGGCGGCTGCACGCTGCCGGCCGCTTGCGCGTGCATGTCAGCCGGCAGTTCGCGACCGGCCAGCCACGCTGCCACCGCGGTGATGTCGGACTCGCTCAGGCGCCCCGCGACCTCGGCCATGCAATCCGGCGCCACGGTGGCGCGGGTGTGCGTGCGCCAGGCGCCGAGTTGGGCGCTGATGTAGTCGTACGGCAAGCCGACCAGGCCGGGGATGTCGGGCTGCACGCCGGTGAGCTGGCTGCCGTGGCAGCGCTCGCAGGCGGGAATGCCGCGCGCGGGGTCGCCCGCGCTCACCAGTTGCTCGCCACGCTGCAGTGTCGCGGCGGATACCGCGGGCCGCGGCGAGCGCGCGTACGGCACCTGCTGCGCCGCGAAGTACTCGGCGATCTCCCTCAGGTAGGCCGGATCGAGCCCGCGCACGGTGTATTCCATCGGCGCGTACTTGCGCAGGCCGTTCTGGAAATCCTGCAGCTGCCGCACGAGGTAACCGGCCGGCTTGCCGGCAAGGCGCGGGAAGAAGCCGCTGCCGGGCGAACCCTCGCCGTGCACGCCGTGGCAGGTGGTGCAGGCCGCGATGCGCTGCTGCAAGGTGTCAGGCACCGACGGTGCGGGCGACGACGAAGACGTCGCGGGTGCGGCGGCGAACGCCGGCGCCAGCAGCAGCGACAAGACCAGGGACGACAGGCGCCGGGCGGTACGTCCGGCAGCGACACGCGGGGAGCCAGGCATGCGTACATTCATCCGTCGAGTATAGGCAGGTTCACCGCCGTGTCGCGGGTGGACCGGCGGGCTATGCTCTGCCGGCACGACACCATGTCGCACCAGCCGGGGGATGTCATGACGCGCCAACTGTTCGCCCGTTCAGTGCTCGCCATCGCCCTGCTCGCCAGCGCGCCGCTGTGCGCGCAGCAGCATGACGACGATGCCTATGCGTCCATCGCCCAGCTGCAGCAGCGCATGGATGCCGGCAACCTGAGCAGCAAGGCGCTGACGCAGGATTTCCTCGACCGCATCCAGCACACCGACCGCAGCGGCCCGAACCTGCGTGCGGTGCTGGAAACCAATCCCGACGCCTTGCAGATCGCCGGCACGCTGGACAAGAAACGCCGGAAGACGCGTGGCCCGCTGTACGGCATCCCGGTGCTGCTGAAGGACAACATCGACACCGGCGACCGCGAACGCACCACCGCCGGCTCGCTGGCGCTGGCCGGCGCGCCCGCGTCGCGCGACGCGACCGTGGTGGCGAAGCTGCGCAAGGCCGGCGCGGTGATCCTCGGCAAGACCAATCTCAGCGAATGGGCCAGCTTCCGCTCCAACCATTCCAGCAGTGGCTGGAGCGGCATGGGCGGGCAGACGAAGAATCCGTATGCGCTGGACCGCAATCCCTGCGGCTCCAGCGCGGGCTCCGGCGCTGCGGTGGCGGCCGGGCTCGCCACGGTGGCGATCGGCACCGAGACCGACGGCTCGATCATCTGCCCCGCCTCGATGAACGGCATCGTGGGCATCAAGCCCACGCTGGGCCTGGTGAGCCGCGCCGGCATCGTGCCGATCAGCCACAACCAGGACACCGCCGGCCCGATGGCGCGCGACGTGGCCGACGCCGCCGCCCTACTCTCGGTGATCGCCGGCAGCGACCCGCACGACCCGGCCACGGTGGAGGCCGACAAGCACGCCACCGACTACACGAAGTTCCTCGACCCGAACGGCCTCAAGGGCAAGCGCATCGGCGTGGCGCGCGAGCTGGCCGGCAACGAACCGAATGCCGACCGCGTGCTCGATGCGGCGATCGCCACGATGAAGGCGCAGGGCGCGATCATCGTCGACCCCGTGCAGCTGCCGCACCTGAGCGAGCTGGGGGCCCCGGAGATGACGGTGCTGCTGTACGACTTCAAGCACGACATCAACGCCTACCTCGCCACGCGTACCGGCCTCGCCGCGCACACGCTGGCCGACCTGATCGCCTTCGACACGGCGCACGCCGCCCAGGAAATGCCGTGGTTCGGGCAGGAGCTGTTCGAGCAGGCCGAGGCGAAGGGGCCGCTGACCGACCAGGCGTACCTCGATGCGCTGGCCAAGGCGAAACGGCTGGCCGGCCCGGAAGGCATCGACGCCGCACTCGAGTCGCAGCACCTCGACGCCTTGCTGGCGCCGTCCTGGGGCCCCGCCTTCATGACCGACCTCGTGCTGGGTGACCACATCGTCAGCGGCGATCCCACCATCGGCGGCGCCTCGCAGCCGGCGGCGATGGCGGGCTATCCCTCGATCACCGTGCCCGCCGGCTGGGCGCACGGCCTGCCGGTGGGCATCGTGCTGTTCGGCGCGAAGTGGAGCGAGCCGACACTCATCTCGATTGCCTACGGCTACGAACAACACACGCACGCATGGCAGCCGCCGAAATTCCTCGACACGGTGGGCGGCAAGCCGGTGGCGCCACGCTGACCGCGGCCGTGGCTAGGCTCACTCTGCCAACAACGGTGTCGCCTTCGTCGCCTGCTTGATCCACCGCGAACGCACGAACAGCAGGGCTACCATTGCCAAGTAGCCTGCGGCCACCTGCGCCAGCATGACCCGCCAAGTCGCCGGAATCGACTGCAACTTGATCGCCCCATACAGGGTTGCCAACGCCTGCACGAGCATCCAGTAGGGATATACCGTGAGAAAGCGGGCGATCTTCGCATTCGGGCAGGTCAGCGCAAACGTTGCCAAAAATGGCCCGGTCGCCGCTAGCGCCGCAATCAGCAAAGTATCGCCGCTCATCGCCGCGCATTTCGCCAGAGGGCCGCTGTCGCAAAACATCAACATGATCAGCGAGAGACCCATTCCGAGAAGCAGCGGAGCATACGCAGCCATGGCGCTCATCACGAGCAAGACCACCTCAATGAATCGCACCTTCTTCGATAACATCACTGAAGCCATCTTTCCTCCTTGAGCTTTCGCTTCGATCAAGCCGCCAGAGTTATCGCGGGCAAGGTACGCCCCAATGTCAACCAGACAATGAAGCTGTCGACTTGCGCACGATCAGCATCGCCAGCTCCAGCGACTGCTCGTAGTTGAGGCGCGGATCGACCATCGACTTGTAGGCGCGTTCGAGGTCGGCCTCGGAGAGTCCGCGCGCACCGCCGGTGCATTCGGTGACGTCCTCGCCGGTCAGTTCCAGGTGCACGCCGCCCAGCCGGGTGCCGGCAGCGGCGTGGATGTCGAAAGCCTGGTCCAGCTCGCCGCGGATGTTGTCGAAGCGGCGGGTCTTGTAACCGTTGGCGGTGCTCTCGGTGTTGCCGTGCATGGGATCGGCCACCCACAGCACGCGTCGCCCTTCGCGCTGCACCGCCCGCAGCAGCGGCGGCAGCGCTTCGGCGATCTTCGCGTGGCCCATGCGGTGGACCAGGGTCAGCCGGCCCGGTTCGTCCTGCGGATTCAGCGCGTCGATCAACGGCAGCAGTTGCTCGGCGGTGACCGAGGGACCGACCTTCACCGCGATCGGGTTGCGGATGCCGCGGAAGTACTCCACGTGTGCGCCGTCCAGCGCCGCGGTACGCATGCCGATCCACGGGAAGTGAGTGGACAGGTTGAACCAGCCCGGATGCCGCGGCACCTGGCGGGTCATCGCCTCCTCGTAATGCAGCAGCAGCGCCTCGTGCGAGGTGAAGAAATCCACCTTGGTGAAGCCGGCGATCGGCCCGGCCAGGGTCTCCATGAAGCGCAGCGAATCGCCGATGCCTGCCACCATGCGGCGGTACTCGGCGGCCAGCGGCGAGTGCTCGACCCAGGCCAGATCCCAATACTCGGGGTGATGCAGGTCGGCGAAGCCGCCGTCGATGAGCGCCCGCACGAAGTTCATCGTCAGCGCGGAATGCGCATGGGCACGGATCAGCCGCTGCGGATCGGCACGCCGCGCCACGGCGGTGAATTCAGGGCCGTTGACCACGTCGCCGCGGAAGCTGGGCAGGGTCACGCCGTCGCGCGTCTCGCTGTCGGTCGAACGCGGCTTGGCGTATTGGCCGGCGAAACGCCCCACCCGCAGCACCGGCTGCTTCAGCCCGTGCACCAGCACCAGGCTCATCTGCAGCAGCACCTTGAGCCGGTTAGAGATGATCGGACTGCTGCAGTCGGCGAAGCTTTCCGCGCAATCGCCGCCCTGCAACAGGAAGCGCCGCCCCTCCTGCGCCTCGGCCAGCGCCTGCTTCAACGCCAGCACCTCCCACGAGGTCACCAGCGGCGGCAGCCCGGCCAGCTGCGTGGTGGCCTCGGCCAGTTCGGCGGCGTCCTCGTACTGCGGCTGCTGCAGCGCCGTACGCTGCTGCCACGACGACGGCGTCCAGTCCGCCACGAACACGCTTGGCGTGGCGTTGTTCATCGCCGCGTCGCCGTCGGGCGGCGCGCACCGGCCAGCACCGCCCACAGTCCCAGCAGCACGAACCAGATCAGCGACCACCACGGCATCGACAGGCCCAGGATAGGTTGCACCGCGGCACATTCGCCGGAGCCGCTGAGCACCTTCAGCAGCACGCGGACCAGGCCGCCGTTGCTCGCGCGGGTTTCCAGCAGGTAACCCAGCGGCGCGCCACAGCTCGGCACCTGGCCGGGCGGCAGCGACTGGATCCAAAGGTGGCGCGCGGCGATGCCGATGCCGACCAGCGCAACCAGCACCAGCAGCCCCACGTAGACCCAGCGGCCCCCGCCGCGCGGCGCGTGCAGGCCGCCGACCAGGAACACCAGGCCCAACCCGATGAACACCACGCGCTGCAGGATGCACAGCGGGCACGGGTCCATCTGCAGCACGTACTGCGCGTACAGCGCGAAACCGATCAGGCCGGCGCAGACGAGGAAGCCGGCGAGCAGGCTGACGCGGAACGACCAACGCAAGGGATTCATGGGGAATACGGCAGGGAGCGAAGACAAGACATTAACCGCTTGCCGGCGGGCTGTCAGCATCGGCTTATCGACCGCCTGTCGCACAAACGAAAACCCCGGTCAGCTGCCTGACCGGGGTTTTCGTTTGGACGTCTGGATGTCCGACTGCGACGGCGCTTACTCGGCGTCGGCGGCCTCGGCAGCCTGCGGGCGGCCGACCAGCTCGACATACGCCATCGGGGCGTTGTCGCCGTCGCGGAAGCCGCACTTCAGGATGCGCAGGTAGCCGCCGGGGCGCTCGCGGTAACGCGGGCCCAGCTCGACGAACAGCTTGCCCACCGCTTCCTTGTCGCGCAGACGCGCGAACGCAAGGCGGCGATTGGCGACGCCGTCGGTCTTGGCCAGCGTGATCAGCGGCTCGGCGACGCGGCGCAGTTCCTTGGCCTTCGGCAGGGTGGTACGGATCAGCTCGTGCTTGAACAGCGACGAAGCCATGTTCTTGAACATCGCTTCACGGTGGGCGCTGGTGCGGTTGAGCTTGCGACCGGATTTCATGTGGCGCATGGCGGAATACTCTCTACAGGTCTGTTGTTATGAAAAGCCGGCGATTGTGTCCAGCTTCCCGCGGTTGCCCGCTGATGAGGCCCTTGGTGATACGGGCTTCTATTCAGAGTGCGGCCATGGATGGCCGCTTCTGGCGCCCGGCGACAACACACGACATGTGCCCACCGAACGCGCATGGCGTAGCGATCATGGACGATCGCAAAAATTACGCCGCGGCCATGGGTGGCCGCTTTTGACGTTCGGCCAAGGCGCTATGCACGCCTTGGCCGATGTCTCGCTACACAGCGATCAGGGACGATCGCACTAGTAACTCATCAACCCAACTGCATGCCGTGGGAAAGACCGGCCGGCGGCCAGTTCTCCAGCTTCATGCCCAAGGCCAGACCGCGCGAGCCGAGGACGTCCTTGATCTCGGTGAGCGACTTCTTGCCCAGATTCGGCGTCTTCAGCAGCTCGACCTCGGTCTTCTGCACCAGGTCGCCGATGTAGTAGATGCTCTCGGCCTTCAGGCAGTTCGCCGAACGCACGGTGAGCTCCAGATCGTCGATCGGGCGCAGCAGCAGCGGGTCGAAACCGCTCTTCTCGGCCTTGTCGGTGGCGCTCTCGCGACGCGAGAAATCGCCGAACACCGACAGCTGGTCGTTGATGATCTCGGCCGCCTTGCGCACCGCGTCCTCGGCACCGATGGTGCCGTTGGTCTCGATGTCCAGCACCAGCTTGTCGAGGTTGGTGCGCTGCTCGACGCGAGCCGCGTCCACTTCGTAGGCCACGCGCAGCACCGGCGCGAACGACGCGTCGAGCTGCAGACGGCCGATCGGACGCGCCTCGTCGTCTGGATGGATGCGCGAGCTGGCCGGCTGGTAACCCACGCCGCGACGCACCTTCAGGCGCATGTTGAGCGCGATGTCCTTGGTCAGGTGGCAGATCACGTGCTCGGGGTTGATGATTTCCACCGAGTGGTCGACGACGATGTCGCCGGCCGTGACCACGCCCTTGCCCTTCTTGGACAGGGTGAGGGTGACCTCGTCGCCGGTGTGCTGGCGGATCGCCACATCCTTGAGGTTCAGCAGGACTTCGATCACGTCCTCCTGCAGGCCCTCGAGGGTGGTGTATTCGTGCAGCACGCCGTCGATCTCGACCTCGACGATGGCGCTGCCGGGGATCGAGGAAAGCAACACGCGACGCAGCGCGTTGCCCAGGGTGTGACCGAAGCCACGCTCGAGCGGCTCGACCACCACCTTGGCGCGATTGGCTCCGAGCTGTTCGACGCTGAGGCCGCGTGGCCGCAGCACGCTAGTTGACGAAACTGCCATGCAGAGCTCCGGTGATTACTTCGAGTAAAGCTCGACGATCAATGCTTCATTGATGTCGGACGGCAGGTCGCCGCGATCCGGCACCGTCTTGAACGTGCCTTCGAATTTCTTGCTGTCGACCTCGACCCAACCCGGACGCAGGTCCATGGTGTCGAACACGGTCGCCGCTTCCTGCACGCGCAGCTGGCTGCGGGCACGCTCGGTCAGCGCGATCGCGTCGCCCGGCTTGACCTGGTAGGAAGGGATGTTGACCTTCTTGCCGTTGACCAGGATCGCCTTGTGGGCGACCAGCTGGCGGGCCTGGGCGCGGGTGACCGCGAAACCCATGCGGTAGACGACGTTGTCCAGGCGGCTTTCGAGCAGGCGCAGCAGGTTCTCGCCGGTGTTGCCCTTGAGGGTCGACGCCTTCGAGTAGTAGTTGCTGAACTGGCGCTCGAGCACGCCGTAGATGCGCTTGACCTTCTGCTTCTCGCGCAGCTGGACGGCGTAGTCGGACATGCGCATGCGCTTGTTCGCGCCATGCTGGCCGGGCTTGTTCTCCAGCTTGCACTTGGAGTCGATCGCGCGTGCCGGGCTCTTGAGGCTCAGGTCGGCGCCTTCGCGGCGGGCGAGCTTGCAGGTAGCTCCACGATAACGTGCCATGGTTGTGCTCCTTAGACTCGACGCTTCTTGGGGGGACGGCAGCCGTTGTGCGGAATCGGCGTGACGTCGATGATGTTGAGCACCTTGTAACCCAAGGCGTTCAGCGAACGCACGGCCGACTCACGACCCGGGCCCGGGCCCTTGATGCGCACTTCCACGGTCTTCACGCCGTAGTCGCCGGCGGCACGACCGGCCTTCTCGGCGGCGACCTGGGCGGCGAACGGGGTCGACTTGCGCGAACCGCGGAAACCCGCGCCGCCGGCAGTCGCCCACGACAGAGCGTTGCCCTGCCGATCGGTGATGGTGACGATCGTGTTGTTGAAGGAGGCCTGCACGTGGGCCACGGCATCCGTGACAACGCGCTTGATCTTCTTCTTGGTCTTGACTGGCTTTGCCATGTGCGTAGTTACCTAATTACTTCTTGATGGCGCGACGCGGGCCCTTGCGGGTGCGTGCGTTGGTACGCGTGCGCTGGCCGCGCACCGGCAGGCCGCGACGATGGCGCAGACCGCGATAGCAGCCCAGATCCATCAGGCGCTTGATCGCCATGCCCACTTCGCGGCGCAGGTCGCCTTCCACGACATACTTGGCGATTTCCGCGCGAAGCTTTTCCACTTCGCCTTCACTCAGCGACTTGATCTGGGTGGTGGGAACCACGCCAGCGTCCGCACAGACCTTCTTGGCCCGGCTGCGGCCGATGCCGAAAATGCTCTGCAGGCCAACCCAGACATGCTTCTGGACCGGCAAATTGACACCCGCGATGCGCGCCATGATGTACTTTCTCCGATGCGTTTCGTGCGCGGTAAACGCGCAATTCTATCTTGAATCAACTTGTCAGGAAAGCCCTGCGGCGCCCAACGCCGCCCGGCCCTCCGGGTTTTCGACCCATCTCCCGCGCCCAGCAGCCACTAGTTGCGGCGGAGATTGGCCTTCTTGAGCAAACTTTCGTACTGGTGGCTGACCAGATGCGCCTGCACCTGGGCCGTGAAATCCATCACCACGACCACCACGATCAGCAGCGAGGTGCCGCCGAAATAGAACGGCACGTGCCAGAACTTCTGCATGAACGACGGCACCAGGCAGACCAGCACCAGGTACAGCGCGCCGACGCCGGTCAAACGGGTCATCACGCCATCGATGTAGCTGGCCGTGGCGCGACCCGGACGGATGCCCGGAATCAGCGCGCCGGAACGCTTGAGGTTGTCCGCCGTCTCGTCCGCGTTGAACACGATCGCGGTGTAGAAGAACGCGAAGCCGATCACCAGCACCGAATAGACGATGTCGTACAGCGGCTCACCCGGATTCAGCGCCTGGGTCAGGTCCTGCAGCCAGCGTGCCTGGTGGCCGGTGCCGAACCAGCTCACCGCGGTGGCCGGGAACATCAGCAGGCTGGACGCGAAGATCGGCGGGATCACGCCCGACATGTTGATCTTCAGCGGCAGGTTCGAGCTCTGGTTCTGGTAAGCCCGCTGGCCGCCGGAACGCCGCGCATAGTTGACGGTTATCCGCCGCTGCGCGCGCTCCATGAACACACAGAACGCGGTGACACCCAGCACGATCGCGAACACGATCAGCAGCATCAGCACCGACAGCTCGCCGTTGCTGGACATGCCCAGGGTGTGCACCACCGCGCCCGGCAGGCCCGCCACGATGCCGGCGAAGATCAGCAGCGAGATGCCGTTGCCGATCCCGCGCTCGGTCATCTGCTCGCCCAGCCACATCAGGAACATGGTGCCGGCAGTCAAGCCCACCACCGAGGCCAGCACGAAGCCGAAGCCCGGGGTGTACACCACCGGCGCACCGCCCGCCGCGACCTGCTTCTGCAGCGCCACCGCGATGCCGAAGGACTGGAACAGCGCCAGACCTACGGTGCCGATGCGCGTGTACATCGTCATCTTGCGCTTGCCGGACTCGCCTTCCTTGCGCAGCGCCTGCAGGCTCGGGATCACCGAACCCATCATCTGGATCACGATGGACGCCGAGATGTACGGGATCACGCCCAGCGCGAACACCGAGAAGCGCGCCAGCGCACCGCCCGAGAACATGTTGAACATGTCCATCAGGCCGTTGCCGTTGACCAGGTTGCTCATCGCGTCGGGGTTCACGCCCGGCACGGGGATGAACGAACCGAGACGGAACACCACCAGCGCACCGATCACGAAGAAGATGCGCTGACGCAGTTCGGTCAGTTTGCCGAGCTTGCCGAGTGCGTTGCCGTTGGCCTTGGCCACGCGATTACTCCACGCTGCCGCCGGCCGCCTCGATGGCTGCCTTGGCGCCGGCCGTGGCCAGCAGACCCGACAACTTCACCGCACGACCGATTTCGCCCTTCAGCACCACTTTCACCTTCTTGGCGTTGCTGTCGATCAGGCCGGCCTGGTGCAGCACGATGGCGTCGATCACGTCGACCTTGAGGCTGGCCAGCTGGTACAGGAACACCTGCTGGCTCTCGGCCTTCAGCTTGGAACGGAAGCCGACCTTGGGCAGGCGACGCTGCAGCGGCATCTGGCCGCCTTCGAAACCGTACTTGTGGGTGCCGCCGGCGCGGGCGTGCTGACCCTTGTGGCCGCGACCGGCCGTCTTGCCGAGGCCGGAACCGATGCCGCGACCGACGCGCAGCTTGGTCTTGCGCGAACCAGCGGCGGGCTTGATGTCGTTGAGACGCATGATGATTACTCCTCGACCCGGACCAGGTAGTAGACCGTGTTGATCAGGCCACGCACCTGCGGGCTGTCCTTCAGCTCACGGACATCGTTGGTCTTGTTCAGGCCCAGCGCCTTGACGCTGAGACGATGCCGCGCCTGCACGCCACGCAGGCCCTTCACCAAGCGCACGCGCACGGTGCCGGCGGTTTCGTTCTTCTTAGCCATTGCCAAGCACCTCGTCCACGGTCTTGCCACGCTTGGCGGCGATCTGCTTCGGCGAGGCAACCGCCTGCAGGCCCTTGATGGTGGCGCGCACCAGGTTGATCGGGTTGCGCGAACCGACCGCCTTGGCCAGCACGTTCTTCACGCCCACCACTTCCAGCACCGCGCGCATGGCGCCGCCGGCGATCACGCCGGTACCTTCGGAGGCCGGCTGCATGTAGACGCGGGCCGCGCCGTGGTTGGCCTTGATGGCGTACCACAGGGTGCCGTTGTTCAAGTCGATGCTCACCATCTGGCGGCGGGCACGCTCCATCGCCTTGGAGATGGCGACCGGCACTTCACGCGCCTTGCCATAGCCGAAGCCAACCTTGCCCTCGCCGTCACCGACCACGGTCAGCGCGGTGAAGCTCATCTGGCGGCCACCCTTCACGGTCTTGGCCACGCGGTTGACGGCAATCAGCTTTTCCAGCAGGCCGTCGGAATTTTCGCGATCGTTGGAAGACATTTCTCGATTCCGTGTGCCCGGACCATCCGGGACTTTTGCTTGCGGCTGCGCCGCTTGTTGTTGTGTGTCGCTGATGGAGGACGGGATTCGAGGAATCCCGCCCCGATCGTCAGAACTTCAGGCCGGCCTCGCGGGCCGCATCGGCCAGCGCCTTGATGCGACCGTGGAAGCGGAAGCCGGAGCGGTCGAACGCCACCGACTCCACGCCGGCAGCCAGCGCACGCTCGGCAACAGCCTTACCCACCGCAGCAGCGGCCTCGAGATTCTTGGTGCCCTTCAGGCCTTCGGCCACCGACTTCTGCACGGTGGAGGCAGCTGCCACCACGTTCTGGCCGTCGGCGGCGAACACCTGGGCGTAGAGGTGCTGGCCGGTGCGGTGCACCGACAGACGCGCCACGCCGAGCTTGCGGATGTGCGAGCGCGTGGACTTGGCGCGACGCAGGCGGGATTCGTTCTTGTTCATCGTCATGTTCCTCGAAAGCGGATCGGCTTACGCCTTCTTTGCTTCCTTCAGGGTGATCTTCTCGCCGGCATAGCGCACGCCCTTGCCCTTGTAGGGCTCCGGCGCGCGGAAGGCGCGGATCTTGGCGGCCACTTGGCCCACCACCTGCTTGTCGGCACCCTTGATGAGGATTTCCGTCTGCGTAGGGGTTTCCAGCGTGACGCCGGCCGGCGCCTCGAACACCACCGGGTGCGAGAAGCCCAGGCTCAGGTTCAGCGACTTGCCGGCCATGGATGCGCGGTAACCCACGCCGACCAGCTCCAGCTTGCGCTCGTAACCCTCGGACACGCCCTTGACCATGTTGGCCAGCAACGCGCGTGCGGTGCCGCCGAACTTGTCGTCGGCGCCTTCGGCCAGCTGGATGTTGACGGCTTCGCCGTCCACCTTGACCGACACGCCAGGCAGCGCATGGATGGCCAGGGTGCCCTTCGGGCCTTTCACGGAAATGCCGTCGGCCGCAGCCTTCAGCTCCACGCCCTTCGGCAGGTTGATCGTCTTCTTGGCAACACGTGACATCGTCGGCTCCTTAGGCGACCTGGCCGATGACTTCGCCGCCCAGGCCCTTGGAGCGAGCCTGTGCGTCGGTCAACAGACCGGCGGACGTCGAGATGATCGAGATGCCCAGACCGCCGAGCACCTTCGGCAGTTCATCCTTGCCGCGGTAGATGCGCAGGCCGGAACGGCTGACGCGGGAGATGGACTCGATGGCCGGACGGCCTTCGAAATACTTCAGCTTGAGCTCGAGCACCGGCTTGCCCTCCGCCTGGGAGGACTGCGCGTCGAGAATGTAGCCTTCGTTCTTGAGAAGGTTGGCGATCGCCACCTTCAGCTTGGACGACGGCATGCGTACCGTCGGCTTGCCCATCAGCTGGGCATTGCGGACACGCGTAAACATGTCGGCGATGGGATCAGTCATGCTCATGAAAACATCCTTCAGAGTGCACCGATATCCGATAAAACCGGAAATCTTCTAGATTGTGATGCCGACAAGGCGTCAGCCTGCGTTGCGCAGACCGCCGACTATAGCAGCTTTTTCCGGCCTTGCGAATACCGGCGCTGGTGTGCGCCGACGACGGCAGCCCTCAAAGACTGTCGCCGCATCGGGTCGGGCGGGGCCCGCCCTGCCCCAGCTAGGGTCTTACCAGCTGGCCTTGCGCAGGCCGGGCACGTCGCCGCGCATGGTGGCTTCGCGCAGCTTGTTGCGGCCGAGGTTGAACTTGGCGTACACGGCGCGCGGACGGCCGGTCAGCGCGCAACGGGTGCGCTGGCGGGTCGGGCTGGCGTCGCGCGGCAGCTTCTGCAGCTTGCTCTGCGCTTCCATCTTCTCCTCGTAGGAGGCGGTGGGGCTCAGCACGATCGCCTTCAGTTCGGCGCGCTTGGCGGCGTACTTCTGGACGAGCTTGGTCCGCTTGATGTCGCGGTTGACCATCGAGGTCTTTGCCATGTGTTAATGCTCTCTTTTGAAAAGTCCGGCCATGGATGGCCGGTTTTTCTCGATCACGGATGATCGTTTAGTTACGGAACGGGAAGCTGAAGGCTTCCAGCAGCGCCTTGGCCTCGGCGTCGGTCTTCGCCGTGGTGGTGATGGCGATGTCCATGCCGCGCATCGCGTCGACCGCGTCGAAGTCGATTTCCGGGAAGATGATCTGTTCCTTGATGCCGAAGTTGAAGTTGCCACGGCCGTCGAAGGCGCGGCCCGAGACGCCGCGGAAGTCGCGGACGCGAGGCAGCGAGATGTTGATCAGGCGATCCAGGAACTCGAACATCTGCGCGCGGCGCAGGGTGACCTTGCAGCCGATCGGCCAGCCGTCGCGGATCTTGAACGAGGCCACGGAAACGCGCGCCTTGGTCGTGATCGGCTTCTGGCCCGAGATCTTCGCCATGTCGGCCACGGCGTTCTCGAGGATCTTCTTGTTGCCGGCCGCTTCGCCCACGCCCATGTTCAGCGTGATCTTGGTGATGCGGGGAACCTGCATCACGTTCTGGTAGCCGAACTTCTCGGTGAGCTTCGGCACTACCTGCTCTTTGTAAAACGTCTCAAGGCGCGTCATGTCATTAATCCTTACGCGTCCACGACCTCGCCAGTCGAACGGAACACGCGGACCTTGCGCCCATCAGCGAGCGTCTTGGTGCCAACGCGTTCACCCTTGTTCGAGGCGGGGTTGAACAGCTGCACATTGGAGAGATGGATCGAGGCTTCACGCTCGACGATGCCGCCGGCCTGGTTGGCCTGCGGATTCGGCTTGGTGTGGCGCTTGACCAGGTTCACGTTCGAGACGTAAACGCGGTCGTCCGCGACACGCAGCACTTCGCCGCGCTGGCCCTTGTTCTTGCCGGTGATCACGAGGACCTGATCACCCTTGCGGATACGGTTCATGTTCTTGACTCCGCTCAGAGCACTTCGGGCGCGAGCGAGACGATCTTCATGAACTTCTCGCTGCGCAGCTCGCGGGTGACCGGCCCGAAGATACGGGTGCCGATCGGCTCGAGCTTGTTGTTGAGGAGCACCGCTGCATTGCCGTCGAAACGGATCAGCGAGCCATCGGGACGGCGCACACCCTTGGCGGTACGGACCACCACGGCGTTGTACACCTCGCCCTTCTTCACCTTGCCGCGGGGGATGGCATCCTTCACGGTGACCTTGATCACGTCACCGATCGCGGCGTAACGGCGCTTGGAGCCGCCGAGCACCTTGATGCACATCAGTTCCTTGGCGCCGCTGTTGTCCGCCGCGGAGAGCGTGCTTTGCATCTGGATCATGTCTGCACCCTCCTATTAGACAGCCGCGCGGACGACGATTTCGACCACGCGGTGATGCTTGGTCTTGGACAGCGGACGGCACTCGGCGATGCGCACCAGGTCGCCCTCGTTCGCGCCGAGGTCGTCCTGCGCGTGCAGCTTGGTCGACCGGCGCACGATCTTGCCCAGCAGGCCATGCTGCACCTGGCGCTCGATCAGGACGGTGACCGTCTTGTCCATCTTGTTGCTGATGACGCGGCCCTCGAGGGTGCGCGCCTGCTTCTGGTTGTCGCTCATCTCGGCGCTCCCTTACTTCTTCGCGCCGAGCACGAACTTCGTGCGGGCGATGTCACGCCGGACGCGGCGCAGCTGATGCGGCTGGCTGAGCTGGCCGGCACCCTTCTGCATGCGCAGGTTGAACTGCTCCTTGCGCAGGTCCAGCAGGTGCGACTTCAGCTCGTCGGCCGACTTGGTTGTCAGATCTTTGATGGCCATCACATCACCGCCCGGGTCACGAACTGGGTCTGCACCGAGAGCTTGGCAGCGGCCAGGCGGAACGCCTCGCGCGCCGACGTTTCGTCGATGCCTTCGATTTCATATAGCATGCGACCGGGCTGGATCGGGGCGACCCAGAACTCCACGCCGCCCTTGCCGGCGCCCATACGCACTTCGATCGGCTTCTTGGTGATCGGCTTGTCCGGGAACACGCGGATCCACAACTTGCCGCCACGCTTCACGAAGCGGGTGATGCAACGGCGGCCGGCCTCGATCTGGCGCGCAGTGAGCGCACCATGGGTGGTCGCCTTCAGGCCGAACTCGCCGAAGCTAACGAGGTTGGCGCACTGCGCCAGACCGTCGTTGCGGCCCTTGAACTGCTTGCGGAATTTGGTTCGCTTGGGTTGCAACATGGCAACTCTCCTTACTTCGCCGCGCGCTCGCGACGGCCTTCGCCATCACGGTCACGACGCGGTTCACGGTCACGACGGCCTTCGCCACCCTCGCGGCGCGACGGCGCCGGGGACTCGTCCTTGGGCTCCTGGCCGATCTGGGTCACGTCGAAGATCTCGCCCTTGTAGACCCACACCTTGATGCCGATGATGCCGTACTGCGTCTTGGCCTCGGCGGTGCCATAGTCGATGTCGGCACGCAGGGTATGCAGCGGCACGCGACCTTCGCGCGCCCACTCGGAGCGAGCGATCTCGGCGCCGTTCAGACGGCCGGAGACGTTGATCTTGATGCCCAGCGCGCCCAGGCGCATCGCGTTGCCCACCGAGCGCTTCATCGCGCGGCGGAACATGATGCGGCGTTCCAGCTGCTGCGCGATCGACTCGGCCACCAGCTGGGCGTCGAGCTCGGGCTTGCGCACTTCGTTGACGTTGATGTGCGTCGGGACGCCCATCAGGTCGCTGACTTCCTTGCGCAGCTTCTCGATGTCCTCGCCCTTCTTGCCGATCACCACGCCCGGGCGGGCGGTGTGGATCGTCACGCGCGCGGTCTTGGCCGGACGCTCGATCTGGATCTTCGAGATGCCGGCGGCAGCCAGCTTCTTCTTCAGCATCTCGCGGACCTTGATGTCCGCCACGAGATACTTCGCGTAGTCGCCCTTGTTGGCGTACCACTTGGCGTTCCAGTCCTTGGCGATGCCGAGGCGGATACCGGTGGGATGAACTTTATGACCCATCGTCTTCTCCTCTTACTCGCCGACGACCACGGTGATGTGGCTGGTGCGCTTCAGGATGCGCGAACCGCGACCCTTGGCCCGGGCATACATGCGCTTCATCGCCGGACCTTCGTCCACGAAGATGCGCGCGACCTTCAGCTCGTCGACATCGGCGCCGAGGTTGTTCTCGGCGTTGGCGACGGCCGACAGCAGCACCTTGCGGACAAGGGTTGCGGCCTTCTTGTTGGTGAACTGGAGCACGTCGCTGGCTCGGCCCACGGGCATGCCGCGGACCAGGTCAGCCACCAGGCGTGCCTTCTGCGCCGAAATGCGGGCGCTGCGCAGGATCGCTTTGGCTTCGGTGCTCATCACTTGCCCTTCTTGTCGCCGACGTGGCCCTTGAAGGTACGCGTCACCGCGAACTCGCCGAGCTTGTGCCCGACCATGTTCTCGTTGACGAGCACCGGCACGTGCTGGCGGCCGTTGTGGATGGCGATGGTCAGGCCCACCATTTCGGGCAGGATCATCGAGCGGCGCGACCAGGTCTTGATCGGACGCTTGTTGTTGGCGGAAACCGCGGCTTCCACCTTCTTGGCGAGGTGAAGGTCGACGAACGGACCTTTCTTCAGAGAGCGTGGCATGTCGGGTTCCTGTTACTTGCGGCGACGCACGATGAACTGCTGCGTGCGCTTGTTGTTGCGGGTCTTGTAACCCTTGGTCGGCGTGCCCCACGGGCTGACCGGATGACGGCCGCCGGAGGTACGGCCTTCACCACCGCCGTGCGGATGGTCGACCGGGTTCATCACCACGCCGCGCACGGTCGGGCGGATGCCCAGCCAGCGCTTGGCGCCGGCCTTGCCGAGCTTCTTCAGGCTGTGCTCGCCGTTGCCGACCTCGCCGATCGTGGCGCGGCACTCGACCGGCACACGGCGCATTTCGCCGGAACGCAGGCGCAGCGTGGCGTAGCCGGACTCGCGGGCCACCAGCTGCACCGAGGCGCCGGCGGAACGGGCGATCTGCGCACCCTTGCCCGGCTTCATCTCGATGCAGTGGATGGTGGAACCCACCGGGATGCTGCGCAGCTGCAGGCAGTTGCCGGCCTTGATCGGCGCGTCGTGGCCGGACAGCAGGCGGTCGCCCACCTGCACGCCCTTCGGCGCGATGATGTAGCGGCGCTCGCCGTCGGCGTAGCAGAGCAACGCGATGTGCGCGGTGCGGTTCGGATCGTACTCGATGCGCTCGACCTTGGCGGCAATGCCTTCCTTGTCGCGCTTGAAGTCGATGATGCGGTAATGCTGCTTGTGACCGCCGCCGCGATGACGCGTGGTGATGCGACCGAAGTGGTTGCGGCCGCCGGTCTTGGACTGCGCCTCGGTCAACGCCGCGTGCGGCGCGCCCTTGTGCAGGCCTTCCGTGCGGACGCTGACCGCGTCACGGCGACCCGGCGAGGTCGGCTTGTGGGTGATTAGTGCCATCTCGAAGAACTCCTGGCTCAGGCCTTGGCCGACACGTCGATGGACTGGCCATCGGCGAGACGCACATAAGCCTTGCGCTTGCCCTGGCGGCTGCCAGCGCGGAAACGGAAGGACTTGACCTTGCCCTTGCTGTTGACGAGGTTCACCTGCTCGACCTTGACGTCGAACATCTGCTCCACCGCCGCACGGACATCGGCCTTGGTCGCCTCGGGGGCCACCACGAAAACGTATTGGTTGTGCTCGCCGACGCGAGCCGACTTCTCGGAGATGTGCGGCGCGCGCAGCGTGTCGAGAATGCGTTCGTTGCTCATGCCAGCCACTCCTCGATCTTTTTCACGGCATCGACGGTCATGACGATGTGGTCGGAACCGACCAGACTGACCGGATTCAGCGCCATCACGTCCAGCACATGCAGGTACGGGATGTTGCGCCCGGCCAGGTACAGCGCCTCGCTGGCATCCTCGGAAACCAGCAGCACGCGACCGGACACCTCGAGTTCGGCGAGCTTGGCAATCATCGCCTTGGTCTTGGGTTGGTCGACGCCGAAGCTCTCGACCACCTTGATGCGACCCTGGCGGTTCAGTTCGGCCAGGATCGAGCGGATCGCCACGCGATAGGCCTTGCGGTTGACCTTCTGCTCGAAGCTGCGCGGCTTCGCGGCAAACGTCACGCCGCCGCCCACGAAGATCGGGGCGCGGTAGTCACCGTGACGGGCGCCGCCGCCCTTCTGCTTCTTGAACTTCTTGGTGGTGCCCGACATCTCGCCACGCGACAGCTGCGCCTTGGTGCCGGCGCGAGCGCCGGCCTGGTACGCAACCACCACCTGGTGGATCAGGGCCTGCTTGAACTCGCCGCCGAACACTTCGTCCGACACGCTGAGCGGCTTGGCGCCAATGACATTCAGTTCCATGGCGTCTCTCCTCAACCCTTGGTGGTCGGACGGATCACGACGTCGCCACCGGTCGCACCGGGGACAGCGCCCTTCACCGCGATCAGATGACGCTCGGCGTCGACCTTGACCACTTCCAGACCCTGCTGGGTACGATTCACGTTACCCATCTGGCCGGACATCTTCTTGCCGGGAAACACGCGACCCGGCGTCTGACGCTGGCCGATCGAACCCGGCGCGCGGTGCGACAGCGAGTTGCCGTGCGTCGCGTCGCCCATCTTGAAGTTCCAGCGCTTGATGGTGCCCTGGAAGCCCTTGCCCTTCGAGACGCCGGCGACGTCGACGATCTGGCCGACCGAGAACACCTCCTCGGCCTTGATCTCCGCGCCCACGCTGTACTTGCCGAGATCCTCGGCGGCCACGCGGAACTCCCACAAGCCGCGGCCCGGCTCCACCTTGGCCTTGGCGTAATGGCCCTTCAGCGGCGCCGTCAGCAGGCTGGCGCGCTTCACGCCCGCCGCGACCTGCACCGCGCTGTAGCCATCATTGTCTTCCGTCTTCAGCTGGGTGACGCGATTCGGGGTGGCCTCGATAAGGGTCACCGGAATCGAACGCCCGTCTTCAGTGAAGAGCCGGCTCATGCCGCACTTGCGGCCTACCAGTCCGATACTCATCTTCGTATCCTGTCTGTCGCTCAACCGAGCTTGATCTGAACATCGACGCCAGCGGCGAGATCAAGCTTCATGAGCGCGTCCACGGTCTTGTCGTTGGGGTCGACGATGTCGAGCACGCGCTTGTGGGTACGGGTCTCGTACTGGTCGCGGGCATCCTTGTCGACGTGCGGCGACACCAGAATGGTGTAACGCTCGATCTTGGTCGGGAGCGGAATCGGACCGAGTACCGTGGCACCGGTGCGCTTGGCCGTCTCGACGATCTCGCTGGCCGAGCGGTCGATCAGGCGATGATCGAACGCCTTGAGGCGGATGCGAATCTTCTGGTTCGCCATAAAACCGTGTCCTGTTATCAAAAGAACTTGACTGTGCAACGAGGCGGCTTCTCACCGCATCGCACTGCTCTCTGGAACCATCGGGGCCGCACCTGGCGATCCCGACCTGAAAAACGCCAAGCGAGCACGTAGTGGCTCGCTTGGCGCAAATCCTGCTGCGCAGTGGCGTGGCGGCGGGATCGACCCGAAACTACGCCGAATGCGGTGGCCGTCCACGGCCTGCGAACTCGAAGCACTTCCTGCGCCTCATTTCGCTGTGAGCCAGTCGAAAATCATTCGTCTGGCAAGTGAGCTGCGAAGTATAACGGTAAATCTGGATTTAGTGAAGAGGGGCGAAATCGAAGCGACCTCCCTTCTCTCCCCGTCGCGATTCGACCCATCGGCTCGGGTCAACGACGGAGCTGTCCCGGCAGCAGGCTGCCGGGACAACGATACTTACTTGATGACCTTGGCCACCACACCGGCGCCGACGGTGCGGCCGCCTTCGCGGATCGCGAAACGCAGGCCTTCGTCCATCGCGATCGGGTGGATCAGGCTCACCACCATCTTCACGTTGTCGCCCGGCATCACCATCTCCACGCCGTCCGGCAGCTGGCAGGCACCAGTCACGTCGGTGGTGCGGAAGTAGAACTGCGGGCGGTAGCCCTTGAAGAACGGCGTGTGACGGCCGCCCTCGTCCTTCGACAGCACGTACACCTCGGCCTCGAAGTCGGTGTGCGGGGTGATCGTGCCCGGCTTCGCCAGCACCTGGCCGCGCTCCACGTCGTCGCGCTTCAGGCCGCGCAGCAGCAGACCGGCGTTGTCGCCCGCCTGGCCCTGGTCCAGCAGCTTGCGGAACATTTCCACACCGGTCACGGTGGTCTTCTGGGTCGGACGGATGCCGACCACTTCGATTTCGTCACCAACCTTGATCACGCCGCGCTCGATACGACCGGTCACCACGGTGCCGCGGCCCGAGATCGAGAACACGTCTTCCACCGGCATCAGGAACGGCTTGTCGATCGCACGCACCGGTTCCGGGATGTAGCTGTCCAGCGCGTCCACCAGCTGGATGATCGCCGGCACGCCGATCTCGCTCTGGTCGCCCTCGAGCGCCTTCAGCGCCGAACCCTTGATGATCGGGGTGTCGTCGCCCGGGAAGTCGTACTTCGACAGCAGCTCGCGCACTTCCATCTCGACGAGCTCCAACAGCTCGGCGTCGTCCACCATGTCGGCCTTGTTCAGGAACACCACGATGTACGGCACGCCCACCTGGCGCGACAGCAGGATGTGCTCGCGCGTCTGTGGCATCGGGCCATCGGCGGCCGAGCACACCAGGATCGCGCCGTCCATCTGCGCCGCACCCGTGATCATGTTCTTCACGTAGTCGGCGTGACCCGGGCAGTCCACGTGCGCGTAGTGGCGCACCGGCGATTCGTATTCCACGTGCGCCGTCGAGATCGTGATGCCGCGCGCCTTCTCTTCCGGCGCCGCGTCGATCGCGTCGTAGGCCTTGAATTCACCGCCAAAACGCTCCGCACCGACCTTCGTCAGCGCCGCCGTCAGCGTCGTCTTGCCGTGGTCCACGTGACCGATCGTGCCCACGTTCACGTGGGGCTTGGTGCGCTCGAACTTGCCCTTTGCCATGACTTGAGACCTCTGGATAGAACTTTCTGTCAGTGCGGCGATTGCCGCGTCGTTTCAATTACGCGACCACACGGGTCGCACTGTTTTCTCAAAAGCACAACACTGGAAAACCGCTGTACTTATTTTGCTTGCGGCCGGGACGGCCGCAAGCGTTACGCCTTCTTGACGACCTGCTCGGCGATGTTGTTCGGCGCCTCGGCGTAGTGGTCGAACTCCATCGTGAAGGTCGCGCGACCCTGGGTCAGCGAACGGATGGTGGTGGCGTAACCGAACATCTCGCCCAGCGGGACGAACGCGTCGATGGTCTTGCCCGACGGCGTGTCTTCCTGGCCGCGCAGGATGCCGCGGCGACGGCTCATGTCGCCCATCACGTCACCTACGTAATCCTCCGGCGTCACCACCTCGACCTTCATGATCGGCTCGAGCAGCACCGGCGAGGCCTTCGCGAAGCCCTGCTTGAACGCCATCGAGGCAGCCAGCTTGAACGCCATTTCGGACGAGTCGACGTCGTGGTAGGAACCGAACACCAGCTTCACCTTGACGCCCACCACCGGGAAACCGGCCAGCGGACCGCTGGTGATGGTTTCGCGCAGACCCTTTTCCACCGACGGAATGAATTCCTTCGGAATCACGCCGCCGCTGATCTCATTGAGGAACAGGAAATCGTTCTTGATCTGCGGCGCCAGCTTCTCGTCGGCACGATCGGCTTCGCTGATCGGCGACAACTCGATCACCACGTGGCCGTACTGACCCTTGCCACCGGACTGTTTGGCGTGCTTGTAGTCGGACTTGACGTCGCTGGAGCGGATCGTCTCGCGATACGCCACCTGCGGCTTGCCGACGTTGGCCTCGACGTTGAACTCGCGGCGCATGCGGTCGACGATGATGTCGAGGTGCAACTCGCCCATGCCCGAGATGATGGTCTGGCCGGATTCCTCGTCGGTGCGCACGCGGAAGGACGGATCCTCGGCGGCCAGGCGGCCCAGCGCGACGCCCATCTTTTCCTGGTCGGACTTCGTCTTCGGCTCCACCGCCATCGAGATCACCGGCTCCGGGAACGTCATGCGCTCCAGGGTGATGATGTGATCCTGTGCGCACAGCGTGTCGCCGGTCGTCACGTCCTTCAGGCCGACCGCGGCGGCGATGTCGCCCGCGCGGACTTCCTTCAATTCGTGGCGATCGTTCGCATGCATCTGCAGGATGCGGCCGATACGCTCCTTCTTCGACTTCACCGGGTTGTAGACGGCATCGCCGGCATTCAGCACGCCCGAGTAGACGCGGAAGAAGGTCAGCGAACCGACGAACGGGTCGGTCATGATCTTGAACGCGAGCGCGGAGAACGGCGCGGCGTCATCCGCCTTGCGGGTCGCCTCGTGGTCGTTCTCGTCCATGCCGGTCACCGGCGGACGATCCAGCGGCGACGGCAGCAGGTGCACCACCGCGTCGAGCATCGCCTGCACGCCCTTGTTCTTGAAGGCGGTGCCGCAATAGACCGGAATGATCTCGCTGGACAGGGTGCGCTGGCGCAGGCCCGCGATGATCTCGTCCTCGTTGAGGGAACCCTCCTCGAGGTACTTGTTCATCAGCTCTTCGCTGGCCTCGGCCGCGGACTCGACCATGAAGCTGTGCGCCTCGTCGGCCTTGTCCTTGAGGTTCGCCGGGATATCCGCGTATTCGAACTTCATGCCCTGGGACGCCATGTCCCACACGATCGCCTTCATCTTGAGCAGGTCGACCACGCCTTCGAAGTTGTCCTCGGCACCGATCGGCACCACCATCGGTACCGGGTGCGCGCCCAGGCGCGACTTCAGCTGGCCGACCACCTTGTCGAAGTTCGCACCGGTGCGGTCCATCTTGTTGACGAATGCGAGGCGCGGCACCTTGTACTTGTTGGCCTGGCGCCACACGGTCTCGGACTGCGGCTGCACGCCGCCGACCGCGCACAGCACGAACACCGCGCCGTCGAGCACGCGCAGCGACCGCTCCACCTCGATGGTGAAGTCGACGTGCCCGGGGGTGTCGATGATGTTGAAGCGGTACTGGTCCATCGAGCCATCCATGCCCTTCCAGAACGCCGTGGTGGCGGCGGAAGTGATGGTGATGCCGCGCTCCTGCTCCTGCTCCATCCAGTCCATCGTGGCCGCACCGTCGTGCACCTCGCCGATCTTGTGCGAGACGCCGGTGTAGAACAGGATGCGCTCCGTGGTCGTGGTCTTGCCGGCATCGATGTGAGCCATGATGCCGAAGTTGCGATAGCGCTCGATGGGAGTGGTGCGTGCCATGGTCGTATCCGACGGAGATCCATCCCCGAATGGGCAATGGCGGCCATCCGGGCCGCTCTGGTCATGAAAAAATCCGGCACGTGTGCCGGCTTGTCTGGCGCCGCCCGCATCAGCGGGCGGCGCAACCACCGCCGATTACCAGCGGTAGTGCGAGAAGGCCTTGTTGGCTTCCGCCATGCGATGAGTTTCCTCACGCTTCTTGGCGGCGCCACCACGGCTCTCGGAAGCTTCCTGCAACTCGGCGGCCAGCTTGCGCGGCATCGAGGTTTCGCCGCGCTTGCGCGCAGCCTCGATCACCCAGCGCATCGCCAGCGCCATGCGGCGACCCGGACGCACTTCCACCGGCACCTGGTAGGTGGCACCGCCGACGCGACGGGACTTCACCTCGACGGCAGGCGCGACGTTGTTCAGCGCCTTCTCGACCAGAGCCACCGGCTCGGCGTGCTTCTCGCCCAGATGCTGCAGCGCGCCGTAGACGATGCTCTCGGCCACCGACTTCTTGCCGCTCTTCATCACCATATTGATGAAGCGGGCGATCAGCTGGCTGCCGTGCTTCGGGTCGGGCAGCACCACACGGGCGGGATGGGAACCTTTACGCGACATAGTTATTGTCTCTTTGAATAGGCATCCATGCCCCAAGAAAAGCGGCCGTCCTGACCGCGCTCCTCAATTAGGCCTTCGGACGCTTGGCGCCGTACTTCGAGCGCGACTGGCGACGCTTGGTGACGCCGGCGCAATCGAGGCTGCCGCGCACCGTGTGGTAGCGCACGCCCGGCAGATCCTTGACGCGGCCGCCGCGGATCAGCACCACCGAGTGCTCCTGCAGATTGTGGCCTTCGCCACCGATGTAGCTGATCACCTCGTAGCCATTGGTCAGGCGCACCTTGGCAACCTTGCGCAGGGCCGAGTTCGGCTTTTTCGGGGTGGTCGTGTAAACGCGTGTGCAGACGCCGCGACGCTGCGGACTGTTCTGCAGAGCAGGCGAATCGCTCTTGTAGCTCTTCGGGCTGCGGGATTTGCGCACCAGCTGGTTGATAGTCGCCATGCGAAGCCTTTCCTGAAAACATAAAGGCAGCCCGAACAAGCTCGGTCTGCCAAGAAGCGGGAATATAACACGGACGGCCTGTCACAGACAAGCCAACGTCCCGCCTTCCATGACCCGAACACGAGGTGCCTCCGTGCACCTCATTTCGTATGTCTAGCGAGCAGCGCCCGGAACGGGCTTACTCGACACCACTTTCACTGCCGGCCGGCGCCTCGGCGAACGAGACGGCGGAAGCGGTACCGGAGAGCGTCTCCAGTTCCGAGGCGGTCAGGCCGCCCTGGCTGCGACGCGAGGCGTGATACGCCAAGCCGGTACCCGCGGGAATCAGACGGCCGACGATAACATTTTCCTTCAGGCCTCGCAAGGTATCGCGCGTGCCTCGGACCGCCGCCTCGGTGAGGACGCGGGTGGTTTCCTGGAACGAGGCCGCCGAGATGAACGACTCGGTCGCCAGCGAGGCCTTGGTGATGCCCAGCAACACCGACTGGTACTCGGCCGGACGCTCGCCCTTGCCTTCCGCCCGCTCGTTCTCGGCGTTGATGCGCACGCGCTCCACCTGCTCGCCACGCAGGTAGTGGCTGTCGCCAGCCTCGATGATCTCGACCTTGCGCAGCATCTGGCGAATGATCGCCTCGATGTGCTTGTCGTTGATTTTCACGCCCTGCAGGCGGTAGACGTCCTGGATTTCCTTGACCAGGTACGAGGCCAGCGGCTCCACGCCCAGCAGGCGCAGGATGTCGTGCGGGCTGGGCTCGCCGTCCACCACGGTCTCGCCCTTCTCCACATGCTCACCCTCGAACACGATGACCTGACGCCACTTCGGAATCAGCTCTTCGTGCTCGTTGCCGTCGACGTCCTTGATGATCAGGCGCTGCTTGCCCTTGGTGTCCTTGCCGAAGCTGACCACGCCCGAACGCTCGGCCAGCACTGCCGGCTCCTTCGGCTTGCGCGCCTCGAACAGGTCGGCCACGCGCGGCAGACCGCCGGTGATGTCGCGGGTCTTGGAGGTTTCCTGCGGGATACGCGCGACCACGTCGCCCACGCCCACCGCGGCGCCATTCTGGATCGACACGATCGCGCCGGCCGGCAGGAAGTATTGCGCGGCGATGTCGGTGCCCGGCAGCTTGAGCTCGCGGCCCTTGGCATCTTCCAGGCGCACGATCGGGCGCAGATCCTTGGCCTGGGTGCCGCGGCGCTTCGGATCGGTGACCACCGCCGACTCCAGGCCGGTCAGTTCGTCGGTCTGGCTCTGCACGGTGACGCCATCGAGGAAGTCGATGAAGCGCACTACGCCGGCCACCTCGGTGACGATCGGGTGGGTGTGCGGATCCCAGTTCGACACGGTCTGGCCAGCCTTCACCGGTGCGCCGTCCTTCACCGCGATGGTGGCGCCGTAAGGCACCTTGTAGCGCTCGCGCTCGCGGCCATTGGCGTCGAGTACCGACACCTCGCCCGAACGCGACACCGCGACCAGATGGCCCTGGGCGTGCTGCACGGTCTTCAGGTTGTTGAACTTCAGCGTGCCGGTGGTCTTCACCGTCACGTTGTCCACCGCCGCGGCACGCGAAGCCGCGCCACCGATGTGGAAGGTACGCATGGTCAGCTGGGTGCCGGGCTCGCCGATCGACTGCGCGGCGACCACGCCCACGGCCTCGCCCATGTTGACCAGGTGGCCACGAGCCAGGTCACGGCCGTAGCACAGCTTGCACACGCCGTGGCTGGCGGCGCAGGTGATCGGCGAACGCACCTTGATCGACTGCACGCCGGCCTTGTCCAGCTTCTCGACGAGTGCCTCGTTCAGCAGGGTGTCGCGCTCGACGATCGGTTGGTCGTCGTTGCCGGGGGCGTAGACGTCCTCGACCACCACGCGGCCCAGCACGCGGTCGCGCAGCGGCTCGACCACGTCGCCACCTTCCACGATCGGCTGCATCACCAGGCCTTCCTCGGTACCGCAGTCGTCCATGGTGACGACGACGTCCTGCGCCACGTCCACCAGACGGCGGGTGAGGTAACCGGAGTTCGCGGTCTTCAGCGCCGTATCCGCCAGGCCCTTGCGGGCGCCGTGCGTGGAGTTGAAGTACTGCAGCACGTTCAGGCCTTCGCGGAAGTTGGCCTTGATCGGGGTCTCGATGATCGAGCCGTCCGGACGCGCCATCAGGCCGCGCATGCCGGCCAGCTGGCGGATCTGCGCCACCGAACCACGGGCGCCGGAGTCGGCCATGATGTACAGCGAGTTCATCGACTTCTGGGCGACCTGCTTGCCCTCGTTGTCGGTCACCGTCTCGGTGCCGATGCCGTCGATCATCGCCTTGGCGACCAGCTCGTTGGTGCGCGACCAGATGTCGACCACCTTGTTGTAGCGCTCGCCGGCGGTGACCAGGCCCGACTGGTACTGCTGCTGGATCTCGACGACTTCCTTCTCGGCCTCTTCCAGGATCGCCTTCTTCTCGCCCGGGATCTTCATGTCGTCGATGCCGATCGAGATGCCGGCACGCGTAGCGAAGCGATAGCCGGTGTACATCAGCTGGTCGGCGAAGACCACGGTTTCCTTCAGGCCCAGGCGGCGGTAGCTGGCGTTGATCAGGCGCGAGATCGCCTTCTTGGTCAGCTCGGTGTTGGCCAGCTGGAACGGCAGGCCTTCCGGCAGGATCTCGGCGAGCAGCGCGCGACCCACGGTGGTCTCGACCAGCTTGATTTCCTCGCTGCGGGCGCCATCGGCGGCGATATGCACCTGCCTCAGGCGCACCTTGATCTTGGCGTGCAGTTCGACCGCACGGTTGTCATAGGCGCGGCGCACCTCGCTGATGCCGGAGAACACCATGCCGGTGCCCTTCGCGTTCACCAGTTCGCGGGTCATGTAGTACAGGCCCAGCACCACGTCCTGGGTCGGCACGATGATCGGCTCGCCGTTGGCGGGACTGAGGATGTTGTTGGTGGACATCATCAGCGCGCGCGCTTCCAGCTGCGCCTCGATCGACAGCGGCACGTGCACCGCCATCTGGTCGCCGTCGAAGTCGGCGTTGAACGCGGTACACACCAGCGGATGCAGCTGGATCGCCTTGCCTTCGATCAGCTTCGGCTCGAACGCCTGGATGCCGAGGCGGTGCAGGGTCGGCGCGCGGTTCAGCAGCACCGGATGCTCGCGGATCACCTCTTCCAGGATGTCCCAGACCTGGCCTTCCTCGCGCTCGACCAGCTTCTTGGCGGCCTTGATCGTGGTGGCTTCGCCACGGGCTTGCAGCTTGGCGAAGATGAAGGGCTTGAACAGCTCCAGCGCCATCTTCTTCGGCAGGCCGCACTGGTGCAGGCGCAGGGTCGGGCCCACGGTGATCACCGAGCGGCCGGAGTAGTCCACGCGCTTGCCGAGCAGGTTCTGGCGGAAGCGGCCCTGCTTGCCCTTGATCATGTCGGCCAGCGACTTCAGCGCGCGCTTGTTCGTGCCGGTGATGGCACGGCCGCGGCGGCCGTTGTCGAGCAGCGCGTCCACCGATTCCTGCAGCATGCGCTTCTCGTTGCGCACGATGATGTCGGGCGCGTTGAGTTCGAGCAGGCGCTTCAGGCGGTTGTTGCGGTTGATGACGCGGCGGTACAGGTCATTGAGGTCGGAGGTCGCGAAGCGGCCGCCGTCCAGCGGCACCAGCGGGCGCAGGTCCGGCGGCAGCACCGGCAGCACGGTCAGCACCATCCACTCCGGCTTGTTGCCGGATTCCAGGAACGCCTCGATCAGCTTCACGCGCTTGGTGAGGCGCTTCAGCTTGGTCTCGGAATTGGTGGAGGCGATCTCTTCCTTGAGGCGGATCACTTCGCCCGGCAGGTCCAGCGACTTCAGCAGCTCATAGACCGCTTCCGCGCCCATGCGGGCGTCGAACTCGTCGCCGTGCTCTTCCACCGCTTCCAGGTACTGGTCTTCGCTCAGCAGCTGGCCGCGCTCCAGCGCGGTCAGGCCCGGATCGATCACCACGAAGGCTTCGAAGTACAGGATGCGCTCGATGTCGCGCAGGGTCATGTCCAGCATCAGGCCGATGCGCGAGGGCAGCGACTTCAGGAACCAGATGTGCGCGGTCGGGCTGGCCAGCTCGATGTGGCCCATGCGCTCGCGGCGCACCTTGGCCAGCGTCACCTCGGTGCCGCACTTCTCGCACACCACGCCGCGGTGCTTCATGCGCTTGTACTTGCCGCACAGGCACTCGTAGTCCTTCACCGGGCCGAAGATCGCGGCGCAGAACAGGCCATCGCGCTCGGGCTTGAAGGTGCGGTAGTTGATCGTCTCCGGCTTTTTCACTTCGCCGTACGACCAGGAGCGGATCAGTTCCGGCGAGGCCAGCGCGATCTTGATCGCGTCGAAATCGCGCGTTTCGCGCTGCTGGTTGAAGAGGTTGAGCAGGTCTTTCATGGATGTCTCCGAAGATCGGAAATAGGGAATGGAGAATCAAGAATCGGGAGTGCGCAGAGCGATGGTTCGCTCCGCGCCTCCTCCTCAACTCACTTCACTTCTTCCAGATCGATATCGATACCGAGCGAGCGGATTTCCTTCACCAGCACGTTGAAGGATTCCGGCATGCCCGCCGCCATCTCGTGGTTGCCGTCGACGATGTTCTTGTACATCTGGTTGCGGCCCTGCACGTCGTCGGATTTCACCGTCAGCATTTCCTGCAGGGTGTAGGCCGCGCCGTAGGCTTCCAGCGCCCAGACTTCCATTTCGCCGAAACGCTGGCCGCCGAACTGCGCCTTGCCGCCCAGCGGCTGCTGGGTGACCAGAGAGTACGGGCCGGTGGAGCGCGCATGCATCTTGTCGTCGACCAGGTGGTTGAGCTTCAGGTAATGCATGTAGCCCACGGTCACCGGACGATCGAACGCCTCGCCGGTGCGGCCGTCGTACAACGTGGTCTGGCCCGACTCGGGGAGATCCGCCAGCTTCAGCATCGCCTTGATCTCGGTTTCCTCGGCGCCGTCGAACACCGGCGTGGCCATCGGCACGCCCTGCTGCAGGTTGTTCGCCAGCGCGAGGATTTCCTCGTCGGTCAACGACTTCAGGTCGACATGCTGCACCGCGCCGGCGACGTGGTGGTTGTAGATCTGGTCGAGGAACTCGCGCACCTGCTTGACCTTGGCCTGCGCCTCCAGCATCTGCTGGATCTTCCGGCCCAGCCCCTTGGCGGCCCAGCCCAAATGCACCTCGAGAATCTGGCCGATGTTCATACGGCTAGGCACGCCCAGCGGGTTCAGGCAGATGTCCACCGAGTTGCCGTCGGCCATGTACGGCATGTCCTCGACCGGCACCACGTTGGAGACCACGCCCTTGTTGCCGTGACGGCCGGCCATCTTGTCGCCCGGCTGGATGCGGCGCTTCACGGCCAGGAACACCTTGACCATCTTCAGCACGCCCGGCGCGAGGTCGTCGCCCTGGGTGATCTTGCCCTGCTTCTCCTTGAAGCGCTTGTCGAACTCCTCCTTGTGGCGCTTGACCTGCTCGGCCGCGCGCTCGAGGAACTCGGTGACCGCCTCGTCCTTGACGTTGATCTTGAACCAGTCGTCCTTCTTAAGGCCGTCGAGGTAGGCGTCGGTGATCTCGGCGCCGCGCTTCAGGCCGCCCGGGCCGCTCATCGCGCTCTGGCCGACCAGCTGGGTGCGCATGCGGTTGTAGATCGCGCCTTCCAGGATGCGGAACTGGTCGTCGAAATCCTTGCGGATGCGCTTGATCTCGGTTTCCTCGATCTGCTTGGCGCGCTTGTCCTTCTCGATGCCGTCGCGGGTGAACACCTGCACGTCGATCACGGTGCCGTCCATGCCCGGCGGCACGCGCAGCGAGCTGTCCTTCACGTCGCTCGCCTTCTCGCCGAAGATCGCGCGCAGCAGCTTCTCTTCGGGCGTCAGCTGGCTCTCGCCCTTCGGCGTGACCTTGCCGACCATGATGTCGCCCGCCTTCACCTCGGCGCCGATGTAGACGATGCCGCTCTCGTCCAGACGCGCCAGTGCCTGCTCGCCCACGTTCGGGATGTCGGCGGTGATTTCCTCGGCGCCCAGCTTGGTGTCGCGCGCGACGCAGGCCAGCTCTTCGATGTGGATCGAGGTGTAGCGATCTTCCTGCACGACGCGCTCGGACAGCAGGATCGAGTCCTCGAAGTTGTAGCCGTTCCACGGCATGAACGCGATCAGCATGTTCTGGCCGAGCGCGAGCTCGCCGAGGTCGGTCGAGGAACCGTCCGCCAGCGTGTCGCCCTTCGCCACCACGTCGCCCACGTTCACCAGCGGGCGCTGGTTGAGGTTGGTGTTCTGGTTGGAGCGGGTGTACTTGGTCAGCGTGTAGATGTCGACGCCGGCGTCGTTCTCGCCCACCTCGTCCTCGTGCACGCGCACTACGATGCGGCCCGCGTCGACCTGGTCGATCACGCCGCCGCGCCTGGCGGAAACGGTGACGCCGGAGTCGCGCGCCACCGCGCGCTCGATGCCGGTACCCACCAGCGGAGTCTGCGAACGCAGCGTCGGCACGGCCTGGCGCTGCATGTTCGCGCCCATCAGCGCGCGGTTCGCGTCGTCGTGCTCCAGGAACGGCACCAGCGCCGCCGCCACCGACACGGTCTGCATCGGCGAGACGTCCATATAGTCGACCTCGGCGGCCGGGCGCAACTCGGACTCGCCGCGGAAGCGGCAGGAGACGAATTCCTCGACGAAGGCGCCGTGCTTGTCCAGCGGCGAGTTCGCCTGCGCGATCACGTGGTCGCCTTCCTCGATCGCCGACAGGTAGTCCACCTTGTTGGTGACCTTGCCGTTCGCCACTTCGCGGTACGGCGTCTCCAGGAAGCCGTACTGGTTGGTGCGCGCGTACACGGCGAGCGAGTTGATCAGGCCGATGTTCGGGCCTTCCGGCGTCTCGATGGTGCAGACGCGGCCGTAATGGGTCGGATGCACGTCGCGCACCTCGAAGCCGGCGCGCTCGCGGGTCAGGCCGCCCGGCCCCAGCGCCGAGACGCGGCGCTTGTGCGTCACTTCCGACAGCGGGTTGTTCTGGTCCATGAACTGGCTGAGCTGCGAGGAGCCGAAGAACTCCTTCACCGCGGCCGCCACCGGCTTGGCGTTGATCAGGTCCTGCGGGGTGAGGCCGTCGGCCTCGGCCAGGCTCAGGCGCTCGCGCACCGCGCGCTCCACGCGCACCAGGCCGATGCGGAAGGTGTTCTCGGTCATCTCGCCCACCGAGCGCACGCGACGGTTGCCGAGATGGTCGATGTCGTCCACGGTGCCGTGGCCGTTCTTGATCTCGATCAGCACCTTCAGCACGTCGAGGATGTCGGAGGTTTCGCCCTGCGCCTTGACCAGCGCCTGCGATGCCTCTTCCTTGCGGTCGCCGAAGTACTTGTGGTCGTACAGCACGCCCGGACCGAGGATCTCCTTGCGGCCCACGCGGCGGTTGAACTTCATGCGGCCGACCGCCGACAGGTCGTAGCGGTCGAAGGTGAAGAACAGGTTGAAGAACAGGTTCTGGGCGGCGTCCTTTGTCGGCGGCTCGCCCGGGCGCATCATGCGGTAGATCTCCACCAGCGCCTCCAGCGGCGTCTTGGTGTTGTCGATGCGCAAGGTGTGCGAGATGTAGGCGCCGCGGTCCAGGTCGTTCACGTAAAGCGTCGGCACCGTTTCGATGCCGGCCTTGCGGAATGCCTCGAGCTGCTCGGCGGTGATCTCGTCGTTGGCCGCAGCCAGCAGTTCGCCGGTCTTGGCGTCGACGATGTCGGCGGCCAGGATGCGGCCGACCGGATAGTCGTCCGGCACTTCCAGCGCGGTGATGTTCTCTGCCGCGAGCTGGCGCACGTGACGCGCGGTGATGCGCTTGCCGGCTTCCACCAGCACTTTGCCGCCGATCGCGAGGTCGAACGACAGCGTCTCGCCGCGCAGGCGCTCGGCGACCAGCTCCAGCGTGGTGCCGCCCTTGGCACCGAGGTGGAACACGTTGTGCTCGAAGAAGATCGCCAGCATCTCCTCGTTCGAGTAACCCAGCGCGCGCAGCAACACGGTCACCGGCAACTTGCGGCGACGGTCGATGCGGGTGAACAGCGCGTCCTTCGGATCGAACTCGAAGTCCAGCCAGGAGCCGCGATAGGGAATCACGCGCGCGGAGAACAGCAGCTTGCCCGAGCTGTGCGTCTTGCCGCGGTCGTGGTCGAAGAACACGCCCGGCGACCGATGCAGCTGCGAGACGATGACGCGCTCGGTGCCGTTGATGATGAAGGTGCCGGTGTCGGTCATGAGCGGGATCTCGCCCATGTAGACCTCCTGCTCCTTGACGTACTTCACGGCCTTCTTCGAGGCCGGGCTGTCCTTGTCGTAGATCACCAGGCGCACGGTGACGCGCAGCGGCGCGCCGAAGGTCATGCCGCGGTTGCGGCACTCGCGCTCGTCGAAACCAGGCTCGCCGAGGCGGTACTCGACATACTCCAGCGCGGCGTTGCCCGAGTAGCTCACGATCGGGAACACCGATTTCAAGGCGGCATGCAGACCCCTGTCCTCGCGTTTCTTGGGCGCGACGTGCTCCTGCAGGAATTCCCGGTAGGAATCAGTCTGGATGGTCAGCAGGTTGGGCACGCCCAGCACGGGGGGCCGCTTGCCGAAATCCTTGCGGATGCGCTTCTTCTCGGTAAACGAGTAGGTCATGGGTTGACGCCTCGGTTCGCAGTGACGCCGGTGGTGCACGCACCGGCTGAATGGGGATGCTTGGATCTGGGGGATCGCGGTTTTGAACTCGGTGTTCTGAATTCCTAACCGCCATACCCCAAAGCCAAAGCGTCCGTGCTTGATATGCCTGAAATGGGCTCCTGCCCATTCCAGACTCGCCCACCAAAGGTGGGCTCCGCCAGCTCAGACGCTATGCGCCTGAGCTGCGACGGGCCTTCCTGGCCCGCTGCGGACTCCGCTGGATCAGGCGCGAGCGCCTGATCCACGGCGGGCCATCCTGGCCCGCGGCGCGGCGAGTGCCGCGCCTGGCTCTTGAAGCGGCCAAAGCCCGGGAGCTTTCGCCCCCAGGCTTGGCTTGCGCTAGGTCTGACTGACGGCGCGCAAGAGCGCCGATTACTTCAGTTCGACCGTGGCGCCAGCAGCTTCCAGGTCCTTCTTGAACTTCGCGGCGTCTTCCTTCGAAGCAGCTTCCTTCACGACGCCACCGGCCTCGGTGAGGTCCTTGGCTTCCTTCAGGCCCAGGCCCGTGATCGCGCGGACGGCCTTGATCACGTCGACCTTCTTGTCGCCGGCGCTCTTCAGGATCACGTCGAACTCGGTCTGCTCTTCGGCAGCCGGGGCAGCGGCACCGCCGGCGGCGGCGACTGCGACCGGGGCAGCGGCGGAAACGCCAAACTTCTCTTCGATGGCCTTCACCAGCTCCATCACTTCCATCAGCGACTTGGCGGCGACGGCTTCAACGATCTGTTCGTTGCTCAGGGACATTTTGATTTACCTCTGGAAATGGATTCGTTACGGATACGTCGTCGGGATCAGGCGGCCGCAGGGGCTTCGGCGGCTTCGCCACCGCCCTGCTTGTCGGCCACGGCCTTGACGGCGCGGGCGAACATCGCGGCCGGCTCGGCCAGCACGCGGGCCAGCATGGCCAGCGCCTCGTCACGGGTCGGCAGCGAGGCCAGCACGTCGACGTGCGCGGCCGGCAGCAGCTTGCCTTCCACCGAGACGACGCGCGCCTTCAGCTTGTCGTTGCTCTTGGCGAATTCCTTGATCAGGCGACCGGCGGCGCCGGGCTCCTCGGTCGAGAATGCGTACAGCAGCGGACCGGTCAGGACGTCCTTGACGACCTCGAACCCGGTGCCCGCCACGGCACGCGACGCCAGCGTGTTCTTGACAACCTTCAGGAACACACCGGTTTCGCGGGCCTTCTTGCGCATCGCGGTCATCTGCTCGACCGTGGTGCCCGCGTACTCGACAGCGACCAGGGAGTGGGCCTTCGCGGCGACTTCTGCCAGCTCGGCGACTACTTCTTGCTTCTGGGACAGATTGAGAGCCATTGCACTCCTCCAAATGAACTCCGCTCACGGCTCCTGCCGCTTGCGGTCCTGGGCGACGCCGTCCGTGACGTCGGGGACGCGGGGCGTCCCGGGTGGTGGCCTTTCCAGAACGACGAATCATTCCAGTGGGGGCGTCACCATCTGCGCAGGCCGGATGACGGGCATCCGATTAAGCGACCGGGCTGGCGACGACGGCGATTCCCTGCCAAGAGCGAGCTCCCTGCCCGTCGTCGTCGCGCGCTGACCGCGCCTGCGGTCTTTGACGGCTGCCTCGACCATGCGATCGGGGCTGCCCTCAAAAACGACCCGCGCGGCAACCGGCCGCGCGGGAAAACACTTCTTTACTTGGCCGCGATATTCAGCGACGCGGTATCGACGGCAACGCCGACGCCCATCGTGGACGACAGCGCCACCTTCTGCAGGAACTGGCCCTTGGCCGTGGCCGGCTTGGCCTTCAGCAGGTCGGCGACCAGCGCGTTGAGGTTGTCCGCGAGCTGCGCGGCCTCGAACGTGGCTTTGCCGATGGTGGCGTGGATGATGCCTGCCTTGTCGTTGCGAAACTTCACCTGGCCGGCCTTGGCGTTCTTCACCGCGGTGACGACGTCGGCGGTGACCGAGCCGTCCTTCGGGTTCGGCATCAGGCCGCGCGGGCCGAGCAGCTGGCCCAGCTTGCCGACCACGCGCATCGCGTCCGGCGTGGCGATCACGCGACCGAAGTCGAGGTCGCCGCCCTGCATCCGCTCGGCCAGGTCGTCCATGCCGACCGCGTCGGCGCCAGCGGCCTTGGCGGCTTCGGCCTTCTCGCCGGCCGGGCAGAACACGGCGACCTTGACGGTCTTGCCGGTGCCGTGCGGCAGCAGCGAGGAGCCACGCACGCCCTGGTCCGACTTCTTCGCGTCGATGCCGAGGCGCACGGCCACGTCGACGGATTCGGCGAACTTCGCCTTGGCGTTGTCCTTGACGATCTTCAAGGCCTCTTCCAGGCCGTAGACCTTGCCCGGCTGCACTGCCGCCTGGGCGGCCTTCATACGCTTGGTGATCTTTGCCATGTCTTAACCCTCCACCACCAGGCCCATGCTGCGCGCGCTACCGGCAATGGTGCGCACCGCGGCGTCCAGATCGGCAGCCGTCAGATCCGGCTCCTTCTGCTTTGCGACGTCTTCGAGCTGCTTGCGGGTGATCTTGCCGACCTTGTCGGTGTTCGGCTTCGACGAACCCTTGGCGACGCCGGTGGCCTTCTTGATCAGAATCGTGGCCGGCGGGGTCTTGGTGATGAAGGTGAAGCTGCGATCGGAATACGCGGTGATGATCACCGGAATCGGCAGACCCGGCTCCATCTTCTGCGTGGCGGCGTTGAACGCCTTGCAGAACTCCATGATGTTCAGACCGCGCTGACCCAGCGCCGGACCCACCGGCGGGCTGGGGTTGGCCTGACCGGCCTTGACCTGCAGCTTGATGTAGCCAACTACTTTCTTTGCCATTGGATTTTCCTCGCGAGTTCAGGCGCCTTGCGGCTCCTCGCCATGCAACGTCCCTGGTTGAGAGGGGAAACCGCGCTCCCGCGGATTCCTGAAACACGGACACGCCGGGTCGTAAGACCCCGGCGGGAACCGTGCAGTATAAGGATTGACCAGCCCTCTAGCAAGCCCCATGCCGAACTCCCTTCTCCCCTCCGGGGAGAAGCGCCTGCCCCGGATTCGGTCCGGGGTGGCCCGAAGGGCCGGATGAGGGGTCAAGCTGGCTTTGACGCCGGACCGGAGGAGCGCTTCGAATCAATCTCTACGCAAGCCCCGGCCCCTCACCTCAATCCTCTCCCCGGAGGGGAGAGGAGGCGAACGTGCGGTGCAATGCTGCTCCGCCCGAACGATATCGCCAGATCAGGCCTTTTCGACTTGCCCGAATTCCAGTTCTACTGGCGTGGAGCGGCCGAAGATCAGCACCGCCACGCGCAGGCGGCTCTTCTCGTAGTTGACTTCCTCGACCACGCCGTTGAAGTCGTTGAACGGGCCCTCGGTGACGCGCACCATTTCGCCCGGCTCGAACAGCACCTTGGGCTTGGGCTTTTCCACGCCCTCGCGCACGCGACTCAGGATGGTATCGGCCTCGCTGTCGCGGATCGGCAGCGGCTTGTCGGCGGTGCCGCCGATGAAACCCATCACCTTGGGCGTTTCCTTGACCAAGTGCCAGCACTCGTCGTCGATGCGCGGCGCCTTGCCCTCGGTATTGGTTTCGATCTGCACCAGCACGTAACCGGGAAAGAACTTGCGATCGCTGCGGCGCTTCTGGCCGCCGCGCATCTCGATCACTTCCTCGGTCGGCACCAGCACCTCGCCGAACTTCTCCTCCATCCCGGCGCGCACGATGCGCTCGGAGAGCGCCCGCTTCACCTGGTTCTCGAAGCCCGAATAGGCGTGCACCACATACCAACGCTTGCTCATGGCATTGCCCTCACAGCTTGAGCAGCCAGTCGAGAATGACCGACTTCAGGATCAGGTCGATCAGGCCCAGCAGCAGCGACAGGATGATGACCACGACGAGGATGATGCCGGTGGTCTTGATCGTCTCGTCGCGAGTCGGCCAGACCACCTTGCGCATTTCGAACTGCGATTCGGCGAGGAAGTGCCGCACGCGACGCCCCAGCGCGGTGAATGCGGCGATCGCCAGTGCGATCACCAGCGCCGCCAGCACGCCCAGCAGGCGCACCACCGGCGGCACGCTGGCGTCGTTGCTGAACCAGGAGTAGGCCACGACGCCGGCCACCAGGATCACGGCGGCCAGCACCAGTTTGCCGATATCGGCGGCGGTCGTGCCCTTGGGCTGTTCTGCCTTGGTGTTCATGTGCAGTCTGCGGATGTCATCGGTCACCGGAACCTGGAAAGCGTCCGGTCCGCCGTCATCCGTCATCGATCCTCGGGAAGATGGCACGCCAGGAGGGACTCGAACCCCCAACCTGCGGTTTTGGAGACCGCTGCTCTGCCAATTGAGCTACTGGCGTAGGTAAAACGGGATACGGGATTCGAGACTCGGGATTCGGCCTAAGCGAGAGAGCGTGGCGCCCTCCGCATCCCGAATCCCGCCTCCCGAATCCCGTCGTATGTTACTTGATGACCTTGGCCACCACACCGGCGCCGACGGTGCGGCCGCCTTCGCGGATCGCGAAACGCAGGCCTTCGTCCATCGCGATCGGGTGGATCAGGCTCACCACCATCTTCACGTTGTCGCCCGGCATCACCATCTCCACGCCGTCCGGCAGCTGGCAGGCACCAGTCACGTCGGTGGTGCGGAAGTAGAACTGCGGGCGGTAGCCCTTGAAGAACGGCGTGTGACGGCCGCCCTCGTCCTTCGACAGCACGTACACCTCGGCCTCGAAGTCGGTGTGCGGGGTGATCGTGCCCGGCTTCGCCAGCACCTGGCCGCGCTCCACGTCGTCGCGCTTCAGGCCGCGCAGCAGCAGACCGGCGTTGTCGCCCGCCTGGCCCTGGTCCAGCAGCTTGCGGAACATTTCCACACCGGTCACGGTGGTCTTCTGGGTCGGACGGATGCCGACCACTTCGATTTCGTCACCAACCTTGATCACGCCGCGCTCGATACGACCGGTCACCACGGTGCCGCGGCCCGAGATCGAGAACACGTCTTCCACCGGCATCAGGAACGGCTTGTCGATCGCACGCACCGGTTCCGGGATGTAGCTGTCCAGCGCGTCCACCAGCTGGATGATCGCCGGCACGCCGATCTCGCTCTGGTCGCCCTCGAGCGCCTTCAGCGCCGAACCCTTGATGATCGGGGTGTCGTCGCCCGGGAAGTCGTACTTCGACAGCAGCTCGCGCACTTCCATCTCGACGAGCTCCAACAGCTCGGCGTCGTCCACCATGTCGGCCTTGTTCAGGAACACCACGATGTACGGCACGCCCACCTGGCGCGACAGCAGGATGTGCTCGCGCGTCTGTGGCATCGGGCCATCGGCGGCCGAGCACACCAGGATCGCGCCGTCCATCTGCGCCGCACCCGTGATCATGTTCTTCACGTAGTCGGCGTGACCCGGGCAGTCCACGTGCGCGTAGTGGCGCACCGGCGATTCGTATTCCACGTGCGCCGTCGAGATCGTGATGCCGCGCGCCTTCTCTTCCGGCGCCGCGTCGATCGCGTCGTAGGCCTTGAATTCACCGCCAAAACGCTCCGCACCGACCTTCGTCAGCGCCGCCGTCAGCGTCGTCTTGCCGTGGTCCACGTGACCGATCGTGCCCACGTTCACGTGGGGCTTGGTGCGCTCGAACTTGCCCTTTGCCATGACCAGAATCCCGGTGGAGTCAGTGAGAGGAAAACCGCCCGGAACGGGCGAGCAACAGTGATGGTGCTCATGACAGGAATCGAACCTGTGACCTCTTCCTTACCAAGGAAGTGCTCTACCGACTGAGCTACATGAGCGGAGACTTTCGGCCATCCTCCATGATGGCAAAGAACAAACCTGCATCCGTGCAAGGCTCTTCAAATTTTCAACAACCCTCGACGAGGCCAGGGCTGTTTCCTCTTGCCGCCATGGAGGGCGGCCTGGAGTAGCGCAATGGAGCGGGAGACGGGAATCGAACCCGCACCATCAGCTTGGAAGGCTGAGGTTCTACCATTGAACTACTCCCGCCCTGCGCGGAGCCCGTTGCCGGATCGGCCACGCCGACTCGGCGGACCAGCCCAATCGCAACTTGCGCGAGTCGACTGGTGGAGGGAGGTGGATTCGAACCACCGAAGGCGTAAGCCAGCAGATTTACAGTCTGCCCCCGTTGGCCGCTTGGGTATCCCTCCAACAAAGAACGCGTATTGTGTGGATCGACCCGTCGACTGTCAACACCCTTCGGCGCGCGCAGGCGCGACTCGCAACGGGTTTTCAGCCCTGATCGCGACGGTTTTCGCCACCTCGCGCATCCACCAGTTGCCCCATCTCGCGCGACAGCTCCTGCAACCGCCGCGCATGCGCCTGCAGCTGGCGTTCGGCGTCGTCGCGCGGCTCCCAACGCGGCACCGGGGTGGGCTTGCCGTCCGGCGCGTCCAGCGCCACGAACACCATCACGCAGCTGGTTGCCAGGCGCCGCTCGTCCTTGCGCAGGTCGCTGGCCAGCACATCCACCGCCATGTGCATGCTGCTGGTGCCGGTGTGGATCAGCCGCGCCCGCACCGTCACCAGGTCGCCGATCAGGATCGGCGCCACGAACTGGATGCCGCTGACCGAGGCGGTGACACAGTACGCCCCGCTCCACGCCACCGCGCAGGCGTAACCGGCCTGGTCGATCCACTTCATCGCCATGCCGCCGTGCACCTTGCCGCCGAAGTTGACGTCGGTGGGTTGGGCGAGAAAGCGGAACGTGACTTCGTGCTGCTGGCCTGGCATGCGCGCCTCGGTTGCTGCGACTGGGGGACCGGCATTATGCCTCGCCGGGTATCAGGCCGGCGCGCATTCCAGCAGCATCGGCGTGGTGAGCACGCCGTTCGGCGAAAACCGCTCCGGCCCGGTGGCCACGAAACCCAGCCGGCGATAGGCCGGTACCGCGCAGCGCGAGGCGTTGAGCGTGAAGCGACGCGTGCCGGCGCGACGCACCGCGTCGGCCATCGCGCGTTGCCACAGTCGCCGCGCGATGCCACGCCCGTGGTAGCGGGTGCCGACGAAGAGCTGGGTGAGATGGCTGTCGTCACGCATGGCCACCACGCCCACCAAAGTGCCGCCGAGCCAGGCGAGATGGAAACGATGGCCTTCGGCCATGTGCTGGCGCTGGTCCGCCGCACCTTGCCGTGACAACAGCGCCAAGCCCGCCTCGCGCGGCTGGTCGGGCACGATCCAGCGCCGCGTCACGCGGCGCACCAGCATACTCACCGCGCGGGCGTCCGCGGGACGTCCCAACCGGATCCGCAGCACTGCCTCCGCCATGCTCCACCCTGCACTACCGAGTGGCGCGCATCCTCGCACGGACCACTCAGCGACGGCGCATGCCGCCCTGGCGGCAGCGTCTCAGACGTTGAACAGGAAGTGCAGCACGTCGCCATCCTTGACCACGTAATCCTTGCCTTCCTTGCGCAGGCGGCCGGCCTGCGCCGCGCCCTGCTCGCCCTTGTACTGGATGAAGTCGTCGTAGCCGACCGTCTCGGCACGGATGAAGCCGCGTTCGAAGTCGGTGTGGATCACGCCCGCGGCCTGCGGCGCGGTGAAGCCGCGCTTGATCGTCCAGGCGCGCACTTCCTTCACGCCGGCGGTGAAATAGGTCTGCAGGTCGAGCAGCTTGTAGCCGGCGCGGATCACGCGGTTGAGTCCCGGCTCGTCCAGGCCGAGGTCCTTGAGGAACTCGTCGCGGTCGGCGTCGTCGAGCTGGGCCAGCTCCTCCTCGATCGCGGCGCACACCGGCACCACCTCGGCACCCTCCTCCGCGGCACGGGCGCGCACGGCGTCGAGGTGCGGGTTGTTCTCGAAGCCGTCTTCCAGCACGTTCGCGATGTACATCAGCGGCTTCAGTGTGAGCAGGAACAGGTCGCGCACCAGCGCCTTTTCCTCCTCGTCCAGCTTCGCGCTGCGTGCCGACCGACCCTCGTTGAGCGTGGCAGCGAGCTTCTGCAGCACCGGCTTCTTCGCCAGCGCTTCCTTGTCGTTCGCCTTGGCGGCGCGCTCGGCACGGTTCAGCGCCTTCTCCACCGACTCCAGGTCGGCCAGCGCCAGCTCGGTGTCGATGGTTTCGATGTCGGCGATGGGATCGACCTTGCCGGCCACGTGCACGATGTCGCCGTGCTCGAAGCAGCGCACCACATGGGCGATCGCGTCCACCTCGCGGATGTGCGCGAGGAACTTGTTGCCCAGTCCCTCGCCCTTCGAGGCACCGGCGACCAGACCGGCGATGTCGACGAACTCCACCGCCGTGGGAATGACCTTCTGCGGATTGACGATGGCCGCCAGCGCATTGAGCCGCGGGTCGGGCACCGGCACCACGCCCACGTTCGGCTCGATCGTGCAGAACGGGAAGTTTGCCGCGGCGATGCCGGCCTTGGTCAGCGCGTTGAACAGGGTGGACTTGCCGACGTTGGGCAGGCCGACGATGCCGCATTTGATGCCCATGGAAAACTCCGAAACGTTTGTGCTGTTGCGAGCGCCGTTGCGCGAAAGCGGCAACGGCGTCAGGAAAACCTACTTGCCATCGGCGGTATGCAACTGCTGCATCGCCTTGTCGAACTGGCCGTCCACCGTCAGCGGCAGCACGTCCAGCGCGCGGGCGATGCCGTCGAGGATCGCGTCCTCGTCCGGCGCCGAGGGCCGGCCCAGCACCCACGAGGTGACCTGGTCCTTGTGGCCGGGATGGCCGATGCCGATGCGCAGGCGGTGGAACTTGCCGTGGCCCAGGTGGGCGACGATGTCGCGCAAGCCGTTCTGGCCGCCATGGCCGCCGTCGAACTTCAGGCGCGTGGTGCCGGCAGGAAGATCCAGGTCATCGTGGGCGACCAGGCATTCCGCAGGTTCGATCTTGTAGTAGCGCAGCGCGGAAGCCACCGCGATGCCGCTCTTGTTCATGAAGGTGGCGGGCTTGAGTAGCCATACGCTCTCGCCGCCGATGCGCAGCTTGCAGGTCTCGCCGTGCAGCTTGCCGTCGAAGCCCCAGCGCGCACCGTGCCCCGCCACGAGGGCGTCCACAAGCCAGAACCCGGCATTGTGCCGGGTTCGGAGGTATTCGGCGCCGGGATTGCCCAGCCCGACGATGAGTCGCAGACCCGCCATGACGGCCAGCAAGCGTGCGACCCGCGCCCTGACGGACGCGGGTCGCAGCGGCTTACTTCTTGGCGTCCTTGGCCGGCGCGGCGGCCGCGGCCGGCGCGGCCTCGGTCGCGGCGGCGGCGTCGGCCGGCGCTTCCTCGACCTCTTCCTTCACCGTATTCGCGGTGACCACGGTCATGTCGTGGTCGGCACCCAGGTGCAGCGCCACGCTCTCCACGCCCTTGGGCAGCTTCACCTGCGAGAGGTGCACGATGTCGCCGGGCTTGAGGTCAGCCAGGTCCAGCTCGATGAACTCGGGCAGGTCCCGCGGCAGGCAGGAGACTTCCACTTCGGTCAGGTTGTGCGAGATCACCACGCCGGAGGTCTTGGCGGCGTCGGACTTCTCCTGGTTCAGGAAGTGCAGCGGCACGTTCACGCGCAGCTTGGCGTTCTCGTCGATGCGCAGGAAGTCCATGTGCATCATCTGCTGCTTGAACGGGTGCTTCTGCCAGTCGCGCACCAGCACCTTCTGCACCTTGCCGTCGACGTTCAGGTCGAGCACGGAGGAGAAGAACCACTCGTGCTTGGCGGCGAGCAGGATGGTGTTGTGCTCGATCTGGATGCTCTGCGCGGGCTGGCCCGCACCATAGACGACGGCCGGAACGAAGCTCGCGCGACGCAGGCGGCGGCTCGCACCCTTCCCCTCGTCCTTGCGGCCTTCGGCCTTGATTTCATGAGTCTGTGCCATTTCTTTTACTACCTTGAGGTTGACCCACCTTGCGGTGGGATTGCGACTCTCCCGCGACCAGGGGAGTCCGTTACTTCCACGCGGCATCCATGCCGCGAAAAGCCGTACATCAAAACCGCCCGTCCTGGGCGAACTTTCAAAATTTCCACGCGGCATCCATGCCGAGAGAGCTGAACATCAAAACCGCCCATCCTGGGCGGACTTCCAAATTCTCAATCCACGTACAGCGAGCTCACCGACTCGCCGAAGGCGATGCGGCGGATCGTTTCGGCCAGCAGCTCGGCCACCGAGAGCTGGCGGATCTTCGCGCAGGCCTGGGCCTCGGGGCTCAGCGGCAGCGTGTTGGTGACCACCAACTGGTCGAGCTGGGAATTCTCCAGGTTGTGCATCGCCGCGCCGGACAGCACCGGGTGCACGCAGTAGGCCACCACCTTCTTCGCGCCGCGCTCCTTCAGCGCCGCGGCCGCGGCGCACAGCGTGCCGGCGGTGTCGACGATGTCGTCCACCATCACGCAGGTCTTGCCCGCCACGTCGCCGATGATGTTCATCACCGTGGCCACGTTCGCCTTGGGGCGACGCTTGTCGATGATCGCGAGGTCCGCGTCGTCCAGCCGCTTGGCCAGCGCGCGGGCGCGCACCACGCCGCCCACGTCCGGGCTCACCACGATCATGTCGTCCATGCTGAAGTGGCGCCAGATGTCGGCCAGCAGCACCGGCGAGGCATAGACGTTGTCCACCGGGATGTCGAAGAAGCCCTGGATCTGCTCGGCATGCAGGTCCACCGTGAGCACGCGGTCGACGCCGGCGGTGCTGATCAGCTTCGCCACCAGCTTCGCGGTGATCGGCACGCGCGCCGAACGCGGGCGGCGGTCCTGCCGCGCATAGCCGAAGTACGGGATCACCGCGGTGACGCTGGCGGCCGAGGCGCGCTTGAGCGCGTCGGCCAGCGCCAGCAGCTCGACCAGGTTCTTCGCGCTCGGCGCGCCGGTGGGCTGCAGCACGAACACGTCCTGGTTGCGGACGTTCTCCTCGATCTCGATCTGCACCTCGCCGTCACTGAAGGTGCTGACCAGCGCCTTGCCCAGCGGCACGCCGAGGCGATGCGCGACGTCCTCCGCCAATGCGGGGTGCGCCTTGCCGGTAAACAGCATCATCGGGCTGGACCTGTCCACGCTTGTGTTCCTCGGTAACCTGCAACTGCTGCTGGATGGCTGGGGCGGCAGGATTCGAACCTGCGTATGCGGGAATCAAAATCCCGTGCCTTAACCAGCTTGGCGACGCCCCAGTATTCATTCACTACGCCACATCCATGCGGCTGGAAGCTCCACCGGCCGTCCGGGCCGGACTTCCCGATATTCACTGCGCCACGTCCATGCGACGGAAGGCTCTACTGGCCATCCTGGCCATCCTGGCCGAACTGTCCGATGGAACGGCGACACTTTGGGGTGGCACCTGGTCAATCCGTTTTTGTTCCGGCGACAACCGCGCGGTGACGGTTCAGCGCAGCCAGCAAAGGTGAACGGTTCACGCCGCTCGCCATGTGAACGCCGAATTCCTTGGGGCACTGCGTCGCCACGGCTTCGGCTTGCTCGCGCGTTGCCGTTTCCAGGAACACGCAGCCGCCGCTGCCGGAAAGCCTTGCCGCCCCGTGGCGACCCAGCCAGTCCAGCGCCGCCGCCACGCCGGGATGGCGCGCGCGCACCACCGGTGTGAAGGCGTTTTCCGTCGTTTCGCCCGAAACAAAGGACGAAATTGTCGCCGGGGGCGCATTTCGTGTCAATTCAGGCGCTTGAAACAGCGCCGCGGTGGGCACGTGCGCGTGCGGATCGAGCACCACGTAGTGCCGTCGCGGCAGCGCCAGCGGGCTGAGTCGTTCGCCTACGCCCTCGGCCCAGGCCGAACGGCCGCGCACGAACACCGGCACGTCGGCGCCCAGCCGCCGGCCCAGTTCGGCCAGCGCGTCCTCGTCCAGCCCGCAGCACCACAAGTGGTTCAGCGCCACCAGCACGGTGGCGGCGTCGGAGCTGCCGCCGCCAAGGCCGCCGCCCATCGGGATGCGCTTCCCGATTTCGATCTCGGCGCCCAGCGCGCTGCCCGATTGCTCCTGCAGCAGCCGTGCGGCGCGCACCACCAGATCCTCCTGCGCGGGCACGCCGGGCACCTCGGTGAGGCGGTGGATTTCGCCGTCCGCGCGCACGCGCAGGCGCAGTTCGTCGCCCCAGTCCAACAGACGGAACACGGTCTGCAGCTCGTGGTAACCGTCGGCGCGACGGTCGGTGATGCGCAGGAACAGGTTGAGCTTGGCCGGCGCCGGCCAGCGCGTCCAACCGGCAGGCGATGGCTGCAGGCGGCGTCGCATGAAGACCCGCAGATGCATCGGAAACCCGCGCTCGCGGTCGCTCCCGGCGTGCGCCGCCAGCGCCGGCGTGTAGTGCCCCGGATCGATGGCCACGAAGCCGTGGCGCGCGTAGAACGGCGCGTTCCACGGCACGTCGGCAAGCGTGCCCAGCACCACGGACGGATAGCCCGACTCGGCCGCCCAGGCGCACGCATGCTCCAGCAACGCTGCGCCGATGCCGCGCCGGCCGTGGCTGGGAAGCACGTCGATCTCGGCGATGCCGACCTCGCCGTCCTCGATCTCCACGCCCACGAAGCCCACGGCGCAGCCATCCTCGTCCAGCGCCACCCATACGCGGCCCGCGCTGATCGCTTCAGCCAGCGCCTGCGCATCCATGGCCGCGGCGGCATATGACGGCCACGCGGGATGGCCACGGAACAGCTCCTGCGCGGCGCGCTCGATGTCGCACAGCGTGTCGGCCTGGTCGAGGCGGGCGGGAACGATGGTGCAGCTCATGCGGGAGGCCCTGGCGGGCTGCGCAGTCTAGCGGATCGTCCAGTTCTCCACCGACAGCCGCACCTTGTACGGCGGCCGCGCGGCGAAGATCGTGGTGGGCAGCGCCGGCTGGCGCGCGGTATCCCAGGCGCGGTAATCCACCGTCCAGCCGTCCTGGGTGAGCAGCGAGGGCAACTGGTTGTCGCCGAACGCCAGCTCGGCCGGACCGCTGTCCGCGCGCAGTCCCAGCACCCAGGCGCGCAGATCGTGCAGCGGCACTTCCCAGCCCAGCGCGCGGCGCATCAAGGCCTCGGCATCGGTGCCCTGCAGCGGGCCGCCGTCCAACCCTTCGAGCAGGGCGCCATCGGGGCCGCCGCTGAGCTCGAAGCTGCGGCCGGTGATCGGCGTGCGGAACACGAAGCGGTAGCTGTCGCCGTCCTGGGTCCAGGTGAAACCGCCACTGCCGCCGGTGTGGCCGTCGGAGACGCCCAGCCGCCCTTCCAGCGTCCAGTGGTCGGTGTGCGCCAGCGCGTGTTCGCGCGCGACCTGCGCATTGAGCAGGCTGGCATCGCCCTTGATGCGCACGAGCTGCGGCGCGCAGGCGGCGAGCAGCAGCGGCAGCGCCGCCGCGAGGAGCCGGTGATGGGACTTCATGGATGGAGTCGCTTCAGCACGCCTTGCAGGCTGGCGTTGTGCGGATCGATCTTGTGCACCTCGTCGAATACGTGCCGCGCGTCCGCATGGTTGCCCTGCGCCCACAGCGCCTCGCCCAGATGCACGCCGACATCGGCATCCTTGCCCGCTTGCCACGCGCCGCGCAGCGCCTGCACCGCCTGGTCGAGATGGCCCAGCCGGTACTGCAGCCAGCCCCAGGAATCGGCGATCGCCGGATCATTCGGCCGCGCCGCGCGCGCTTTCGCGATCAGCTGCTCCGCCTCGGGCAGGTCGCGGTTCGCGTCGACCAGGGTGTAGCCCAGCGCGTTGCTGGCGTCGATGTCGTCGGGCTTGAGCTTGAGCAGGCTGCGGAAATCCTGCACCGCGAGATCGGTCTGGCCGGCCTCGGCGTAGGCCAGGCCGCGGCCGTACAGCAGGCCCGGGTCGTTCGGCACCACCTGCAGCGCGCGGGTGAATGCGTTGATCGCCTGCACGTAGTGCTGCTCGCGCATGTAGAGCTCGGCGTCGAGCTGCCAGGCCTGGCGCAGTTGGGCCGGCTGGTCGAGATAGTCCAGCTGCATCTGGCCCAGCAGTTCGTGCGCCGCGCCGCTCTTGCCCTGCGCCTGCAGCAGCACGGCGCTGCGCAGGTCGGCGTCGAAGGCATGCGGATCGTCGTCGCCGACCTGGCCGTACCAGGCCAGCGCCTCGGTCTCGTGGTGCTGCATCTCGGCCAGCTGGCCGAGCAGGAAGGCGTTCTGTTCGCGCACGTCCGGTGCGGCCTGCTGCAGCTGGCGATACAGCGCCGCCAGCGCCTTGGTGTCGTTGCTGCGCGCCGCCAGCGCGGCGCGCAGCTGGTAGGTGTCGGCGTCCTGCGGGCCGTGGTCGAGCAGCTTCGCGGCCGCCGCGTAATCGCCGGACGCGCTGAGCATGCTGGCGTAGACCAGGCGCAGGTGCACGTTGTCGGGCGCCTTGGCGATCGCCTGCTGCAGCAGCGCGCGCGCGCCCTTGGCGTCGCCGTTGCGCGCCTTCATTTGCGCCGCCCAGGCATACACCTCGGCGTTGTTGCGGAAGCGTGCCAGCGCGGCGTCCGCGATGTGCTGCGCGTAGGCATGGCGACCCAGCTTGTCACCCAGCTCGCTCATCGCCAGCCAGGCCTGCGGGTCGGCAGGCAGGCGCTGCGGCGTGGCCAGCCCCTCCAGCAGCTGCCCGGCCTGGGCCTGGTCGCGCGCGCCCAGCAACACCTGGCCGAATTGGCGCCAGGCGTTCTTGTCGTGGCTGCCGACGAGGATCTCCAGCTGGCGCCGCGCCTCGGCGGTGTCGCCGCGATTCAGCGCGAGCTGGGCCCGCGCCTGCGCCATCGCCGCGGGCTTCGCGCCCAGCGCCTGCCAGCGGTCCAGCGCACGTGCGGCGGCCGCATCATCGCGCGTCGCGATCGCCAGCATCGCGGCGCGCTCGGCCACCGCGGGATCGTCGCCCAGCACCATCGCCTTGCCGTAATGGACGGCGGCGGTCTTCAGATCACTGTGGCCCAGCGCCATTTCGCCGGCCAGCAACTGCGCGAGCAGGTCGTGATCCTCGTCCGGCGTCACCACCGTCATCCGCGCCAGCGGCTGGGCCGCGGCCGCCGCCGATTTGGCGGCCGGTTTCAGCGGCGCCTGGGCGCAGCCGACCAGCCCGAGCATCAGCGTCGCGGCTGCCGTAAAATGCCGCATCTGCTTGAATCCGCAACGCCTGCTTCGCACACTGACCACCGTCTGTCCGTCCGTCTGCCCAACACGCCACGACCGTGTCCGTATCCACGGCGCCTCGACGACAAGCTTAGCCTACGCCGCCAGACCCACGCCGGAAGATTCGCCACACCATGCCGCTGATCGCCCTCGGGCTCAACCACCTCACCGCGCCGGTCACCCTGCGCGAACAGGTGGCGTTCGACCCCGAAGCCACCGCCGCCGCCCTGCACGAACTGCAGCAGGAACCCGGCGTGGAAGAGGCGATGATCCTGTCCACCTGCAACCGCACCGAGCTGTACGTGGGCGTGGCCGCCGGCGCCGAGCAACTGCCGCTGGCGTGGCTGAGCCGCCACCATCGTCTGACTCCCGGCAAGCTGGACGAGTTCCTGTACCGCCACGACGAGCAGGACGCCGCGCGCCACCTTTTCCGCGTCGCAACCGGGCTGGATTCGATGGTGCTGGGCGAGCCGCAGATCCTCGGCCAGGTGAAGGACGCCTACCAGCTCGCGCGCGACGCGCACACGCTGAAGGCGCCACTGGACCGCTTGCTGCAGCACACCTTCGCGGTGGCCAAGCGGGTGCGCACGGAAACCCGTCTCGGCGCGCACACCGTGTCGGTGGCGTTCACCGCGGTGCGCCTCGCCGAGCAGGTGTTCGCCGACCTGCGCGAAGCCTGCGTGCTGCTGATCGGCGCCGGCGACACCATCGAACTGGCCGCGCGCCACCTCGCCGACAAGCAGGCGCGCCGGCTGATCGTGGCGAACCGCACGCTGGAGACCGCGCAAGACCTCGCTGGCCGCTACGGCGGCTACGCGATCGCGCTGGCCGACCTGCCGCAACACCTGGCCGAGGCCGACGTGGTGATCGCCTCCACCGCCGCGCGCCAGCCCGTCGTCACCCGCGCGATGGTCGAGCAGGCACTGGCCACGCGCCGGCGCAAGCCGATGTTCATGGTCGACATCGCGGTGCCGCGCGACATCGAACCCGCGGTGGCCGAGCTGCCCGACGTATACCTGTACGGCATCGACGACCTGCAGCAGGTGATCGACGACAACCGCCGCTCGCGCGCCGCCGCCGCGCGCGAGGCCGACGCGATCATCGACCTGCAGGTGGATCGCTACATGGCTTGGCGCCGCGCGCTCGGCCTGCGCAATCCCGCGCTGGACCTGCGCCAGCACGCCGAGGTCTATCGCGACGAGGTGCTGGAGAAGGCCCGCGCCATGCTCGCGCGCGGCAAGTCGCCCGACGAGGCGCTGGGCTTCCTCGCCCACACGCTCACGAACAAGTTGTTGCACCACCCCAGCGCGCGCCTGCGCGAAGCCGCGCTATCCGGCGACCTGGATCTGCTGCATGCGGCGGGGCGGTTGTACGACCTCGATCCGCAAGACCCTGACCTGTAGGAGCGCACCCTGCGCGCGAATGCCTTGCGCTTCGATCGAAGCCAGGAGCAATCGCGCACAGAGTGCGCTCCTACGCACGCAACCGACGACTCCATGACGCCATCCATCCGCCGCAAACTCGAAACCCTTGCCGAACGCCACGAGGAGGTCGGCCTGCTGCTGGCCCAGCCCGACGTGCTGGCCGACGGCACGCGCTTTCGCGAGCTGTCGCGCGAATATGCCCAGTTGGAACCGGTGGTGGCCGCGCTGCGCGAGCACGAAGGCGCCGTGCGCGAGCTGGCCGATGCGCGCGCGATGACCGACGACCCCGAACTCGCCGAGCTGGCCGCCGACGATATCGCACGGCTGGAAAGCCGCCTGACCGAACTCGACGGCGAGCTGCAGCTCCTGCTGCTGCCGAAGGACCCGCGTGACGAGGCCAACCTCTACCTCGAAGTGCGCGCCGGCACCGGCGGCGACGAGGCGGCGATCTTCGCGGGCGACCTGTTCCGCATGTACACGCGCTACGCCGAGCGGCGGCGCTGGCAAGTGGAGATCCTCAGCGCACACGAAGGCGAGCACGGCGGCTACAAGGAGATCGTGGCGCGCGTCGAGGGCCGCGGTGCTTATTCGCGTCTGAAGTTCGAATCCGGGACGCACCGCGTGCAACGCGTGCCGGAAACCGAGTCGCAGGGGCGCATCCACACCTCGGCCGCCACCGTGGCGATCCTGCCCGAGCTGGACGAAATCGAATCCATCGCGATCAACCCCGCCGACCTCAAGATCGACACCTTCCGCGCTTCGGGAGCGGGCGGCCAGCACGTCAACAAGACCGACTCGGCGATCCGCATCACGCATCTGCCCACGGGAACGGTGGTGGAGTGCCAGGACGAACGCAGCCAGCACAAGAACCGCGCCCGCGCGATGAGCCTGCTGCAGGCGCGCCTGCTGGACGAGGCGCAGGGCAAGCAAGCCGCGGCGCAGGCGCAGGAACGCCGCCTGCAGGTCGGCTCGGGCGATCGCAGCCAGCGCATCCGCACCTACAACTTCCCGCAGGGCCGCATCACCGACCACCGCGTCAACCTCACCCTGTACCGCCTGCCCGAGATCATGCAGGGCGACCTCGACGAGCTGATCGACACGCTCACCCGCGAGCACCAGGTCGACGAACTGAAGGCGCTCGCCTGAGGATGCCCTGATTGCCCCGGCGCAGGCGGCACCGGCCTGTCAGCCCTATCCCCGACGTTTGGCAACGCTGGCGAGCTCGGTTAGCGTGGCGCCATGGCCAGTACATCCTTCGCCGATGTCAACGCCGTACTGAACCGGCTGACGGTCCTGCTGCAGGACGGCGCCTTTGCCGACGCCGCGAATCTTGCCGCCGGCGCACGCCTGCAGTATCCCGTGGCGGCGGAACTGGTCCGCTTGCACGGCACCGCCCTCCTGCAACTGGGGCGCTTCAAGGAGGCGCAGATGGCCTTGGTCCGCGCGGCGGAACTGGCGCCCGAAAGCGTCGAGACGCAATGCAGCCTCGCCGCCATCGCGCTGTCCGGGGGGCGCGCCGACGACGCCATCGAGCGCATGCGTACCATGTTGCGCCACTCGCCGAACCATCCCGCGGCCCTGCAAATGCTCGGCAGCGCGCTGATGGCCGCCGCGCGCCACGGGGAAGCCCGCGAGGCATTCGCCCTGGCCTTGCAAGCCATGCCGCAGCATCCGGGCCTGTGCCTGGAACTCGCCGAGGCCGAACTGCAACTCGGCCACGCCAGGCAAGCGGAAGCAGGGGTGCGCGAAGCGCTGCAGCTCGCGCCCTCCTCCGATGCCGCCCACGCCCTGCTCGGGCAGGTGCTGCAGATGCAGGGCCGCTCCCGGGAAGCCCTCGACGCCTGGCTGCAGGCCGAACGACTCGACCCAGGCAACGCGCAATATCCCTGCGAGGCGGGCCGGATACTGGAGCGAATGGGCACGCTCGAAACCGCCGCCGATGCCTATGACCGCGCGCTGCGCCTGGACCCGAATTACATCCCGGCGCTGGGCCGGCTGGTGTTCCTGCGGCGCCGGTTGTGCGACTGGCGTGAACTGGACGCGTTGGCCGAACGCCTGCGGCAGGCAGCGGCCTCGGGCCATGCCATCCTCAACCCGTTCGCGCTGCTTGCCGAAGAGCTGGAACCGGCGGTGCAACTGCGCGCCGCCAAGGCTTGGGCAGCCACCGTCGATCAGCGGACTGCACCGCTGCGCTGGCAGCTCGATTTCACGCACCCCCGGCCCGCGCTGGACATGCCGATACGCGTGGGTTTCGTCGCCGACGGCTTCAACGAACACGCCACCGGCCTGCTGGTGGTCGCGCTGCTCGAAGCCTTGCCCGGCAAGCCGCTGGAACTCCACCTGTTCGCCACGACACCGGACGACGGCGGCACTACCCGCCGCCGGCTGGCCAGCGCCGCCCGCTTGCACGATGTCTCGGCGCTAGCTCCGGTGCAGACGGCACGGCGGATCCACGCGGCCGGCATCGAGATCCTGGTCGACCTCAACGGCCATGGCGGCAAGGATGACGGCGAGCTGATGGCGTTGCGCGCCGCGCCGGTACAGGTGAACTGGCTGGCCTGCCCCGGCACGTCGGGCGCGCCCTGGATGGATTACCTGCTGGCCGATGCCGTGATGCTGCCCGACAGCATGCGTCCCCACGTCCGCGAAAAGCTGCTGCGCCTGCCGCGCTGCTGCCAGCCCAGCGACGTCAGCCGCATCGTGCGGCATCCGCCCGGGCGTGCGGAATGCGGCCTGCCTGCACACGGCACCGTGTTCGCGTGCTTCAACGGCAGCCACAAGCTCAACGCGAACTCGTTCCAGCGGATGATGAAAATCCTGCAGCAGGTACCCGACAGCGTGCTGTGGCTGCGATCAGGCCCGGAAGGCGCGGACGATCGTCTGCGCGGCGCAGCAGCCGCCGCCGGCATCGCGCCGGAGCGGCTGGTCTTCCTGCCGCGCCTGCCGCACCTGGAGTACCTGGCACGCTACAACCACGCCGACCTGTTCCTGGACACGCTGCCCTGCAACGCGCACGCCAGCGCCTCCGATGCATTGTGGGCGGGTTGTCCGCTGCTCACCTGCCGCGGCCACGGCTTCCCCGGCCGGGTTGCCGCCAGCCTGCTCCATCACCTGGACATGCCGGAACTCGTCTGCGAGAACGAAGCCGCCTTCGTCGCCACCGCCGTGCTGTACGGCAACGATCGCGACGCGCTCGACATGCTGCGCCTGCGCCTCGCCATGCAGCGCGCGAACAATCCGCTGTTCGACATGCAAGGCTTCGCCGCCGACTTCCGCCGCATGCTCAAGGCCATCAGCGCCAGGTATCGCAGCGGGAGACCGGCTGCGGATCTGGATTTGTAGCCGATCAGTCGATGCGGAATCCGTGCAGCGACTGATCGGGCAGCGCCGCACGATCCACGGTCGCCACCCTCGCACCCGGCGGCCCCTGGCGCAACCAGTGCTCCAGCGCATCCAGCGCCTCCGCCGCACCGCAGGCGACCACTTCCACGCGCCCGTCCGGCAGGTTCTTCGCGCAACCGGCCACGCCCAGGCCCAGCGCCTGCTCGCGGGTACCGGCTCGGTAGCACACCCCCTGCACGCGGCCGCTGACGAGGAAGCGCGCCGTCGGCATCAGCGCTTGCCCTTGGTTATCGCCGCGTCGAGTTTCGCGGCATCGATCGGGCCGATGAAGTGCGTCGCCACCGTGCCGTCGGGGGCGATCAGGTAGGTGGTGGGCAGGCCGCGCGGCTCGTCGAAATCCTTCACCGGCTTGTCCAGCGTGACCTGGGCGACCGGGTACACCACCGGATGCTTGGCGAGGAAGGCCTTGATGTCGGCCGGCTCGCTGTCCTCGTAAGCCAGGCCGATCGCGCGCACGTCCTTGTGCGTGGCCACGTAGCGCGAGATGTCCGGCATCTCCTTGATGCACGGTACGCACCAGGTGGCCCAGAAGTTCACGATCACCCAGTGGCCGCGCTCGGCGGCGAGGTCGTACGGCTTGCCGTCCAGCGTGGTGATGTGGAGCGCGGGATGCGCGGGCATCGCGGCATGGGCGGGCGCGAGGCCGGCCAGCGCAAGCACGCACAGCCCCAACCATTTGCGGGCATTCATCGGGTGGTTTCCTCGGCAACGGGGGACGTGGCGGCAGGATAGGCCCGATCCAGCCGGGTGCCCAGCGTGCCATCCAGCATACCGGCGAGCGAGTCCAGCAAGGCGACCAGTTCATCCGGCAGGGACAAGCCCAGCGCCGCAGCCTCGCGCGCCGGGTCCAGCGGCAGGCGGTAGCCGCAGTGCGCGTACACGCGGCGCAGGTCGGTGCTGTCCAGGCTGCGCGCCAGCCGCCAGGCGCCCGCCTCGTCGCGCTGGACCAACCCGGCGCGGTGCAGGTCGTCGAAATACGCGGCGATCGCCAAGCTGTGCAGGCGCGGCTCGCACGCGCGCAGTGCCGCCGGATCCACGCTGCGGCCGGCGCGGTGCGCGTCCACGCAGTGCCGCAACACGACCAGCAAGCCGAGCAGCTCGCTGCCGGGCGGCAGCTTCTCGGCGGTCGGCTGGTATTCGAACGCGGACACGGCCGCCGCCACCGAGGCACCGAGGATCACGATGATCCACGACAGGTAGATCCACGCCAGGAAAATCGGGATCGCCGCCAGCGCGCCGTAGATCTGCTGATAGGCGTGGCCGCCATGCACGAACAGGCGGAATCCCCAGCGGGCAACCGCGAACAGCAGCGCCCCCAGCAAGGCGCCGATCGCCGCATTGCGGCGCGACACGTGCCGGTTCGGGATCAGCACGTACATCAGCCACAGCGTGACGAAGGTCACCATGGGCGGCACCAGTCGCAGCAGACGCTCGCCCAGCCCCAGCGACACTGCCGCTCCCTGCAGCAACGGCATGGCCGTGAGGTAGGAACTCACCGCGAGACCACCCACCACCAGCACCGGCCCCAGCGTCAACGCGGCCCAGTACAGCAGCAGCCGCGAGCTCCAGCGGCGCGGGGCCTGCACGCGCCAGATGCGGTTCAGCCTGTCCTCGATGCTCACCATCATCGAGATCGCGCTGAACAGCATCACCAGCAGGCTGATGCCGGTGAGCTGGCTGGCGTTGCTGGCAAAGCCCTGCATCGCCTGCTCGATGTGGTGGCCGGCCGCCGGCACGAAATGGTGGAACACGAAGTCGAGCAAGGTGTCGCGGGCGCCCTCGAACACCGGGAACGCCGAAAACATCGCCAGCGCCGCCACCATCAGGGGCACCAGCGACACCAGGGTGGTGTAGGACAGTGCACCGGCGGTCTCGAAGCACTTGTCGTCGACGAAGCGCTGCCACAGGAAGCGGCCGAAACTGCGCGTGCGATCGCGGTCGAAACGGAGTTTCATGAGCGGCTCGCCAGGCTCGCGGGGATCGCCCGTACACTAGCGCATTCACCGCCGGGCGCCCACACGCATGAACGACGTTCTCGTCCTCTACTACAGCCGCAACGGCCACACCGCGCAGCTGGCGCGGCTGATCGCCCGCGGCATCGAGGAGATCCCCGGCATGCGCGCGCGCCTGCGCCAGGTGCCGCCGGTGGCGCCGGTCACCGAGATCGCGCAACCGCCGGTGCCGGACGACGGCGCGCCCTACGTGATCAGGCAGGATCTTGCCGACTGCGTCGGCCTCGCGCTGGGCAGCCCCACCCGCTTCGGCAACATGGCCGCGCCACTCAAGCACTTCCTCGACGGCACCGGCGCCGAATGGGCGAGCGGCGCGCTGGTGGGCAAACCCGCCGCGCTGTTCACCTCCACCAGCACCATGCACGGCGGCCAGGAATCCACCCTGCTGACGATGGCACTGCCGCTGCTGCACCACGGCATGCTGATCGTGGGCATTCCGTACACCGAGCCCGCGCTCACCGCCACGCACAGCGGCGGCACGCCCTACGGCGCCAGCCACGTCGCCGGCGCCAAGGGCGAAAACGCGATCAGCGAGCACGAACGCGAACTGGCTCGCGCGCTGGGCCGCCGCCTCGCCGACGCCGCGCGCAAGCTGGCCGCCGCATGAGCCTGCCGATCGAACAAAAACTCGGCCTCGCCGCCTGGGCCGCGCTCGTCGCGCTGCAACTGGCCTGGCACGGCTGGCTGCTGCCGCCGCAGCGCATGCCGGTGGCGCTGGTGTTGGCGCTCACGCTGGTCCCGCTGCTGCTGCCGCTCGCCGCGCTGCGCCAGCCACGGCGCGCCTTGCTGTGGGTCGGCATCCTCGCGCTGTTCTACTTCTGCCATGGCGTGGCCGAAGCGTGGAGCGCGCCTCTCGAACGCGCGCTGGCGATCATCGAAATCGTGCTGACCCTGCTGCTGATCGCCACCCTGGGCGCAGGCGTGCGGCGCCCGCGCCGTTGATGCCGCCCCATCCACCAATCGATCGGGAGAACCGCATGTCCTCGCCACACGCACTGCTGAAGGCCGCCGAGATCGAGGCGATGACGCCGGTGGTCAGCACGCACAGCCTAAACGCCAACGCGGTGCGCCACTGCAAGTCGCTCGGCGATGCCACCGGGCTCACCGGATTCGGCTTCCATCGCATCGAGCTGATGCCCGGCCGCGACTCCAGCGAATACCACCGCCATCACTATGAGGAAGAATGCGTCTACGTGCTGGCCGGGCACGGGCAGGCGCTTATCGACGAACAGGCCCACGCCATCGGCCCGGGCGACTTCCTCGGCTTCGCACGCAACGGCCCGGCCCACGTGATCACCAACACCGGCGACGCCCCACTTGTGCTGCTGGTGGCGGGCCAGCGGCTCGAACAAGACATCTGCGATTACCCGCACCGCCGCAAGCGCCTGTACGTGCGCGGCGAGCAGGGCGACCTGGTGGACTTCGAAGCGATCGTGCCGGACTGACCGCCCCGCGCAAACCTGCAGCGCAAGATGTTTCGCCGGCACGGATCTCGACAACCGCCCTCCGCGACAGGACCATCCCGACACGAACAGGAAGTCGGAGGGAACCATGAAACACACTTGGCGGAACCTGGAGTGGTTGACCCGGTGGTTGCGTCGGCTGCTGTACCTCGGCGTTGTCATCGAACTGTTTTCGCTGGACAGCGCCATCCACCAGCGCAAGGTGTTTCGGCACCTGCTCGCGCAGGGCGTCGCCGTCGCCGAGAGCGCCAAGGCTGCGGACCACTCCGGTGCATGGGCCAGCGGGTTTGTCAGCTACCCCGTGATGATCGTGGCCTTGGCAACGCTCATCCTCGCCGCCGTGTGGATCTATCGCGCGGCCGCCAACATGCACGCAATCCATGCGACGGGCATGACGACCAGTCCCGGTTGGGCCGTGGGCTGGTATTTCATCCCTATCGCGAATTTCTGGAAGCCGTATCAGGCCATGCGGGAAATCCATCGGGCCAGCGCCGGAGCGCAGCAACAACAGACACAGGCCACTCCAATCCTGTTGCGCCTCTGGTGGCTGCTGTGGCTGCTGGGTTTCCTCATCCCGTGGTTCATCGGCACGTACGCCGGCATGACGGCACGCCATGGCAACGTGGCGGAAGGCTGGTTGCTGACCAATGCCGAGCAACTGGTGAGTTCGCTCATCGACATGCCGCTGAATCTGGCCTTTGCGCTGTTGATCGCCCGGATCTGGCAGATGCAGTCCATGCATGCCGCGCCTCCGTCAGCGCCAACGCTCACGACCGAAGTCGCCGGCTAAGGCCCGCGCAGGCTGCATCGGTTTCACGCAGGGGCCCGCTGCAGCCTGCCTATACTGCTGGCAGGCCATCCTTGGAGCCTCCCATGGAATTCCTGCAAGACGCCCCGCAACTGTCGCATCCCTGGCGCGGCGAACGCCTGCTGCACGCGCTGCTGGATCGCGCCCTGCCCGCCGCACGCCGCGCCGCGCTGGAGTCCGACCTCGACGCGCTGGGCGACTACGCACTGATGGCGTGGCAGCGCGCCGCCGTCACCACGCGGCGCAAGCCGGTGCTCACGCAATGGGACGCCTGGGGACGCCGCGTGGATCGCATCGAGCTGACCACGGCGTGGCAGGAAGGCTCCGACATCACCACGCGCCACGCCGTGCTCGCCAGCGGCCACGAGGCACACGAACACGCGCGGCTGGAGGAGTTCGCCCGCGTCTACCTCTACCACGTGGCCAGCGAGTTCTATACCTGTCCGCTGGCGATGACCGACGGCGCGGCGACGGCGCTGAAGGCTTCGGGCAATCGCGCACTGATCGAACGCGCGCTGCCGCACTTCCTCTCGCGCGACGCGGCCACGTTCTGGCTCAGCGGCCAATGGATGACCGAGACGCACGGCGGCTCGGACGTGGGCCATACCGAAACCGTGGCGCGACAGGATGCCGACGGCCAGTGGCGGCTGCACGGCCGCAAGTGGTTCAGCTCCGCCGTGGTGGGCGAGGCCGCGCTGGCGCTGGCGCGACCCGAGGGCGCGGGCCACGGTTCCGGTGCACTGGCGCTGTTCTACGTGGAGACCATGGACGGAGCGCAGCGCAAGCCGGAATTGGTGATCGACCGCCTCAAGGACAAGCTGGGCACGCAGGAACTGCCCACCGCCGAGATCCACCTCGACGGCCTGCTCGCCTGGCCGCTGGGCGAGTTGGCCAACGGCGTGCGCCAGGTGGCGCCGATGCTCAACGTCACCCGTACGTGGAACGCGGTCTGCGCCGTCGCCAGCATGGCGCGGGCGATCGCGCTGGCCCGCGACTATGCCGAACGACGGCAGGCCTTCGGCCGTCCGCTGGTCGAACAACCGCTGCACGCACAGACGCTGGCGGACATGCAGGCCGAGTTCGAGAGCGCGTTCGCGCTGGCCTTCGAGGTGGCGCAGTTGCTGGGCCGCGTGGAGCACGGCAGCGCGGCACCGCACGAGGCCGCGCTGCTGCGCCTGCTCACGCCGCTGGCGAAGCTGTGGACGGGCAAGCTGGCGGTGCGCCTCTGTTCCGAGGCGCTGGAATGCTTCGGCGGCCAAGGCTACATCGAGGACACCGGCCTGCCGCAGCTGCTGCGCGACGCGCAGGTGTACGCGATCTGGGAAGGCACCACCAACGTGCTGTCGCTGGACGCGCTGCGCGCACTCGCGGGCGATGGTCTCGGCGCGCTGCGCACGGTCGTCGCCGCTTGGCTGCAAGGCGGCGATCCGCACGCCGCCTTCGCGATCGACGCCGCGCTAGATGCCGCCGCCGGCCATCTCGATGCGCCATCCACGGATCGCGCCACGCTGGAAGCCGGTGCGCGCGGGCTGGCGCTCACACTCGCGCGCAGCGCGGCGGCGGCGTTGCTGGCGCGGCAAGCTGCATGGGCGCAGGCGCGCGGCGACACGCGTCCGGCGGCGGCGCTGCGCCGCTTCCTCGGCCACGGCCTGTTGCGGCTGGCCGACATCGACATGGATGACACGGGCCTGTTGCTGGGTTGAGCGCCACACGGACGCAACCCGCTAAAATGCGCGGACTCCCCTTGCGGCGCAGCGACCATGCAGCATCTCACCATCGTCACCACCGGCGGCACCATCGACAAGATCTACTTCGACGACAAGTCGGACTACAAGATCGGCGCGCCGCAGATCGGCGAGATCCTCGGCCAGCTCGGCGTGGCCTTCCAGTTCGACGTGATCCCGATCCTGCGCAAGGACAGCCTGCACGTCACCGACGAGGACCGCGCGCTGATCCGCTCCACCATCGAGGCGCAACCGCACCGCCACGTGCTGGTGACCCACGGCACCGACACCATGGTGGAAACCGCGAAGGTGCTGGCTACCATCCCCGGCAAGGTGATCGTGCTCACCGGCGCGCTGAACCCCGCGCGCTTCCAGGGTTCGGACGCGGTGTTCAACATCGGCTGCGCGGTGGCCGCGGTGCAGACCCTGCCCGACGGCGTCTACATCACCATGAACGGCCGCGTGTGGGATCCGGCCAAGGTGCGCAAGAACCGGGCGGAGAATCGGTTCGAGGAAGTGAAGAACTAGAACACCACGGGCCTTTGGAAGGTGTACTCTGACCCTTGTTTTTGCGGGACTTGAAGCATCACGGGTCTTGGAAAAGGTGCTCTAAGGATGGTCTGATCAATCACCGCCTCATGCTCTCGGCGCGTATTTGAGCCAGCGGCAGGCAAGATGCTCCCGCCCGCGAGCCCCATTCCATGTTCTTCGTGCCGCCGCCAGCCTTTTCAGGCCACGGCGGACGCAGCAACCCTATCTCGGTTGCAGCAGTATCCCGCGCGCCATCCATAGGTTGACCAGCGCAAACAG
>NZ_MUNP01000048.1 GCF_002001105.1 Rhodanobacter sp. C06 | reverse complement strand
GAGCAACGGTGGGAGACGTGCGTCCGCAGGGCGGGAAAACGCGCCATGCGCCCACCATCACGACCGTCATGCATAGATCGCGGCTATCGAGAGTGGCGCGAGACGGTGCTTCTCAACAGCCTGCTAGATCGTCTGGATGCGCTCGCGCCCGCCGAGGACAAGGGCCGACTCGCGCGGCGTGCCCGGGCGATCCGGCAGCGGCTGGAGGCGGCCAACGCGCTTCGGTTCGAAGCCATCCGCGTGGCGATCCGGCGGGGCGAGGGTCGCGATGCGCTCGCGGCCTTCGCGGGCGATGGCGAGGCATGCCGCGCCGGCGACGCCTACGACTGGCGCGACGAACTGGTCGCCGGCGTGTTGCCGTTCGGCGAACCGGGCGAAGCCGCCGCGCTGCCGCCGGAAATGGTGTTCTACCAGCCCACGCCGGCGCGGCATGTGTTCGACCTGCTCGATCGTCTTGCGTTGGATGCGGACGACGTGCTGGTCGACCTGGGTTCGGGGCTCGGCCACGTGCCCTTGCTCACCGCGATCTGCACGCCGGCGCGCGGCATCGGCATCGAGATCGAGCCGGCCTACGTGGCGGCTGCGCACGCTTGCGCGCAAGCGCTGCAACTGGGGAATGCGCAGTTCGTGCAAGGCGATGCGCGTGCAGCGGATTTCGCCGTCGGCAGCGTGTTCTACCTCTACACGCCGTTCACCGGCTCGGTCCTGCGCAGCGTGCTGGATGCCTTGCGGTGCCAGGCGGCCCATCGCTCGTTCCGCGTGTGCAGCTTCGGACCCTGCACGGCCGTGCTGGCCGCCGAACCGTGGCTGGCCGGCGAGGATGCGGCGGCATCCGGTCGCGTGGCGATCTTCCACACGCGGCGCTGAGCGGACACCGCAGGCTTGCCATGAATCCGCCATCCGCACTGCCGGGAAAAGTCCGGCCGTGCGATCAGAGTGACGGCTCGATGCCTTTCCCGCGTACTCGTCAAGGAGGCCCCATGGATCGACGTAGCCTGCTGAAAACCGCGTTGCTGGGTGCCTCCGCGCTCGCCCTTGGTCCCGCGTTCGCGCGCACCAGCCGCGAGCCGGATGTCGAAGCCCGGCTGGCCGCGCTGGAGCGGCGCCATGGCGGGCGCCTGGGCGTGGCGATCCTCGACACCGGCACCGGTCGCCGTCACGGCCATCGCGCGGACGAACGCTTCCTGATGTGCAGCACGCACAAGCTGCTGACGGTGGGTGCGGTGCTGGCGCGGGTGGACCGCGGCGTCGAACGGCTGGATCGGCGCGTGGTGTTCGGGCGCGACGTGGTGTTGTCCTGGGCGCCGGTGACCAGCAAGCACGTGGGTGCGCCGGGCATGAGCGTGGCCGAACTGTGCGAGGCGGCGATCACGGTGAGCGACAACACGGCGGACAACCTGCTGCTGCGCAGCCTGGGCGGGCCGCCCGCGGTGACGGCGTTCGCGCGCAAGCTGGGCGATCCTCTCACCCGGCTGGACCGCTACGAACCCGAGCTCAATGTCGGCGCACCGGGCGACCTGCGCGACACCACCACGCCGGATGCCATGCTCGGCAATCTCCGTGCCCTGCTGCTCGGCGACGTGCTGTCCGTTGCTTCGCATGAACGGTTGGCGGCGTGGATGCGCGCCACCAGTACCGGGCTCGACAAGCTGCGTGCCGGCATGCCGTCCGGCTGGCAGGCGGGCGACAAGACCGGCAGCGGCGCCCACGATGAAACCAACGATGTCGCGATCTTCTGGCCGCCGCAACGCAAACCCTTGCTGGTGACGGCCTACCTGGCAGGCTCGACGGCGGGCGCAGCCGGGCGCAGCGCCGTGCTGGCCGAAGTGGGGCGGATCGCCGCATCGGTTTGAGTCCACGGTAGCGGGCTTGGGGAATGTCCGATTTTGCTCGTCGTCCCGGCGCAGGCCGGGATCCAGCGTCTGTAGACCATCGGAAGCAAAGGCACTGGATGACCAGCTTCGCTGTTGTGAAGCTCCTCCTGCTTGCGCAGGAATGACGGGCAAAAAGCCAATGGATCAGAGCGCCCTTGGGTGGCATCCCGAGCGTCAGTCGCTGAAAAAATCCCCGGCGCCATGTCGATTCTCGACGACGCCATTCGTCGCTTCCGCAAAGGCCGGGTGGGCCGGCTCTGTCGGGGAAGCAGACGATGCGTGTATTGCCGAGTTCAAAGGCCAGTTTCGGGGAGGGGACCATGCGCAAGAACAAGATCGGCGCAACTGCAATCAAGTGCTTCGCATGGTTGGTCGGGCTCGGCACGGCCCACCTGGTGTTCGCGCAGGATGCCGCGGCCCGCTATCCGAAGATGGCCCCGGTCGACCAATACCTCATGGCGGATCGGAGCGCGGAGATCGCCTTGGCGCGCAGTGCGGCGCCGGAGTCCATTTCCCGCGATGCGACGGTCCTGGTGCTGGGACGCAAGGGTTACGAGGCAGCGGTCGAAGGCAAGAACGGTTTTGTCTGCTTCGTGGGCAGGAGCTGGCTGGGGCCGTTCGACTGGCCCGAATTCTGGAACCCGAAAGTGCGGGCTGCCGATTGCCTGAATCCCCAGGCTGCGCGTTCGATCGTGCCCGTCGTCTATCTGCGCGCCAGGATGGTGATGGCGGGTCGCTCCAGGGCGGAGACCGTGTCGGCACTCAAGGCGGCGTACGAGCACAAGCAACTGCCGGACCTCGAAAGCGGCGCCATGGATTACATGATGTCGAAATCGTCCTATCTGACCGACGAAGGAGGCCACGACATGCCGCATCTCATGTTCTACACGCACGTCAAGGACGGCAGGGATTGGGGTTCGGGCGCGGCGGGCTCGCCGGTCATGTCCAGTCCCTACTGGTTCATCGCTCCTGCGGAACAAGCGCAAACGAAGGGCTTGCCGCCGATACTGGTGTTCCTGGTCGCGGCCCCGAACTGGTCGGACGGGACGCCTGCGGGCATGCACGATCACTGATGCGTGCGTGGTTTGGCGACGAGAGCGATCCCGTGCGTCAGCGATGCTTAGGACGTATAGGAATACTGCCCGGCCATTGCCGGAATCCGCGGCTTTCCGCGTCGTGGCGATGTTAAACGCGCTTTCATGCAATGACTCCGGAATATCGACAAATGCCCCGGTAGGGTCCATGTGCGAGCGCGGCATCTCGGTTTCGCCGTGGAAGTGGAGCATGAGGCTGCAACAGCGCCGCGCTCGCACCCAACCCCCGCAACGGAGACCTCACATATGAAAGGTTTAGTCACGGCAGGGCTGCTGGTTGCAGCTGCGCTGGCATTGTCGGCATGCGGCAAGAGCGGCGAGATGACACCCTCGTCCGAGGCTCCCGATCACGCGGCGAGCGCGCAGGCGCCGGCGGCGACACCACCGGCCATGCCGCCAGCGACGCCGGCCACCGCTCCCCAGCCCGCGGCGACCAGTGCCGCGCCGCCATCGGCCTCGACCGCCGGAAGCGGGGCGAACCCGCAGCAGTAACGAGACCTCCGAAAGTCTCGAGGCCGTCGCGCGGATCATGGATGGCGTACCACGGCACGTGCACATGATCGTCGAAAGCGGCCCGGATCCGGGCCGCTTTCGTGATGCTGCGAGTCACCACATCAGGGTGCGGGGTTCACCAGGGGCTGGCAACGGCGACCGGGTGGCTCAGCGGGCTCGCTCGTTCATTGGCCGGGGTGGTACACGCGCTCGGTGTGACCCTTGAGTTGGTCGGGCCAGAAATACACCGTGCGCAGGTTGCCGCTGGCGTAGCGTTCGGCCTCGTCGGTGAAGTGCGGCGAGTCCGGGTGACCGCTTTCGCCGCCGGCGGTAACGGCGCGTGCACTTACCCGCGGGCCGAATTCCACCACCGCCACGAAGCTGTTGCCGCTGCTGCCGTAGTACTTCTTCGTGCCGGGCCAGCGGTGCGCGCCGAACGAGGGCAGCGAACCCCAGCGCGAGGAGACGAACGGCACCGGCATGCTGGGCTTCGCATCGTCGAAGTGCGGCTGGATCGCATCGTCGAGACGCTGGAAGCGGTTGATCTCGCCCCAGGCCACGCCCCAGCTGCCGAAATCCTGTTGCAGGCGATCCACCGCTTCGTCCAGCGCGTGCAGCCGTTCCTGCGCACCGTCCGCGCGCGCGATGTAGTCGTAGGGCGAGACGCCCGCGGCCTTCGCCTTCGGGACGCTTTCGTCCCACAACGTGTCGCCCCAGAACACCGCCAGCGAGGTGGGCATGGAGGCGATGCCCCAGCGACAGTCCCAGTGGCGCAGCAGTTCGACCGGGCCGGCCAGCTTCGCCTTCAACGGGTCGCTCCCGGGCAGGGCGTCGTAGTCCTGCGCGAGCAGGGGGATGAGCTTGGCGAACTCGGGCAGGTACGAATCGAACGCGGTGGCGATCAGCTTCGGCATCGAAAAACCGCGTGCGCCGGTGAGCAGCTGCGTGGCGTGGATGCCGCGCGGGTTCTCGCCGAAGGTGTCCATGTAGCGCGGGAAGTCGGCCGGCTTGGGGCTGTACTTGCCGGCGGCGGAGTACGGCCAGTCGTTGGTGTTCATCGCCCAGCCGTTCGGCGGATTCACCGCCTGCGGCAGTTCGTTCAATGGCGTGAGGCCGTGCCAGTCGGTGGCCGGGTCGCTGCCGTCCACCGGCTTGGTGTAGTCGAAGCGGTTGTCGCGCTTGGGCACGAACTGCGGCATCAGGAACGCGATCTCGCCCTTGTCGTCGGCGAACAGCGTGTTGTTGGAGGAGTTGGCCTTGAGCTCGGCCACCTTCATGTAGCTGGCGTAGTCGTGCGCCTTGGTGCGCAGCCAGCTCTGCTCCAGCGCGGCGACGGGTTTGTCCATCAACGCCTCGGCGATCCACTTGCCGTTCTCGCGCTTCACGATCGGGCCGTGGTGGGTGAAGTACGCGGTGAAGCGGCGCGTCTGCAGCGTGCCGTCGGCAGCGCGGTAGCGCACCGCGATCGCACGTTCGCGCACCGGGCGCAGCTCCTTGCCATAGCGGTAAAACGGCTTGCCATCCTTGTGCACGATGGTTTCGGCGAACTCGTCCACGGCGTCGAGGCCGGTGGAGGTGTGCATCCAGCCGATGTGCCGGTTGAAGCCCTGGTAGACGAAGAACTGGCCCCAGGTCACCGCGCCATAGGCATCCAGTCCCGCGTCGCTGGACATCTGCAGCTCGGAGCGGAAGTAGAACGAGGTATGCGGATTGATCCAGAGCAGCGCATGGCCGTCGGTGGTGAGCTTCGGCGCGATCGCGATGCCGTTGGAACCGGTGGGCTCGGCCCAGCTCGGCGGGTTGACTGCGGCCAGCGCGGGATGCGCATCGCCGTAGAACGCGGCAAGCTCCTTCAGCGACACCCGCTCGATGTCGCCGCCGATGCTGCCCTCGGTGAAGGACAGCGCCATCCACGGTTCGAAGCGTGTGATGACCTTCGGATGCACGTCAGGGTGCGTGGCGAGGTACCAGTTGAGGCCGTCGGCCCAGGCGTCCATCAGCTTGCGCAGCCAGTCGGGGCTTTGCGCGTAGAGTTTCTTCAGCTCGACCGGATCGACCCACAACTGCTGGCGCAGGTCCTGCCAGATCGCGGATTCACCCTCGGCCTGCGCCGTCCAGCCCAGCGCGGTGAGGTAGTTGGTCTCCACGCGGTTGAAGTCGTCTTCGGCCTGGGCGTAGGCCATGCCGAACACCGCGTCGGCATCCGTTTTGCCGTGCACGTGGGCGATGCCCCAGTCGTCGCGGGTGATCGTGACGGCCTGCGCCTCGTGCTGCAGGCGTGCGTGCTCGCTGGACTGCGCCGGCGCCGCGGCGGTGAAGCCCAGCGCGAGCAGGAGCAGCCACGGACGGGCGCGGCGCAAGACGGAAGTCGGATGGCGTGCGGACATGCGGATTCCCCTTGGCATGCGCCTGGTCGACGCGCGATGGTGCGCGCCGCGTCGGCGCGGGCAGGTTGACGGGGCATCTTGCGTGGCTCGGCCCGATCCGGCAAGGCAACGCATGACCTGCAGGAACGAACAGGCCCACCATGTGGCGGGCCTGTCCGCGTTACGCATGCCGTGACGAATCAGTGCCGCTTGTCGTCGCGCCGGTCCTGATGCGCGGCCGGCACGGCCCGGCCTTGCGGGGCCGCCGCATGCGTGTACTGGGCGGGGCGGCCCTCGGCCGGTCGATACGCGGGCTGCGCGTAGTGCGGCTGGGCTGGTCGATATGCAGGCTGCGCGTAATGCGGCTCCGGACGATAAGCCTGCGCCGGCGCACCCTGCGGTCGGTACGGCATGCCGCGCTCGCCGTTGTTCGTCGGCTGGTAACGGGCCGGTGCGCGGTTGGGCTGTGCCTCGTAGGCATTCGGCCTTGCCTGGTCGCGGTTCGGAGACACCGGGTTGTAGCGGTTTTCACCGACCGGCCGCATCGCCGCATCGGACCGCATCGCCGCATTGCCATGCGGCGCGAAGCTGGCCGAGCGCAGCGCATTGCCGCGTTGCGGATTGCCGGCAGTTTGCGGCGCAAGCCGTGTTTCGTGCGCTGCCGCCGGCGCCACGCCGTGCCCATTGAACACGCCCGCCCGCGGCGTGGCCGCGATCGGCGGCTGGCCGTGGTTCTGCGAGGCGCGCAGCGACGGCATGCGGCTGGCCATGGCGCGCTGCTGCAGCTGTGCCGCCACCGGTGCGGTGTGCGGCTCACGGCTCCAGGCCAGCTGCTGCGGGGTGGCGCGCGCGGCGATGCCGCGCGGGCCGCCGTTGTAGCTGGTGCGGTTGACGATCGTGGTGTGGTTGATCACCGTCCTGTTGTAGACGTTGGTGATGTTGTTGGTGACGTGGTTCACCGTGCGGTTGTAGTAGAAGCCGTTGCCGCGCCAGTAGCCGCCGTCATAGCCGCGGCCGCCGTAGCCGTAGCCGTAGTCGATGCCGCCGTAGAAGCCCACGTGGCGACCCCAGTAGCCGACATGGAAGAGGTAGACGCCGCCGCTCCAGCCCCAGTAGCCCGGCGTCCACAGCGCGCCGACGAACGGCGCCAGCACCCAAGTGCCCGGCACCCAGTAGTACTCGTAGCCATCCCAGGCCCAGTAGCCCGGTGTCCAGATGTAGCCAGGGCCGGGGATCGCCGGCTGCACGTAGACCGGCAGCGCGGGCGGCGCGATGTTCACCGAGACGAACACGCCGGCATGCGCGCGGCTCGGTACGGCGGCGAGCGCGGCCGCGGCGAGCAGGGCTGCCGCGCCGCGCACCAGCCATTGCTGGCGCAATGAAAAGCTGTTCGTGGTGATGCGGTTGTGCATGGCGACCTCCCGATGGCTGTGTGTGCATCAATAACGCAGGAGCGGTCGTGGCGGCGACGGCCTCGCCGTGGCAGGTTGCGCATCGGTTCAGCGCCGCCTGCCCGCCGGAGACCGGCTGTTTCAGCGGCAGGCCTTGTGCGCCAAGGGCTGGCGGCTTTCCGTACCGCAGCTTAATCGGCGCAGGCTCGCGGCCGGTCCGGGGCCGTCGCCCGACACTTGCAGCATCCGCGACATGAGGGCGGCAGCACCCATCGGGCCGCGTGACAATCGGGCTTCAGCACACGAGGACACCCGTCGCCGGCATGGCGACGGGGCACAGCCGGTTCGCGGGCGCCCGGCCCCCGAGTCGGTCGTCGGACGACAGTACCCAGCCGGGCATCACAACCGACGATGGAGAATCACATGCATACCCGTTTTGAACGTACCGGTTCGCTCACTGAATTGAGCAGCTACCCGCAGTGGGCGCAGGACATGGTGGCCGATTGCGAGCAGGCGAAGCAGGGCATCCTCAGCCATGAGTTGTGGGCGCAGATGAGCGAGGCCCGCCTCGACCCGGCGTCCACGCGCAACTTCATGGTGGGCGTGTGGCCGGTGATCGAACGTTTCCCGGCCTACATGGCCCACAACCTGTTGAAGACCCGCTACGGCCGCAGCCCGGGCGACAACCTCGCACGGCGCTGGCTGGTGCGCAACATCCGCGTCGAGCAGAACCACGCCGAGTACTGGCTGAACTGGGCCGAGGGGGCCGGGGTGCCGGAGGAGGAGGTGACGGCGGGGCGGCCGCCGGCGGGCAGTCAGGCGCTGGCCGCGTGGTGCGAGGAGGCGAGCCGCAGCGGCGACCTGGCGGCAGGCATCGTGGCCACCAATTACGCCGTGGAGGGAGCCACCGGCGAATGGTCGCAGCGGATCTTTGAAAGCACCGCCTATGCGGAAAGCCTGCCGAAGGAGGGGCGCGCCAGGAGCTTGCGTTGGCTTCAACTTCACGCGGCCTATGACGATACTCATCCTTGGGAGGCGCTGGAGATCGTCTGCGCCCTGGTCGGCACGACGCCGGGGGCAGACCTGGTCCGTCATCTGGGCGAATGCGTGCGCCGCAGTTACACGAGCATGTGCATCACCCTGGATCATTGCATCGAGAAGCAGGGCAGGCTGGATGTGCGGGCAGGGGCCGCGGCCTGATTCCACGGGCCTTTGACAGGGGGTGCGCCGGCAACATGGCGCGCTTGTTGCTTTAGAATCGGCATGATGCAGAGCATGACTTCCAACCAGCGAAGATCATTGTCGCAGCACCTGTTACCGCTGGCGGTGGCGCTGTCGTTGGTGGTCGGCCTGGTCCTCGCCCTGACTTGGGGAGCCCTGCAGATCCAGGTCACTCTCGCCGGTTTCCTCAACGGCGAGAGTGTCTGGTCCAAGGCGCAGAAGCAGGCGGTGATCGACCTCGAGATCTACGCCCAGAGCGGTCGCGCCGACCTGCTGGCCGACTACCGGAAGAACATGGCGGTGCTCGCCGCGGACCGCCGGGCCCGCGACGCGATCGCCAGCGGCCATTTCGACCATGCGAAGGTCGGGCAGTCGTTCCGCGATGCGCACGTGATACCGGAAGCGATCGACGGCATGATTTTCATGCTGCATTACTTCTCCTCGGCGCCCTACATGAACCAGGCCATCGCGGCGTGGTATTCCACCGATGCCACCATAGACGGGCTGGACCGCATCGCCGGCGAATTGCAGCGCGCCCACGCCGACGGCAGCATCACGCCCGCCATGGTGGCGGCGGCGCGCGAACGCATCGCGGAGTCCAATCGGTTCATCGAGCCGCGCAGCAACCTGTTCTCGTCGCAGATCGCCGACGGCGCGGCCTGGATCGGCACCGTGTTGTTCCTGACCGTGCTCGCGGCGGCCGTGCTCGCCTCGCTGCTGTGGTTGCGCATGGCGCGCCGCATCCTGCAAGGCATACGCAGCAGCGAGGAGCGCTATCGCCTGCTGTTCGACAGCGCGAACGACGCGATCCTGATGATCGACGAAAGCCGCGGCCGCATCCTCGAGGCGAACCACACGGCCAAGGCCTGGATCGGTTGCACCAGGGGCCTGCTGGAAGGGCGCCCGTTCGACACGATCTTCGCCGACGGGCTGCAGCCGCAGGCCAGGCGGGGCACGATCGGCATGCTGCTGACCGACGACGGCAAGCAGCGCCCGGTGGAGATCGAGAGCAGCCTGGTCACCTGGAGCGGCCGCCAGGTGCGGCAGGCGATCATCCGCGACATTTCCGAGCGCGTGACGATGGAGCGCGAGCGCCGGGTGGCCGCCGAGGCGCTGGCCGGCATCGCCGAGGGCGTGATCATCGCGGATGCCGAACGCCGGGTGGTCTCGGTCAATGCCGCCCATGCCGAAATCACCGGCTTCGACGCGCAGGCCTTGCTGGGGCGGCGCTTCGACGAGACGCGTCGCATGCCCGACGGCGAGCCGCTGCCGGAATCGGTGTGGAGCGGGCTGGCGGGCGGCCGCCACTGGAACGGCGAGGTGCAGAGCCGGCGCCAGGACGGCAGCAGCTACCCCGAGCAGTTGAGCATCAGCGCGATCCGCGACGCGCAGCACCACGTGCTGCATTACGTGGCCGTATTCAGCAACATCCATGTGGCCAAGGCGCAACGGCAGCGGCTGGAGTACATGGCCACGCACGATCCGCTGACCGGGCTGGCCAACCGCGTCGCGTTCGAGCGGCAGGCCAGCGCCGCGATCGCCGCCGCGTCGCGCACGCGCACCGCGATCGCGGTGCTTTTCATCGACCTGGACGCGTTCAAGATCGTCAACGACAGCTACAGCCATGCGTTGGGCGACCGCGTGCTGCAGAAGGTCGCCGAGCGGATCGGGCGACAGCTCTCCGAACGGGATGTGGCCGGTCGCATCGGCGGTGACGAGTTCACCGTGCTGCTGGACCGGCTCGAATTGCGCGAAGACGCCGGCGTGGTCGCCGAGCGCCTGCTCGCCTGCCTGGCCGAGCCGATGGTGGTGGACGATTGCGAGATCGTGCTGAGCGCCAGCATCGGCATCGCCGGCTACCCGCTGGACGGCGGCGACGCGACCACGCTGATCGCCAATGCCGATGCCGCGATGTACGTGGCCAAGAGCACCGAACGCAACACGCTGCGGTTCTACACGCCGATCATGCAGGCCGATGCACGCCAGCGCCTGCAGCTGGTGTCCGAGTTGCGGCGCGCGCTGGCGAACGAGGAATTCAGCCTGCGCTACCAGCCCAGCATGGATCTGCGCAGCGGCCGCATCGTGGGGGTAGAGGCGCTGTTGCGCTGGGAACACCCGGAGCGTGGCGAATTGCCGCCGGGCGAGTTCGTCGCGGTGGCCGAGAGCCTCGGCCTGATCCGTCGCATCGACGAATGGGTGATGCGCACCGCCTGCCGGCAGATTCGGGACTGGGACCGCGCCGGCATGCCGCAGATCCGGGTGGCGGTGAACGTGTCCGCGCGCTGGCTGGCCCATCCCGCCTTCGTCGACGGACTGGGCCGCGCGCTGCGCGAACACCAGGTCGCCCCGCAGCGGCTGGTGCTGGAGATCACCGAGGGCGCCATGTTGGGACTGGGGGACGACACCGAGCGCACCATGCGCGCGCTGCACGACCTGGGCATCGAGGTGGCGATCGACGACTTCGGCACCGGCTATTCCTCGATGGCCTACCTCAAGCTGCCCGCCGTGACCTGGCTGAAGATCGACCGTTCGTTCGTCACCGGCTTGCCGAAAGGCGTCAACGACGTGGCGATCGTCGAGGCGATGCTGGCGATGGCGCGCAGCCTGGGCCTGGGCACCATCGCCGAGGGCATCGAGCAAGAGGCCCAGCACCAGTTCCTGCTGAAGGCCGGTTGCGACGAGGGGCAGGGTTACCTGTATTCGTACCCGCTGCCGGCCGCCGCGCTCGAGCGCCTGATGAATCCGCGCCCGACGCCGGCGCGCCTGAGCCTGGTGCCGCCCAAGCCCTAGGCATGGAGCCTGTTCATGGTTTCCGCCTGGCCCGCGTTGCCGTGGCTGTCAGGTGGTGGCGCGTGGCGCAGCGCCTGCCTGGTTGGCAGGCCAAGCTGCGTGCTGCCGCATGGTGGCCACGGCAAGACAACCCGAAGGGCCGGGTCTGTTTGCCCGCATGCCGGCGTCATCACTCGGTCGTTGACGGACGTCCACTTCCTCGTTCTTCCCTGGCCTGCGCGCAAACAGCTCCCGGCGCGAGCCGTGTGGAGAATATGGACAGGCTCCTACCTCATGTACAGCGCCGGGAACCACTGCCGCAGGTTGGCGACCTTGGGCGTGTCGTTGATCGCGATGTAGAGGTCGTCGGGGTGGTGGCTGGCGTAGTCCTGGTGCCAGCTTTCGGCCGGATAGAAGGCCTTGAGCGGTACCAGCTGGGTGACGATGGGCGCGGTGTAGATCCCTGCGTTGCCGAGCTGGGCGAGGTAGCCAGCGGCGATGCGCTGCTGCTCGGGGCTGGCGTAGAAGATCACCGAGCGGTATTGCGTGCCGCTGTCCGGCCCCTGCCGATTGAGCTCGGTGGGGTTGGCGGCGACCGAGAAGAACACCTGCAGCAGCTGGCCGTAGCTGACCTGGCTCGGATCGAACACCACCTTCACCGATTCGGCGTGCCCGGTGTTGCCCTCGCTGACCAGGTCGTAATGCGCGGTGGCGGCGTTGCCGCCGCTGTAGCCGGCCCAGGTCTTGCGCACGCCCTTGACGTGTTCGAACACCTCCTGCACGCCCCAGAAACAGCCGCCGGCGAACACCGCGACCTGTTCACCGTGAGTGGCGGCGCGCGATGCGTCCACGGCCGGTGGCGGCAGCTTCGCGGCGGCCGCGGATGGCAGCGTGCAGGCACCGAGCAGGCCCAGGGCGAGCGTGGCGCCCAGGGTACGGAGGGGATGGCGGCAAGTGGACATGGCGGACCTCGCGAGGATGCTTCGATTGCTATTCGCCGGCAGGGGTGGCCCGGTTACCTGCGCGCCACGCCCGATGCTACCGTGCCGCCTTCACTGGAGTCCCCGCATGTCCGACGCGATCGACCTGGCTGCCTACCTGCAACGCATCGATTACCGCGCCGCGCCGGCACCCGATCTGCCCACGCTGCGCGCGCTGGCGGTGGCGCATGCGGCGGCGATCCCGTTCGAGAACCTCAACCCGCTGTGCGGCGTACCGGTGCGGCTGGAGCTCGCTGCACTGGAACGCAAGCTGCTGCACGAAGGCCGCGGCGGCTACTGCTTCGAACAGAATCTGCTGTTCGCCGCCGCGCTGCGCGCCATCGGTTTCACGGTGCACGGCCTGATCGCGCGCGTGCTGTGGAACCAGCCGGAGGACGCGGTCACCGCGCAGACCCACATGCTGCTCCAGGTGGAGGTGGACGGCGACAGTTGGCTGGCCGACGTGGGCTTCGGCAGCATGAACCTCGCCGGCGCGCTGCGGCTGGAACCCGGCGTGGCGCACGCCACGGAACTGGAGCCGTTCCGGCTGCTGGAGCAGGGCGGCGAGTGGCGCATGCAGGCCTGCGTGCGCGGCGACTGGCTGACGCTGTACCGCTTCGACCTGCAGCCCCGCGCATTCATCGACTACGTGGTGGCGAACCACTACGTGTCCACGTACCCGGAGTCGAATTTCGTGCAGCACCTGATCGCGGCGCGCACCATGCGCGACCGCCGACTGACCCTGCGCGACCGCGAGTTCACCGTGCGCCGGCCCGGCGCGGAGCCGGAGCGGCGCACGCTGGGCGACAGCGCGGAGGTGTGCCGGGTGCTGGAGCAGGAGTTCGGGCTGCGCTTGCCGGATCGCGCCGCGCTGGAGCGGCGGCTGGACGTTCTGCCCGGGTAGCCGGGCCAGGAGCTGGGCGGTCAGTTCGGGTCGGCCAGCACGTGGATTTCCTCGCCGCCCATGCTCACCACCTGACCTGCGTGAATCTTGCAGGTCTTGCGCAGCTCGACGGCGCCATCCACCCGCACCACGCCGCTGGCCACCAGGTGCTTGCCGGCGCCGCCGCTGTCGCACAGGCCGACCAGTTTCAGCAGCAGGTTCAGCTCGACGTGGTCGCCGTACAGTTCGAATTCGTGATGGGCCATGGCGTTCCGGTTTGCGTTAGTGCGTGGCAGGGATGGTGGCGGGCATGTCCGCCGGCAGCGCAAGGAAGGCAAAGAACGGGCGGTCCGCCTCCTGTGCGAACGTGGCGGCATCGTCGAGGATGCCGAGCAGCACGTCGTAGTCCCGATCGGCACCGCGCTGCAGTTCCCCGGTGTGCTCGAACAGCAGCACGTGGCCCCAGGCCGGCAGCCAGCCGAGGTCGCGCAGGCAGTCGGCCAGCGCGTCCCAGTTGTGGCCGAAATCGGCGGGCAGTGCCAGCGACGCGGCGAGGCGCTGCAGCAGTGCGGCCTTGTCGCGGCAGCCGGCAAGGTCGGTGCGGCACACGGCCAGCTCGTCGCGCGTGGCGTTCGCGGCCAGCCGCGCGAGATCGGTATCGCCCACGAAGTACACACCGTTCTGGCTGGGGCGGGTGAGGTCGGGGTCCAGGAGCCTGTTCATGATCCCCAAGCCTCCCGCGTTGTCACCGAGTGGTCGTCAGGTGGTGGTGTGTGGCGCAGTGCCTGCCTGGCTGGCAGGTCGAGCCACGCGCCGCCGCATGGCGGCCGCCCGGTGAAAACCCGCAGGGCCCGGTCTGTTTGCCCGCATGCCTGCGTCATCAATCGGTCGTGGACGGACGTCCACTCCTCGCTCCTCAAAGCCGGCGCCATCCATGGCGCCTCCCCGCGTGCCCTCGTTCTTCCTTGACCTGCGCGCAAACAGCTCCAGGCGCGGGGTGCTTGGAGATCGCGAACAGGCTCTGACGGCAGCACGTTCATCGGGGCACCGCGAACTGGCGGAAGCTGCGGTAGTGGTCGTCGGTGTAGTAGTACACCTCGGGCGGCATCCCGCCGGTGATGATGCGCCGCGTGCCGCGGTTGTGTGCACCGGGCGTGTCCACCGTGTACTCGTGGTAGTAGCCGCGAGGCTGCTTCGGCAGCAGGCCTTCGTAGTTGCCGAACACCACGCCGTCCTGGCGGTGCGGGAACGGGCCGCCCCGGGCGATCAGCGCCAGCGTGTCGCGTGCCTCGGGCGGCAGGAAGGCCGGCAGCGCGGCGTCGTTGTCGCCGCTCGCCGTGGCGGTGGGCACGGCCGCCGGCGCGACCGGGGGCGGCGTATGCGCCTGCCGGTTCCAAAGCAGCGCGATCGCGAGGATCACGAACGCGAGCAGCGGTTTCCAGAAACGCATGCGAGGACCGGTGGCGGGCGGGAGGCGAGTTTAGCAGCGGAGTCCGCTGGCCCGGCTTCCCTGTTCGCAAGAAATTGCGCAAACTCGGCTGCCCGGCGGCGGCGCAAGGCGCATCGCCGCCCCGCCAGGAGCCGAAGCTTGAACATCGCCAGCGACCGCGCGCGCCTGCCGCGGCAGATTCCCTACATCATCGGCAACGAGGGCTGCGAGCGTTTCTCGTTCTACGGGATGCGCAACATCCTCACGCCGTTCCTGATCACCAGCCTGCTGCTGTACCTGCCCGGGTCGGAACGACCCGGCGCGGCGAAGGACGTGTTCCACAGCTTCGTGATCGGCGTGTACTTCTTTCCGTTGCTGGGCGGCTGGCTGGCCGACCGCTACTTCGGCAAGTACCACACGGTGTTGTGGATGAGCCTGGTCTACTGCCTGGGCCATGCCTGTCTCGCGGTCTTCGAGCACCACCGCACCGGCTTCTTCGTCGGCCTGGGCCTGATCGCGCTGGGCGCGGGCGGCATCAAGCCGCTGGTGGCTTCGTTCGTGGGCGACCAGTTCGACCAGTCGAACAAGCACCTCGCGAAAGTGGTGTTCGACGCGTTCTACTGGATCATCAACTTCGGCTCGTTCTTCGCCTCGCTGCTGATGCCGATCTTCCTGCGCCAGTTCGGCGCGGCGGTGGCGTTCGGCATACCCGGTGCGCTGATGTTCGTGGCCACCGTGGTGTTCTGGTCGGGGCGCAAGCAGTACGTGATGCTGCCGCCGGCGCCGCCCGATCCGCACGCGTTCTCGCGGGTGATCCGCACCGCCTTGCTGGCGCAGGCGCCGGGGCAGGCGCGGCCGGGTTTGTGGCTGGCCGTGACCAGCGTGGCGGCGGCCGGCGCCGCGTTCGCGCTGCTGCCCCGGCTCGGCTTCGTGGCCGTCGCCTGCCTCGCCTTGGTGGCGCTGATCGGCGGCGTGGGCGGCGGCGCCTGGTTGCAGATGGAACGTGCCCGCGGCACGCATCCGGATGCCGCGGTGGACGGCGCGCGCAACGTGCTGCGCGTGCTGGTGATCTTCGCGCTCACCACGCCGTTCTTCTCGCTGTTCGACCAGAAGGCCTCGACCTGGGTGTTGCAAGGCAACGAGATGGCGATGCCGGCGTGGTTCCAGTCGGCGCAGATGCAGGCGCTGAATCCGCTGCTGGTGATGCTGCTGATCCCGTTCAACAACCTGGTGCTGTACCCGCTGCTGCGTCGCCACGGCTGGGAACCCACCGCGCTGCGCCGGATGACCGCGGGCATCGCGTTCAGCGGCCTGGCCTGGATCGTGGTGGGCGGCTTGCAGCTGTTGCTGGACGGCGGTACGCCGCTGTCGATCTTCTGGCAGGTGCTGCCGTATGCGCTGCTCACCCTGGGCGAGGTGCTGGTCTCGGCGACCGGGCTGGAGTTCGCTTACAGCCAGGCGCCCGCTTCGATGAAGGGCGTGGTGATGAGCTTCTGGAACCTCACCACCACCATCGGCAACCTGTGGGTGCTGCTGGCCAACGCGGCGGTGCGCAACGGGACGGTGACCGGCGCGATCGCCGGCACCGGCCTGGGCCTGGTCGCGTTCCAGATGTTCTTCTTCGCCGGGTTCGCGTTGCTGGCTGCGCTGGCCTTCGGCCTGTATGCGCGGGGCTATCGCGGGCAGGACAATTACCGCGCCTGAGCGCCGCGCCGCAGCAGTTCGGCCAGTGCGATGCCGATCACCAGCCAGAAGGCGCCCAGCGCGTAGCCGGCCAGCACGTCGGACAGGTAATGCGCCTGCAGCAACACCCGGCTGAGGCCGATGACGGTGACCAGCGTCACCGCGGCGGCGATCGTGTCGCGATGGCGCGGCGGCGGCCACTGGCGCAGCAGCAGGTAGGCGAGCAGGCCGAAGAACACCATCGATCCGGCGGCGTGACCGCTGGGGAAGCTGAAGCCGGTTTCGGCGATGAAGCCGTGGCCGCCGAACGGACGCGGCCGTTGCACGAACTGCTTGATGACGTGACCGCTGCCCGCGGTGCCGCCCAGCGCGACGCACCATGGTACGAACAGCCGCCAGCGGCGGCGCAGGGCCAGCACCAGGGCGACCACGCCGGCGGCCAATGCGATCAGCACGGGATCGCCCAGCTGGGTGACGAGATCGATGGCCTGCAGCATTCCCGGCGAGAGCCTATCGTGCAGATCCTGCGCCAGTGCCGCGTCGAAGCGCACCAGCGTGGTTTGCGCCCACACCGCCCAGACCAGCAGGCCGAACAGCACCGCCAGCAGCGCCAGCAGGATCGCGGCCGTGCCCGGGCGCAGCGCGAGGTAGCCTTCCCGGCCGGTCGCCGCCAGCCGGCGGCGGCGCGCGCGGCGCCAGCCGAGATCGCCGATGAGCAGGGCCAGGATCAGCACGACGGCCCACAGCGTCAGGGCGTGCTGGCTGATCCAGCGAGGGAGGGCGTCCATGGGGCTCCGGCAGGCTTCTGGGTGACGGCGAAGCTTGCCGGATGGCGGTCGTGACTTCCAGCGCTGGCCCTGTCGCGAAATTGCCGCGATAGTGGCGCGGTTCATGCCACCGGAGTCCGCGATGTTCCAGCGTCAGCTTTCCCTGCGCCTCGCCGTGTGCAGCGCGCTGCTCACCCTCGCCACCACGGCTGCGGCGCAAGTCGCACCGGCGCCGGTGGCGCCGACGACCGCCACGGCGACTGCCGTGCAGCCGGCACTGCCGGCCCAGTTGCAGGACTTCGACGCCTACATGGCCGACACCTTGAAGACCTTCAAGGTGCCCGGCATCGCGGTAGCCATCGTGAAGGACGGCAAGGTGGTGCTGGCCAGGGGCTACGGCGTGCGCGAGCTGGGCAAGCCGGGCAAGGTCGATGCGGACACGCTGTTCGCGATCGCCTCCAACACCAAGGCGTTCACCGCGGCGGCGCTGCAGATGCTGGCCGACCAGGGCAAGCTGGACATGGACGGCCGGGTGATCGACTACCTGCCGGGGTTCCGCATGAGCGACCCCTACGTGACCCACGAGATGCGCGTGCGCGACCTGCTGGCGCATCGCAGCGGCCTCAGCCTCGGGGCGGGTGATCTCTTGTACTGGCCGCCGACCAGCTACACCACCGCGGACGTCGTGAAGCGCCTCGCCGACGTGCCGATCAAGAACAGCTTCCGCGGCCACTACGCCTACGACAACATCCTGTTCGCGGTGGCCACGGAAGTGATCGAGAAGGTTTCCGGCCAGCGCTATGCCGACTACATCCGCCAGCACATCTTCCAGCCGGTGGGTATGGACGAGTCGCTGATCGACATGACCTACCTGAAGCCCGGCATGGACGCGGCCACCGGCCATGCGCCCTACGACTTCAAGGACATCAAGCCGGTGCCGCCGATGGCCTGGCTCAACGATCCCGGCGCGGGCGGCATCTACGCCAGCGTCAACGACCTCGCCAAGTGGATGAACGTGCAGCTGGCCGGCGGCAAGCTGCCGGACGGCAAGCAGCTGTTCTCCGAGAAGAGCCACCGCGAGATGTGGTCGATGCTGACGCCGATCCCGATCGGCAAACCTTCGGTTCCCGAGCTCGCGCCGCTCGTGCCGCAGTTCTCCGGCTACGGCGAGGGCTGGTTCCTCAGCGACTACCAGGGCCGGAAACTCGCCTGGCATACCGGCGGCTGGCCGGGCTTCGTCTCGCGCCTCACCCTGGTGCCGGGCTCGGATCTGGGCGTGGTGGTGTTGACGAACCAGGAATCCGGCGCCGCGTTCAATGCAGTGACCTACCGCGTGCTCGATGCGTATTTGAACCCCGCGCACAAGACCGACTGGGTGGCGGCCTACGACAAGGCGGTGAAGAAGGGCGAGGCCCGCGCCGACGACAGCTGGGCCAAGCACGAGGCCGCGCGCGACAAGAACGCCAAGCCTTCGCTGCCGCTGTCCGGCTACGCCGGCACCTACCGCGATCCGTGGTACGGCGACATCCTGGTCAGCCGGGAAGGCGGCAAGCTTCGCATGCGCTTCAGCAAGACGAAGCAGCTGGTGGGCACGATGACGCCGTGGCAGCACGACACCTTCATCGTGCGCTGGGACGACCGCTCGCTGAACGCCGACGCGTTCGTCAACTTCGCGCTGGACGACGACGGCCACGTGCGCGAGATGCGTATCCGGCCGGTCTCGCCGCTCACCGACTTCAGCTTCGATTTCCAGGACCTGCGGCCGGTGCCGGTGAAGGCGGCCGACAAGCAGGATTGAGTTTTCGAGTCCCTCTCCCGCCGGACGCGAAGAAGGGCCATGGATGGCCGTGCTTTGATGAGCGAGGAAGAGGGGTTGGGGAGAGGGTTCGGTCGAAGCGGGACGTTGACGCTCGCCGAAGCCTCATCGGCCCTTCGGGCACCTTCATTCGGCACATCCATGTACCTCACCAGCGGCGGCTTCGCCGTGCAAATCGGCAATCCTGCCGATTTGTCTCCCGGAGGGAGAAGGGAGATTGCTCCAGCCACGTTATTTGCCAAAGGGGATCACCATGCGTAGTCGTCCCGTCGTCGCCGCGCTGCTCAGTTGCGGCCTGCTGTTCTCCGTCACCGCGTTCGCGCGCGACGCCGCGCCAGTCGCACCCGCGCACCGTTTCTTCCACGTGCAGCTCGGCAGTACCGGGACGCAGCCCGTGTCCGGCCGCCTGCTGCTGTTCGCCACCACGGTGCAGGACGCCGAGGCCGCGGCGAAGGAGCACGGCGGCGACGGCAAGGTGGAGGAGGTGGACACCAGCCCGTTCTTTCCCTCCCAGACCGCGGTGGCCGCCCACGAGGTGACTCGGCTCATGCCGGGGCAGGTGGTCGACATCGATGCCGACGACATCGCGTTTCCGCAGGGCTGGTCGCAGCTGCCCGCGGGCGACTACTACGTGCAGGCCGTGCTCGACGTGCACCACGACTACAACTACCACGGTCGCGACGGCGGCGACCTGGTGAGCAAGGTGGTGAAGCTGCATCTGCCGACTGCGGCCATACCCGACCTGGCGCTCACGGATGCATTGCCGGAACGCAAGGCGTGGGATATTCCGAAGCGCTACATGAGCGAGACCTCGCTCAAGCATTTCGACGAGGCGCGCCAGCACACGCAGGCCATCGACTTCGTCAGCCCCGCGTTGAGCGCGTTCTGGGGCCGGCCCATCCACATGCATGGCTGGGTGATGCTGCCGCCAGGCTACGACGCCAAGGGTGCGACGACCTATCCCACGGTGTACTACACGCACGGCTACGGCGGCGACGCGAACACGCTGGCGGGCAGCGCCGCGATGGTCTACGGCGCCACGGCGGAAAAGCAGATGCCGCCGATGATCTGGGTGTTCCTCGACCAATCCAGCCCCACCGGTACCACGGAGTTCGCTGATTCGGTGAACAACGGTCCGTGGGGCGTCGCGCTCACCACCGAGCTGATCCCGCAGCTGGAAAAGACCTATCGCATGGATGCGAAGCCCAGCGGCCGCTTCCTGCAAGGCCACTCCTCCGGCGGCTGGGCCACGCTGTGGCTGCAGACGCGCTATCCGAAGATCTTCGGCGGCACCTGGTCCACCTCGCCCGACCCAAGCGACTTCCACGACTTCACCGGCGTGGACTTGTACGCGCCGCACGCGAACGTCTACCGCAAGTCCGACGGCACGCCGTATCCGCTGGTGCGCGACAAGGGCAAGGTGCTTGCCACGTTCCAGCAGTTCGCCCAGTTGGAACGCGTGCTCGGCCCCTACGGTGGCCAGATGGCCTCGTTCGAGTGGGTGTTCTCGCCCAAGGGCAAGGACGGCCGGCCCGAGCCGATGTTCAACCGCGATACCGGCGACGTCGACCCCGCCGTGGTGGCCTACTGGCGCGACCACTACGACATCGCGCACCGCCTGCAGCAGCACTGGCCCGAGCTGAAGGGCGATCTGGACGGCAAGATCCACCTCTACGTGGGCACCGCCGACACCTTTTATCTCGACGGCGCCGCGCACAAGCTCAAGGCGGTGCTGGACGGCTTGCACGCGAAGTCCGACATCCGCTTCATCCCGGATCGCACGCATTTCGACCTGTACGCCGTCGGCACGGATCGCCAGGGCCTGCTCAAGGAGATCAGCTGGCAGATGTACGCGGTGGCGCGGCCGCATTCGGCGCTGAAGCCGGCGGCGCAGCCCTGAGCGTGATGGAAGCCTGCCGTTGCGGCAGGCTTCGCATCGCATCGACATGGTTTTGCGGCATAGTCGCGCGGCCGGTGCGGACTTCTCCGCGCCCGGACGCCAGGTGCTGGCAGTCGCTTCCCAAGTGAAGCGTTGCCGGCGCGTGACGAACGACACGGCGTACTGAGGCGAGGGCAGGGCCGGTCGCACCAAGATCACCATCGCGCAGGAGGGAGTCTGAAGATGAAAGCGTCCATCGTGTTTTCCCTGGCCTTTGGCTGCCTGCTGGCCATGCCGGCCGTTCAGGCGCAGCAGTCCGCCGCGCCCGCCGGTTCCACCGGCCAGTGCAAGGACGGCAGCTACACCAGCAACGCCACCAAGCGCGGCTCCTGCAAGGGCCACAAGGGCGTGAAGGAGTGGTATGCCGCCGACGCCGCCCCGGCCAAGGCGTCGAAGAAGGCGGCCGCTGCGGAAGCGGCTGCCCCTGCCGCCGCTGCCGCACCGGCTGCCGCCGCGGCGCCTGCGGCCGCGCCGAAAAAGTCCATGGCCTGGACCAAGCCGGCCGCCACCGCGGCACCGGGCGGCGGCCCGGGCATGGTCTGGGTCAACGAGGGCAGCAAGGTCTACCACTGCCAAGGCGACAAGTGGTACGGCAAGACCAAGCACGGCGAGTACATGAGCGAGGCCGACGCCAAGGCCAAGGGCAACCACGCCGAGCATGGCAAGGCCTGCACGCCGTAACCCCGGCATGGCAGCTACTGCAGAAACGCGAAGGCCGGCGCAAGCCGGCCTTCGTTTTCGTGATGCCTCGAACGGCTGTCCCGAAACCCGTTCGGGTTGAGCGTAGCGGAACGGAGTTCCGCGAAGTCGAAACAGCGCCCACATGCAAACACGGGCCCCTTCGACTTCCTCGCTCCCAAAGTGCGGACGTCCATGTCCACCCTCCGCGTCGCGCCCTCGGCGCCACGTTCTGGACGAACGGATTCCGTTTTACTCACGGATCCCGCTTTCACTCAGTCCGCCACGGATCGTAGCTGCCGAACGACCACAGATGCCCCTCCGGGTCGCGGCAGCTGTAGCCGGCGCCCCCGTAGTCCTTCTCCTCGCAGTCGTCCACGATCGTCGCACCGGCGGCCTTGGCGTGCTCATAGTGGGCCCGGCAGTCGGCGACGATCACGTAAATGCACTGGGTCTCGCGGCCGCCGACCTCGTCGGGCTGGGCGATGCGCCGGCCGAACGCGTCGTCGCGCACGCTGCCCAGCATCAGCATGCCGTGGCCGTGCACGAGCTGGGCGTGCGCCACGCCGTCGGCATCGTCGTCGTATACCGCATGTTTCTCGAAGCCGAAGGCGTGGCACAGCCAGGCGATCATGGCGTGGGCGTCGCGGTAACGCAGGCAGGGGATCAGGGTGCTGCCGTGGGTGGCGTCCGACATGGCGTGCTCCGTGGTGGCTGGCGGATGCAGCCTACGCTTGCCGCGCGGGGCGGTCTTGTAGATTTTTCCGCTCGTGTCAGTCCAGCCGCAGATGGTTCGGGCCGGAGCCGCGGCAGGCCATGAACTCGCCCGGCGTGATGCCCGCAAAGGCGCGAAATTCGTGGTTGAGGTGAGCCTGGTCGCTGTAGCCGCCGTCGGCGGCGAGCTCGCTCCAGCACACTTCCGTTTGCGGATGCGCCTGCGCCACCACGGCGCGGAAGCGCAGCAGCCGGGCGAACTGCTTGGGCGTCATGCCCACCTGCTGGCGGAAGCGCGTGCCGAAGCGGTGCGCCGACCACCCGCTGTCGCGTTGCAGCGTGCCGATGCGTGCCATTTGCGGCACGCGGCCCAGCGTGGCGACGGCATGGGCGATCACCGGATCGAGCGCCGGTTCGGCGCGCAGGCCGCGCAGCCAGCCTTCCAGCAGCGCCAGCCGGCGCAGCGGCGCGGGCGTTTCCAGCAGGCGTTGGCGCAGGCGACGCGCGGAAGCGCCGAACAGCGCGTCGAGGTCGATATCGCGCCGGCCCAATTCGCTGGCGTCGATGCCGATCAGCGCATGCGCGCCGCCGGGACGGAACGTCAGCCCCATCACACGGATCTGCTCGGCGCTGTCGATGATCCAGCTGCGCAGGTACGGGCCGCCGATCACGCTGCCGGAGGCGCGCTCGCAGCGGCCGTCGTCGTGCCAGACGCGGGTCTCGTCCTCGTGCAGGTTGACGATCAGCGAGGTGCCGGGCACCGGCAGGATGCGTTCGCGGGCGGGCGCACCGGGCGGCATGTCCCAGTCCCAGATCGTCTCGATCAGGGTTGTCGAGCGGCGGCGCGGGGACGATGCTGTGCCAGGCCATCGGTCTGCCCCGCGCGCCGTGCTCAACCGGCCTGCGATGGCGCGGCGGGGCTGTCTTCGCCCAGCGGCCCCAGCGTGCGCACCACCATGCTCTGCGGCGTGGACAGCGGCAGCTGCGCCGCGCGCAGGCGGGCGAGGATGTCGAACAGGATGTCGCTCTTCACCGCGCCCACGTCGCGCGGGCTGCGCACGTAGGAGGTGATGCTGAAGGTCATCGAGCTGGCGTTGATGTTGTCCAGCCGCACCACCGGCGGCGGGGTGTTCAGCGTGGACGCGTGCGCCTTCAGCGCTTCCAGCATCAGCTGGCGCGCGCGATCGGCATCGGTGTCCAGCGGCATCGGCAAGAGGATGCGCACGCGACCCTGCGCGCTGGCGTGGGTGACGTTGCGCACGTTCTGGGTGATCAGCTGCGAGTTCGGCACGATCACGGTGGAGCGATCCCACAGCTGGATCTCGGTGGCGCGCACGTTGATGCGGCGGATGTCGCCCTCGACCTCGCTGGACAGGCTCACCCAGTCGCCCACCCGCACCGGCCGTTCCATCAGCAGGATCAGGCCGGAGATGAAGTTCTGCACGATGGCCTGCAGGCCGAAGCCGATGCCGACCGACAGCGCGCTGGCGATCCAGGCGATGCTTTGCAGGCTGACGTTGAGCGCGGCCAGCGCCAGCGCGAACACCAGCACGCCGCCCAGGTAGCCGAGCAGGGTGACGATGGATTCGCGCATGCCCGGGTCCAGCGCGGTGGTGGGCAGCAACTGGTCCCGCAGCCAGCGCTTGAGCATGCGCAGCGCCACCAGCCCCAGCACGAACACCGCGACCGCGCCCAGCACGGTGCCGGGCTCGATGTTGAGTTGGCCCAGCTTCAGTCCGCTGAACAGCTGCAGCGTGCGCTGCGCCAGTTCGGTCGGGCCGGCGTCGAACGGCGCCAGCACCAGCGCCAGCGCGGCAAGCGCCAGCAGCACGCGGGCGACGCCGGTGAGCACGGTGCCAGCCTGCTCCAGCGTGCCTGGGGCGAGGTCGAAACCGGCCTGCAGGTGCTTGCCGCTGCGGCCGTGCGGCGACAGCAGCACCTCGAACAGGTCGCGCACCAGCTGCATCAGCAAGTACAGACAGGCGGCCACCAGGCCCACCCACAGCATCTGCCATGCCGCGAAGAACGCCAACGCGATGAAACCCGTGAAGACCGCCAGCCAGCACAGCGCCACGCCCAGCGCGGCAGCAAAGCTCAGCAGGCCCACCCACAACGGCCGGCGTGCCGGAGTATCGCCGGCCGCGTTGGCCTCGCGTCGCGCGTGGCGCAGGCGCAGCAGCACCTTGGCGACCAGCGCGCTGACCAGCAGCGCCAGCAGGGCATGCAGCAGCACCGTGGCCGGCAGGCTGGAACCGATGCTGCGGATGACCCGCTCGGTCAGGCCCAGCAGCAGTGCCGCGCCGCCGAGCAGCCACGGATAGCGGCGCAGCCTTTGCGCGGCGAAGTCCGACAACGGCAGCAGGCGCCATGAGCTGCGTTGGGCCGACAGCAAGGCGCTGCCCAACCCGGCCATCAACGCCGCGAAAGTGAAGGCGCGTACCGCCGAGGCGGCCATCGCGTCCAGGTCGGTGTCCAGCGTGTCGTTCCAGTTGATGCCCAGATGCACCAGCTGCGCCGCCAGCCCGATCACCAGCGTGGTGGACAGTGCCATCACCGCCGCCATCGCGCTGCGACGCAGGTGGCCATCGGGCAGCCAGCGCGCGGCGACGAACTGCCACAGCCGTTGCAGCGTCCAGCGGCCGCCGGCGAGCAGCAGCATGGCGGCGGCCAGGCACAGCAGCAGCGGCTGCCGGTTCGGCGGCTGCCAGGCGTCGCCCCAGGCCTCGGACCAGCGGGCGGCGAGGCGCTGGAAGCGGGCGAGGTCGTTCGGCAGCGAGCGCGCCTGTTCGGCCCAGAACGCGTGGCCCAGCGGCGTGTCGGTGCGGGCGGCAAGGCGCGCCTGGAACTGGTCGTTGCGCAGTCCCGTGATCTGCGCCACCAGTTGCAGCGCGTCCAGGTTCAGTGATTTCGCCTGCACGATCTGCGCATTGAGGCTGGCCTGGGCCTTGTCCAACTGGCGGCGCTGCGCGGCCACTTCCGGCGCCTCCGGCGGCGCGCCCTTGGCCGGCGGCGGTCCCAGCACGGTGAGCTGCGCCTGCAGCGCCGTCATCTGCGGCGCGAGGCTGTCGGCCAGTTGGCGCGCCTGGTCCTGCACCTGCATCGCGCTGGTGCGCAGGTCGGCCAGCGGCGTGCTGCCGGCCTTGCCGTTCTGCGCATCCTTCAGCGCCGCCTTCGCCGTGTCGAGCTGGTCGCTCAGCTGCTGCAGGGTTTGCGCCGGCGTGGCGCTGGGGGTCGTGGTGTCCGCGTCGGCGAGCGCCCGGACCGGGGTGGCACCGAAGGCCAGCGTCAGGGTCAGCAGGATGGCCGGGAATACCGGCAGGCGACGGAGCAGGGTAGGCATGCCCGGCATGATCCGGGCGGCGTCGCGGGCGGTCAATCAGCCAGGTCGTGCAAGCGGGGCCAGCGTTCAGCCGGGATGCGCGCGATGGCCACAGGCCGTCGCCGTAATTGTCGTCCAGTTGACACAGATATATTTGCAATGCAAACCTATTTGCAATCTGATGAATCCTGGGGCTGCACGTGGCTGGCGAGACGCAAGAAAGGCTGGGCGAGCTGGAATCCCTGACCCGCGATTACGCGCGCTACTCGCGCAGCGCAGGCGGCTTGGCGTCGGTGCTGGGCGGCATCTGCTGCCTGCTCTCGTACCTGCTCGGCGGCTTGTTGCCCATGACGCCGACGTTGCGTGTCGTGCTGGTCGCGCTGCCGCTCGTGTGGCTGCTGGCCAGATGGGGCATGGCACGGCGCTATTACCAGCGCTTCGGCCACGTGGAGGAACAGGAAAGCGCGGTCGAACGCCGCACCCATCGGCTCGGCCTCGGCGTGACGCTGGCGGTGGCCGTGCTGCTGACGGCATCGGCGCTGTCGAATGGCGCGCAGCTGTCGCCGGGCAGCGCCGGCTATCTCGCGCTGCTCTGGCTGTTGGCGTTGGCGGTTTGGCGCTGGCTGCGCAGCCCGCTGGATTTCGTCGTGGGCGCGTTCCTGTTCTGCCAGGCGTCGCTGTTGTGCGTGGACCGGGTTTATCCGGTGATCGGCACCGCTGCCGCGCAGGACGCACTGCTAATGGCGCTGCTGGCCCTGCTGTTTCCGTTGGCGGCGCTGCTGTTGATCGCCCGCGGCGTGGCCGATCATCGTCGCTTTCTGCAACTGCGGGAGCGGCTGCTGCGCTTGCGCGATGCAGCAGTGGGTGGAACATGAGCGCACCGTCGCGCATCGGCGAGGTGATGGCGCTGGACCGGCTGGTGCACGAGCCGGCGCGGTTGCTGATCCTGGCCGTGCTGGCCAACGCGAAGGAAGTGGAGTTCGGCTTCCTCGAACAGGTCAGCGGGCTCAGCAAGGGCAACCTCTCCAGCCACATGAGCAAGCTGGAAGCGGGCGGCCTGATTGAAGTGAAGAAGAGTTTTCGCGGCAAGCGTCCGCTGACCGAGCTGCGCATCACCGCCGCCGGCCGCAAGGCACTGGCCGATTACCGGCAGAGCCTTGCGATGGTGATGCAGGAATTGCCCGTGCCCGGCGCAGCCGTGAAGCGGAAATAGCGCGCGGCGTTTGCCGTCCGGTCGTTCGAGCCATCAGCCCAAAGGAGCCAGTCCATGTCAGGTGCCATCGTCGCCGTTCTCATCGTCGTTTTCGTCGTCGCTGCCAGCAGCTATGCCCAGCGCAGGAAGCGGACGAAGAAATAGCCCGCCCTTGCGAACCGGGGGGCGTGCACCCACGCTAGGCATCTCCCCGCAGGACGTGCGCTCCCCATGATCTTCCGCTGGTTCGAATCCCTGATCGATCCGTTCAAGGAACCGGTCGATGGCATGCCGCCGGCCTCGGTGGGGCGCTTCTACGCGTTCTACCTGCGCCAGGTGTGGCCGGTGTTCCTCGCCGTCGTCGTGGTGGGTTTCATGGTGGCGGGCATCGAGGTGTCGCTGTTCGGCTTCATCGGCCGCGTGGTGGACCTGGCGAAGGAAGTGCCGTCCGCGGATTTCTTCCAGCGTCACGGGCATGAGCTGCTGTGGATGGCGCTGGTGATCGTGCTGGCGCGACCGATCTTCAACGCGTTGCACGACTTGCTGGTGAACCAGGCCATCGTGCCCAGCCTCACCACCCGCATCCGCTGGCAGAACCATCGCTACGTGATACGCCAGAGCCTGGGCTTCTTCCAGAACGACTACGCCGGGCGCATCGCGAATCGCATCATGCAGACCGGCAGCTCCCTGCGGCAGTCGGCGGTGCAGATCGTGGACGCGATCTGGTACGTGGTGGTCTACACCGCCAGCGCGGCGGCGCTGTTCGCGCATGCCGATTCTTGGCTGGCCGTGCCGCTGCTGGTCTGGGTGGTGCTGTACGTGGGCGCGCTGGCGCTGTTCATCCCGCGCGTCAAGCAGCGTTCGTGGCTGGCCTCGGCGGCGCGTTCCAAGCTGATGGGCCGCATCGTGGACGGCTACGGCAACGTGCTCACCCTGAAGCTGTTCGCGCACGGCCGTCGTGAAGAAGCCTACGTGGCCGAGGCGATGGACGAGCAGACCGAGAAGACCCGGCGCATGACTCGCGTCACCACCGTGATGGACGCCTGCATCACCGCGTTGAACGGCCTGCTGATCGCCGGCACCTCGGCGCTGGCGTTGTGGCTGTGGAGCGAGGGTCGGGTGACGGTGGGCGCGATCGCGCTGTCCACCGGGCTGGTGATCCGCATCAGCAACATGTCCGGCTGGATCATGTGGGTGGTCAACGGCATCTTCGAGGACGTGGGCACGGTGCAGGACGGCATCACCACCATCGCCCAGCCGCGCGCGGTGCAGGACCGCGAGGGCGCGATGCCGCTGGAAGTGACCCGCGGCGCCGTGCACTTCCACGACATCCATTTCCACTACGGCAAGAAAGGCGGGGTGATCGCAGGCCTGGGGTTGGCCGTGCGTGCAGGCGAGAAGATCGGCCTCGTGGGGCCGAGCGGCGCGGGCAAGTCCACCCTGGTCAACGTGCTGCTGCGCCTGTACGACCTCGAAGGCGGGCAGATCACCATCGATGGCCAGGACGTGGCGCAGGTGACCCAGGAAAGCCTGCGCTCGCAGATCGGCGTGGTGACCCAGGACACCTCGCTGCTGCACCGCTCGATCCGCGACAACATCCTCTACGGCCGCCCCGATGCCGGCGAGGCGCAGGTCGCGGATGCCGTGCGCAAGGCGCGCGCCGACGAGTTCATCCCCGCGCTGGTCGACGGCGAGGGCCGCACCGGTTACGAAGCGCTGGTCGGCGAGCGAGGCGTGAAGCTCAGCGGCGGCCAACGCCAGCGCATCGCGATCGCCCGCGTGCTGCTGAAGGACGCACCGATCCTCGTGCTGGACGAGGCCACCAGCGCGCTGGACTCCGAGGCCGAGGCGGCGATCCAGGACAGCCTGGACCTGCTGATGCAGGGCAAGACGGTGATCGCCATCGCGCATCGCCTCTCCACCATCGCGCGCATGGATCGCCTCGTGGTGCTGGACAAAGGCCGCATCGTCGAGACCGGTACGCATGCCGAGCTGGTGGCCAGCGACGGGCTGTATGCGCGGCTGTGGAAGCGGCAGACGGGCGGCTTCGTGGCGGCGGAGGATGAGCCGGCCTGATCGCGCCAGTGCGTCTTGCCGCCGTGACCGGGTGCGAACATCGCGCCTCGTATCCTTGGCGCGCGAGCACGGGACGAATACATCCGATTCAGGCGATCAATTCGCGGTGCGGGTTGCGGCCAAACGGGGCTGTTGTGTCCAGACGCAACGCAGCTGCGATATAGGCCCAGAGACCTTCCGGCGGCGTTGCGTGTTCGGGTGGCGAGCCGCCAGGTCCCTGTCGTCCCGCGGTACCGGTCTTGACGTGCTTGCCGATGACCGTTGCGGTACCGCCCGGCGCATGATCCGAGCCCGGCAGTGTCCGGCTGAATTCACCGGTCAGCAGCGTCACCACATTGCGCCGCGGCAGGGCCATCACGCGGTCGAGGAAGGTGACCAGCGACGGCGTGATGGGGGCCATGATGTCGCGTGCCAGCGTTCCAACGTCGTCGTGATGCGTGTCGAACTGCCGGTCGGGTCGCCCGGTGTAGGCCGGTTGCGCGAAGATCACGCCGACGCCGGCATGGATCAGCGATTCGATGCCGGCGAAGGTCGATCGCTGGCTGTCAATGAGGGTGCTCCCGGCAGGCACGCCGTAGGCGCTCCGGATGGCGTCGAGCTGCGCGGTGGGAAGGTGCCCTGGTGCATCGTCAAGGCTGGCGATGTGTTCCAGCGTGATGTGGCCTTCCGCCGGAGGCGTCGTCGCGACCCCGACCGGCAGGCCGAGACTGTTCACCACTGCGCAGCGGATCGCCTTGCCTGGCATGGCCGCAGCCATGCGCAGCAGCTGGCTGCGCGAAGCCCGTTCCAACATCGCCGCACGCGCATCCGCGTGCGGGTAAAGGCCGTGCCGGAAATCGATCGAGGCCATGTGCGCCAAGGCCACGCCGGGCAAGGCGCCAAGCGAACCCGCGTCGACGCAAAGGCCGTTTCCGAGATGGCGAACGTTGTCGGCGGTCACCCCGAAGGCGCCGCTGGAAAGGAACGAGTCCGCACTGTTGAACAGGCCTGCCGGGCCGCCGTTGAGCCAGAGCACGACGAGCGTCGGTTGTTCGGGCGCGTCGCGGGTTTCCGCCAGGAGAGGCCTCCTGCCCAGCGCGAGCGCCCCGGCGATGGCCGCGCCTGCCTTGAGCACCGTGCGTCGCGAGATGGGGTGGTCGTTCATCGGATGCCTCCAGTGGTGCCTGTTTCGTGGGCGGCGACGCGGCGCGTCGGTGAAACCCGGGCGGCGCGTTGCCGCGGAGCCGCCGTTCACCCAGAATCAGCCTAGTGGTGTCCGTATATCGAAAGGAAGCCAGACTGTGTCGCAATCCAGACAAGGCGCCGCTTCGGCCACGGCATGGCCGGCGACCGCGCTGACCAAGAATTATCCGAAGGGGTGCCTCATCCCGCGGCACCGGCACAAGCGCGGGCAGCTCATCTATGCCGCGTCGGGCGTGATGCAGGTGACGACCCGCGAGGGCATCTGGATCGTGCCGCCGCAGCGTTCGTTGTGGGTGCCCGCCGCGATGCCGCACGAGATCCGTATGGAAGGCCATGTCGCCGTACGCACGCTGTATCTGGATCGAACCGCGGGGTCGCTGCTGGGCGACCATTGCAGGATCCTGGCGATCACGGATCTGCTCCGCGAGCTCATCCTGGCAATGGTCGGCGCATACGGAGCCGGGGACGCGCAACGCATGCACATGATGTTGCCGCTGCTGCTGCACGAACTTCACGGCGCCGACGAGTCGGCCATCCGCATTCCCACGCCGTCGGATCCGCGGTTGAGGAAGGTGTGTGGCCGTCTGCTGGCCGACCCGTCCCGGACCGATACGCTCGACCAGCTGGCGCAGCAGGTTGGCGCGAGCAGTCGAACCCTGGCGCGGCTCTTCGAGAGTGAATTGAAGATGAGCTTCGTGCGTTGGCGGCAGCACGTGCGGCTGGCCCGTGCATTGAGCCGGCTGAATGCAGGGGCCTCGATCAAGAGCGTGGCGCGTGACGCCGGCTATGCCAGTTGCAGCGCCTTCTGCGTCATGTTCCGCCAGGTCATGGGCATCACGCCCACCGGCTACGGCAGGCGGATGATCGCCTGAGCCATCGGGCTCGATCGCCGATCCGGATGGACCGATGCACCAAAGCCACGCACGGGTGGGTGCGACCGTTACGCGATCATCGCGGAACGGTCGCACCGCGGGGGCTTACATCCCGATCGCGGTTTCCGCGTTCACGTACGGCAGGCCATGCGCCTCCGCCACGGGCTCGCAAGTCACGTTGCCTTCGCAGACGTTGAGGCCGTGGCGCAGGTGCACGTCCTGCGCCAGCGCCAGCTTCCAGCCGAGGTTGGCCAGTGACAGCGCGAACGGCAAGGTGACGTTGTTCAGCGCGAAGGTCGAGGTGCGCGCCACCGCGCCCGGCATGTTGGCGACGCAGTAGTGCACCACGCCGTCGACCACGTAGGTCGGGTCGGCGTGGGTGGTGGCGTGCGAGGTTTCCACGCAACCGCCCTGGTCGATCGCGACATCGACGATCACCGCGCCCGGCTTCATGGTCTTGAGCATCGCGCGGGTGACCAGCTTCGGTGCCGCCGCGCCCGGGATCAGCACGGTGCCGATCAGCAGATCGGCGCGGCGCACCAGTTCCTCGATCGCGGAGCGGCTGGAGAACACGGTGGAGATCGCGGTGCCGAACTGGGTGGCGAGGCGCTTCAGCGCCTCGGCCGAGCGGTCAACCACGGTGACCTTGGCGCCCATGCCCACGGCGATCATCGCCGCATGCGTACCTGACACGCCGCCGCCGAGGATCACCACTTCCGCCGCCGGCACGCCCGGCACGCCGCCCAGCAGCACGCCGCGGCCGCCCTGCGCCTTTTCCAGCGAATGCGCGCCCACCTGCGGGGCAAGCCGGCCGGCGACCTCGGACATCGGCGTCAGCAGCGGCAGCGAGCCGTTCGGCGCGGTGACGGTTTCGTAGGCGATGCAGATCGCGCCGGAGGCGACCAGGTCGCGGGTCTGCTCGGCATCGGGTGCGAGATGCAGGTAGGTGAACAGGATCTGGCCTTTGCGGAGCCTCTTGCGCTCCACCGCCAGCGGCTCCTTCACCTTCACGATCATGTCGGCTTCGGCAAAGATCGGATCGGGGCTGCTGGCGATGCTGGCGCCCGCCGCGACGTAGTCGGCGTCGCCGATGCCCGCACCCAGGCCCGCGCCGGTTTCCACCACCACCTGGTGGCCGTGATGCACCAGTTCCTGCACGGACGATGGGACGAGGCCCACCCGGAACTCGTTGTTCTTGATTTCCTTCGGCACACCGATACGCATGGCTACAGATCTCTGGCTGGGAAGCGAAGTAGGGGCCGGCAGGAATGCACGCCGATGGAGCGGCAGTATGATCGCCGTGCTGCGCAATTTATCGCCGATTTCAATCGAGTCATCGCTTGTTTGTAGAATGATTGCCGATGAAATGCCTGGATGATTGAATTTCATGCCGCACCCTGACCCGTCACTCGACCAGCGCGATCGCGCGATCCTCAGACTGCTGCAGCAGGATGGGAGGCTGAGCAACCTGGAGCTTGCGCAGCAGATCAACCTCTCGCCCTCGGCCTGCCTGCGCCGGGTGAAGCTGCTGGAGGAGCGCGGGCTGATCGCGCGCTACGTGATGCTGCTCGACGAGAAGGCCGTGGGCCTGCCCGGCACCGCCTTCGTGCTGGTGACGCTGGACCAGCAGGGCCGCAGCGCGCTGGACGCGTTCGAAGCGGCCATCCAGCGCCATCCGGAAGTCACCGAGTGCTGCCTGCTCGCCGGTGCGGCCGACTACATGGTGCGCGTGGCCTACGCCGACGCCGCCGACTTCGAGCGCATCCACACCGACATCCTCACCCAGTTGCCTGGCGTGGTGCGCGTGCAGTCCACGCTGGCGCTGCGCACGGTCAAGAAGACCACGGTGCTGCCGGTGTAGGCCGGTCGCGGCCGGTTTGGCCGGCTTGATGTGTATGCCCTTAGTCATGTTCCTTGAGCCTGCCGGTTGACTGACACTCGGGGAACACTCGTAGGGGATTCAAGCATGCGCCTCAACCCGCTGGCTTCCGCCTTCGCCTGTGCGTGGGTTTCATTCGGGCTCTCGCTGCTCGTGGCCGCTCCAGCCGCCGCGCAACAGAGGCCCGACCCGCAGGCCCAATTGATCGCCAAGCGCAACGCCATCGAGAAGGAACTCGAGCAGGTCGCGGTCATCGACCGCAAGGTGATGGTGAAGATGCGCGACGGCAAACTGATGGCCGCCGACATCTATCGCCCGAAGGGCGCAGGCAAGGTGCCGATCATCTTTTCGCGTACGCCGTACAACTTCAATTTCTGGGATGTGAAGCTTGGTGCGCCGCGTGACATGACGCGCGAGCTCGAAGCGGTCAAGCACGGCTATGCGTACGTGGAGATGCAGGAGCGTGGCCACTTCTTCTCCGAGGGCAACTACGACATCCTCGGCATGCCGCTGAGCGACGGCAGCGACGAACTCAAGTGGATGTCCTCGCAGCCATGGTCCAGCGGCAAGGTCGGCACCACCGGTTGCTCGTCGACCGCCGAGTGGCAGCTTGCCGTGGTGGCGCAAAACGATCCGGCGCTGACCACGTTCAACGTGCAGGGTTTCGGTGCCGGCATCGGCAAGGTCGGCCCGTATTACGAACAGGGCAACTGGTATCGCGGCGGTGCGGTGCAGATGCTGTTCATTTCGTGGATCTACGACTACGGCATCCAGAACCAGACGCGGCCGCTGTTCCCGCGCGGTACCTCGCAGGCGGACCTGGTCAATGCGTCGCGCTTCTACGATCTCGCTCCGCAGATGCCGCCGGTCGACTGGAACAAGGCGTTCTGGCACCTGCCCGAGAAAGACATGATCAAGGCCGTGGGCGGCCCGCCGGGCATCTTCGAAACGCACATGCCGGTGGCCACTGGCGGCGACATGATTGCGCGCACGCCCAATGATCCCGCCTGGTACAAGGGCGGCCTGTGGAACGAAAAGCTCAAGGTCAGCAAGCCGGGACTGTGGTTCATGAGCTGGTTCGACGTTTCCGTATCGCCCAATCTCGCCGCCTACAACGAAGTGCGCCGCACCGCGCCGAAAGCCATCGCCGACCAGCAGTACGCGATCATCGCGCCGGTGCTGCATTGCGCGTATACGCGCGCCAGCGAGCACACCATGATCGGCGACCTCGACGTGGGCGATGCGCGCTTCGACTACAACGACCTCGTCTACGGCTGGTTCGGCCACTATCTCAAGGGCGAGGACAGCCCCGTCCTGGCCAAGCAGCCCAGGGTGATGTACTACGTGATGGGCGCGAACCGCTGGGAGCAGGCCGACACCTGGCCGCCGGCCGAGGCCAGGACGCAGGATCTCTACTTCACCAGCGAGGGCCAGGCCAACACGCTCTACGGCAACGGCAGGTTGGTCGACGCGCCACCCGCGGCGGACCATCCCGATAAGTTCGTCTACGACCCGGAAAATCCCGTGCCCACCTTCGGCGGCGGCGGTTGCTGCCAGGGCTCGGCGGTGAAATTCGGCTCCTACGACCAGCGTCCGCAGGAAACCCGCAACGACATCCTGGTCTACGACTCCAAGCCGTTCGAGCAGGGCACCGAAGTCAGCGGGCCGATCACGGTGACGCTGTATGTTTCCTCCAGCGCGAAGGACACCGACTTCACCTTCAAGGTGATCGACGTGTACCCAGACGGCCGCGCGTTCAACATCACCGAAAACATCCAGCGCATGCGCTACCGCAACGGCTATGACAAGCCGCTGGCGTGGATGTCGCCCGGCCAAACGTACAAGGTCACCTTCCAGCCGATCGATACCAGCTACTACTTCAAGCCGGGGCACAAGCTGCGCGTGGACGTTTCCAGCAGCAACTTCCCGCGCTTCGACCGCAACCTCAACACGGGCGGCAACAACTACGACGAAGCCAAGGGTGTCATTGCCCGCAACGTGATCCATCACGACAGCCAGCATCCTTCCAGGATCACCATCACGGTGGTACCGAATGGCGAGCCGGTCGCGGACGGGAGAGCCGGCAAGGGCGGTTGAGGCGGTCGCCCCAGCGCTTTTCCGCTTGACTCTAGACCTTGATCAAAGGTCTAGACTTGTGCCATGAACACACAAGCGCAGTCCCTCACCATCGGTGCCGTCGCCAAGCGCGTCGGCGTGGCCATCGACACCATTCGCTACTACGAGCGCGAAGGGCTGCTGCCTGAGCCGCTGCGACGGGCCTCGGGCTATCGCAGCTACGGCGAGGGCACCGTCGCGCAGTTGCGCTTCATCCGCCGCGCCAAGGAACTGGGCTTCACTCTGGAGGAAATCCGCGAGCTGCTGGCGCTGTCGGCGGATCGCCGGCGCGGGGTGAAGGCGGTGAAGCAGCGCGCCGAGCAGCGGCTGGCGGCGATCGAGCAGCGCATCGCCGAGTTGCAGCGCGTGCGCGACGGGCTGGCGCAGCTGGTGGCTTCCTGCCCCGGCCACGGCAAGCCGGAGGAGTGCCCGATCCTGCGTGCGCTGAGCGACGAGGAGGGGAGGGCATGAGCGGGCAGGGCAGCTGCTGTGCACCAGTGTTGGCCGGCACGGATGCCACGGCGCGTGATCCGGTGTGCGGCATGACGGTCGATCCGGCCGATGCGTCGCATCGCAGCGTGCATGCGGGGCGCGAGGTGCATTTCTGCTGCGCCGCTTGCAAGGCGAAGTTCGACGCCGAGCCGGCGCGCTACCTCGGTGGCGAGCCGGGTACGGCCGGTGGTTGCTGCGGCGGCAAGGTGGTGCCGCTGGCGTTGCAGGTGCAGGCACCGGCACACGGTCATCACGCGCACGATCACCATGGCCATGCCCACCATGGCCATGCGCATCACGATCATGACCACACGGTGAAAGACCCGGTTTGCGGCATGACGGTCGATCCGCAAACCACCGCGCATCACGCCGAACACCACGGTCACGCCTACCACTTCTGCTCGGCGCGCTGCCGCGAGAAGTTCGTGGCCGATCCCGCGGCATATCTGGGCGAACGCGAACCCGCGCCGCCGGCACCGGCCGGCACGATCTACACCTGCCCGATGCACCCCGAGGTGCAGCAGGCTGGCCCCGGCCACTGCCCGAAATGCGGCATGGCGCTGGAGCCGATGATGCCGACGCTGGACGGGGACGACGATGGCGAACTGCGCGCGATGACGCGCCGCTTCTGGATGCTCGTTGCGCTGGCCGTGCCGGTATTCCTGCTGGCGATGGGCCCGCACCTGTTCGGCTGGCATCTGCCGGCGCCGTGGGCCGGCATCGCGGGCTGGGTCGAGGTGCTGTTCTCCACCGTGGTGGTGCTGTGGGGCGGCGCGCCGTTCTTCGCGCGCGGTTGGCGCTCGCTGAAACCGTGGCATCCCAACATGTACACGCTGATCGCGCTGGGCACCGGCGTGGCATGGGCGTACAGTGCGGTGGCCTTCCTGCTGCCCGGCATCTTCCCCGACGGATTCCGCGACATGCACGGCCGCGTGGGCGTGTATTTCGAATCGGCCGCGGTGATCGTGACCTTGGTGACGCTGGGCGATTTCCTGGAATCGCGCGCACGTCGCCGCACCGGCGCTGCCTTGAAGGCCTTGCTGGGCCTGGCGCCGAAGACCGCGCGGCGCATCGCCGCCGATGGCAGCGAGGCCGACGTGCCGCTGGACGAGGTGCATGCCGGCGACACGCTGCGCGTGCGTCCCGGCGAGAAGGTGCCGGTGGACGGGGCGGTGCTCGGGGGCGCGAGCCATGTCGACCAGTCCATGCTCACCGGCGAGCCGATGCCGGTGGCGAAGGGCCGGGGCGACGCGCTGGCCGGCGGCACGCTGAACCGCGATGGCACGCTGGTGATGCGCGCGGAGAAGGTGGGCGGCGAAACCCTGCTGGCTCAGATCGTGGCCTTGGTGGCGCAGGCGCAGCGCAGCAAGGCGCCGCTGCAACGGGTGGCCGACAAGGTGGCCGCGTGGTTCGTGCCCGCGGTGGTGGCGGTGGCCGTGCTGGCGTTCGCGGCGTGGGCGCTGCTGGGGCCGTCGCCGCAACTGGCGCATGCGCTGATCGCGGCGGTGTCGGTGCTGATCATCGCCTGTCCCTGCGCGCTGGGCCTGGCCACGCCGATCTCGATCATGGTGGCCAGCGGGCGTGGCGCGCAGCACGGCGTGCTGTTCAGGGACGCCGCCGCGATCGAGGCCTTGCGCGACATCGACACCTTGGTGGTGGACAAGACCGGCACGCTCACCGAGGGCCGGCCCGCGCTGGTCGAGCTGGTGGTGCTGGATGGCCAGCCGCGCGAACGGCTGCTGGCGCTGGCCGCCGCGCTGGAACGGCCCAGCGAGCATCCGCTGGCCCACGCCATCGTCAGCGCTGCCGATGGCGAAGGCGTGGAGAAGTGGGTCGCCACGGGATTCAAGGCGCTCACCGGTCGCGGCGTGGTCGCCAACGTGGAAGGCGCCACGGTGGCGCTGGGCAGCGCGAAGCTGCTGGCCGAGCTCGGCATCGCACTCGACGCGGCGGTGAATACGCGCGCCGAGGCGCTGCGCGGGCAGGGCGCCACGGTGGTGCATCTCGCCGTCGATGGCGTGCCCGTCGCGCTGCTGGCGGTGGCCGATCGCATCAAGCCCGAGGCGCAGAAAGCGGTCGCGGCGCTCAAGGCGGCCGGCCTGCGCGTGGTGATGCTCACCGGCGACAACGCCACCACGGCGCACGCGGTGGCCGGCAGGCTTGGCATAGCCGAGGTGCATGCCGAAGTCTCGCCGGCCGACAAGGCGGCGGCGGTGAACGCGCTGCGCGTCGCGGGCCGCAAGGTGGCGATGGCCGGCGACGGCGTCAACGATGCGCCCGCACTGGCTGCCGCCGACGTGGGCATCGCGATGGGCAATGGCAGCGACGTGGCGATGGAAAGTGCGCAGGTGACGCTGGTGAAGGGCGAGCTGGGCGCGATCCTGCGAGCCCGCAGGCTGTCGCGGGCCACGGTGCACAACATCCGCCAGAACCTGTTCTTCGCCTTCGTCTACAACGGCATTGGCGTGCCGCTGGCCGCGGGCGTGCTGTATCCCGCCTTCGGCCTCGTGCTGTCGCCGATGATCGCGGCGCTGGCGATGAGCCTGAGCTCGGTGTCGGTGGTGAGCAACGCGTTGCGGTTGCGCCGCATCGCCTTGTGACGGTTGTCATTCGCGATCGCTGACGTTCGGGTCTGCCGCAGAGCGGCGCATCGGTGGAGTATCTCCTTCGCACCCAATCACTGGACGAAGGAGATGCTCCATGAACACGCTTGCCACGATTCGCGATGCCCTGGACCGCTACGCGCTCTCGCTGCTGCTGGCCCTGTTTTCCAGCGCGTCGATCGGTTTCGGCCTGGTCTGGTCGCTGCACGCGGCCATCCATCCGCTGGTTTGAGGAGAGCGCCATGAATACCGTCAACGACCTGCGCGGCACGCTGGAGAAGCACGCGCCGCTGCTGCTTGGCCTGCTGCTCGTGCTGCTGTCCGCCCGCGCGCTGAAGAAGATGTTCTGGACCGTGTTCGGCATGTACATGGCGCTGCACTACAGCGGCATCCATCCGTTCGGTTGAGCGCCGTCGCCCTGTGCGCGAGGGGCGCGAGGTTCTAAGCTGCGCGCCTTCCCGCAGCACGCAAAGTCCCGAGCATGTCACGCACCCTCGCCGAATGGCTGTCCTACCAGGAACAGGTCCACCCGCACAGCATCGAGCTGGGACTGGAGCGCGTGCGCGGCGTGTGGCAGCGGATGGGCGCCACGGCACCGGCACGGCGGGTCATCACGGTGGGCGGCACCAACGGCAAGGGCTCCACCGTGGCCTTGCTGGAAGCGATGGCGCAGGGCGCGGGACTGCGCGTCGGTGCGTTCACTTCGCCGCACCTGCTGGCCTACAACGAGCGCGTGCGCATAGCCGGCCGCGACGCGGACGACGCGGCACTGGTCGCCAGCTTCGAGCGCATCGAGGCGGCGCGCGGCGACACGCCAATGACCTATTTCGAATACGGCACGCTGGCCGCGCTGGACCTGTTCGCCCGCGCGGATCTCGATGTCGCGATCCTCGAAGTGGGCCTGGGCGGCCGGTTGGATGCGGTGAACATCGTCGACGCCGACGTGGCGGTGATCACCACGGTGGACCTCGACCACATGGAATGGCTGGGCCCGGACCGCGACAGCATCGGTCGCGAGAAGGCCGGGATCGCCCGCGCCGGACGCCCCGCGATCGTGGGCGAGCTCGATCCGCCGCAGGGCCTGCTCGATGCGCTGGCCGCCAGTGGCGCGCGCGTCGAACGCGCCGGCACGGATTTCCGCACCGAGCTCCACACGGATGGCTGGCGTTGGCGGCATCGCGACGGCACCGCGATGGACTTGCCCGCGCCCGCGCTGGTCGCGCCAGTGCAATACGCCAACGCCGCGGCGGCGATCGCCGCACTGCATGCGCTGTGGATCGAAGGCGGTCCGCTGGCGCCGCAGGATGCGTATGCCGCGGTCTGCCGCGGCCTGCGCCATGCGCACGTGGCGGCGCGCCTGCAATCGCTGGGCGGCGACCCGCCGCTGATCGTGGACGTGGGCCACAACCCGCAGGCCGCACGCGCGCTGGCCGCATGGCTGGACGCGCAGCCGCCCGCGCGAACCCATGCGGTGTACGGCGCGCTGGCGGACAAGGACGTGGCCGGCGTGATCGCCGCGCTGGGCGCGCGCATCGCCCACTGGCACCTCGCCGGCCTGGACGGCGCCAGTCCGCGCGGCCTGGCGATGGATGCGCTGGCGGAAGTCCTGCAGCAGACCCTGCCGCAGGCGAAGGCGGACCGGCATGCCGACGTGGCCTCTGCGCTGGCGGCAGCGCACGCCGCCGCGCAGCCGGGCGAGCGCATCCTCGCGTTCGGTTCGTTCTTCGTGGCCGCGGCGGTGATGGCTGAACGCGGCTGAGAGGTTGTTGATTTGTCAACCTCTCAGCTCGGCCACGAATGGCCGGGCGCGGATCGGGCACGCAAGTGACTGATTCGCGCGAGCACGTACGGACAGGTGCCGGACGCGTGACTGAAAAACTCCACAGTATGTGGAATTTTTCACCGGCACTGAGCCGCGGGCGGTGCGTGGAGCGGGGCAGGTATAATCACCGGATTGCGGGCCGTGCCGGCCGCCGCGGAGCGAACTCTTGAAAACACGTCTGCTGGGGGCTGCCGTCCTGATAGCCCTGCTCGTCATCTTCGTGCCGATGTTCTTCTCCAGCAATCCGCCGCCGGCCACCGCCGGCGACCAGTCCGTGGGCCTGGCGATCCCGCCCGCGCAGGACAGCAACCTGCAGACCCGTACCATGAGCCTGAGCCCGGGCGCACCGGCCACGGCCGGCAGTGCCGTGGCACCGGCGCCGGCCACCACGGCGGCGACGCCGGCGCAGGGCGACCAGCTCGCTACGGTGAACATCGCCTCGCGCCGCCCCACCGACGTGGGCACCGACGCGGCGGCGCCCAAGGCGCAGCCGCCGGCTGGCCCGGTGATGGGTTCCGGCGCCTCGCCGTCGCAGCCGGTGATCCCGCTGCAGGGGCAGGGCGGCACCGCCGCCACCCCGCCGGCCACCAAGGCGCCGACGAAGACGACCGCGGTTCCGGCGGCGACGCCCAGCCCGGCACCGGCGACCACGCCGGCGGCGGCATCCGCGTCCGCCGACCATGCGCTCTATGTGCTCAACCTCAGCGCCTACGCCAACGCGAACAGCGTGGATCACCTGGTGCGCCGCGTGCGCTCGCTCGGCTATCCGGTGCTCACCCGCGTCATCACCCAGGCCGGCAAGCAGCTCACCCTGGTGACCGCCGGCCCGTTCGATTCGCGCACCAGTGCCGAAGCGGCGCGACTGAAGATCACCCAGGCCATTCCCAGCGTGCCGGCGAAGCTGGTGGAGGGATTGGGTCATGCCGACTCCAACATCGCGGCTACGCCGGTCAAGGCGACCACCACGACGAGCGCCGCGCCGGCCACTGCGGCCGCCGGCACGACGCCGCGCGCCGGCGGCTACGCCGTGCAGCTGGCCGCGCTGGGCAGCGAGGCTGACGCGAATGCGCTGCGCGACAAGCTGCGCGCCGGCGGTTTCGACGGCTTCGTGGATACGGTGAGCGTGGGCGGCAAGCAGCTGTGGCGCGTGCGCGCTGGTCCGCAGACCCAGCGTGCCGACGCCGAGCGCGTGCGCGACGAGATCAAGGCGAAGTTCGGCATCGGCGGCAACGTGGTCAACGTCCCCTGATCGGCACACTGGCGCGGACCCGGGCATGAACTGGATCGACTACACGATACTCGGCGTGCTGGGCGTGTCGGTACTGGTCGGGCTGTGGCGCGGCCTGGTGTCCGAGGTGCTGGCGCTGGTGATCTGGATCGCCGCGTTCTGGGCGGCCTGGCTGCTCGGGCCGACGGTGTCCGCGCACCTGGAGGTGATCAGCCATCCCGCGCTGCGCGTGGCTGCGGGCTACGCGCTGTGCTTCGTGCTGGTGCTGGTGCTGGGCGCGCTGCTGCGCTTCCTGATCCATCGCCTGCTGGTGAGCACCGGACTGTCGGGCACGGATCGCCTGTTCGGCATGGTGTTCGGACTGGCGCGCGGCGTGCTGCTGGTGTGCGTGGTGGTATTCCTGTGCCAGTTCACCACCTTCACCCGCGAGCCGCCGTGGCGGCAATCGTTGCTGCTGCCACCGTTCCAGAGCGCCACGATCTGGCTGGGCCAGCAGGTGCCGCCCAGCGTGCGCGAGCATTTCCATCCCGCCGCGATGTCGGAATCGCTCCGCGGGAAACTCGACCCGGCGGCGATGTCGAACGCCGTGCGCGAGCATCTGGACCCGGCGGTGATATCGGATGCGCTGCACGGGAAACTGGGCCCCGCCGACCCGTCTGGGGCATTGCGCAAGCCACTGCCAGCCACCATCTCCACGCCAGGCGCGGCCCCTGCGCCGGCCGCCACCGTCTCTCCCTCGAATCACCCGTAGCAGGCCATCCATCATGTGCGGAATCATCGGCATCGTCGGTACCACCGAAGTGGCATCGGCGCTTTACGACGGCCTCACGGTGCTCCAGCACCGCGGCCAGGACGCGGCCGGCATCGCCACGGTGGACGGCGCGCGGCTGCGCCTGCACAAGGGCAACGGCCTAGTGCGCGACGTGTTCAACCAGCACGCGATGAACCGCCTGCGCGGGCGCATCGGCATCGGCCATTGCCGCTACCCGACGGCCGGCTCGGAGGGCGCCGAGGAGGCGCAGCCGTTCTACGTCAACTCGCCCTACGGCATCGCCATCGCGCACAACGGCAACCTGGTGAACACCGAGGCGCTGCGCAAGGAGATGTTCGAGGACGACCGTCGCCACATCAACACCGATTCGGATTCCGAGGTGTTGTTGAACGTGCTGGCGCACGAACTGCAGATCCAGGATCGCATGGCGCTGACGCCGGACCACATCTTCAAGGCCGTCGCCGGCGTGCATGCACGCGCGCGCGGCGGTTACGCTTGCATCGCGCTGCTGCTCGGCTACGGCGTGCTGGCGTTCCGCGATCCGAACGGCATCCGCCCGCTGGTGCTGGGCGAGCGCGTCACCGCCGAAGGGCGCGAGTACGCGGTCGCTTCCGAATCGGTGGCCTTCGACGTGCTCGGCTTCAAGCGCCTGCGCGACGTGGCGCCCGGTGAGGCGGTGTTCATCACCGACGACGGCCAGCTGCACACGCGCCATTGCGCGGACGGCGCCACGCATTCGCCCTGCATCTTCGAATACGTGTACCTCGCCCGGCCGGACTCGATGATCGAGAACGTGTCGGTGTACAAGGCGCGCCTGCGCATGGGCCAGAAGCTGGCCGAGAAGATCCTGCGCGAGCGGCCGGACCACGGCATCGACGCGGTGATCCCGATCCCCGACACCGCGCGCACCGCCGCCAGCGCGCTGGCCGAGGCGCTGGGCGTGCCGTTCCGCGAGGGCTTCGTCAAGAACCGCTACGTGGGCCGCACCTTCATCATGCCGGGGCAGGGCGATCGCGTGAAATCGGTGCGCCGCAAGCTCAACGCGATCGATCTGGAATTCCGCAAGAAGAACGTGCTGCTGGTGGACGACTCCATCGTGCGCGGCACCACCTCGCGACAGATCATCCAGATGGCGCGCGACGCCGGCGCCAAGCAGGTCTACTTCGCCTCCGCCGCGCCGCCGGTGCGCTACCCCAACGTCTACGGCATCGACATGCCTTCGGTCACCGAACTGGTCGCCGCCGGCAAGACCGAGGCCGAGGTGCAGCAGATGCTCGGCGCCGACTGGCTGATCTACCAGGATCTGAAGGACCTGGTCTGGGCGGTGCAGGACGGCAACGAATCGCTGCAGCACTTCGACGCCTCTTGCTTCAACGGCGAGTACGTCACCGGCCTCGACCAGCACTACCTGCAGCAGATCGAGATGCTGCGCTCGGACGACGCCAAGGCTGCGCGGCGCAGCGCGTGATGATATGTGTTCCCCCTCTCCCCTTCGGGGAGAGGGCCGGGGTGAGGGGCGGGTGCTCGCGAAAGACTCCATGACGAACCTCCACGCCGCCGCCCAAGCCTGCCTGGCTGCCACCGATCCGGCCGAGAAACTGGGCCTCACCCATGCCGTGTGGGTGGCCGTGCAATCGGGTGAATTGCGCCCCGATCCGGCCGCACCATCGCCCGAACCCATCGGCGCCCCCGGCCGTCCCGCGAAGCCGCAACTGGTCAGCGCCCGCCAGGTGCCGCAACGTGGCCTCGGCACGCCCGAAGGCCGTGCCGCCTTGGTGCACGCGGTGGCGCATATCGAGTTCAACGCGATCAACCTCGCCTGGGACGCGGTGTACCGCTTCCGCGGCATGCCCGATGCCTACTACCGCGACTGGGCCAGCTGCGCCTTTGATGAGGCACGCCATTTCGCGCTGCTCACAGCACGGCTGGCCGAACTGGGTCATGCCTACGGCGATTTCGATGCCCACAACGGCCTGTGGGAAATGGCCGAAAAGACCGCGCGCTCCGACACCGCGCGCATGGCCCTGGTGCCGCGCGTGCTGGAGGCGCGGGGACTGGACGTGACGCCAGGCATGATCGAGCGCCTGCGCCACGCGGGCGACGAGGCCACCATCGCCGTGCTGCAAGTGATCCTGCGCGAGGAAGTCGCCCACGTCGCCGCCGGCACGCGCTGGTACCGCTGGTGCTGCGAGCGCGATGGCGTCGATCCGTTCGATACCTTCTTCGATCTGTTGCGTGATTACCTTGGCGTAAGCCTGCGCGGCCCGTTCAATCGTCCCGCGCGACTGGAGGCGGGCTTCGTCGAAGCCGAGCTGGACCGGTTGGCGGCGCTGGCGGTGGCAGGCTGAATGCGTCAGTCGAGCATCGCGCTCCGGGCTGACCTGCTCCACTTGCGAAGCATCGCCGCTTGTCGCTAGCTTGCGGAACCGCCCGAGGGTGAGCAGGGCGCCGGCATGGTCCGGCAGGGCGGAGACCGGGATGTCCTGCCCATCGTTGCAGGCAGGGCTCTTACTCATTGGATGTCTAGGGAGGGGGAACATGAGGAACCTTGAGCACGCCAGGCACCGCCCGCGCGTCATTCGGAATGTGCGCGTATTGTCCCGGCTGGCAGTGGTCGCCGGCATGGTGACGATGGGCGGCATGCTGCCGCTGCCCGCCAGTGCGCAGAGCACGACGGCACACATCTTCGGGCAGGCGCCGGCCGGCGAAACCGTGCTCGCGCAAAGCAGCAACGGCTTGCATCGCCATGTCACCGTCGATGCCAAGGGGCGCTACAACTTGCGCAACCTGCCGATGTCGACCTACACGGTGTCACTGCAGAAGGACGGCAAGATCGTCGATACCCGCGCCAACATTCCGGTGACGGTGGGGCGGGGAGCGGAGGTGGATTTCGCCTGCCCGGACGATCACTGTGCTGCGGCGTCGAACGGCTGAGCGAGGCTGTCGCATCGGCGATCCCGTGCTGCACAACCGGAACGACAACGGCCGCCTCGTGGGCGGCCGTTGTCGTTGAGGCACCGGTCGGGAGACGGTACGGCCGGCCCAGTCCAATCCATGATGCGAAGCTGGGCGCCATGCGCATGCAAGGCAAACAACCGCTGCCTTGTTTTGCCGAACCGTTTGATCGCGTGGCTGTCGCGGGACGAACCCGTGGCCTCTTGGACACCGGACGCTCATCTTGCTGAATGGTCGCCGGCGCGCGGTTTGACAGGGGTGCTCCGGCTCACGAGGATGAGGACGCGTCGCGCAAACGGCGCTTCCCCCGCGACGGCCCCGCTGCTTCATTCGCGCACCTTTCGGCGCTTCGGTCCGCTCCAATCCCCTTGACTGACACGCTTGCCGTCGCGCTCCCATCCCCTCGAGGAGAAGACGACATGAAACAGGCCATTCCTTTCATCCTGCCGGCCATGTTGATGGCTTTCGGAAGCGCGCAGGCGCAGACGGCCCCCGCGCAGCAGCCGGCGCAGTCTTCGCAACAGGCGCCGCAGCAGGCCCCGGCGCCGACGCCGGCTTCGGCCGAGCAGACGGCGAGCTGCGGAGGCGCGGTGAACAAGGCGCTCACGGCCATGGACAAGGGCGATTTCAACGGTGCGACGCAGTCGTTCGATCCCAACGGCAAGCCGACCAGCGACAAGTTGCAGCAGGCCTGGGGCGCGTTGACGCAGCAATACGGCAAGGCCAAGTCGATCGGCGGCGCGGACAAGGGCCAGATGGTGCAGGGCTATACCGTCGTGCTGGTCCCGATGCAGTTCGACAAGGGGAAGGTCGGCGCCGAAGCCGCCTGTGGCGTGAATGGGCAGCTGGTGGTGCTGCGGTTTGGCCTCATGCCGAATGCAGCGGGCTCGAAGTCCTGAAAGCCTGTTCGTCCCTGGGCCGGCTCGTGCTAGGCATCGCGGAAACAAGAAAGCCGCCCGAGAGGGCGGCTTTTCCGTTCCCGGGATCGATGGATCCGGGAGCTTGAATCTTGGTCGGGGAGACAGGATTTGAACCTGCGACTTCTACGTCCCGAACGTAGCGCTCTACCAGGCTGAGCTACACCCCGCGGGAGCCGCACATCTTAATGACGGCCAGCCGCCTTGGCAACAAGTTTCCTCGTGCGGGTTTCCGTGCCGGCGGCGGACGAGGCGGGGTCATCTGTTAACCTTGGCGGCTGCCGCCGCGCGGCGATTCGCCGGCGGCGCGTTCCTCCCCGTCCACAGAGGTTTCCATGGCGCTTACCCCGGCCCGCACCATGCCCGGCGTGCTCGAGCTGCTGCCGCTAGACCAGATCGCGTTCCAGCGCATGCTCGACACTATCCGCCGCAACTACGAGCGCTTCGGTTTCCTGCCGGTGGAGACGCCGGTGATCGAGTACGCCGACGTGCTGCTCACCAAGACCGGCGGCGAGACCGAGCGGCAAGTGTATTTCGTGCAGTCCACCGGCGCGCTGGAGCAGGGCGAGAAGCCGGACCTGGCGCTGCGCTTCGACCTCACCGTGCCGCTGGCGCGCTACGTGGCCGAGCACGAGCGCGAGCTGAGCTTCCCGTTCCGCCGCTACCAGATGCAGAAGGTGTACCGCGGCGAGCGCGCCCAGCGCGGGCGCTTCCGCGAGTTCTACCAGTGCGACATCGACGTGATCGGCAAGGACAGCCTGTCAATCCGCTACGACGCCGAGCTGCCGGCGGTGATCTACAGCGTCTTCCGCGAACTGGCGATCGGCCCGTTCACCATCCAGCTCAACCACCGCAAGCTGATGCGCGGCTACTTCGAGAGCCTTGGCGTGGCCGACCCCGAGCAGCAGATGCTGGTGCTGCGCGAGGTGGACAAGCTGGACAAGCGTGGCGCCGACCATGTGCGCGACACGCTCACCGGCGAAGGCTTTGGCTTGGCGCCTGATGCGGTGGCGAAGATTCTCGCCTTCGTGCAGGTGCGTTCCACTTCGCTGGCCGATGCCTTCGACAAGCTCGACGCGCTGGGCGCCGGCCCTGAGGCGCTGGAACAGGGCCGCGCGGAGCTGAAGGAAGTGCTCGGCCTGATCCGCGACTTCGGCGTGCCGGAGACGCATTACGCACTCAACCTCTCCATCGCGCGCGGCCTCGACTACTACACCGGCATCGTCTACGAGACCACGTTGAATGACCACCCGCAGATCGGCTCGATCTGTTCGGGCGGCCGCTACGAGAACCTCGCCGGCCAGTACACCAAGTCGCACCTGCCCGGCGTGGGCATCTCGATCGGCCTGTCGCGCCTGTACTGGCAGTTGCGCGAGGCCGGCCTGGTGCATACCGCGCAGAGCACAGTGGACGTGCTGGTCACGCAGATGGACGAAGCACAGTTGCCCGCCTACCTCGCGCTGGCCGGCGAACTGCGCGCCGCCGGCATCGCCACCGAGGTGGTGCTGGAAGGCGGCAAGCTGGGCAAGCAATTCAAGTACGCCGACCGTGCCGGTATCCGCTTCGCCGTGGTGCTGGGCGAGGACGAACTGGCCAAGGGCGTGGTCACGGTGAAAGACCTGCGTCGCGGCGACCAGTTCGAGGTGGCGCGCGCCGAGCTGGTCAAGACCCTGCGGGTGGAACTGGAACAAGCCGCAGCAATGGGGTGACGGATACATGTCGCGGCTGAAACCGCTCCTGCGAGGCAGCGCGTCGCGGGAGCGGCTTCAGCCGCGAACGGACTGGTTCTTGGCGTCGTTGGGCCTGCGGGCCTGCTGGAGCATTTGTGAGCGAAACCATTCTTCTCGACGGCAGCAGCCTGACCCGGGCGCAGCTGGTGGCAGTGGCCCGCGACGGAGCGAACGTGGCGCTGGATGCGAAACGGCTGCAGCGCGTGCAGCGCGCGGCCGATTTCCTCGCCGACAAGGTCAACTGCGGCGAACCGACCTACGGCGTCACCACCGGTTTCGGCAGCAATGCCGACAAGCTGCTGGGCGCACATCGCGTGCGCGACGAGTTGCCGGGCAGCCGCGCGCAGGTGCCGGAAGGCACGCTGATGGAGGAGTTGCAGCACAACCTGATCACCACCCATGCCGTGTGCGTGGGCAAGCCGTTCGGCGCCGACGTGGTGCGCGCGATGCTGGTGATCCGCATCAACACCTTGATGCGCGGGCACTCGGGCATCCGCGTGCAGACGCTGGAAGCGCTGACCGCGATGCTCAACGCCGGCATCGTGCCGGTGGTGCCGGAGAAGGGCTCGGTGGGCGCCAGCGGCGACCTCGCGCCGCTCTCGCACCTGGCCATCGTGCTGCTGGGTGGCGGCGAGGCGTTTTTTGATGGCGAACGCCTGCCGGGTGGCGAGGCACTCAAGCGCGCCGGCCTGGCGCCGGTGCGGCTGTCCTTCAAGGAAGGCCTCGCGCTCAACAACGGCACCGCGCAGATGCTGGCGACCGGCACATTGGCCTTGCACGATCTCGAACGCCTGCTCGACGCCGCCGACCTTGCAGCGGCGATGACGCTGGATGCCTTCGCGGGCCGCAGCGGCGCCTTGCGACCAGAAGTCCACGCCCTGCGTCCGCATCCCGGCCAGACGGCGGTGGCCGCGCATGTACGCGAACTGCTGCAGGGTTCCACCCTGGTCGATATCCCCTATCACCTGGTGCCGCACTTCCGGCCGTGGACGGCCGAGGCGTGGAGCGAAGGCGACGACCAGGCGCTCAGTTTCGACATCGGCTGGAACTGGGTGCCGGCCAACCAGCGCCATGGCCGCGAGGCGTTCTACGCGCGCTTCCTGCCGTTCAAGGGCGGCAAGAAGCACCAGCCGCAGGATGCCTACTGCCTGCGTTGCATGCCGCAGGTGCACGGCGCGGTGCGCGATGCCTGGGCGCAGGCCTGCCGCGTGTTCGACATCGAGTTGAACGCGGTCACCGACAACCCGCTGATCTTCCCGGATGCCGAGGGTGCGCAGTTCATCGAGGAACAGGTGATCTCCGCCGGCCACTTCCACGGCATGCCGCTGGCACTGGCGATGAGCTACGTGAAGGCGGCGCTGCCGGTGCTGGCCTCGATCTCCGAACGGCGCCTCAACAAGCTGGTCGACCCGGCGACGAACGACGGCCTGCCGGCCTTCCTCACCGGCAACGAGGACGGCACCGATTCCGGCTTCATGATCGTGCAGTACACCGCCGCGGCCCTGGTCAACGACCTCGCCACCCGCGCGCATCCGGCCAGCGTCTATTCGGTGCCAACCAGCGCGAACGCCGAAGACCATGTCTCGATGGGCGCCAACGAGGCGCGCCACGTGATGGAAATGATGGAAGACCTCGGCCACGTGATTGCGCTGGAGCTCTACACCGCGGCGCAGGCGCTGGACTACCGCCAGGAGATGCTCAACGCCGCGCGTCGCCTCGCCCAGCGCGGCGGCTGGCGGGCACTGGCGGCCAAGGTGGCCAACGCACCGCATGAAGGCCAGCCGCACCACGAGCAGTTCGTCGCCGAGGTGCGGCAGCTGGCCGAGGCGCTGGCGGGCACCAGTGATTTCCACGCCGGCGCCGATGTGCGCAAGGCCCACCTCACGCTGCGCCGGCACATCGATTTCCTGCACCGCGACCGCGCGCTGGATGGCGACGTGCGCACCGTCTGCGAACTGCTGCGGCAGGGCGCCTTCCATCCCGGCCACACCGCCTGAACTTGGAGTACGACATGAGCCTGATCCAGACCCCGGTGTCCTACGGCGAGCTGATCGACAAGATCACCATCCTCGAAATCAAGTCGCGGCGCATCGCCGATCCGGCGAAGCTGGCCAACGTGCGCACCGAACTCGACCTGCTCAACGCGACTTGGGCCGCGCACCCCGCATCCAAGACTGACATTCGCGACGAACGCGCACGACTGCTCGCCGTGAACGAGGCGCTGTGGGAGATCGAGGACGAAATCCGCCTCAAGGAAAAGGCGCAGGCTTTCGACGCCGGCTTCGTCGAACTGGCGCGTTCGGTGTATTTCAGGAACGACGAACGCGCGGCAGTGAAGCGCGAGATCAACCTGAAGCTGGGCTCGCAGCTGGTCGAGGAAAAGTCCTATCAGGACTACCGCGCCCCCTGATTCACCCGCAGGGGTGTCCCAGATCGAGTTCGGGGCAGGCTCCATGCGCGAACGCTCTGGCGCTAATCGGAGCAAGCATTCGCGCACGGGGCGTGTTCCTGCGGAAGGTCGCGGCAGCGGTTGGTCGTGCCGTGCCTGGCCCTGGTGAACCCGTACCCCCGCGTCTGCAATGTTGCTCTGCAGCTCGATTCACGACGTGGCTTGGACTAGATTTGCGTCCTTGATTTAGATCGATCCAAAGTTGCGGCCATTCCAAGGGGACAGCTGTCCATGTGCAAGCGGAACCGGAACCGGAACAGCGCCAGGCCGAAGTTCTTCTCCCTCGCATGCCTGTGGGTGTCGGGCAGCCTGCTTGCGTTGGCGACGGCGTGCGCGACGGGGGCGGACACGCCGCCGGCCAATGCGGTCAATCCGCTGATCGGCAGCAGCAAGGGCGGCAACACTTATCCCGGCGCCGTCATGCCGTTCGGCATGCTGCAGTGGAGCCCGGAGAACACGCGCGGGCACCACGTTCGCACCGCCTCGCCCAGCGGTTACCAGTTCGATGCGCAGCGCATTCGCGGCTTCAGCCTCACTCATCTGTCGGGCGCGGGTTGCGCGGGGGCGAGCGGCGATGTTCCCGTGATGCCGATCACCGAGCCGGTCACCACCTCGCCTTCGGTGGATGCCGACGACACGCGTTATGCCGTCGACTTCAGCCATGCCGACGAACAGGCAGCGCCGGGCGACTACCGGCTGGCGCTGGCCAACGGCGTGCAACTGGAACTGGCGGCGGCGATGCACAGCGGCATGGCCAGCTTCACCTTTCCTGCAGGCAAGCCGGCGAACCTGCTGTTCCGCAGCTCGGATTCGGAAGTCGGTAGCAGCGCGGCCGAGACGCGGATCGACTCGGCGCAACAGACGATCAGCGGCTCGGTCACCAGCGGCAACTTCTGCGGCTACCTGGCCAAGGCCGACCAGCGCAGCTACTACACGCTCTACTTCGTCGCCCGCTTCGACCGGCCGTTCACCGCCATCGGCGCCTGGCAGGATGCGGTGGTGCATCGTGGCGCAACCGCCGCGCAAGGCGGTACCGACTACGACGCCAAGGGCTTCCCGACAGCAGGCAAGGGCTCGGGCGTATGGGTGTCGTTCGATCCGGGCAAGGGGCCGGTCGGGGTGCGCGTCGGCATCTCCTATGTGAGCGTGGCGAACGCGCGCGCCAACCTCGACGCCGAGATTCCACAGGGGACCACGCTGGCGCAGGTGCGGGGGCACGCGCGCGACGCCTGGAACCAGGCCCTGGGCCGCATCCGGGTCCGCGGCGGCAGCGCCGACCAGCGCACGGTGTTCTACACCGCGCTGTACCACAGCCTGCTGCACCCGAACGTGTTCAGCGACGTCGACGGCGAATACCGCGGCTTCGACCAGAAGATCCATCGCGTGCAGGGCAACCAGCGGGCGCAGTACGCCAACTTCTCCGGCTGGGACGTGTACCGCTCGCAACTGCAACTGGTGACCTGGCTGATGCCGAAAGTGGGCAGCGACATCGCGCAGTCGCTCTACAACCAGGCGCAACAGAACCGGGGCGAATGGGACCGCTGGACGCACAACAGCGGCGGCACCCACGTGATGAGCGGGGACCCCGCGGTGCCCGCACTGGCGGACATCTACGCCTTCGGCGGGCGCGACTTCGACCTGCATGGCGCGTATGCCTCGCTGGCCCGCGCAGCCACCGTGCCGACCGCGCACGACGGATCGGACGACGGTTGCAACGTGGAATGCGTGGGCGAGCGGCCATCACTGGACCAGTGGCTGAAGCTGCACTACATCGCCACCAAGTCACATGCATGGGGCGGTGCCGCCGAGACGCTGGAGGATGCGACGGCCGACTTCGCGCTGTCCGAATTCGCCGCCGACGTGGGCGACCGGGCAGGGCAGCGGCGCTTCCTCGACCGCGCCGGCTACTGGCGCAACGTGTTCAACACTAAGGCCGCGCCCGACGGTGGCTACATCCAGAACCGCAATGCCGACGGCAGTTGGCCCGCCTTCACGCCGTCCACCGACGACGGCTTCGTTGAGGCCAGCGCAGCGGTCTACGTGTGGATGGTGCCGTTCGACCTGCACGGCCTGTTCGACGCGATGGGGGGCTATGGCAAGGCGACGGCGCGACTGGACCGCTTCTTCCACGACGCCAATGGACACTGGGCCTTCACCAACGCCGGACCGCTGCATGCCGAACTGAACAACGAGCCGTCGGTGGAGACACCCTGGCTCTACGATTTCGCCGGCCAGCCGTACAAGACCCAGGCGACCGTGCGCGCGGTGGTGAACACGCTGTGGAAGAACACGCCGGACGGCATCCCGGGCAACGACGACCTGGGCGAGATGTCGTCCTGGTACGTGTGGTCGGCACTGGGACTGTATCCCGAGATTCCCGGCAGCGCGGACCTGGTCTTGGGCAGCCCGCTGTTCGAGCATGCCGTCGTCCACCGCAGCGGCGGCGACGTGGTGATCGATGCGCCGGGCGCTGCGGCCGACACACCCTACGTGCATGCGCTGCAGGTCGACGGCCAGCCGTACACGCGGCCGTGGTTGCCGACGACTTTCGCCACGCACGGCGGCCGGCTGCGCTTCTCGCTGCAGGCGGCGCCCGACAAGACCTGGGGCAGCGACCTGCGTGTCGCGCCGCCTTCCTTCCCGCCCGACGCCGGGCACGCCGGTACTTGACCGGCACCAGGAGATTCCCGCATGACCGCGAAACAACGCATGGTATTCGTGGCGGCCTGCCTGGCCTGCGGAACGGCGAGCGCACAGGCGCCCAATACGCTCACTCCGCAGGAAAAGGCGCAAGGCTGGCACCTGCTGTTCAACGGCCGCAACCTCGATGGCTGGCATTCCTACCTGCAGAAGTCGCCGGGGAAGGACTGGTCCGTCCGTGATGGCAGCATCGAGCTGCAGCGCGGGAGAAGCGGTCGCGCGGAGGATTTCGCCGACCTGGTCACCGATGGCGAATACGCCAATTTCGACTTGAAGCTGGAGTGGCGGATGACGCCGTGCGCCGACAGCGGGGTGATGTTCTACGTGAACGAGTCGCCGAAGTATGCGCAGACCTACGAGACTGGGCCGGAGATGCAGATCGCCGACCTGGCCTGCACGAAGCTGGACAGCCGCGTGCTGAACGAGCGCTCGGGCGACCTGTTCGACCTGATCTCCTCGCCGGTGGAATGGGTCAACCAGGCGCCGCAGTGGAACCGCTTCGAGATCGTCGCCGACCACGGGCACCTGCAGTTCTTCCAGAACGGCCACAAGGTGATCGATATCTGGCTGTGGACGGACGCGTGGAAAAAGCTGGTCGCCTCCACCAAGTTCAAGGCGTGGCCGGACTTCGGCACTTTCCGCAAGGGACATGTTTCCTTGCAGGGCACTGAGGACAAGGGCACGACGCCGATCCGGCTGCAGTTCCGCGACATCAAGCTGCGCGAGTTGTAGACGAGGCTCGCGGCTTCAGCCGATCCCGAGATGGGCGCTGGCCGCGTCGAAGCGTTCGATCGCGTCGCCGGTTTCGATCAGATCCATCACACCGGGCTTCTCGATCTTCGTGCCCCAGGCCAGCTCGCTCGCAGGCTTGCCCAGATACTTGCGCGCGGCCGCATCGTACTTGTCCACGCACCAGCGTCGATCCGAATAGGGGCCGGAACGATTCGGGTTGCTCGCTGCATGCAGACCCAGCACCTTGGTTCCTACCGCATTGGCCATGTGCATGGGGCCGGAATCCGGGGTCAGCAGCAGCTCGGCGCGTGAGAGTAGCGCCAGCAATTTCTTCAGCGTGTCCTTGCCGGTGAGGTCGAGTGGCGCGTGCTTGCAGTGCGCAAGCACCACGTCCGCCATCGCGCGCTCTTCCGGAGAAGGACCGCCCACCAGCGCCACCCGCCAGCCGCGCGCGGCGGCGTGGTCCATCACTGCCGCATAGCGCTCCGGCTGCCAGTTGCGCAGCGCATGGCTTGACGTAGGACTCACCAGCAGGGTGGGCGTGTCGCCCGGCAACTGCTCCGCGGCCCAGGCCTGCGCCTCGTCGGGGATGGGGATATCCCAGCGCACCTCGGTCTGCTTCAGTCCCAGCGGCTCGCAGAAGCTGCCGATGGCATCGAGCACGTGTTCGCCGCTGCGCGCCGGGATGCGCTCATTGACGACGAGGCCGTGCAGGTCTTTGGCCCGTGCCGCGTCGTAGCCGATGCGCCGGTTCGCCTTGATGCCCAGGCTCAGCAGGTTGGAGCGCAAAGCCACCTGCATCTGCAGCAGCGCGTCGAAGCGCTGGCCGCGCAGTGCCGTCCAGACTTCGCGCATGCCGGCCCAGCCGTTGCCCTTGTCGAAGGTGACAAACTCCACGCCGGGCAGGTCGCCCATCAGCTTGCGTTCCAGCTTGCCCACGATCCACGTGAGCCTGGTCTGCGGCCAAGCCGCCTGCAGCGTGCGCACCAGCGGCACCACATGGGTGACGTCGCCGATGGCGGAGGTGCGCAGCAGGCACATGGAATCGGGAGGGGACATGTAGAATCGCCGGAAGCTGACCGAGACGCACTCGCACCGATGCAAGAGCAACTGCGCGAAGACGCCGAAGGCGCGATTCTGTTCGACGCCGAGGCCTCGCCACAAGTCGACGCCGACTGGTTCGTGCCGGAGCACTGGCGCGAGCAGGGCGCATTGCGCTCGCAGGCGGGCGGGCGCGGCGGCGTTTCCGTGATTGCCACGCCGGCCGGCGAATGCGTGCTGCGGCACTACCGCCGCGGCGGCATGGTGGCTGCGTTGATGGGCGACCGCTACCTGTGGCGTGGCGCCGATGCCACGCGCTGCTTCGCCGAATTCCGCCTGCTGGCCGAGATCGCGCGGCTGGGCCTGCCCGGGCCGGTGCCGGTGGCCGCATGCTACCGTCGGCATGGCCAGTACTACCGCGCCGACCTGATCACCCGACGCATTGCGGACGCACAGACGCTGGCCGAATGCCTTGCTGCCGGCAAGCTGGATGCGGAACTGGCGCGCGAGACCGGCGCGCTGGTGGCGCGTTTCCATCGCGCCGGCATCTGGCACGCCGACCTCAATGCGCACAATGTGCTGGTGACATCCTCGGCGCTGCATCTGATCGACTTCGATCGCGGTCGCCTGCGCGTATCGGCCGAAGGCTGGCGGTTGGCCAATCTCGAACGACTGCATCGCTCGCTGCTCAAGCTGGGCGCTGCAGCCCAGGGCGAGGAAGCGTTTCGCGAGTCCATCTGGACACCTCTCCTCGACGCCTACGAGGCTACCTTCGGCGCATGAACTGGCATCTGCATTTCCTTGGCACGGGCGCGGCCCACGCGGCCGGCGAACTGGGTTCCTCGGCCGCGGTGCTGGAACGCGACGGCGTGCCGGTGCTGCTGGTCGACTGCGGCCCGGACACGCTGGACCGCTACCTCGATGCCTACGGCGCACTGCCGCCCGCGCTCTATGTCACCCACACCCACATGGATCATGTGGCGGGGCTTGAAGGGCTGTTCATCAAGCTGTGGTTCGACGAACACCTGCGCGGCACCATGCGGCTGTTCGCGCACGCCGCACTGGTTCCCTGGCTGCAGACGCGCGTGGCCGACTACCCCGGCGTGCTGGCCGAAGGCGGGGTGAATTTCTGGGAGGCGTTCCGGCTGGTACCGTGCACGCGCGGCTTCTGGCTGGACGGCCTGTGGTTCGACGTGTTCGCCACCCGCCACCACCGGCCCAACACCTCGTTCGGCCTCGCGCTGCCCGGCAGTTTCGTCTACACCGGCGACACCCGGCCGATCCCCGAGACGCTGGCCCGGCATGTCGACGGTGACGAACTGGTGGCGCACGATTGCGGCCTGGTCGGCAACCCCTCGCACACCGGCATCGACGACATCGAGCGCGAGTACGACGTGGCGCTGCGCGCACGGTTGCTGCTGTATCACTACGGCAGTGTGGCCGATGGTGCGACGCTGGTGGCACGCGGCTATCGCGTTGCCTCGGCTGGACAGCGCGTTGCCCTGGGGACGCCGCTGCCGCCGCCCGCGGATGCCGGTTGAGCGCCGTCGTCCCTTGTCAGTCACCGTGGTGGCCGGTATCCTTCCGGCTCTTCACCAGCCGCGATTGGGCTGGTGGGAAGGTTCTGCGTGCGGAGAGGTGTCCGAGTGGTTGAAGGAGCACGCCTGGAAAGTGTGTATACGGCTTATCCCCGTATCGCGGGTTCGACAAATTCGTAGGAACGAATTTGGACAGCCGCAGGCTGGCCCCGAGCGAAAGCGAGGGGTGAGGCTCAGGACGAGCCGAACCATCCCGCCCGGTGCGGGGTGATGCGACAAAGGTTCTGCGTGCGGAGAGGTGTCCGAGTGGTTGAAGGAGCACGCCTGGAAAGTGTGTATACGGCTTATCCCCGTATCGCGGGTTCGAATCCCGCCCTCTCCGCCAGTTGTTGAAAGACGCGACGGCTTCGGCTGGCGCGCCGGGCTCCCTAAAAAGCCCAACGTCCATGGTGGCCCCGTCGGTCCCCCCGCGACGATAGTCCGCAAACCCCGCCAGGTCCGGAAGGAAGCAACGGTAGTGGATGATTCGGGTGCCGGGGTGTGGCTGGCGGGGCCGCCGCCATTTCGGGCGGATCATGCCGGTCGAGGCTGAAGCCGCTCCTACCGAAACCGGCTTCGCCTTGGCACAATCGGGGTTCGCCCCAAGGTAGTCAGGCATGTCCTATCAAGTTCTCGCCCGCAAATGGCGCCCGCGCAAGTTCGCCGAACTGGTGGGGCAGGAGCACGTGGTGCGCGCGCTCACCAATGCGCTGGACACCGGGCGCATGCATCACGCCTACCTGTTCACCGGCACGCGCGGCGTGGGCAAGACCACCATCGCGCGCATCTTCGCCAAGTCGCTGAACTGCGAACGCGGCGAATCGGCCGACCCATGCGGCGAGTGCGCGGTCTGCACCGCGGTGGACGAAGGCCGCTTCGTGGATCTGCTGGAGATCGACGCGGCCAGCAACACCGGCGTGGACGACGTGCGCGAGGTGATCGAGAACGCGCAGTACGCGCCCTCGCGTGGCCGCTTCAAGGTGTACCTGGTGGACGAGGTGCACATGCTCTCCAAGCCGGCGTTCAACGCGCTGCTGAAGACGCTGGAGGAACCGCCTCCGCACGTGAAGTTCCTGCTCGCCACCACCGACCCGCAGAAGCTGCCGGTGACGGTGCTGTCGCGCTGCCTGAAGTTCAATCTCAAGCGCCATCTGCCGGAGCAGATCGCCAGCCATATGCGGCACATCCTCGGCGCCGAGAATATCGCCTACGAGGATGCCGCGATCGAGGAGCTGGCGCGCGGCGCCGACGGCTCGATGCGCGACGGCTTGTCGCTGCTCGACCAGGCCATCGCCTACGGCGGCGGCGCGCTGCGTGCCGACGACGTGCGCATCATGCTGGGCAGCGTGGCGAGCGGACAGGTGCTGGGCGTGCTGGATGCGCTGGCTGACGGTGACGGCACGCGCCTGCTCGCCGAGTGCGTGCAGATCGCCTCGTACTCGCCGGATTTTGGTGGCGTGCTGGGTGACCTCGCCGGCGTGCTGCATCGCCTGCAGCTGATCCAGCTGATTCCCGGCTATCGGCTGGACGAGGAAGGCGCCGATGGCGAGGCGCTGCACGCGCTGGCCGCGCGCATCGCGCCGGAGGACGTGCAGCTCTACTACCAGATCGCCATCGGCGGCCGCCGCGACCTCGCGCTGGCGCCCGATGCGCGCACCGGTTTCGAGATGACGCTGCTGCGCATGCTGGCGTTCCGCCCCGGCGACGAGGCAGTGCACCCGGTGGCGGAGCGTGCGGCACCGCCCGCGCGCGGCGCCGCGCCAGTCGCGCCGCCGGCTCCGGCATATCGGGCCACGCCGCCGGCCCCGGCCGCGGCACCGGCCGTGCGCGAATCCGCTCCGGCTGCGCCGATGCGCGACAGCGGTGGCCTGCCGCACTGGGAAAGCCTGATCGAACAGGCCGGCCTGCGTGGCCCGTTCAGCGTGCTGGCGCAGAACGCGGTGTTGCGCGAACGCGATGGCAACACCCTGGTGCTGGCGCTGCAACCGGCGCACATGGGCATGGCGGTGGAGCCGATGGTCAGCCAGATGGAGGAGCGCATCAGCCAGGCGCTGGGCGAACGCATCAAGCTGCGTTTCGTCGACATCGACAAGACGGCGGCCACCGCCACGCCGGCCGCGCGCGCCACGCAGGCGCGCAACACGGCGCAGGCGGCCGCCGAGCAGTCGATCGAGGACGATCCCTTCGTGCAATCCATGAAACGCGACTTCGGCGCCCGCGTGGTGCCGCAGTCGGTGAAACCCCTGAACAACCCGCAGTAACGGAGCCAGACGATGAGAGGTCAGATCGGCCAGCTGATGCAGCAGGCCCAGCGCATGCAGGAAGACATGAAGCGCGCGCAGGAGGAGATCGCGAAGCTGGAAGTCACCGGCAGCGCCGGTGGCGGCCTGGTGAGCGTGACGATGAGCGGCGCGCACGAGGTGCGCAAGGTGAGCATCGACCGCCAGACCTTCGCCGACGATCCGGAGATGGCCGAGGACCTGGTTGCCGCCGCGATCAACGACGCGGTGAACAAGGTCGCCCAGGCCAGCCGCGACAGGATGGGTGGTGTCACCGCCGGCATGAGCCTGCCGCCGGGTTTCAAGATGCCGTTCTGAACGCAGGAGTGAGTGGAGAGGAGTGAGAAACGAGAGAGAGCATCAGCTTGCTGCTCCTCGCTTTTCTCTCACTCCTCACTTCTCTTCACTCACTACTCGGATCATCCATGTCATCCGGTTCCCCACTTCTTGCCAATCTGATCGAAGCGCTGCGTTGCCTGCCCGGCGTGGGCGGCAAGAGTGCGCAGCGGATGGCGTTCCATCTGCTGGAGCGGGACCGCGAGCGCGGGTTGAAGCTGGCCGATGCGTTGCGCGAGGCGATGCAGCGCATCGGGCATTGCGGGCGCTGCCGCAACTTCAGCGAGGAGCCGCTGTGCGCGATCTGCGCCGGCAGCAGCCGCGACCGCCAGCTGCTGTGCGTGGTGGAGTCGCCGGTGGATCTGGCCGCGATCGAGCAGGCCACCGGTTACCGTGGCCAGTACTTCGTGCTGCATGGCCGGCTGTCGCCGCTGGACGGGCTGGGGCCGGAAGAATTGGGTCTGTCGCAGTTGGCACAGCGGCTGGGCGAAGGCGAGGTGGAAGAACTCATCATCGCCACCAACCCCACCGTGGAAGGCGAGGCCACCGCGCACTACCTGGCGCAGCTGGCCCGTGCCGGTGGCGTGCGGCCGACCCGGCTGGCGCATGGCGTGCCGCTGGGCGGCGAGCTGGAATTCGTGGACCGCGGCACGCTGGCGCACGCGTTCGGCGGCCGCCAGTTGCTGGATTGAGCAGAGTTGCCGATGAGCGCGAACGACGTCCGCGAGCCCGAGCTCAGGCTGGAAATCCCCGCCATCGAGGAATACCGCGCGCTGCGCGTCGCGGCGGGACTGAGCGCCATGACCGCCGAGGGCGCGGCGACCGGCTTGCCGGCGAGCTGGTGCGCGGTGTGCGTGCGCCATGACGGCGAACTGATCGGCATGGGCCGCATCGTCGGCGACGGTGGCCTGTTCCTGTTCGTGGTCGACATCGCGGTGACGCCGGCCTGGCAGGGACGCGGCTGGGGGCGGCACATCATGGCCGCGCTGGTCGAGCAATTGCGCGCACGGGCGCCGGCACGGGCGATGGTCGGCCTGATTGCCGACGGCACCGCTTTCCGGCTCTACGAGCAATTCGGTTTCAGACTGGTGGCGCCGGCCGCGCACGGTATGCTGCTGCGTCTGTAACCGTGGAGAAGAACGACATGGGCGACACCATCTTCGGCAAGATCATCCGGCGCGAGATCCCGGCCGACATCGTCTGGGAGAACGACGAACTGCTGGCCTTCCGCGACGTGAACCCGCAGGCGCCGGTGCACGTGCTGTTCATCCCGAAGAAACCGATCGCCACGCTGGACGACGCCGCGCCGGAGGATGCGGCGCTGTTGGGCCGCCTGCTGCTGACTGCCTCCGACTACGCGAAGCGCGAAGGTTTCGCCGCGCAGGGCTATCGCACCGTGATCAACTGCAACGAATACGGCGGTCAGACCGTGTTCCACCTGCACGTGCACCTGCTGGGCGGCCGGCACATGCACTGGCCACCGGGTTGAGCGGTCTTTCATGGGCACCAATGGAAAACGCCGGCCCATGGCCGGCGTTTTCGTTGCGGCAGTCACTTGCCCGGCGGGGGCGGCGGCGGTGCGGGGCGCACCACGATCACGCGCGGGCGATTCCAGTAGTACGGATAACCGTAACCGTAGCCACCCCACGGACCCCAGCCCGGGCCCCAGAACGGGTCGTAGAAGCCCGGCGGGTAGGGCGTGTTCACGTAGACCGGGCGCTTCGGCCACAGGTACACCACGTTCGCTTCCACGCGCGGATAGGGGTAGTCGTAGTCGCCCACCTTCTGCGTCACCGTGCCGTGGATGGTGCCGGTCACGGTCAGCTCGCGGCCGCGACTGAACACCTCGGGGTCGTAGAAGCCGCTGTGGCAGGCCACGAAGCGGCCCTGGTCGCTGCCCGAGCGGCCCAGCTCCGGCCGCGCCTGGCTGTCCAGCGGACGCGCCAGGATGTAGAAGCAGGTCTGCTGCGGGCCCGGCTCGGTCTTGATGATCTCGCCACCCCAGCGCACCTGGGTGCCACCGGCGCCACCTTGCTGGGCGGCGGCGCTGGAGATGGCGGTGTAGTTGCCTTGCAGCGGTTGCGGAATGGTCACGCAGCCGCCCAGCAGGGCAGCGGCCGCGACTAGCGCGAGGGGACGGTAGAGGGACATGGCGGTATCTCCATCATGGATGTTTGTGTGCACAACCCTATCAACGCTCATTTGACCATGCGGACGACAGGAAAATCCCGTACCGCGCGTTGCAGTGCGCGGAGGGATTCAGACGTCGGTTCGGGGTGGGCATAGCGCAGTTCGAGATAACGGTGCATCAGTTCGGTCAGCCTGTCGTGTTGCGCCGGCAACATGCGGGCGGCGCGTTGCAGGTAGTCCCGCGGTCCTTCGCCGGCCAGTCGTGCCACGCCCTGCCGCGCCAGCTTGCGTTCCAGTTGGCGCAGCGCGGTGCGCGCAGGGTCTTCCGGTTCGCGCCGCCGCCACACCCACGCCAAGCCGGCAGCCATCGCCAGCACGCAGGCCACGGCCAGCAGCAGTGCCAGCGTGGAAGGATCCGTGTCGCGGATGCCGAACGGCTTCAGCAGCCCGCGCTGGCGCAGTGCATCGAAGCCGTTAACGCCCAGGTTCCACCAGCGGTTGACGATGTCCCAGCGGTTGCGCATCGACTGCAGCCAGCCGCTCTGGTACCACGGCAGCTGGCCGGGCGCGGCGGCGGCGGCACCCATGCTGATGCGCTGCGGGCGCACCGCAGCGGTGGGGTCGACCCGTACCCAGCCGTGGCCAGCCAGCCACACCTCGCTCCAGGCATGCGCGTCGGAATTGCGTACCAGCAGGTAACCGCCCAGCGCGTTCCAGTAGCCGCCCTGGTAGCCGGTGACCACGCGGGCGGGAATGCCGGCGGCGCGCATCAGCACGGTGAACGCGGACGAATAGTGCTCGCAGAAACCTTCGCGGGTATCGAACAGGAAATCGTCCATCGCGTCGCGGCCCAGCGGCGCTGGCGCCAGCGTGTAGCGGAAGCCGCCGTCGTGGAACAGCGCCAGCGCGGCCTGCACGATGGCGGCATCGTCGCTGCCGTAACGCGCCCGCCATGAGCGGCCCAGCGCCAGCGTGCGCGGGTCGAAGCCGGCGGGCAGTTGCAGCCAGCGGGCGCGGTGGCGGCCGAGCTTCGGCTCCAGCCGGTAGCGGGTGGCGGATTCCAGCGTGTAGTCGCGCAAGCTGTCCACCGGCTTGTCGGCGATCACCTCGCGGTCGCGGCGCAGGCTGGCACCGGGCGGCGCGGCCAGCGGCACGTCCAGCGTGGGCAGCACGCGCTGCCGGGTCGGTTCCAGGCTGACGTGGTAGCGGATGGTTTGCGCGGCTTCGACCGGTACTGGCAGCTGGTTGGCCACGTCGCGGTAGGTCCAGCTGCTGCCGTCGTAATGACCCATCACGTAGGCGCGGAAATAGCGCAGGTCGGGCGGTGGCGGCGGGCCGTCGAAGCCCACCCGCAGCGCGGGGCTGTCGTCGACCAGCAACTGGGTGAAGCCGGCCGGGGTCATGCGGTCGCTGAGGCCGGTGCGTTGTTCGCCGGTGTTCGGCGCTCCCCACAGCGGCGAGTTCAGCCGCGGCAACAGCAGGAAGGCGAGCAGGGCCAGCGGCAACGCGGCGGCCAGCAGGCCGAAGCCGGGCAGCAGTTCGCGCCACAGTGCCGGCGGCGCGCGCCGACCCGGCTCCAGCGAACGCAGCGCAGCCAGCGGCGGTAGCAGGCCCAGCGCCACCGTGGTGGTGGCGGTGAGGCTCTGGTCGAACAGCAGCGCGGCCATCAGGGTGAAGCAGGCGAAGCTCATGCCCACGCGGGCATCGCGCGCGGTCTCGGTTTCCAGCAGCTTCAGCACCAGCAGGCCCACCGCCAGCGCGGCGCCCGGCGCCTGGCCGAACAGGTTGCCGTACCAGCTCACGATGGACAGCAGCAGCGCGGCCAGCAGCGGCAACTTCAGCCAGGCCGGCGTGCGCGCGCGCTGGCGGCGGCGCTGCCACCAGCGCAGGCCGAGGATGCTCGCCAGCGTGACGCCCAGCCACCAGGGCAGGTGCGGTGCGTGCAGCGCCAGCACGGCGGCGAGGCCGAACGCGACCAGGTCGAAGCTGCGTGGGTCCAGCGGCGTGGCGGCGGACTTCGTCACGGCAACACCGCCAGCGTGCTCATGCAGCGCGCGTAGTGGGCCGGGCCGCTGCCGATGTCGATGCGTTCGTGCGGCAGCTGCAGGCTGTAGCGCCGGCCTTGCGCCTCCGCATCGCCCAGCCAGCGCGCCAGCCGGGCGATGCGCGCCTCGCGATCCAGCGCGCGCAGCGCGTCCCACTCCAGACGCCAGGTCTCGCGCGGCTCCGGGCGGTCGAAATCCTTGACCAGCAGGTCATGGTGGCGGGCGCTGGCTTTCCACGCGATGTGCCGGGGCGCGTCGCCACGGCGGTAGTCGCGCAGCGCGGCCAGTTCCTCGCCCGGCTGCGGACGCAGGCGCTCGCGCGCATCGCCCGGCAGCACCGGCGGCGGCCCGGCGGCTTCCGGCCGGGGCCAAACCAGCACGGACTGCTGCGGGTGCAGCCAGCTCCAGGCGCGGAACAGGCCCAGTGGCCAGCTGCTCCAGATCCGTAGCCGCGGCAGCGCCAGCCAGCCGCGCCGGGTGGTGGCCAGGCGCAGCCGCAGTTCCGTGGTGCCCTGCAGGGCGAAGGCCAGCGACTCGCTGGCGCAGTCGAGTCGTACCGACTCGCGCGCACGCTGCGCCGCGAAATCCAGTACCAGTTCCAGCGGCTCGCCGGCGACGGCATGGCCGGCGCGGATGCCGCGCAGTGACAGGCCATCCAGCGTGCGGAACGCGAGCAGCATGCTCGCGGCGGTCGCCGCGCCCAGCATGCAGGTCAGCAGCAGCGCCGCGTTGTTGGCGTAGTTCAGTGCGCCGACCAGCATCACCAGCAGCAACACGCCAAAGCCCAGCCCGAACGTTGTCGGCACGATGTAGATGCGGCGCCGACCCAGTTCGATCGGCAGCGGCTCGGGCTGGCGCAGGCGGGTGAGCGCGGGCAGGCGACGTTCGGCCCAGACTCTGGCACGTTGCGCGAGCCGGCGCAGGTTGGAGCGCATCAGTCCACCGCCACCTCGGCGAGCAGCTGGCGCGCCAGCGCCTCGCCACCGACGCCGCGTGCGGCCACCAGCCGGTGCGCGGCCAGCGGCACGAACAGCACCTGCAGGTCTTCCGGCAGCACGTAGGTGCGGCCGTCCAGCAATGCCCAGGCGCGGGCGGCGGCGAGCAGCGAGAGGCCCGCGCGCGGCGACAGCCCGGTGCGGATCTCGGCATGGCGGCGACTGGCACCGAGCAGCGCCTGCAGGTAGTCGAGCAGGGCGGGGCTGGCGGTGATCGCCTGCGCCTGCCGGCGCAGCGCGAGCAGGGCGGCGCCGTCCAGCTGCGGCGCCAGCCGGGTCAGCAGGTCGTGGCGCCCGATGCCGGTGAGCAGTTCGCGTTCGGCGGCGGGATCGGGATAGTCCAGCGACAGCCGTAGCATGAAGCGGTCGAGCTGGGAATCGGGCAGCGGGAAGGTGCCGGCGAGATCCAGCGGATTCTGCGTGGCGACCACGAAGAACGGCTGCGGCAGCGCGTGGGTCTGGCCGTCCACGGTGACCTGGCCCTCGGCCATCGCCTCCAGCAGCGCGCTCTGCGTCTTCGGCGTGGCGCGGTTGATCTCGTCGGCGAGCAGCAGGCCACCGAAGATCGGGCCGGGGTGGAAACGGAACTGGCCGGTCTCGCGCTCGTACACGCTGACGCCGAGGATGTCCGAGGGCAGCAGGTCGCTGGTGAACTGCACGCGCTGGAATTCCAGCGCGAAGCTGGCGGCGAGCGCATGCGCCAGCGTGGTCTTGCCCACGCCGGGTACATCTTCCAGCAGCAGGTGGCCGCCGGCGACCAGGCAGGCCAGCGCCAGCTTTACTTGCCGCGTCTTGCCCAGCACCACGCGGTTGAGCTGCGCCTCGGCGGCGGCGAGGCGCTGGCGCAGTTCGTCGCCGGGCGGGGTGGCAGGCAGGGGCTGGCTCATCGGTCGGGCTCGCGGCGGTGCGTGGGTGGGAAGCGGTTCGACGGGGTTGCGGCCAGCGTACCCCGGTTTGCTTCAGGGCACGGCGACGCCCGTCGCGCGCAGCAACCTCGCCAGCGCGATCAGCGGCAACCCGATCAGCGCGCTGGGGTCTTCGCTGTCGATGTGCTCGAACAGGCTGATGCCCAGGCCTTCGCACTTGAAGCTGCCGGCGCAGTCCAGCGGCTGCTCGCGTGCCACGTAGCGTTCGATCTCCTCGGTACCCAGCGTTCGGAAATGCACGCGGGTGTGGTCGACATACAACTGGTGTTGGCCGTTGCGCGCGTCGAGCAGGCACAGCGCGGTGTGGAAATGCACCACGCGGCCGGAACTGGCGGCGAGCTGAGCGCGGGCGTTCGCCACGCTGCCGGGCTTGTCCAGCTGCGTACCGTCCAGTTCGGCGACCTGGTCGGAGCCGATCACCAGCGTATCGCGCAGGCCGCCGGCAACCGACGCGGCCTTGGCGAGGGCCAGCCGCGCCGCACGGGCACCCGGCGCTTCGCCAGGCAGGGCGGCCTCGTCGGTGCCGGGCGGGCGCTCCTCGAATGCCGGCAGCAGCCGGCGCAACAGTTCGGCGCGGTAGCGCGAGGTGGAAGCCAGCACGATGCGGGGCGTGGAGTTCATTCCGCGTCGCGGTGGATGTGTTCGCGCATCGCGCTGTCCAGGTCGCGCTGGGCGGCGTTCAGCGCCTGCAGCAGCGGCTGCAGGCGGTCGCGGCTGGCGCGCATCGCGGCGGCGGTTTCATCCAGTTCGTGCTGGCTGGCGCGGGCGGCGTGGTCGCGGATCCAGATGCGCTGGCGCAGCAGCGCCTGCAACCCGGCGTCCACTGCCTGACGGGCCCCCTGTTCGCTGGCGCCGGGCAGATCGGGGTTGATCGCCATCACCGCATGCGCCTGTGCCAGGCCGGCGCGGCAGCTTTTCAGGTCGGTTTCCAGCCGGTCGGCCAGGTCGAGCAATTGCTGCAGGTCCGCGGCGCGCCGGTTCTGCCAGCGACGCGAGGACAGCGCCCAGGCCGCCGCCGCGACCAGCACCAGCAGGGCGAACACGCCCAGCGTCAGGGAAAGGTTCACGCGGCAACGCCCCGATGGAGTGGGCGTGCAGTCTGCCGCAAGCGGGGCGCATCAGGCAAAATGGGCGAAACGGATGACGCAAGCGCTTGATTGTCGGTTGACTTCGGTCGTTCACGAACTTACCATTCGCCGATTATGTCCGTGACACTGCCAGAGTCCGTGGACGCTTGGCGCATGGTCTCGGCGCGGCGTTCGTTCGAGGGATCGATGCCCGTGGCCGCGCTAGGGCGCCTGCGTGGCGCGCTGGCCGGCGACGTGGGCGATGTGAGCTTCCGGCTGGATTTCGGTCGCGACGAGCAGTTGGGCACGGACTACGTGGATGTCCATGCGCAGGCGCCGCTGACGATGATCTGCCAGCGCACGCTGGAGCCGTTCGTGTTGCCGGTGACGGTGGACAGCCGGCTCGGGCTGATCCGGCGGGAGCGCGACGAGGCGGGTTTGCCGCCCGGTTGCGAACCGCTGCTGGTGACCGAGGATGGTCGCCTGCATCCGGCGGACGTGATCGAGGACGAGCTGCTGCTGGCGTTGCCGCTGGTGCCGGTGAATCCGGACAGCAGCCTGCCCGACGCGGCCATCGATCACGGCGCGACCGGGCAGGACGATGCCGCGGGACAAGAGAACAACCCGTTCGCGGTGTTGCGCGAACTGAAGAAGCAAGCCGGTCGGGGTCCTTGACCTCGATCATCCAGATACCGAAATCAGGTTCAGTTGGAGAACTACCATGGCCGTTGCCAAGAGCCGCCGTACCCCGTCCACCCGCGGCATGCGTCGCGCCCACGACAAGCTGAAGACCGTGCAGCTGTCCACCGACCCGACCAGCGGCGAGGTGCACCTGCGCCACCACGTCACCGCCGACGGTTACTACCGCGGCAAGAAGGTCATCGAGACCAAGGGCGCGGTGTCGGTCGAGGATTGACCGACGCGGCGGATTCCTCTTGCGGAATCCGCCTGACCGAACCGACCGAAACGGCGCGGCGACGCGCCGTTTCGCGTTGTGGGTTCCGCCATTGCGCCCGGACGGTTGCGCATGTACCGCGCAGGGCGTTCAATTCACGATTCACGTTTGACGGAAAACCGCATGGCCCCGATCTACTCCCGCATCATCGCCACCGGCAGCGCGTTGCCCGAGCGCGTCGTCAGCAACACCGATCTGGAGAAGATCGTCGACACCAGCGACGAATGGATCCGCACCCGCACCGGCATCCGCCAGCGCCACATCGCCGCCGACGGCGAGACCACTGGCGACCTGGCCTTCCTCGCCGCGCAGCGTGCGCTGGACGAGGCGGGCGTCAAGGCGTCCGAGCTGGACCTGATCGTGCTGGGCACCACCACGCCCGACATCATCTTCCCGTCCACCGCCTGCCTGGTGCAGCAGCGGCTGGGCGCGAACGGCTGCGCCGCGTTCGACGTCAACGCGGCCTGCTCGGGCTTCATGTACGCGCTCGGCATCGCGGACAAGTTCATCAGGAGCGGCCAGTCGAAGAAGGTGCTGGTGATCGGCGCCGAGACGCTGACCCGCATGATCGACTGGAACGACCGCGAGACCTGCGTGCTGTTCGGCGACGGCGCCGGCGCGGTGGTGCTGGAAGCTTCCAGCGAGCCGGGCATCCATGCCACCTGCATGCACGCCGACGGCGGCTACAAGGAGCTGCTGTGGAACCCGGTCGGCGTGTCCGCCGGTTTCAAGGACGAGCCCAACCACGGCGTGCGCATCAAGATGGCCGGCCGCGAAGTGTTCAAGGTCGCGGTGAAGACGCTGGACGCGCTGGTCGACGAGACCCTGCAGGCCGCCGGCATGCAGGCCTCCCAGATCGACTGGCTGATCCCGCATCAGGCCAATCTGCGCATCATCGAGGCCACCGCCAAGCGGCTGGCGATGCCGATGGAGCGCGTGATCGTGACCGTCGACCAGCACGCCAACACCTCGTCCGGCTCGGTGCCGCTGGCGCTGGACTACGCGGTGCGCTCGGGCAAGGTGCAGCGCGGCCAGAACCTGCTGCTGGAAGCCTTTGGCGGCGGTTTCACCTGGGCGTCGGCGCTGCTGCGGTACTGAAAAGCCAGGATTCGGGAAAGCCGCACCACCAGATGCCCCAGCTCTCCCGGCAAGCCCGGCGGAGAGGGTCGGGGTGCGGAGCCATTGTTTGAACGTGGGAGTAGAACTGCATGAGCACCACCCATTCCAATCTCGCCTTCGTCTTCCCGGGCCAGGGTTCGCAATCGGTCGGCATGCTGGCCGAACTGGCTGCCGCGCATGGCGAGGTGAAGGCGACCTTCGACGAGGCCTCGCAGGGTGCGGGCGCGGACCTGTGGGTGCTCAGCCAGCAGGGTCCGGAAGACCAGCTCAACCGCACGGAGCACACCCAGCCGGCCCTGCTCGCGGCCAGCGTCGCGGTGTGGCGCGTGTGGAACAAGCTCGGCGGCGCGCGGCCCGCGCAGCTCGCCGGTCACAGCCTCGGCGAATACAGCGCGCTGGTTTGCGCCGGCGCCTTGTCGCTGCATGACGCGGCCGCGCTGGTGGCCGAGCGCGGCCGCCTGATGCAGGCGGCGGTGCCGGCCGGCGTGGGCGCGATGGCGGCGATCCTGGGCGGCGACGATGCGCAGATCGCGCAAGTGTGCGAAGAGGTTGCGCAAGGCCAGGTGGTGGCGCCGGCGAACTACAACTCGCCGGGCCAACTGGTGATCGCAGGCAACGCCGAGGCGGTGGATCGTGCACTGGTGCGGCTCGCCGAGCTGGGCGTGAAGAAGGCCATCAAGCTGGCCGTGTCGGTACCTTCGCACTGCATGCTGATGCGCGAAGCGGCCGACAAGCTGGGCGAGCGCATGGCATCGATCCAGTGGCGGCTGCCGACGATCCCGGTGATCCAGAACGCCGAGGCCCAGCGTTACGCCTCGCTGGACGAGATCCGCGGCGCGCTGCAGCGCCAGCTCTACCTGCCCGTGCGCTGGACGGAATGCGTGCAGGCGCTGGCCGCCGGCGGCGCCACGCGCATCGCCGAATGCGGACCGGGCAAGGTGCTGGCCGGTCTGGTCAAGCGCATCGACAAGAGCATCGAAGGCCGCGCCATCGGTGCGCCGGCCGAGTTCGACGCCACGCTGGCCGACTGGCGCGGCTGAGCGGAAACCAGGCTTCGCGAAAGGGCGCGCTTGACGCGCCTTTTCATCGGCGTATTATTCAACCAAAAGGTTGAATGAATGTCGCCATGTCGAACCTCGATCTCGCCTTCGCCGCGCTCGCCGATCCTACCCGTCGCCGCATCGTGGCGCGGCTGACCCGCGGCGAGTTGCGGGTGACGGACCTCGCACAGCCGTTCGCGATGTCGCTGAACGCGGTGTCCAAACACGTCAAGGTGCTGGAGGGCGCGGGCTTGGTCCGCCGCCGCCGCGAGGGCCGCGAACACTACCTGCGCCTGCGCGCCGCACCGCTGCGCGAAGTCGCCAAATGGACCTCGCAGTACGAACGCTTCTGGAACCAGCGCCTCGACGCGCTGGGCACATTCCTCGATCAGCAGCAGGGGAACGACGATGAAGGGTCGCAATGAAAGCGCAATGGGTTCGTTTCGCCTGGAGATCCCTCGCAGCTACGATGCCTCGCCCGAGCGGGTGTTCCGTGCCTGGACCGACCCGGCCAGCATGAAGGCGTGGCTGGCGGAGGGTGGCGACGTGGTGGCCGATCCGCGCCCCGACGGCTTGTTCTACCTCGGCATGCTGTACTCGGGCCAGGTGCGCCCGCACTACGGCCGTTACCTGCGCGTGGAAAGTCCGCGCCTGCTTGAGTTCACCTGGGTGAGCGAGCACACGCACGGCAAGGAATCGGTAGTCACGCTCGAATTCACGCCGCGCGGCAAGCAGACCGAGTTGCGCCTGACCCATGAAGGCCTGCCCGACGAGCGGATGGCGATGGCGCACACCGAGGGCTGGACGTTCTTCCTCGACACGCTGGTCGCACGCCTGGGCGGAATGAATTGAGTCATGTGTCCGATCTGCCTCTGTGTCGCAGCGTGGGCGACGGTTGCGGGAAGTGGCCCGGCCGGAGGCTTGGCCACGGTCCTCGTCGCGAGGCGCCGCATCAAGCGGCTTGGGCAGCCCGGCAGGCTGCCCGGGAAGCCAGTGTCCAACACCATTCAACCCATGCAGAACGAAGGAGGATGTCATGCGCAAGCTGATCGCCGGCATGAAGATTTCCGCTGACGGCAAGATGGAAGGGCCGGAAGGTTACGCCGACTGGGTGGACGCCTGGTCGGAGGATTACGGCCTGACCGCGCAGATCGACGCCTGCGTGCTCGGCAGCGGCATGTATCCCGGTTACGAGCAGTACTGGACCGCGATACGGAACGCGCCGGACGCGGCATTGCCGATGACCGGCAAGTTGCCGACGCCGGCCGAGGTCGCATGGGGCCGCTTCGCCGCACGGACGCCACATTACGTGCTGTCGCGCACCTTGGACACGGCCAACTGGCCGCTGACACGGTTCCTGCGCGATGTGGCCGAACTCGCGGCGCTCAAGCAGCAACCCGGAAAGGACATCTATCTCATGGGCGGCGCCCGAATCACGGCCAGCCTGATCGAGGCCGGCCTCGTCGACGAACTGCGCTTGATCGTCTACCCGTTGATTGCGGGAGAGGGCAAGGCGCTGTTCGCGTCCGTGCGGCAGCGCCGCGGGCTGGAACTGCGCAAGACCGAGACGCTGCACGGCGGCCGACTCGGCCTGACCTACGCGATGGCTTGAGGAGAACCGATCATGACCAGTCACACCATTGGAACCCGCGCGGAGTGGCGTGCCGCACGGCTTGAATTGCTGGAAGCGGAAAAGGCGTTGACCCGGCGCGGCGACGAGCTGGCGCGCCAGCGGCAGGCGCTGCCGTGGGTGCGCGTCGACAAGGACTATCGCTTCGACACCGACGCAGGCAGCGCCACGCTGGAGGAATTGTTCCGCGGGCGCTCGCAACTGCTGGTCTACCACTTCATGTTCGGTCCCGACTACATCGCAGGCTGCCCGTCCTGCTCGGCGATCGCCGACGGCTTCAACGGCTTTGTTGCGCACCTGGAGAACCACGATGTGGCTTTCACGGCGGTGTCGCGCGCGCCGCTGGCGAAGTTGCAGGCGTACAAACGGCGGCTGGGCTGGATTTTCCCCTGGGCGTCCTCGTTCGGCAGCGATTTCAATCTCGACTTCGCGGTTGGCATCACCGAAGAACAGCAGCGCGAAGGCGGAGCGGAGTACAACTATCGACGCGAGGCCGCTGCGCCGGACCCGCAGGCACAGGATGGCCCGAGCACGCAATTCGGCGGCGAACGTCCGGTTTCGCAGTTCGCACGGATGTGCGGCATCGATCCCGCCACCTACATCCGCGAACGGCCCGGCATGAGCGCATTCGTGCGCGAAGACGGCGTCGTTTATCACACGTACTCCAGCTTTGCGCGCGGGTTGGATGGCTTGTGGGGCATGTACCAGTGGCTCGATCGCGCGCCCAAGGGGCGCAATGAAGCGAACGGCATCTGGTGGCGACGCCACGACGAGTACGCCGGCGGAGATGCCGACTGCTGCCGCTGAGCCACGTGCGGCACGAGTCCGTTTCCGTGTAAGGTTCGCGGCTTCGAATCCTGACGGAACACGGTGATGGACAAGACACTGACGGGCGAGATCGCGCTGGTGACCGGCGCCAGCCGCGGCATCGGCGCGGCGATCGCGGACGAACTGGTCGCGATGGGTGCCACCGTGATCGGCACCGCCACCACCGAGAGCGGCGCCGCCGCGATCGGCGAGCGGCTGGCCGTGCATGGCGGCCACGGCCGAATGCTCAATGTCACCGACTCCGTCGCGGTGGAGGCTTTGATCGACGGCATCACCAAGGAGTTCGGTGCAGTGTCGATCCTGGTCAACAACGCGGGCATCACCCGCGACCAGTTGCTGATGCGCATGCCCGAGGCGGATTGGCAGGCCATCCTCGACACCAACCTCAGCTCGGTGTTCCGCACTTCGAAGGCGGTGATGCGCGGCATGATGAAGGCGCGCAAGGGCCGCATCATCTCGATCGCCTCGGTGATCGGCCTCACCGGCAATCCCGGCCAGTCCAACTACGCGGCGGCCAAGGCCGGCATCATCGCGTTCTCCAAGTCGCTGGCGCGCGAGATCGGTTCGCGCGGCATTACCGTGAACGTGGTGGCGCCGGGTTTCATCGATACCGACATGACGCGCGCCTTGCCGGAGTCGGCAAAGGAGGCGCTGTTGGGCCAGATCGCGCTGGGTCGCCTCGGCGAGGCCGGCGACATCGCCAAGGCGGTGGGCTTCCTCGCCTCGCCGGCGGCGAGCTACATCACCGGCGAGACGCTGCACGTCAACGGCGGCATGTACATGGCCTGAGGCGGCGCAGCCGCCTGTGCGACAGTTTCAAACGCCGCCACTCCATACGGCAACGCATGCCAAGACTGTCGCGCAGGCTCGCTTTTTCGGCGACAATTGCGTTTTCGCGTCGGCCGCAGGGCCGGTATCGCAACACCTGCGGCGGATGTGCTGGCAGCCTGACGGCTTGGCCACTACAATCCGCCGGTCTTGCCGGCCGCGGGCCGGCGTACAACACAATTCCCCGTGGGAGGTTTGGCAACATGAGCACCATCGAAGAGCGCGTCAAGAAGATCGTCGTCGAGCAGCTGGGCGTGAAAGAGGATGAAGTCACGGCGAATGCCTCGTTCGTGGACGACCTGGGCGCCGACTCGCTCGACACCGTCGAGCTGGTGATGGCCCTCGAGGAAGAGTTCGAGACCGAGATCCCGGACGAGGACGCCGAGAAGATCACCACCGTGCAGCAGGCCGTTGATTACATCAAGGCCCACACCAAGGAGTGATCGCGCGGTGGCAGGACGGCGCGCTGCGCTGCTGCCCCCGTAGCGGTATCGGAAGCTGCGCCGACAAGGCGCAGTTTTCGTTTCTGCAATCTGCAACGTCCGATCCCGTATGGTGTGCGGCGATGGCGGGCATCCCCGAATGACGAGCAGCGCCATGCATCGGCGCTCCCCGGAACACGAAGGAACAAGAGCATGAGCAAGCGACGCGTGGTAGTGACCGGCATGGGCATCATCTCGCCGGTCGGCAACGACCTGGTCACCGCCTGGGACAATATCCTCAAGGGCGTCAGCGGCATCGGCGAAGTCACCCACTTCGACGCCAGCAACTACGCCACGCGCATTGCCGGCCAGGTGAAGGGTTTCAACCCCGCCGACTGGGTATCGCCGAAAGACGTCAAGAAGATGGATCACTTCATCCAGTACGGCATCGCTGCGGGCACCCAGGCGCTGCGCGATTCCGGGCTGGAAATCACCGAGGCGAACGCGCCGCGCATCGGCGTGGCGGTGGGCGCCGGCATCGGCGGTCTCAACACCATCGAGGACACCTCGATCGAACTGCATGAAAAGGGCCCGCGTCGCGTGTCGCCGTTCTTCGTGCCCAGCTCGATCATCAACATGGTGTCGGGCTACCTGTCGATCATGTTCGGCCTGAAGGGCCCGAACATCGCCTGCGTCACCGCCTGCGCCACGGCCACGCACAATCTCGGCCTGGCCGCACGCATGATCCAGTACGGCGATGCCGACGTGATGGTCGCCGGCGGTTCGGAATTCGCCACCACCGGCACCGCGATGGCGGGCTTCTGTTCGGCCAAGGCGATGTCCACCCGCAACGACGAGCCGACCAGGGCCAGCCGCCCGTGGGACAAGGACCGCGACGGCTTCGTGCTGTCCGATGGCGCCGGCGTGCTGGTGCTGGAGGAATACGAGCATGCGAAGGCGCGTGGCGCGCGCATCTATGCCGAACTGGCCGGCTACGGCATGAGCGGCGACGCCTACCACATCACGGCGCCCAGCGAGGGTGGCGAAGGTGCGGCGCGCTGCATGGAGAGCGCGCTGAAGGACGGCGGCATCAATCCGTCCGAGGTCCAGTATGTCAACGCGCATGGCACCTCGACGCCGCTGGGCGACCTCGGCGAAGTGCTGGCCGCCAAGCGCGTGTTCGGCGACCACGCCTACAAGCTGGCGATGAGCTCCACCAAGTCGATCACCGGCCATCTGCTCGGCGCGGCCGGCGGCGTGGAGGCGATCTTCAGCATCCTCGCGATGCGCGACGGCGTGCTGCCGCCCACGATCAACCTGGATGAACCGGGCGACGGCTGCGACCTCGACTTCGTGCCGAACGCGGCGCGCGAGGCGAAGGTCGACGTGGTGATCTCCAACTCCTTCGGCTTCGGCGGCACCAACGGCACGCTGGCCTTCCGTCGCGTGTGACGACCTGCCATCGACGGTACCTCGACGGCCGGCGCGATCTGCTCGCGCCGGCCGCTGCATTTCCGCAGCGCTATCCATGCCTGCTGGAAAGCGTGCTGCACGGCACCGCCCAGGCGCGCTACGACATCTTGTTCGCGTTTCCGCGGGACAGCCTGACGCTGGCCGCGGACGGCCGTGTGCGCAATGCCAACGGCAGCGTCGTCGGCACGCGTTTCCTCGATACGCTGGACGCCGCCTGGCAGGCTGGGCGCCGGCCGCGCGAGGACGATGGCCTGCCGTTCCACGGCGGCTGGGCGTTGCTGCTGGGCTACGAACTGGCGGGCGAGATCGAACCGAAACTCCAGCTGCGAGCCGACGCCGTGCTGCCGATGGCGCTGGCCCTGCGCTGCCCCGCGGCCGCGATCATCGACCATACGCGCGGCTGCACCGTGCTGGTCGCCGAAGTGGGCAGCGAGCACCTGCTCGATGCGCTGGAGGCCGACCTCGCCGTGCTGCCTGCGCCGGAGCCGTTGCCTGCGCCATGGCGGCTGGTCGAGGACGAGCCGCAACACTTCCTCGACGGCGTGGCGCGCATTCACGAGCATCTCCACGCAGGCGACATCTTCCAGGTGAACCTGTCGCGCGCGTGGCGCGCGCAGTACGTCGAACCGCCGACGCCGGGGGCACTGCATGCCGCCCTGCGACGCGCGAATCCCGCGCCGTTCGCGGGCCTGTTGCAGCAGCCCGGCTGGGCGATTGCCAGCTCGTCGCCGGAACGGCTGGTGGAAGTGCGCGATGGCGTGGCGCAGACCCGCCCGATCGCCGGTACCCGCCCACGTACGGCCGGCGACGACGACGTGGCGCGCATCCGCGAGCTCGCCGCGCATCCCAAGGAGCGCGCCGAGCACGTGATGCTGATCGACCTCGAACGCAACGACCTCGGTCGTGTCTGCGTGCCCGGCACGGTCGACGTGGACGAGCTGATGACGGTGGAGAGCTACGCCCACGTGCACCACATCGTCTCCAACGTACGCGGGCGCCTGCGCGCGGGCGTGACGCCGGGGCAGGCGATCGCCGCGGTATTTCCCGGCGGCACCATCACCGGTTGTCCCAAGGTGCGCTGCATGGAGATCATCGCCGCGCTGGAGGACGCGCCGCGCGGCGCCTACACCGGCGCGCTGGGCTATCTCGACCTGAACGGCGACCTCGACCTCAACATCCTGATCCGTACCTTGACCCTCGCCGGCGACACGGTGAGCCTGCGCGCGGGCGCCGGCATCGTGGCCGATTCGGTGGCCGAGAAGGAACTGGACGAAACACGGGCGAAGGCGCGCGGCCTGCTGCGCGCGCTGGGAGCGGCGGACGCATGATCCTGGTCGACGGCCAACCGCAGGACCAGGTGTCCGCGCAGGATCGCGGCCTGCTGTACGGCGACGGCCTTTTCGAGACGATCCGCTTCACGGGTGCCGTTGCGCCGCTGTGGTCGCGCCACATGCGGCGACTGGCATGGGGTTGCGAACGCCTTCGCCTGCCCGCGCCCGATCCCGGGCTGCTGTGGCAGGAAGCGGCGACGGCGACGCGGGGCCTGGCGGACGCAGTGCTGCGCATCACCCTCACCCGCGGCACGGGTACGCGCGGCTATGCGATGCCCGCCGCACCACGGCCCACCCGCATCGTGGCGGCATTTTCGCTGCCAGTGCTGGACGCGGTGTCATACCGTGACGGCGTGCGCCTGCATCTGTGCGAAACGCGCCTCGCCGAACAGCCGCGGTTGGCGGGCATCAAGCATCTCAACCGGCTGGAGCAGGTGCTGGCACGCGCCGAGTGGAACGATCCGGCGATGGCCGAAGGCCTGTTGTGCGACCAGCACGGCCACGCGATCTCGGCCACCGCGGCGAACCTGTTCGCAGTGGTCGACGGCGTACCGGTGACGCCTGCGCTGGAGCGCTGCGGCGTGGCCGGCGTGTTGCGCGCCGAATTGCTGGAGGCGCTGCCGCGGGTCGAGGTGCGCGAGCTGCCGCTGGCCGAATGCCTGCTCGCGTCCGAGCTCTTCCTAAGCTCCAGCGTTCGCGGCATCCTGCCGGTTCAGGCCGTGGCGGATAAGGTGTTCGCCCCCGGTCCGGTGGCCCGTGCGATGCAGTCGCATTGGCACGAGCTTGGATACCCGATGGAGCAGGCATGACCCGCAAGACCTGGCGCAACGCGATCCTGGTGCTGCTGTTGGCGCTGATTGGCGCCGTAGCTTGGGGCTGGCGCGACTTCAGCCGTTTCGGCGACGCGCCGCTGCATGTCGCCGCGCAGGGCGAAAGCATCGACATCGGCCGCGGCAGCAGCTTCAAGGAAATCGTGCGCCAGCTGCGCGACCAGCAGCTGAGCACCGCCTCGCCGCTGTACTGGCGCCTGGTGGCCGTGCAGATGCGGGTGGCCGGCAAGCTGCACGCGGGCGAATACGCCACGCCGGTCGGCCTCACGCCGCGCCAGCTGCTGGCCAACATGGCGGCGGGCAGGGTGCTGCAGCGCAACTTCACCATCGTCGACGGATGGACCTTCCACGAAGTGCTCGCGGCGCTTGGCAAGGCGGAGAAACTGCAGCACGCGACCGCCGGCCTGGACGATGCCGCGATCATGCAGAAGATCGGCGCGCCGGGCGAACAGCCGGAAGGCCGCTTCCTGCCCGAGACCTACGCCTATGTGAAGGGCGACAGCGACCTCGACATCCTGAAGCGCGCGCACGCGGCGATGGCGAAGACGCTGGACGCGTTGTGGCCGGGCCGCGACAAGGATCTGCCGCTGGCCACACCCTACGACGCGCTGATCCTCGCCTCGATCGTGGAGAAGGAAACCGGCCGCGCCGACGAGCGCGCGAAGATCGCCGGCGTATTCGTGCGCCGGCTTGAAGACCACATGCTGCTGCAGACCGACCCCAGCGTGATCTACGGCATGGGCGACAGCTACCAAGGCAAGATCCACAAGGCCGACCTCACCACCGACACGCCGTACAACACCTATACCCGGCCCGGCCTGCCGCCCACGCCGATCGCGCTGCCGGGCAAGCCGGCGATCATGGCGGCGCTGCACCCCGCGCCCGGCACCGCGCTGTATTTCGTGGCGCGCGGCGATGGCAGCCACGCGTTCGCCGACACGCTCGCCGAGCAGAACCGCAACGTGGCCTGCTACCAGCTCAAGCGGTGCAGCCAGTGAGTGGGCTCGGTCGTTTCATCACGCTGGAAGGCGGCGAGGGCGCGGGCAAGAGCACCTTGCTGGCGGGTCTGCGCGCGCACCTGGAAAGCCGCGGTGTCGACCTGCTGCTGACCCGCGAACCAGGCGGTACCGCGCTGGGCGAGGCGGTGCGCGCGATCGTGCTGGATCCGGCGAGGCGTGAACTGTGCGCCGAGAGCGAATTGCTGCTGATGTTCGCCTCGCGCGCGCAACTGGTGCGCGAAACCATCGAACCGGCCCTGGCGGCCGGACGCTGGGTGCTGTGCGACCGCTACGTGGACGCCAGCTATGCCTACCAGGGCGGCGGCCGCGGCCAACCGGCCGAACGCATCGCTGCGATCGAGCAATGGGCCTGCGCCGGCCTCGTGCCGGACCTCACCCTGCTGCTCGACCTGCCGGTGAGCACCGGGCGGGCGCGTGCCGCGGGCCGTGGCGCGGCGGATCGCATCGAGGTGGAGGCCGACGGCTTCTTCGAGCGTGTGCGCGCCGCGTATCGCGCGCGCGCCGTGGCCGAGCCGCGGCGCTTCCGGGTGATCGACGCCAGCCAGCCGGCCGAGGCGGTACTGCGCGACGCGGTGGCCGCCACGGCTCACCTGTTTGGAGCGGACGCATGAGCGCGATGCCCTGGCACGCGACGGACTGGGCGCGGCTGCAGGCCCGCCGCGAGCGCGATGCCTTGCCGCATGCGCTGCTGCTGTGCGGACCGGCGGGCCTGGGCAAGCGCGCGTTCGCGCAGCGCTTCGTGCGCGGCCTGCTGTGCGAGCGTGTGCAGGACGGCGAGGCCTGCGGGCAATGCCGCAGCTGCCTGCTGCTCGAGGCCGGCACGCACCCCGACCTGGTCACGCTCAGCTTCGGCCTGCGCAGGGACGGCACGCCGCGCACCGAGATCGTGATCGAGCAGATCCGCGAGCTGTCCGCGCGGCTGGCGATGAGCAGCCAGTTCGGCGGTTGGCAGGTGGCGCTGATCGATCCGGCCGACGCGATGAATGCAGCGGCGGCGAATGCTCTGCTGAAGACGCTGGAAGAGCCTTCCGCGCGGACCCTGCTGGTGCTGCTGGCCGATGCACCCTGGCGCTTGCCACAGACGATACGCAGCCGCTGCCAGCGCATCGAGTTCAACGTGCCGCCGCCTGCGGAAGCACGGGCGTGGTTGCAGGGGCAGGGCGTGGCGCAGGCGCAGGCGGCGCTGGAGGCCGCGCTGGGCAATCCCGGCCTGGCGCTGGCTTGGGCGCAGCAGGGCGCGCTGGAACGCCGCGCCGAGGTGCGGCGCGATCTCGCCGCGCTGGCGGCGGGTCGCGGGCAGGTCACGGACATGGCCAAGCGCTGGCTGGACGACGAGGCTGCGCAGCGCCTGTGGTTCGCCGCGCAGGCGGCCGCCGACGAGCGCCGTGCGCAGTCGACGCAGGCCGCGGCGCCACTTGCCAGCACGATGGACGGCGAGGCATTGGTGCACTGGTATGACGCCGCCAACCGCGCGCGTGATGCGTTGCGCGGTCCTTTGCGCGGCGACCTGCTGTTGCTGGAACTGCTGGCGCAATGGCGCTGAACGCAGCGGTGGAACCTCGCATCACGGCGCAGACCCGCCTGCTGGTGGTGGCGCCGCATCCGGACGACGAGACGATCGCGAACGGCCTGCTGATCCAGCGCGTGCGCGCGGTCGGCGGCACGGTGCGCGTGCTGCTGCTCACCAACGGCGACAACAACCCCTGGCCGCAGCGCTGGCTTGAACGGCGCTGGTCCATCGGTGCCGGCGAGCGCGAGCGCTGGGGGCGGCGCCGCCGTGCCGAACTGGCGGAAGCGCTGCACCGGCTGGATGTGCCGGCCACGGCGCTGCAGTCGCTGGGCTGGCCGGACATGGGCGTGCTTGATCGCCTGCTGCAGCCGGACCCGTCGGCGTCGGCCGAGCTGGCGGCGGCGCTGGCCGATTTCGCCCCCGACCTGGTCGCCGTGCCGGCACTGGGCGACCGCCATCCCGATCACGGCGCGGCCCACGTGCTGCTGCGCATGGCGCTGGCCACGTTGGGGCGTGCGCCGATCCTGCTCGGCTACCTGGTCCACGGTCACGACGACGGTACGCCGATGCCCGAATCGCCGGTCACGCCGGCGCAGCAGGCCACCAAGCAGCATGCGTTGGCGGCCTACGCCAGCCAATTGGCCTTGAGCGGCGGCCGCCTGCGCCGGCTGGCCGAACGCCCCGAGCGTCATGCACCGCCCGTGGCGTCAGGGTCGACCCGTGTACTGCCGTGGCGGCCATCGCCCTTGCTGTGGCCGCGCCTGCGGCTGACTGCGGCCAGCACATCCGGCCTGGCACAGCAGTGGCCCTGGCATGCCGCACCGCTGCGGCGCGACGGGCAGGGCGGGTGGCGGCTGGAATGGCCGGCGGCGCGGACGGAGGACGCCTGCTTCGTGCGGCTGTCGCTCGCCTTGCCCTCGCCGTGGATCTTCGACCATTGGGGCTGGCGCGAAGTGTGAGGCTTTGCGCGGCACATCATCGTGGTTAGCATGGAGACTGCCGCATCGGCAGCCGAGCGCGGTCCAGGAGCCCACATGAATCCCGTCGCCGCCCGCCAGGGCATCATCTCGCTGAAGATCAAGGATGCCGCCACGTTGTACAACGCCTACATGCCGTTCCTGCGCAACGGCGGCCTGTTCGCGCCCACCGCCCAACCTTATGCGCTGGGCGACGAGGTGGTGCTGCTGGTGAGCCTGGCCGACGAGAGCGAGCGCCTGTCGGTGGTGGGCAAGGTGGCGTGGATCTGCCCGCCCGGCGCGCAGGGCAACCGCACGGCAGGCATCGGCATCCACTTCAACGACTCGCCGGATGCCGAGGTGGCGCGCCAGCGCATCGAGAACATGCTCGCCGGCGTGCTCAATTCCGAGCGGCCCACCCACACGATGTGAGCAATCCCTGCGCAGCCTTGCGCAATACGGGCGTTTTCATGGTCCGTTGACGCTCGTCAAGCTGTTGTGGCCCCTGCATGCACTGATACAATGCCCCGCTTCACGAACCCGTGTCGTGAAGAGTCGGGCGCCCGTGACTGTCAGCAGACGCGAGCGCGGCCGCAAGGTCCGTGGCCTTCATGGCCTGCCGAAACGAATTGCCGGACCGTCACCCCACGGTCACTGATGCGCCGATGGCGCGGAGGTAGGTTGCATCGTGATTGCCGAATACTGGCCCGTATTGCTGTTCATCGTCGTGGCCGCCGGCCTCGGCCTCGTCCTGTTGGCGGTCGGCATGCTTGCTGGTCCGCGTCGTCCGGGGGCGGAAAAACTTGCGCCCTACGAGTGCGGCTTCGAGGCGTTCGAGGATGCGCGCGCGCGCTTCGACGTGCGCTACTACCTGCTCGCAATCCTGTTCATCATCTTCGATCTGGAAATCGCCTTCCTGTTTCCGTGGGCGGTGGTGTTCAAGCAGATCGGCCTCGTGGCACTCATTGAAATGGCGCTGTTCCTGCTGCTGCTGGTGGTCGGTTTCGCCTACGTCTGGAAGAAGGGAGCACTGGAATGGGAGTGATCTCCTCCATCGACAAGGTGATGCACAACCCGCAACCGCTGGACGTGGTGGATGACATCCTGCGTCCGGCCGGCGACAACCCGGTCGTGCAGCGCGGTTTCGCCACCACCAGCGTCGACGCGCTGATGAACTGGGCGCGCACCGGCTCGATGTGGCCGATGACCTTCGGCCTGGCCTGCTGCGCGGTGGAGATGATGCACGCCGGCGCCGCGCGCCTCGACCTCGACCGCTACGGCGTGATCTTCCGTCCGTCCCCGCGCCAGAGCGACGTGATGATCGTGGCCGGCACCCTGGTCAACAAGATGGCCCCCGCGCTGCGCAAGGTCTACGACCAGATGCCCGAGCCGAAGTGGGTGATCTCGATGGGGAGCTGCGCGAACGGTGGCGGCTACTACCACTACTCCTATTCCGTGGTGCGCGGCTGCGACCGCATCGTGCCGGTGGACATCTACGTGCCAGGCTGCCCGCCCACGGCCGAAGCCCTGATCCACGGCATCCTGCAGTTGCAGAAGAAGATTCGTCGCACCAGCACGATCGCGCGTTCCTGAGGCGTGCCCATGACTGACATGCAAAAGACCTCGCTGGCCGAGCGCCTGGCCGCGCGATTCGGCGACACGCTGAAGATCAGCGTGGTGCGCAATGAAACCAGTGCCGAGCTGGCGGCAGCCGACCTGCTCGCCGTGGCCACCGCGCTGCGCGACGAGCCGGGCTTCCGCTTCAGCGAACTGGTTGACCTGTGCGGCATCGACTACCTCGGGTACGGCCAGGTCGAGTGGGACACCGAGACCGTCAGCGGCTCCGGTTTCTCGCGCGGCGTGGAAGGCGAGGCGATGGGCCGCTTCGACTGGGCCGATCGCCCGCGCGGCGTGGACCAGCCGCGCCGCTTCGCCGCGGTGATCCACCTGCTCTCGATCGAGCACAACCAGCGCCTGCGCCTGCGCGTGTTCTGCGAGGACGACAGCCTGCCGATCGTGCCGTCGGTGACCGGTATCTGGCCGGGCGTGAACTGGTTCGAGCGCGAGGCGTTCGATCTCTACGGGATCGTCTTCGACGGCCACCCGGACCTGCGCCGTATCCTCACCGACTACGGCTTCGTTGGGCATCCGTTCCGCAAGGACTTCCCGCTGATCGGCAACGTCGAGGTGCGCTACGACCCCGAGCAGAAGCGCGTGGTGTACGAACCCGTGACCTCCGTGGTGCCGCGCGTGCTGGTGCCGCGCGTGATCCGTGACGATGCCGACCTCTTGCAGGCCCAGGCCGAAGCCGCCGACGACTGGCGCAGGAACTGATTCGATGGCCCAGGAAATCCGCAACTACACGATGAACTTCGGTCCGCAGCATCCGGCCGCGCACGGCGTGCTGCGCCTGGTGCTGGAAATGGATGGCGAGACCATCGTCCGCGCCGACCCGCACATCGGCCTGCTGCACCGTGGCACCGAGAAGCTGGCCGAGTCCAAGCCGTTCAACCAGTCGATCGGCTACATGGACCGCCTCGACTACGTATCGATGATGTGCAACGAGCACGCCTACGTGAAGGCGATCGAGACCCTGCTGGGGATCGAGGCGCCCGAGCGCGCGCAGTACATCCGCACGATGTTCGACGAGATCACCCGCATCCTGAACCACCTGATGTGGATCGGCTCGAACGCGCTGGACCTCGGCGCGATGGCGGTGTTCCTCTACGCGTTCCGCGAGCGCGAGGAACTGATGGACGTCTACGAGGCGGTGTCGGGCGCGCGCATGCACGCGACCTACTACCGTCCCGGCGGCGTCTACCGCGATCTGCCGTCGCAGATGTCGCAGTACCGCGAGTCGCCGTGGCACAAGGGCAAGGACCTGAAGCGCCTGAACAGCTGGCGCGAAGGCTCGATGCTGGACTTCCTCGACGCCTTCACCGACGACTTCCCGACCAAGGTGGATGAGTACGAGGAACTGCTCACCACCAACCGCATCTGGAAGCAGCGCACCGTCGGCATCGGCGTGATCTCGCCGGAACAGGCCCAGGCCTGGGGCATGACCGGCGCGATGCTTCGCGGCTCGGGCATCGCCTGGGACCTGCGCAAGAAGCAGCCCTACGCGAAGTACGCCGAGATGGATTTCGACATCCCGGTCGGCGTCAACGGTGACTGCTACGACCGTTACCTCGTGCGCGTCGAGGAAATGCGCCAGGCGAACCGCATCATCAAGCAGTGCGTGAAGTGGCTGAAGGCCAATCCCGGGCCGGTGATGGTGGAGAACTACAAGGTCGCCCCGCCGAAGCGCGAGGAGATGAAGGAGAGCATGGAAGCGCTCATCCACCACTTCAAGCTGTTCACCGAAGGCTACGGCGTGCCGGCCGGCGAGACCTATGCCGCAGTCGAGGCGCCGAAGGGCGAGTTCGGCTGCTACCTCGTCTCCGACGGCGCCAACAAGCCGTTCCGCGTGCACCTGCGCGCGCCGGGCTTTGCCCATCTGTCGTCGATCGATCCCATCGTCAGTGGGCACATGCTGCCCGACGTGGTGGCGATGATCGGCACCTACGACCTCGTGTTCGGCGAAGTTGACCGCTGAGCCGGCACGACGGAGAAACGCATGAAAGCCACCGGACATTACGACCAGGTCAGGAACGTCGATCCGCTTGCCGTGCTCAATGAGCACACGCGCCAGCACATCGACCATTGGCTGACCAAGTTTCCGCCGGACCGCAAGCGTTCGGCGCTGATCCAGGCGCTGTTCGCCGCGCAGGAACAGAACCGGGGTTTCCTCACCGACGAGCTGATCACGGCGGTGGCGAAGTACCTCGACCTGCCCGCGGTATGGGCCTACGAGGTGGCCAGCTTCTACTCGATGCTGGAGACCAAGCCGGTCGGCCGCAACAACGTGGCGATCTGCACCAACATCTCGTGCTGGCTCAACGGCGCCGAGGATCTGGTGAAGCATTGCGAGAAGAAGCTGGGCATCAAGCTCGGCGAGAGCACCCCGGACGGCCGCGTCTACCTCAAGCAGGAGGAAGAGTGCATCGCCGCCTGCGTGTACGCGCCGGCGATGACGGTGAACGGCCATTACCACGAGCGGCTCACCACCGAGAAGCTCGATGCGATCCTGGACGGGCTGGAGTAAGAACGATGGCGAGCACCACAGGTCCGGTCGGACCCGCACCCCAGGACCACCAGGTCGTCTACACCACGCTGCATTTCGACAAGCCGTGGGCGATGGCCAGCTACGAGCAGGTCGACGGCTACAAGGCCTGGCGCAAGATCCTCGCCGAGAAGCCCGATCCCGCCGGCCTGATCGAGGAAATCAAGAAGTCCAGCCTGCGCGGCCGCGGCGGCGCGGGCTTCCCCACCGGCTTGAAGTGGTCCTTCATGCCGAAGGGCACGATGCAGAAGTACATCCTGTGCAACTCGGACGAGTCCGAGCCCGGCACGGCCAAGGACCGCGACATCCTGCGCTACAACCCGCACGCGGTGATCGAGGGCATGGCCATCGCGTGCTACTGCACCGGCTCGACCGTGGCCTACAACTACCTCCGTGGCGAATTCCACCACGAGCCGTACGAGCACCTCGAAGAGGCGCTGAAGGAAGCGTATGCGGCCGGCCTGCTCGGCAAGAACGTGCAGGGCAGCGGCATCGACGTGGATATCTACAACGCGCTCGGCGCAGGCGCCTACATCTGCGGCGAGGAAACCGCGCTGATGGAGTCGCTGGAAGGCAAGAAGGGCCAGCCGCGCTTCAAGCCGCCGTTCCCGGCCAACTTCGGCCTGTACGGCAAGCCCACCACGATCAACAACACCGAGACCTATGCCTCGGTGCCGGCGATCCTGCGCAACGGCGCCGACTGGTTCCTGGGCCTGGGCAAGCCGAACAACGGCGGCCCGAAGATCTTCTCGGTCTCCGGCCACGTCAACAAGCCGGGCAACTTCGAGATCCGGCTCGGCACCTCGTTCAGGGATCTGCTGGCGCTGGCCGGTGGTGTGCGCAACGGCAACCAGCTCAAGGCGGTGATCCCCGGCGGTTCCTCGATGAAGGTGCTCAACGCCGAGGAAATGCTGGCAGCCACGATGGATTACGACTGCCTGCAAAAGGCGGGTTCGGGCCTCGGCTCCGGCGCCGTGATCGTGATGGACGAGACCACCTGCATGGTCAAGGCCTGCCATCGCATCGCGCGCTTCTACATGGCCGAGTCCTGCGGCCAGTGCACGCCGTGCCGCGAAGGCACCGGCTGGATGTACCGCGTGCTCGACCGCATCGTGGAAGGCAAGGGCACGCAGGACGACCTGCATCGCCTCAAGGCCATCGCCGGCCAGATCGAGGGCCACACCATCTGCGCGTTCGGCGAAGCCGCCGCGTGGCCGGTGCAGGGCTTCCTCGCCAAGTTCTGGAACGAATTCGAATACTACGTGCAGCATGGTCGCTCGATGACCGAGGACCGGTTCGCCGCCAACCGTGGAGTCGCTGCATGAGTGCGCAGCCCACCAGCAATGTCGCCCCCGACCTCGTCAGCATCGAGGTCGACGGCAAGCCCGTGCAGATCCGCAAGGGCGCGATGATCATCGAGGCGGCCGACGCCATCGGCATCGCCATCCCGCGCTTCTGCTACCACCGCAAGCTGCCGATCGCCGCGAACTGCCGCATGTGCCTGGTGGACGTGGAGATGGGCGGCCGCCCGATGCCCAAGCCGCAGCCGGCCTGCGCCACGCCGGTGGGCGAGGGCATGAAGGTCACCACGCGTTCGGACAAGGCGTTGAAGTTCCAGAAGGACGTGATGGAGTTCCTTCTGATCAACCATCCGCTGGACTGTCCGATCTGCGACCAGGGCGGCGAGTGCGAGCTGCAGGACGTGGCGCTGGGCTACGGCCGCAGCGTGTCGCGCTACACCGAGCGCAAGCGCACCATCGCCGATGAAAATATCGGGCCGCTGGTCGCCACCGAGATGACCCGCTGCATCCAGTGCACGCGCTGCGTGCGCTTCACCAGCGAGATCGCCGGCAGCTACGAGCTGGGCGGCATGAGCCGCGGCGAGAACCTGCAGATCGGTACCTACATCGGCAAGACCGTCGAGACGGAACTGTCGGGCAACATCATCGACGTCTGCCCGGTCGGCGCGCTCACCAACAAGCCGTTCCAGTTCCAGGCGCGCGCCTGGGAACTGATCGCCAAGCCGTCGATCGGCTACCACGATGCGCTGGGTTCCAACCTGTGGCTGCACACCCGCCGCGGCGAAGTGCTGCGCACGGTGCCGCGCGACAACGAATCGATCAACGAGTGCTGGCTGTCCGACCGCGACCGCTACAGCCACCAGGGCATGTACGCGGCCGACCGCGTCCAGCAGCCGGAAGTGAAGCGCAACGGCCAGTGGCAGCCGACCACCTGGGAGGACGCGCTCGCCGTCGCCGCCGAGGCGCTGAAGAGCGTGCCGGGCAGCGAGCTGGGCATGCTGGTGCATCCGGCCACCACGAACGAGGAGGCCGACCTGCTGCTGCGCCTCGCGCGCGGCCTGGGCAGCGCCCACGTCGACCATCGCCTGCGCCAGCTCGACTTCGCCGACAGCGCCGTAGCCACCAGCTTCGGCCTGCCGGTGGGCGAGGTGGCGCAGGTCAAGGCCGCGCTGCTGGTCGGGTCCGACCTGCGCCGCGAGATGCCGCTGCTCAACCATCGCCTGCACCAGGCGACCAAGCAGGGCGCCAAGGTGTATGCGGTCAACCCGGCCGCGTTCGAGTTCAATTACAAGCTGGCCGGCGCCGCGATCGTGCCGCCGCAAGGCATGGTCGACGCGCTGCTGGCACTGGCCCGCGCCGCCGTCGCGGAAGGCGCCGCCGCGCCGGCCGCGCTGGTCGATGCGATCAACGCCGCGGCCAGCGACGAGGGTGACCACGCCGCGATCGCCGCGCTGAAGGCGGGCAGGGCGGTGGTGATCCTCGGCGAAGCCGCGGCCACCCATCCGGAGGCCTCGTGGCTGCGCGCGATCGCGCGCTTCATCGCCACCGCCACCGGCGCCGGCTACGACGAACTGCCGGTCGGCGCGAACGCGATCGGCCTGGCCCAGCTCGGCGTGGTGCCCGGCAACGGCGGCCTGGACGCACTTGCCATGCTGGCGCAGCCGCGCAAAGGCTACGTGCTGTACGGCGTGGAGCCGCCGCATGACTTCGCCGACGGTGCGCTCGCGTTCGCCGCGCTGCGCGGCGCACAGCAAGTGGTGGCGTTCAGCGCCTACGCCAGCCCCGCGCTGCGCGAGGTGGCAAACGTGATCCTGCCGATCGCGTTGCTGCCGGAAACCGACGGCACCCTGGTCAATGTCGACGGCCTCGCGCAGGCGGTGCAGGCCGGTGCGAAGGCGCCAGGCGAAGCCCGTCAGGGCTGGAAGGTGCTGCGTGCGCTGGGTGGTCTGCTACGGCTCGCCGGCTTCGAGTTCGACGATCTCGCTGGCCTGCGTGACGGCATCGTGGCGCGCGGCGCCCCGGCACGCGACTCGCTCGCCGCGCGCAAGCCGGTCGCCGGCCTCGTCCGCCTCGCCACCTGGCCGATCTACCGTGGCGACGCGGTGCTGCGCCGGGCCACTGCGCTCAATGCGCATCCGTTGAACCGTGCGCCGGCCGCGCGCCTCAACGCGGACGAAGCCACGCGGCTGGGCCTGGCCGAGGGCGCGCAGGTTCGCATCGCCGACACGACGCTGCCGCTGGTCGTGGATCACGCCGTACCCGATGGTGCGGTGTGGGTCGAGGCCGCGCAGGACATCACCGCCACGCTGCCGCCCTACGGCGCAGCCATCACCTTGAGCAAGGCGTAAGGCACATGGGCGAACAGCTACTCAACCAGCTTGTCTGGCCGATCATCTACATCCTGTGCATCGTGTTGCCGCTGGTGATCGCCGTGGCGATGTTCGTGTACTGGGAGCGCAAGGTCATCGGCTGGATGCACGTGCGCATGGGGCCGAACAAGATCGGTCCGTTCGGCCTGCTGCAGGCCTTCGCCGACGTGGTGAAGCTGCTGCTGAAGGAAGTGATCCTGCCGAGCAAGGCGAACCGTGCGCTGTACTACCTCGCGCCGCTGCTCGCGCTGGTCCCGGCGCTGGCGGCGTGGGCGGTGATCCCGTTCGGCACCAGGATGGTGCTGTCGAACGCGAACGCCGGCCTGCTCTACCTGCTGGCGATGACCTCGCTGGGCGTGTACGGCATCATCCTCGCCGGCTGGGCCTCCAACTCGCGCTACGCGCTGCTCGGCGCGATGCGTTCGGCGGCGCAGGTGATCTCCTACGAGTTGGCGATGGGCCTGTGCCTGGTCTGCGTGCTGGTGCTGGCCGGCTCGCTCAACCTCACCGACATCGTCAACGCGCAGGCCGGCAACAAGGGCATCTTCAGCTGGTTCATGTGGCCGCTGCTGCCGGTGTTCGTCGTCTACTTCATCTCCGGCGTGGCCGAGACCAACCGCGCGCCGTTTGACGTGGCCGAAGGCGAGTCGGAGATCGTCGCCGGCTTCCACGTGGAGTACTCCGGCTCGGCGTTCGCGCTGTTCTTCCTCGCCGAGTACGCGAACATGATCCTGGTGAGCTTCCTCGCCTCGATCCTGTTCATGGGCGGCTGGCTCAGCCCGTTCCCCGAGAGCTGGGGCTTCATCGGCCACGGCAACTTCCTGTGGCTGTTCATCAAGGCCTTCGCCTTCGCCTTCCTGTTCCTGTGGTTCCGCGCGACCTTCCCGCGCTACCGCTACGACCAGATCATGCGGCTGGGCTGGAAGGTGTTCATTCCGATCGCGATCGTCTGGGTGCTGGTGGCCGGTTGCATGAAGTACTACGGCATCGCGGGGGTCTGAGAAAGCCGATGAAACGCGTAACCAGTTATTTCAACAGCCTGCTGCTGGCCGAGCTGCTCAAGGGCATGGCGCTGACCTGGCGCTACATGTTCAGCCCGAAGTACACGATGCGCTACCCGATGGAGCACATCCCGAAGTCGAACCGCTTCCGCGGCCTGCACGCGCTGCGCCGCTACGCGAACGGCGAGGAGCGCTGCATCGCCTGCAAGCTGTGCGAGGCGGTGTGCCCGGCGCTGGCGATCACCATCGATTCGGCGCCGCGCGAGAGCGACGGCCAGCGCCGCACGACGCGCTACGACATCGACCTGTTCAAGTGCATCTTCTGCGGTTTCTGCGAGGAGAGCTGCCCGGTGGACTCCATCGTCGAGACCAGCATCCACGAGTACCACTTCGAGCATCGCGGCGAGAACGTGGTGAACAAGCAGCAGCTGCTCGCGATCGGTGACCGCTTCGAGCAGCAGATCGCCGCCGATCGCGCGCAAGACGCGGCGTACCGCTGAGGATGGAACGTCATGATTGATCCGAACCTGCTCCAACTCGTCTGCTTCTACGTCTTCGGCGCGGTTACCGTGGCCGCCGCGCTCGCGGTGATCACCCTGCGCAACTCGGTGCATGCGGTGCTCGCGCTGGTTTTGACCTTCTTCAGCACGGCCTGCATCTGGATGCTGGCCGAGGCGGAGTTCCTCGCCATCGCGCTGATTGTGGTCTACGTGGGCGCGGTGATGGTGCTGTTCCTGTTCGTGGTGATGATGCTCGACATCGACCAGGAGAAGCTGCGCGAGGGGTTCGTGAAGTTCCTGCCGGTGGGCCTGGTGGTCGCCGTGGTGATGCTGGTGGAGATGCTGGGCCTGATCGGCGTGCGCGTGATGCACGCGCAGACGATGGGCGCGAACCCGGCGGGCGACTCCAACACCGCGTGGCTGGGCAAGGCGCTGTACACGCAGTACCTGTTGCCGTTCGAGATCGCCGCGCTGATCCTCACCGTGGGCGTGATCGCCGCGGTGGCGCTGACCCTGCGCCAGCGCACCGGCAGCAAGCGCCAGCTGGCCAGCGAGCAGGTCGCGGTCAACCCGCGCGACCGCGTGCGCGTGGTGAAGATGGCGGCCGAGAGACCCGCCGGTGCCGCCCCGGCCCAGGAGCCCCAGCCATGATTACCCTTTCCCACTTCATCGTGCTCGGCGCGATCCTGTTCTGCATCGCCGTCGCCGGCCTGTTCATCAACCGCAAGAACGTGATCGTGCTGCTGATGGCGATCGAGCTGATGCTGCTGGCGGTGAACATCAACTTCGTGGCGTTCTCCCGCTTCGGCCACGACGTGGCGGGGCAGGTGTTCGTGTTCTTCATCCTTACCGTGGCCGCGGCGGAATCCGCGATCGGCCTGGCGATCCTGGTGCTGCTGTTCCGCAACCGCAGCACGGTCAACGTCGCCGAAATCGACAGCATGAAGGGTTGATCCGATGGCGCTTTCCACATCCATCCTGCTGGTCATCGCGCTGGCGCCGCTGGTCGGCTGCCTGCTGGCCGGCTTCCTCGGCAAGCAGATCGGCCGTGCCGGTGCGCACAGCGTCACCATTCTGGGCCTGCTGATTTCCTGCGGCCTGTCGTTCTACGTGCTCTACCAGCTGGTCTGGGGCGGCGCCGCGAACTACGACCAGAACCTCTACACCTGGTTCGAGATCGGCAAGTTCAACGCCAGCGTGGGCTTCATGGTCGACCGCCTCACCGCGATGATGATGGTAGTGGTCACCTTCGTCTCGCTGCTGGTGCACGTCTACACCATCGGCTACATGCACGACGACCCGGGCTACCAGCGCTTCTTCAGCTACATCTCGCTGTTCACCTTCTCCATGCTGATGCTGGTGATGGCGAACAACTTCCTGCAGCTGTTCTTCGGCTGGGAGGCGGTGGGCCTGGTGTCGTACCTGCTGATCGGTTTCTGGTACAAGCGGCCGACCGCGATCTTCGCGAACCTCAAGGCCTTCCTGGTCAACCGCGTGGGCGACTTCGGCTTCCTGCTGGGCATCGCCGCGGTGCTGACTTTCCTCGGCACGCTGGACTACGCCACCGCGTTCGCGGCCGCCCCGACCCTGGTCGGCAAGACGCTGGCGATCACCCAGAACGTGCAGTGGGATGCAGCCACGGTGATCTGCGTGCTGCTGTTCATCGGCGCGATGGGCAAGAGCGCCCAGGTGCCGCTGCACGTGTGGCTGCCCGACTCGATGGAGGGCCCGACCCCGATCTCCGCGCTGATCCATGCGGCGACGATGGTGACCGCGGGCATCTTCATGGTGGCGCGCATGTCGCCGCTGTTCGAGCTGTCGCAGTCCGCACTCAGCTTCGTGATGGTGATCGGCGCCACCGGTGCGCTGTTCACCGGCCTGATCGGCATCGTGCAGAACGACATCAAGCGCGTGATCGCGTATTCCACGCTGTCGCAGCTGGGCTACATGACGGTGGCGCTTGGCGTGTCGGCCTACGCCGGGGCGGTGTTCCACCTGATGACCCATGCGTTCTTCAAGGCGCTGCTGTTCCTGGGCGCCGGCTCGGTGATCATCGCGATGCACCACGAGCAGGACATGCGCTACATGGGCGGCCTGCGCAAGTACATGCCGATCACCTGGATCACCATGTGGATCGGCTCGCTGGCGCTGGTGGCGATCCCGTTCACCTCGGGCTTCTACTCCAAGGACGCGATCATCGAGGCGGTGGGCGAGTCGCACCGCTGGGGCGCGGCCTATGCGTACTTCTGCGTGATGGCCGGCGCCTTCGTCACCGCCACCTACACGTTCCGCCAGATGTACCTGACCTTCCATGGCAAGGAGCGCTTCACCGTGGTGCACGACCACGGCCATGGCCACCATGTCGAGCACATGGACGACCACGGCCACCACGAGCAGGGCATCATGCACGAGACGCCCAAGGAATCGCCGTGGGTGGTGACGCTGCCGCTGGTGCTGCTGGCGATTCCGTCGCTGCTGGTGGGTTTCTTCACCGTCAAGCCGATGCTGTTCGGTGGCTGGTTCGGCTCGGCCATCCGCGTGAACGGGGCGAACGACGTGCTGGGCGAGATGGGCCACGAGTTCCACGGCGCGCTGGCGATGGCACTGCACGGCTTCTGGAGCCTGCCGTTCGGCCTGGTGGTGCTGGCTTTCGCGATCACCACGTACATCTATCTGTTCAACACGTCGGTGGCGGACAAGCTGAAGAACGCGCTGAACCCGTTCTACCAGATGCTCAACCACAAGTACTGGTTCGACGCGGTGTACTACGTGCTGTTCGCCCGCGGGGGCGTGAAGCTGGGTCGCCTGTTCTGGAAGGCGGGCGATGCCGCGGTGATCGACGGCGTGATGATCGATGGCACCACCGCCATGACCCGTCGCCTCGCCTCGGGCATGCGCCGGCTGCAATCGGGTTACCTCTACCAGTACGCCTTCGCGATGATCATCGGCCTGATCCTGCTGCTCGGCGGGTACTGGCTGTTCGGCCCGATGCTGGCTGCGCAATAAGGGAAGCAAGCAAACATGTTCAATCACTTGCTCAGCCTGCTGATCTGGCTGCCCATCGTCGGCGCGGTGCCCGTGCTGCTGGCCGGTGCCGCCCGCCCCAACGTGGCGCGCTGGCTCGCGCTGCTGTTCATGGTGCTCACCTTCGTGGTGAGCCTGTTCCTGCTGCCGCAGTACGACGCCACGCAGGGCGGCATGCAGCTGGTCGAGAGCCATCTGTGGATCGCCTCGCTGAACGTGCACTACGGCCTGGCCGTGGACGGCATCTCGGTGGCGCTGATCCTGCTCACCACCATCGTCGGCATCCTCGTGGTGATCGGCGCGTGGGAGGTGATCCAGAACAAGACGCACCAGTACATGGCCGCGATGCTGGTACTCGAAGGCCTGATGATCGGCGTGTTCTGCGCCACCGACGCCTTGCTGTTCTACGTGTTCTTCGAAGCGATGCTGATCCCGATGTTCATCCTGATCGGCATCTGGGGTGGCCCGCGCCGTGTCTACGCGACGCTGAAGTTCTTCATCTACACGTTCCTCGGCTCGATCTTCATGCTGATCGCGCTGTTGTACCTGTACCACAAGGCCGGCACGTTCGACCTGCGCACGCTGGCGGCGTTGCCGCTGACGTTCACCGAGCAAGCCTGGATCTTCTTCGCCTTCCTGCTCGCGTTCGCGATCAAGGTGCCGATGGTGCCGGTGCACACCTGGCTGCCGGACGCCCACGTGGAGGCGCCGACCGGCGGCTCGGTGGTGCTGGCGGCGGTGATGCTGAAGGTCGGCACCTACGGAATGCTGCGTTTCATCCTGCCGATCGTGCCGGATGCCGGTGCGCATTTCACGTGGGTGGTGGTGCTGCTGAGCCTGGTCGCGATCGTCTACATCGGCTACGTGGCGCTGGTGCAGGAGGACATGAAGAAGCTGGTGGCGTACTCGTCCGTGGCACACATGGGCTTCGTCACGCTGGGCATCTTCATCGCCTTCATGCTGGCGCGCGAGCTCGGCGACGTCGACACGGCACGGCTGGGCATGCAGGGCGCGATGGTGCAGATGATCTCGCACGGCTTCGTCTCCGGTGCGATGTTCACCTGCATCGGCGTGATGTACGACCGCCTGCACACTCGCCTGATCAAGGATTACGGCGGCCTGATCAACGTGATGCCGTGGTTCGGCTTCTTCTACGTGCTGTTCGCGATGGCGAACTGCGGCCTGCCTGGCACCAGCGGCTTCGTGGGCGAGTTCATGGTGATCCTGGCCAGCTTCAAGGCCAGCCCGTGGATCGCGTTGTTCGCCGCGTTCACCCTGATCATCGGCGCGGGCTACACGCTGTGGCTGGTCAAGCGCGTGCTGTGGGGCGAGATCCACAATCCGCACGTGGCCGAGATGAAGGACATCAGCGGCCGCGAGACGCTCGTGCTGGGCGCCTTCGCTGCACTGGTGCTGGCGCTCGGCATCTGGCCGGAGCCGCTGATCCACTTGATGGACAGCTCGGTGACGCAGCTGGTGCAGCAGCTGGCCATCCACAAGATCTGATCGGGATAGAACATGCCAACCTTCAACGACATCCTGGTCCTGTTGCCGGAGTTCTACCTCGTGGCGGCGGCGTGTGTGCTGCTGCTGGCGGATGCCTTCATGAAGCCGGAGCAGCGCTGGTCGCTGCACTGGCTCTCCATCGTGGTGCTGCTGATGGCCGGCTTCCTGGTGATCGCGGGTCAGCCCGACGTCACCGTGACCGCATTCGGCGACATGTTCATCCGCGATCAGACGTCCGAGATCCTCAAGGTATTCGCGCTGCTGTGCACCGTGCTGGTGTTCATCTACGCGCGGCCGTACCTGCTCGACCGCAAGCAGTTCGTCGGCGAGTTCTACACGCTGATGATCTTCGCCACGATCGGCGTGATGCTGCTGGTCTCGGCCGGGAACCTGGTGATGATCTACCTGGGACTGGAACTGCTGACGCTGTCGTCCTACGCGCTGGTGGCACTGAACCGCGACTCGCCGCTGTCCTCGGAGTCGGCGATCAAGTACTTCGTGCTGGGCGCGCTGTCCTCGGGCATGCTGCTGTACGGCATGTCGATGGTGTACGGCGCCACCGGCACGCTGGACCTGGCCCAGCTGCACGCCGCGGTGCCGCAGAGCGCAATGCCGCACCTGCTGGTGTTCGGCCTGATCTTCATGCTGGTGGGTATCGCCTTCAAGCTGGGCGCGGCGCCGTTCCACATGTGGATTCCGGACGTCTACCAGGGCGCTTCCACCCCGGTCACCACCTTCATCGCCTCCACCTCGAAGCTGGCGGCGTTCGGCATGGCCTGGCGCCTGCTGGAAACCGGACTGGGCGACCTGTCGCAGCACTGGCAGCCGATGCTGGCGGTGATCGCGGTGCTGTCGATGGCAATCGGCAACCTGGTCGCGATCGTGCAGACCAACCTCAAGCGCATGCTGGCCTACTCGACCATCTCGCACATGGGCTACCTGCTGATGGGCCTGGTCAACGCGGGGCCGGAAGGCTATTCCGCGGCGATGTTCTATGCGATCAGCTACGCGTTGATGAGCACGGTGGCGTTCGGCGTGATCCTGGCGCTGGCCCGCGCGGGCTTCGAATGCGAGGAGATCGCCGACCTCAAGGGCCTGAACCAGCGCTCGCCGTGGTTCGCCGCGCTGATGGCGCTGGCGATGTTCTCGCTGGCCGGCGTGCCGCCGCTGTTCGGCTTCTACGCGAAGTACCTGGTGCTGCAGGCGGCGATCGACGCGCACATGCTGTGGCTGGCGCTCGCCGGTGCGGTGTTCGCGATCATCGGCCTCTACTACTACCTGCACGTGGTCAAGGTGATGTACTTCGACAAGGCGGAAGAGGGTGGCGCCGATCAGTCCGCGCCCGACATGTCGATGCGCGTGGTGCTCTCGCTCAACGCGCTGGCGTTGCTGGTGCTGGGCGTGTACTGGGGACCGCTGCTGGGCTGGTGCCGCCACTCGTTCGGCCTGGGTTGATCGAAGGATTTGATCGAAAGTCCTTCTGCAAGGCTTGCGGTAAATGGCAAGTCTCGCTAGAATCTTCGGACTCTGATGCGGGGTGGAGCAGTCTGGCAGCTCGTCGGGCTCATAACCCGAAGGTCGCAGGTTCGAATCCTGCCCCCGCTACCATGTTTATCTGCAGTTCTGATGCGGCGACCTCTGCGATGAGGTCGCCGTTTTCGTTTGGCGCGACGGTGATGCGCTCGCCGAGCAGATCGCGCAGGGCATTGCGTGCGGCGGGGATGTCGCGGGTGACGTTGGCAAGATCAGTGACGATGGCGTGCCAGCGTTCGCGCAGGCGCGGGATGACATGCGCTGGCTGGTGGTGGCGCGCGCTGGTGATGGCGTCGCTGGCTTGCTTGACGGCCGCTTCGGCGGCGAGCAGCTCGGCTTGGGTGCTGGGCGTGATGATGCCGGCGCGCAGGGCGGCGAGGATGTTGCCGCGCACGCGCTCGGCGACGGCCAGTGCGCGCTGCAGTGTGGATGTATCGGGCATCGCACGCTTGAGGGCGTCAGCCACGGCGCGCTGTAGGCGCTGAAAGGAGGCATCGGTGAGCAACTGCTCGCGCACAGCGGCGAGCAATGCATCTTCCAGCGCGGTGCGTGGAACGCGCAGGCGCGAGGGGCATGCGCTTTCGCCGCGATCCTTGTGCGTACTGCAACCGTATCGGTAGCGGTCGACTACCACCATGGCGCCGCCACAGCATGCACAGCGCAGCAGCCCGCTGAGCAGGTGCCTGGGTGGTCGGCCTGGGCCGGCGTGCGGGGTACCTTTGCGCTTGGGCCTGGCACCGCGGATGCGCGCTTGGGCGGCGCTCCACGTAGCCGCATCGATGATGGCAAGCTCCGGGTGCTCGGTGGTGATCCACTCGGCCTCTGGCCGATTCTGGCGCAGGCGCCGGCCGGTATCCGGATGCTTCACCCAGCGGCTGCGGTTCCACACTTGGCGGCCAACGTAGATAGGGTTGGCGAGGATGCCGATGCCCCGCGCGGTATCGCCGTAGATCACGGACATGGCCCAGGTGCTGCCACGCGGCGACGGCACGCGCTCGCGGTTGAGTGCGTCGGCGATCGCACGCGGACTCTGTCCGGCGATGTAGGCGGCATAGATCCGCCGCACCACGGCGGCTTGCCCATCATCGATGACGCGCTGACCGACGGCGGAAACCCGGTAGCCGTAGGGGAGACCGCCGGCGCTCGCACCCTGCAGCGCGCGACCGGTGAGACCGCGATGGGTTTTCTCAGCTAAGTCATCAAGGTACAGCTCTGACATCAAGCCGCGTAGCCCGACATCCGCTTTGTGCGATTTGCGCGCAGTGTCTACGCCGTCACCGACACCGATCAGTCGCACGCCGGCGAACTTGAGCCGCCGCACCGCCATGGCACATTCGGCGCTGTCGCGACTGAGGCGCGAGAGATCGTCGACCAACACCACGGCGTAGCGTGAGGCATCGGCCAGCAGGCGCCGGTAACCGGCGCGGTCGTTGCGCGCGCCACTGGTGGCGGCGTCGGTGTACTCCACGGGCGCGGGCCAGCCTTGGCGAGCGCAATAGGCGCGGCAATTGCGAAGCTGATCGTCGAGGCTGGCGTCGCGTTGCTGGTCGCTGGAATAGCGCGCGTAGGCGGCGGTAAGCATGGCGCGAGATTAGGGCGCGGCGGCCGCGGCAGGCAACGGGGCGGGATTCTGTCGCGCTGGCGAAGGATCGTTGCAGGATGCGGTTTCCGTGGTCAGATAATCCGACACGATCCGGGCGGCTAGGGCATCGATGAGGGTGGTGAGTGACATGCGCCGCGAGCTCCACTGGAGGTGCAGATATTTTCCGGCCCGTCGCCAAGGTGGGTGTGCTCGAAACAGGTGATTGAATGGGCTGCATGTCGACAAAGTGACGCGGTTAAGCGTTGAACTGGATTGGCGCCTGTCCCTTGCTGGGGATATCGGAAGACTGCCGGGAAGACTCGACCCATGAAGTGCGCGCCGCTGATCGCATTCAGTTGTCGCTGGAGGGTTTCGTCCGTGGCATCGGACATTCAGGGGCAAAGACGCCAGATTGATCGGGCGGCCAAGGTTTGTCGCGCGACGACAGGGTCGGAAGCCTCGGGCGAGGCGACTGGCCGATGGTGCTTCTGGATTTCGATAGGCGCTGGATCAGTAGCCGCGCCTCCGCCGTAACGCCCGCAGAAGTCCCTCGCCGAACGCCATGGCGATAATGCCAAACGTCCACAGAAGCGCTGAGGCAAGAAGCGCGATGACACCGCCGGCGAAGCTCATCCCTAGAAACAGGGCGCCGTGGTAGTCGAGCCAATGGCGTGGCGATAGCTCCGGTGCAAATCCTTGAGCTGCCCATTCGATCCAGCTGAACAGGCTGATGACGATGCAAAGGGTCGGGGCGCCGAGGATCAGGCGCAGCATGGCGGGCGATTCACGACCCGCATGAACGGGGAGACGGTTGTTCGACATGGCTGGGCCTCTGCTAGCGGACCTGGGGGCTGATCGTCAAAGTGGTCAGCGGTAGCGCCATCGCCGATATGACCCGATGATGGCGCCGCCCAGCATCACCGCCAAGGAGCCCAGACCCCACAGCACGGCCACGACAGCCAGGACGGCGAACACGCCAAGGGAGATCGATGCAGCCAGGGCGATGGAATGGCTCACCCATTGGGTCGGTGAAAATTCGGGTGCCTTGCCGGCGACCGCCCAGCCGACCTGGGCGCACAGTAGAAGGAGGCCGGCTAAGACGGGAGCGCCAATGAGCAGGCACTGCTCGACGGCAGGTTTGTTGCCTTCGATTTCGGAGGGTCGATCGTGGGACATGGGTTTCGCCTCTATGGACGGAGGAGGAAGTGGACGCCATGCACTTCGGTGTCGTGGATTCTTCCGCTGGCGGAAGCGTGGAAGGACGAAAGCACAAAAGCCGAGTTGCGCAAGTTCACTTCAAGCGGGCAAAGAGCCTCGGCCGAGCGAGATCGATCGCGCGAGTGCCCGTCGTGTGGTGGGCCCGGCGTGGGGCGCGATGGAGGAGACTTTGCGTCCGGTGGTTTGACCAGCGTGAGCCTCCCGCGTGGCTTGATCGCATCGATGGCGGCGCGAAACGCTTCGGCCGGGCCAAAAAGGCACAAGTGGAGGAGTTGGCGATCCAAGGCTTCGCGACCGCCTTGGATGAGCTTCAACGGTCGGCGCGTAGGATCGCTCATTCCTCCAACATACCCAGCCCTTCGGTTTGCGCAATGCCCCCGGCGGGGGGCATGCGACGGCTAGGTGCATCGCTTGGCGTGAAGGCAGCCGGTGTCCATGCACGACTTGGACGCATGCCGATGGAGCAGGTGCCTGTCCAAGGCGGACAACGTGGCCTCTCGCTGTCAGGAGCCGACATCGAGGCCACCACGGTGTATCCGGGGTAGTTTGGCAAGCAACCCTTGAAGTGGGCTTGCGCGATTGGGCTTCTATGGTTGGCTGGCAGCCATCCTTCGATCAGGAACGCGCCATGCATCGTCGCCCCATTGCCAGGACGGCCTGCACACCCGCCTCTTGCGGGCCATTGCCTGTCACAGTCCGACTTCGCCTCGGTCAAGTAAACCATGGGCGGCGCGCTAGTCGGTCTGGACGCTCCGATCTACGGCAACGTCTACGGTGGCGCGGCGTTCGGCCACACGACGATGAACGCCGACGTCGCCAGCCTCGCGGGTCACACCAACGGCATCGGCAGTACGTTCTGGCCCCAACACCGGCGCGATCGGCGCCAGCTTCAGCATGCAGATCAACGGCCGCTGGAGCTGGTACCTCAACGCCGCCACGCAGGCCGCGCGTGGCCGCGAACATGACGTGACCGCGAATGCGGGGATCGAGTACCGATTCTAATCAGGTAGTGCAGCCCGGCGGAGACGCCGAGCGGCCTTGGTGCAACGCACGTTTTTTCAATCGGCACCCGCTCGCGAGTGGGTGCTCTTTCACGAGGGGGTTCAGCCATGAAGCATGCTTTGGTTCGACTGATGGTGTGTGCACTGGTGCCGGTGTCGCTGCAGGGGTGCAACGGTAGCGGCGCTGCGCCGCAAGGGGCGGTTCCATCGACCGTCGCCACGGCGGCGACCCAGGCATCTCCTGATCAGACGCGTATCTGCGAAGTGAGCAAGTGGCAGAAGGATGTCACCGCGGCGAAGTGCAGCGCCGGCCAGAAGGTAGTGTTCCTGCCGGATCACTGGGGCAACGAGCAACTTCCCATCCTGTTCGCGGCGGTCAATTGCGACTTGCGATACACCGTGGCGCTCACCAACGGTGGCGTGGCCTGCATCTATGCCGGTCCGCTGGCTCCGGAGCACAACGATACCGCCCCGGCATCGGCGGCCTCGTCAGCGCCACATTCGGCTCCCGCGCATTGATCGGGAGGCGTATGGAAGGCACCGTCAACAGCTTCCTGCCCAGCAAGGGATACGGTTTCCTGCGTGGCGACGATGGGCGCGACTACTTCGTCCATCACAGCGACATCGTCGGAGAGCATACGGTGATCGAAGGCCAGCGCGTGGCCTTCGAGGAGTCGGCCACGCCCAAGGGGTATCGCGCGCGTCGCGTGTGCCCGGTAAAGCTGGCCGGCGCGACCGGCTACGTCTTGCCCGATGATGTCCTGACAACGCGCCACCCGACCATCAGGGGTTGGGAGGTGCTGGTGGAGAGTCGTTGGGTCGTGGGTGGCTCATCGCGTGAATCGCCAGATGCAGCCATGCGGACCCTTCAGGAGCGTGCACGTCGCATCGGCGCAACGGCGGTGCTGGAGGTGGAGTACAGCAAGACCCGAGGCGCCGAGTCAGGGTCCGGACACGGAACGCACTACTTCACCATCCATCACTTCGATGGGCGTCCAGTCGTTGTAGGCAAGCCGAGCGTCCATGGCAACCATCGTCTGGACACGCTGGTCGGTCTGGACGAGCGGGCGGCACAGCTCAAGAGGGAGCTGGTGACCAAGACGCGGAAGTCCCGGACCATCGCAACGCTTGTTGCTGCCTCCATCTTCGTAGCGCTCGGTCCCATGGGCCTGTTCGTGTCGCGGATCCCCGCTTTGGTGGGTCTGTTCGTTTTTGTGTTCGCGGCTATTTTTCCCATCGTGATCTGGACGCTGATAGCCAAGGATCACGACAGCTGGCTCGCATTGGACGACTAGAAGAAAGGGGCGACTCGGCATGAGAGATCATGGGTCATGCCGCGATGCCGGGCAGGCCGGCGTACCCGTGCACTTGTTTTTTCGGGCCGCGTGAGCAGAACAAGAAGGGGTTGACGTGCCTTTCGAGAACGAGCAGAGTCCGTCACACGTACCGTCGCAGGCCTCGCCTCCGGTGCGTCCGTACGACCTCATGTTTCACCTCCGCCCGCGGTCCTAAAATTTTGGATCGTACGATCCAAGAACGCGCATCCTTTGTTTGGAACGATCGTTTTATCGGTCGTACGCCAACATGCCCGTACGATCCATCAACTCAGCGAGCCGCGGCGCGCAGCGTCGCGGTTAGGGTTGGCTGGAATCCCCGCCGCAAGGTGCTGGGTGAGGTCGAATGACCAAGTGCGTCGGATGAGCCATGGATGGTGAAGACCTCGCCGGCCAGGGGAGTCGAATGTTGGCCGCGGTCATGCGTGGCTGGTAAAAGGGTCTGATCAACAGTTGTCGAAGCGCGACGCTTCCGAAATGCCAGACTTGAAGATCACGTCGATCTCATTCCTAATCGCGTAGTAGGCGCGCTGGCTGGTGTCCATCACGTTCACCAGCCGGTAGACCGGGAAGGCCATCACCAAGAGAAGGACCAGTCGAGCGGAGAGACCGGTCGAGAGGCCAGAGAGCGCCGGGAAGGCCAAGCCAATGCAGACCAGGGTGATACAGGCGAGGGCGAGCGTGTCGCAAAGCGCGCCGCGCCGGAGGTAACGCAGAGCTTCCTTCCTTTTTTCAACCAGGTCCATCTTGTCCCGCGCGGACATCCGCTCAAGGCGCCGACAAAGGCCGAGGATATCGCCAAGGCGCGCATCAGCGCGGCTGCGCTCGCGCTTGTTCATCAGGAATCGAAAGGCCGGCATCGGGTTCGTCGTTGGAAAGTATGGTGCCGCATTCCGCATGGGAATACAGCAATCGATATGAGACAGGCTTACCATGACGTCGGGCGCGCGCAAGCGCCGCCCAGATCGTGACGTCGGCGACGCGAAGGGTAGCTTCACGATCACCACGTGCGAGCATTGCTTGCCGGGCATGTACACACCCTCTGCCAGCATCCCCAGTCCCGATCCCTTCCGGGCAGCGACGTCCGCCCGATGCGCCTCCAGCAGCGGCGCGATCGACGTCCTCCCCTGAACCTTCATCCGGTCCTTCCACGACGCGGGTGCGCGCTCCACGAGGGCGTCCATCAGCGCACGGGAGGCGCACAGGATCAGCGTCGCCTCGGCAGGGTCCACGCCGGCCGACAACTCGAGCATGACCTCGGCCAGGTAGGCGTCCTCCGAACCCGGGTCCGACACCATCGCCGGTACGCGCAGCACGGC